>JBATDG010000083.1:0-23340 GCA_049663345.1 Bacteroidota bacterium
CGATGTCGGCTCATCGCATCCTGGGGCTGAAGAAGGTCCCAAGGGTTTGGCTGTTCGCCAATTAAAGCGGTACGTGAGCTGGGTTCAGAACGTCGTGAGACAGTTCGGTCCCTATCCTATGCGGGCGGAGGATGATTGAGGAGATTTGCTCTCAGTACGAGAGGACCGGAGTGAACGAACCTCTAGTGTACCAGTTGTCGCGCCAGCGGCATGGCTGGGTAGCTACGTTCGGAAGGGATAAGCGCTGAAAGCATCTAAGCACGAAGCCTACTCCAAGATGAGTCATCCCGTCTAACGACCTGAAGACTCCTGGAAGATTACCAGGTGATAGGCAGCAGGTGTAAGCACAGTAATGTGTTCAGCTGAGCTGTACTAATAAGTCGTGAGACTTCGCTTAATTTTATAATTTTTCAGGTTCCGTTCAGTGAACTTGTTAAAGCCATATTGATCAATCTTCTAATACGTCTATTATTAGTCCATGGTGACGATAGCGAGGGTGTTCACCTCTTCCCATTCCGAACAGAGAAGTTAAGCCCCTCAACGCCGATGGTACTTGGTGGGAGACCGCCTGGGAGAGTAGGAAGTCGCCAGGACTTTTATTTTAGAGCTCAATGAGAAATCGTTGAGCTCTTTTTTTTGTCCGAACCTGAGCATCCCCGAGGAACGATTCTCGATCATGGGTGTCTTGTTGGCGCACCACTCTGGAGTTTGTCCATGCGTCTGAATCCACTCATCGTACTCCTAATCCCTGCCATTTTTCTACTGTCCTGCGATCCGCCGACAACACCCCGCCAGCCTGACGGAAAATTCGTTCAGACCGATCTGCCGCCGGTTCTTGTAACTGAACCGGTTCCGCTGTACCCGATAAATGGTGCGATGGTTCAGACAGCAACTCCTACCGTTCACTGGTCCAGCGGGAGCGGCGGTCCGTACGAAATTCAAATCGCCAGCGACAGCGAGTTCACGCGCGAGGTGCTGACCGCGGCTACGAAAAACACAAGCGTCACTCTGAGCCTCGAGAATAGCGGCGTGTATTGGTGGAAAATCAGACGTGCCGGCGGAACGTGGAGTTCATCTAGTAGTTTCGCGTGGCCGGTGCCAGCGTTCGCAGGTTTTCGTTCCACGGTCCAGCTGTACGATCTTCCTCTGCAGCTGCTCTGCAAAAGGACTCGGGTGTATGCAGGAGGCGAAATAGAAACTAAAACAACAATCGAAGAGACACTGTACGATGTCGGGTATTTCGATGTATTCCTTCCACATAGCAGCGGATATCTGTATATAAATGATTATCTCGCTACAAACGGTTATCATCAAATTGTCTCTTTTACAGCAGACGGAGTGAAGGCGACAATAGGTCCTATCGAAATGAGGTATCAGTATCCTACTTCCTACGGAGCGACGCGAAGGGTTCAAGAAGCCCGAATCCGCTTCACAGCGGAGCTTGCCTACTCGCTTGGAAAACAGACCGTCGTGTATACTGGAGAAGAAGCAAGGAATTGCGTCAACATTCTCTCATTCCGTGATTCCTCATATACAAAGGAAATGGATGGAGGACATACTACTTTGGTAAAAACGATAGCTGAATCAGCTGGTGCGTCTCCGTCGACATCTATCACTGTGTATGTCTACTGTAAACGTTGAGCGGGGATTTGGGTCTTGAATTTGAGGAAGAAGCAGGAAGGGATTTAAAACGAGAGTGATGATATCGCCGTTCTACCTATATTGCATCATGATACTGATCGCCGTAATACTCGCAGTGTTCACGCTCAACCTCCCTTTCGGGTACTGGCGCAGCACAACGCGTAAATTCAGTCTCCACTGGGTGCTCTCGGTCCACCTTCCGGTACCGGGAGTGATCGCGCTTCGTATATTCTCAGGGCTTGGGTGGCAGCTGTATACCTTCCCGCTGCTGATAGGCGCCTTCTTTACGGGACAATACGTCGGCTCCAGACTTCACAGATGGTTCGAGCAGCGCAGTCATGCTAATGCTACCGGCTGTCTGGTTATGGACGTTTACCATTCTCTCAAGCAGAATTAACTAACGAAACGACGCGACATTCGATTCCTCCCGCAGAGTATCCCCACCTAATTTTTACTGACTACTCAGATGTATCTGAACAGCGGGTAAGCATTGCCGAATGCCCGTCACTGGTTTGAGAATGAATCGCCGATCAGTTCGTCGATCAGGGCATCATCTACCAGGTACGGCATGGTTATATGTCCCTGACCGCGATGCTTCTCGTTCCATTCCCGGACCGTAGAAAGCGCGTTTTCATTTCTTGCCCAGTTGCGGCGCGCTACGCCGCCCATTACATCCCAGCTGAGGCCGGAGCGGAGAATGTTGTCCATTCGCTCGGAACCGTCGAGCACGATGCCGTTGCCGCCATTGCTGGACCGCCCGATTCCGACACCGCCGCCATTCGAAAGCACAACAAGGGTCATGCCTCGCGCGACATTTCCGGCGAAGCACTGCACGCTCATATCTGCAGTGACATTCGATCCATCGAAAATATTCGCCGTTTCCCGGAAGGGTGAATCAGTACCGCTCACATCGTGATGATCGCGTCCGAGAATGACAGGACCGATTTCACCGTTTCGTATCATATCGTTGAATTTCAGCGCAATACGCACGCGCCCCTCCTCATCGGAATAGAGAATGCGTGCTTTTGTGCCGACCACGAGACGGTTCTGTTCAGCGGTTGCGATCCAGTAGTGGTTGTCGCGATCCATTGAACTCCGATCAGGATCGATACAGGCCATGGCAGCCAGATCGGTCTTTCGAAGATCCTCATCCTTGCCGCTCAGGCATACCCAGCGGAACGGACCGAAACCGTAATCGAAGCACATGGGTCCCATAATGTCTTCGACATACGATGGCCAGATGAATCCTTCAGTGGTGTCGCGTCCATTTTTTGCGATATCGATTTCACCCGCATCGAAAATGGAAGCAAGAAAACTGTTGCCGTAATCCCAGAAATGAGATCCTTTCTCCGCCAGCCGCTTGATGACGCGGTAGTGCCGGCGCAGAGAATCGTCGACCAGCGCATTGAATCGCGCGGGATCGCTTTTCATAATCTCACGACCTTCCTCGAAACTCACCCCGGCGGGAGTATATCCTCCCTCGTATACAACGTGGCACGAGGTCTGATCAGAAATCAGCTCCGCATGAATATTCTTTTCATCAAGGTATTCAAGCAATTGAACCACATTGCCGTGATAGGCGATGGAAACAGCCTCACCTTTCTCCCGATATTCCTGCATCCACGAAGCGATCTGGTCGAGATCGGCTGAAACGAGCCCGACCCAGCCCTGACTATGCCGTGTTTCAATGCGGCTTCCGTCGACCTCGGCAATGACTCCGATGCCGCCGGCTATTTCTACAGCTTTGGGCTGTGCGCCCGACATGCCCCCGAGTCCGGAAGAAATAAAATACACACCCTTCAAATCCTTGTCCGCAGGAATGCCCAGATACTTGCGTCCTGCATTGAGCAAGGTGATGTAGGTACCATGGACGATGCCCTGCGGACCTATGTACATCCATCCGCCTGCCGTCATTTGTCCGTAATTCGTTACGCCCATCGCGGTCAGGCGTTTGAACTGCTCGGGATTATCCCATTGTCCGACCAGCAATCCATTTGTGGAAATCACGCGTGGAGCGTCGGGTTTTGAGGGGAAGAGTCCGAGCGGATGTCCCGAAGAAACGACCAGCGTTTGTTCTTCTGTCATGACCTCCAGATAGCGCTTGATCAGCTGATACTGCATCCAATTCTGGCAGACCTGACCGGTTTCGCCGTAGGTGATCAGTTCATAAGGATACAGCGCAATTGCGAAATCGAGATTGTTGTCAATGTTCACCTGCAGCGCGCGGGCGGACAGAATACCCTCGTATTCATCCACCGGTCGGCCGCAGATATTGCCTTCGGGACGAAATCTATATCCGTAGATACGGCCGGTCGTCTTGAGTTCATCAAGAAATTCCGGGATAAGCTCAGCGTGAAACTCCTCAGGAACATACCGCAGCGCGTTTTTCAGTGCCGTACGGATTTCGTGCTTCGAAAGATTGAGTCCGCGATTGGGTGCTCGCCGAATTCCGGGCTGAAATTCCTTTTTTCCGGGGAGCACATTCGGAAGCTTTACTGTCATTGCGCTGGCGATTTCTCTGTTCGAAAGCATGGTCAAGTCCGTTATATTTGAATCGGATATTCCTGAAATCAAAGATACGGAAAATCGTGGAGGCGCGGAAGGAGCCCGGAGGAGCGGAGGGAGCAGCATCCGACGTCCTTCGAAAGTATCGCGCTGCAGTTCGCGTTGACGTCGGCGGACGCGACGGATGAGAATGTGCAGAAGGCCATTGCACTCTCGGAGCAGTCGATATGTCCGGTGTGGGCGATGCTGAAAGACAGTGTGTCTATTACCGCCGGATTTGATATTATGCGTTGACAGCTTTGCAATGGCGAACCAGCGTTGGAAGCAGGTAGCCTGAGTTCGGGTAGAATTCCCATCTGATGCCGAATTCCGATCGATTATCTTTATGTAAGCGGAGAAATAGTTTATGCATTACATCCTGTTTTATACCACCGCAGACGATTACCTGGAGCGCCGGGTGGAGTTTCGCGGCGAACATCTCGCGTACGCGCAGGCCGCACATGATCGGGGCGAGCTCTTGCTGGCCGGTGCTCTGGCGGAACCCGCAGACCGCGCGGTGCTCGTGTTCAAAGCGGAAAGCGCTTCAGTGGTCGAGGATTTTGCCCGCAATGATGTGTATGTGAGAAACGGAGTTGTCACTAACTGGGAGGTGCGTCCATGGACCGTAGTGATCAGCGAATAAACGAAAATGCTCTGCTCGAACGCATGCATAGCTTGATTGACCGTTGGAATGCGAGGGGTGATAAGCGGGAAGTTTTCCTTCATTGCTACAGTCTGATGACTGCCAATATGCAGGCGGGAATCGAAAAAGGGGCCTTCCTGGATGGTGAATGGGTCTCCCGCCTGATCATCACGTTCGCTGAGTATTACTTTACGGCTTTGGAACAATGGGAGAGAGAGCCCTCATCTGCACCCCGGGTCTGGCAGATTGCGCATGAGTACACTCGCCAAAAAGAATCGGCCGTACTGCAGCATCTTCTCCTTGGGATTAACGCTCATATCAATTACGATCTTATGCTGACAGTGGATGAAGTACTCAAGGCTGATTGGGACGAAATGACGGACGAGCAGCGTGAGGATCGGTATGAAGATTACTGCCGCGTTAATGCGATTCTCACCGAAACGATCGATGCGGTGCAGGATGAGATAATCGCTCCTGCAATGCCGATGGGGGCCTTGGTCGATACGCTGCTCGGCCGATTCGATGAAATGTTGATCTCGCGGGTCATCACTACTTGGAGAGATAAAACGTGGTACTCTGCCGTCTGGCTGCTTGGGGCCCCTGATCAGGACGCCCGCAGCGCCGTCATCGCTAAGGTCGAAGAGGATGCGATGACGTTGGCAGGGCATTTGAGTTCCGGGATGAAATTAAAGTGAGTCCCTCCAGATGGATAGTTGAGTGTTGATAATTGAATTTCGACACTGCCTTGAATTTCAGCGCTTCTCATCTATTCGCGCTCTTTGAAAAAGACGTTGGTTTTCACTACTTTCCAGCTGACATCCGACAGACAAACACACCTTCTTATCCTCTGTAGCGAGCGGCGTAAGTATGTCCTGCGTATCGTTTTCGCTTCTTCGCTTCCGCAACGATTAATTAACTGGATGGCCTGATGGTTAACACAACACATTTCTCTCAACGGCTTGAACGTGCATTGCTGGCGTTGGACAGAGAAGAAGCCGATCTGATTCTGCGCACGGCACTTGAGAATAGCAGCCCGATTGAAATGGCCACGACCGTGGTAATGTCTGCCCTGCAGTCCATCGGTGAAGCCTGGGAGACCGGGCAGCTTGCCTTGTCGCAGGTGTACATGGGTGGATTGATCTGTGAGGAACTGATAGATCGCATATTACCTCCGGCAAGTCCGACCCGGCGCTATCAGCCAAAAATGGCTATCGGCGTATTTGAGGATTTTCATTTGCTCGGAAAACGCATCATCTATTCCTCTCTCCGAGCTGCAGGATTCGAACTCATGGATCTGGGTGGGGGATTGCGCACTGAAGATCTTCTCCGGAAAGTTCGCGAGGAGAATATCCGCATCCTTCTGCTCTCGGTGCTTATGCTTCCATCCGCGCTGCGGCTCAAGGAAATCGCTGCCCAGTTGAAAGAGCAAGGTGTTGTACTCATCGTCGGCGGAGCACCCTTCCGTTTTGATTCGGAACTATGGAAGGAGATTGGCGCTCATGCGACCGCGAAGGATCCCTCGGAAACGCTTTCTCTTATCTCAGAAGTAATGGAGGGAATGTAATGCCGCAATCACCGATGACTTCCATGCAGCGCGTTCTCACCACGCTTTCGCACAATGAGCCAGACAGGGTTCCCGTCTTTCATCTCCTGACGATGCATGGTGCACGCGAGCTGGGATTGTCTATTCAGGAATATTTTTCGAAGGCGGAGTACGTGGTCGAAGGACAGCTCCGCATGCTCCGGAAATACAGAAACGACTGTATCTATTCGTTTTTCTATGCTCCACTTGAGGTGGAGGCGTTTGGTGCAGAAGTGATTTATACTGAGGACGGCCCCCCCAACACCGGCGAACCCTGTGTCAAAACAATTCCGTCGATTCTTGACCTCGTGCCCCCCCGCATCGAAGAAGCGAAGATGCTTCATAAAGTGCTGGAAGCAGAGCGCAGGCTCAAGGAAGCAGTGAATGGAGATGTCCCGATTATTGGTGTGGTTATGTCGCCGTTCTCTCTTCCCGTCATGCAGCTCGGCTTTGAGAGGTATCTTCAGGTCATGCATTCATATCCGGTGGAATTTGAACACCTGATGCGCGTAAATGAGGAATTCTGCGTCGAGTGGGCAAATGCTCAGTTGGAAGCAGGCGCAACTGCGATCTGTTATTTCGATCCGGTGTCCTCTCCAACAATGATACCACGCAAACTCTATCTGGAAACAGGATATCAGATCGCAAAGCGCACGATAGCGAGAATTCAAGGCCCGACTGCGACACACTTCGCTTCCGGTGGGTGTTTGTCAATACTCGCAGATGTAGCGGAAACCGGAACGGCGGTTGTCGGCGTCAGCGCGCTGGAGGATCTCCCGCAGATCAAAGAAGCTTGCCGGAATAAGCTCACGATTCTCGGCAATCTCAACGGGATCGAGATGCGCAGGTGGACGGAAGAGATGGCCTTCGAACGCGTGAAGACCGCTATTAACGAAGCTGCCTCCGGCGGTGGGTTTATTTTATCGGATAATCATGGCGAAATACCTTTCCAGGTTCCGGATGAGGTGCTGCTCGCAATTTCAGAAGCAGTGCATGAGTATGGCCGCTATCCAATAATCAATTCATGATTACATTCGACTCGCGTCAATGAATGAAAGGTTGTTGCTGATCGTATGCAGTTCTTTTGCTCCTGAGATCAGGCAGATAATCAAGGCGAACAATTATCCGGATGTCAGCGTGCAGAGCTTTCACGCGAATTGCGTGGCCTTTCCATACGACCCGGACGACATCGCAAAGATCGCAAAAGAGGCAGGGGGTGAATTTTCGAAAGTAGTTTTTATCGGCAGCAGCTGCATCACCAGAACGGCACCCAAAATGCCGCTGGCAGGGAGCGCGAGTCTGAAGATTGTTCAGCTGAATCAATGTTTCGAATTTCTGCTCAATGCTAGAACAATTGAGTCGCTTATTATCGGAGGGGCGTATCTCGTATCCAATGGCTGGCTGCACGATCTTCCCTCCCATATCAACAACTGGGGTTTTGAACCGGATACTGCAAAACGATTTTTTGCTGAATCTGCAAGAAAAATCGTGATGCTTGATACAGGATTGCCCGGCGATGTTCAACCGCAGCTAGAAGAATTAAGCAAATATACGGGACTCCCCTGGGAAGTTCTGCCGGTGGGACTCGATACCTGCACGCTGCGCATAGACAGTCTGGTAAGGGAATGGCGGGGAGAATGCACGCATCGCGACATTTCATACAGACTGTCGGAGGTTGCAAGCCGTTCAGCAAATTATACAATGGCTTTCGAGCAGATGAAAAATCTCGTGGATTCTGTACAGGAATCTGACGTGGTTAATCACCTGCATTCAACTTTGACCATGTTGTTTGCCCCGAAGGATATTTCGTACGAAGCATTGTTTGCTCAGCGGGAATCATACGGATCGGTCGAAATGGGGCGAGATAAAAGCGATCCTGAGAAAACTGATTCGGATCTTCATATTCGCTTGACGCACGGCGGGGAGCTTCTTGGAATAATGCATGTGATGGATATTGCCTTCCCGCAATATATCAGCCGCTACAATGATATTGCGCGCATGATCGGCCGTACCGGAGGATTGGCGATCGCCAACGCACGGAAATTCCAAACCATTAACGAGAATGAGCAGCAGCTTCGCTCAATCGCGGATGAGCTCAGAAGTGTGATTGCAACTAAAGACCTTTTCTTCAACATTATCGCACATGATTTAAGGAGCCCACTCAATGGGCTGCTGGGTCTTTCCGAATTGCTTGTGGACGGATCGATAGACCTCGGGGATACCGAGGAAGTTCTGTCTGTCGGAGAGGATCTGCATTCTTCAGCATTCCATCTGCATGCACTCATCGAAAATCTTCTGCAATGGGCGCAAGCGCAGCGGGGGGCTCTCAACGTCAACCTTCAGCATCTGGACCTGCAGCAGACGATTGAACGGTCGATTCAGCCGCTCCTTTCGGTAGCCGCACACAAGAACATCACACTCGAGGTGTTGGTGCAGCGCCCGTTTGCTCTGTACGTTGACGAACGCATGATTGAAACCGTGCTTCGCAATCTTGTTTCGAATGCAATTAAATTTACTCCGGCATTCGGCAAAGTGATGATCACTGCGGAGGACGCGAAGGTTAATTCAGTGTTGATTTCCGTCCGGGATACTGGCATCGGTATGCCTCAGGACATGGTTGAAAAACTCTTCCGGATCGAGACAAAAATACATCGCGCCGGTACCGCCGGGGAGCCGGGTACGGGATTGGGCTTGATGCTCTGCAAGGAATTCGTAGACAGTCTGGGTGGAAGTATAGAAGTTCGGAGTGAGGTCGGTGTGGGTACTGCATTTTCATTTACTCTGGAAGCGCGTCCGCATGAGGCAGAAAGAGTGGTGCATCAATGAGACGCTCATCGATCAGGCCAATTCTCATCATCCTCGCGATACTTCTTGCCGCACCACTCTGTCTGGCTCAAGAGGAGGTGACGGATCAGGATTCAAACGAAGAATATCCGGGTCTAAGTTTTTTTGTCGGCAGCTACACTCTGATCGGCAAGGTGCTCGAGGGCGACGCAACCTTCATGGGGCTGCTGGTGCTGCAGGAGGATTCGACCGGCTCGCGAAGCTTTCAGCGCATTATCGGAGCCGATACTTTGTCCGGTACCTGGGGTATGGAATATGCGATCGGCGCGGAGGCGCGTGTGATCCGCATTCGCTGGCTGCACGGTGAGCGGAAGTTTGAATGCACCTACCAGTGGAGTTCGGATTTCGACAGCTACCCGCGGCTTTCCGGACACTGCTATGAAACCGGGAAAGCTACCGACAGTCCGGGAATGGAAGTAGGCTTCGCCATCTGGCCCGATTGGGGTGAGGAAGATGGAAACGATGATAGTGGGAAGGGCTCGATTCCCCAGGATTGAGCTGTTGACAATAGGAATATATTTTCATCATACAGGAGGCATCATGCGGAGCAGTTCTCTGATTATCGTTCTCACCCTGGTGCTCTCGTGTTCAGCGTTTGCGCAGGTCAAGGTTCCCACGGATGTCCAGAAAGCCTTCAAACAGGACCGCGGAGCACCAGCTCCGCACCTCACAGGATCGCGGAGCACCAGCTCCGCGCCTTCGTGATTCTGGCTTACGGGGAATGAAAGTGCTGAAACAGGAAACGGCCGCGGATAACTCCGTGGCCGTTTTCACGTCTGGCTTCAAGTTTGGTTCAAAGCACAAGTGGACGAGCCTAAAGGCTCATCCTCCAAAGAGCACGCGCTCTTCGGCCCTTTGTGCCTCTGTGCCTCTGTGCCTTTGTGCCTTTGTGCCTTTCTTCAGCTTATTACTGCGAGCACTTCGTCCAGAATCTCGCAGGACCGTACGACATGCTGCATGGTTGTGTGGTCCGGATACAGCGGGCGATCGATGTCGAGATGGTCGACATGACGGCGGACGACATCCTGAGCTTTCTGCACGCCTGTGCCTTTCTGGAAATCACGGAAATCGAGGGCCTGGGCGGCGGCGATGAATTCTATGCCTAGCACGCCGTTGGCGTTGTCGATTATCTGTCCGTTTTTAATCGCTGTGTTCATTCCCATCGACACGAAATCTTCCTGATCCGCTGCGGCAGGAATGGACTGAATCGAAGCAGGCGCCGAGAGAATGCGCTGCTCGACGATGAGGGAATCGGCAGTGTATTGGCTGAGCATCAGTCCGGAGAACATGCCCGCGCCCTTTGTGAGGAAGGCGGGGAGTCCGACGCTCAGTGCCGGATTGAGCAGGCGATTGAGTCGTCGTTCGGAGAGCACGCTTACCATCGTGATCGCCGCGCCAGCCATATCCATCGGGAGAGCCACCGGACTTCCCTGAAAATTTGCGCCAGTCAGCGTGAGATTTTCTTCAGGAAGAAAAATCGGATTATCGCCAACACCATTGAGCTCGATTTCTACCTGCGATTTTGCATAGGCGACCGCGTCATGCGCCGCACCGATTACCTGCGGTGTCGAGCGCATGGAATAGGCGTCCTGCACTTTTACTTTCATTTTCCCGGTCTGCAGATCGCTGCCCTGGAAGTACGAAGCGATTGCGCGGGCACTGCGGATCGCACCTGAGAAGCCGCGGAGTTCGTGCAGGCGGCTGTCGTATGGTTTGAGGTTTGCGAGCAGTGCTTCGAGCGACATGGCCGCGGCGATTTCCGCCTGCATGAGCCAGCGGTTCATATCGTAAAGGTGAATGGCGCTCATGGCCGTCAGGAGATTCGATCCGTTGATGGTCGCTAATCCGTCGCGGGCCTGCAGTCCTGGAATCGGAATGCCTGCAATTTCCATCGCCTTGCGGGCGGGCATGCGTTCGCCGCCATACCAGGCCTCGCCTTCTCCCATCATCAGGAGGGCAACCTGCGACATGGGTGCGAGGTCGCCGGAGGCACCGACGGAGCCCTTCTGGCAAACAACGGGCGTCACGCCCTTGTTGAGCAGTGCGATCAGTGTCTGGGTAATTTCCGGACGGCAGCCGGAGTTGCCGTGGGCGTGGACGTTGATGCGTCCCGCAATCGCGCCGCGCACATACTCGATGGGCGCAGGATCGCCGATACCGGCTGAATGATTATAGATCAGGTACTTCTGGAATTCCGCCACCTGTTCGTCGGTGAGCATCACCTCCGAAAACTCTCCGATTCCCGTGTTGATGCCATACATGGTTTCATGATTGGCAATCTTTTTCTCGAGCATTGCGCGGCACACCTTGATCCGCTCCAACGCTTCAGGATGCAATTCCACGGGTTCATTATGTCGCGCGATGCGCACCAGGTTTTCAACGGTCAGATTTGAACCGTCCAGAACAATAGCCATGACAAAACCTCCAGATTGACGAAACGACGTAGCCAGTGGGTAAAATACGGTTTTATCCGGATATACAGAGGAAGAAAAAACCACGAAGACACAAAGTCACGAATGAAGAAGCACGAAAGTTTTTATAGGGCGCTATAAATAAAATCCCCGGTAACTTTCACAGGTACCGGGGATTTGATAAATAGGGCTCGAAAAAACCTTCGTGTTCTGCCTTTGTGGCTTAGTGCCTTCGTGGTTTTTTCTTAGACGGATTTGGCCACGTTTTCGAGCGTCTTGACGACGAGGTTCCAGAACTTCGCAGTGGTCGGGATGTTGAGGCGTTCGTCGGGACTGTGCGCGCCCTGGATGGTCGGACCGAAGGAGATCATGTCCATCTTGGGGAATACTTCGCCGATGAGTCCGCATTCGAGACCGGCGTGGATGGCCTTGATTTCGGGATCCTTACCGAAGAGGTCATTATGGGCCTGGCGCACGAACTTCAGCGCACTGGATTCCATATTGGGCTTCCAGCCGGGATAGCCGTCGCCCATGACGATATGATAGCCGGCAAGACGGAAGATCGACTGAACCATCGCAACGGCGTCGTACTTCTCTGACTCGACTGAACTGCGCTGGCTGGTGCCGACGATCAGTGATCTACCATCGATCGTGACGGTAGCGAGATTCGTGGAGGTTTCGACGAGTCCGTCGATGTCCGCGCTCAGCTTGAGCACGCCATGCGGCAGTGCCATCAGAAGGTCGAGCAGTGTTGAGAACAGGGCATCGACCATCACCTGGCCATTGCCTTCCACGCGGCGCGCGGTCACTTTCAGATCCGGCTCAACAGTTTTGATTTCGTTGAGGAAAGTCGCGGTGTAATCGGCCATTTTTGCGATGATTTCATCGGCGTCGGCTTTCGGTACATACACCGTCACTTCGGCTTCGCGGGGAATTGCGTTGCGCTTGCTTCCGCCGATCATGCTTGAGAAAGAGACGCCGGGGTGTGTTTTTCTCAGATCGGAAAGCACGCGGGTGAGGAATTTGATGGCGTTGCCGCGGCCGGTATTGATATCGAGGCCGGAATGTCCGCCCTTGAGACCGCTGACAGCGATTTCCAAAGCTTCATGCGACTGAGGAGCCGAGTTCATATCCATCGTGAGGACACCAGCCGTATCCATGCCGCCAGCACAGCCGACGTACAATGCACCGTCTTCCTCGGAGTCGAGGTTGAGCATGATGTCCGCTTTCAGGAAGCCGGCCTTCAGACCTTTCGCGCCGGTGAGGCCGGTTTCTTCATCCACGGTGAAGATGAATTCCATCGGGGGGTGAATCAGGTCGGTCGATTCGAGAACTGCAAGTCCAGCCGCCACACCAATGCCATTATCGGCACCCAGAGTGGTTCCCTTCGCGGTCACCCAGTCGCCATCGACATACGCTGCGATGGGGTCGTTATCGAAATCGAACTCAGTGTCCTTGTTCTTTTCGCAGACCATGTCCACATGTCCCTGAATCAGTACCATCGGTGCATTCTCGTATCCCGGCGTGGCAGGTTTGCGAACCACGATATTGCCAATGGCATCCTGCTCGTATTTGTGGCCCAGATCAGTGATAAGCTGTTTGAGATAGGCAAGAATCTTTTCTTCCTTCTTCGAAGGACGCGGCACCTGAGTAAGGCCGTAAAAATGCTTCCAAAGAATTTTCGGTTCCAGTTCGTTAACGGGTGTAGGCACTATGGTATCTCCTGTTAGTTGTGCGGAGGTTTCGATTACATCTATATAAGTAAGCAAGAAAACCGATGCGGGGCAACTGAAAACGCAGTACGCCTTACGCGGTAAGCAGTACGCTGTACACCTGCTTGAGTGGATAATGCTCCTGCGTACAGCGTATCGCGTACAGCGTATCGCGTACAGCGCGCCGAAGGCGCAAACCATTGCCTTGCCTCTCCGTGCGCAAATCGATAAGTTTCATCTTTCAATCAAAAACGACACTTGGGCCATATGCATATTCGTCAATACGCAATCATTGTACTGCTCATCGCAATTACAGCAGTGGGACAACGCGCTGTGGCGCAGGACACCCGGGAAGGATCCGAATTCAAACTTGCCGTTCAGCTGTATAACGACGGACTTTTTGCGCAGGCGGAGGATCAGTTTCGCAGCTTCATCGACCGTTTTCCTGCTTCCGCGAGCGCGGTGGAAGGACGATTCTATCTCGGTCTGCTGCAGAAGCGTGCGAAGAAATACGGCGAAGCCAAGAGCAGCTTCCAGAATTTTGCTCTGCAATATCAGGATCACCCGAAAGCTCCGGATGCCTGGTGGAATCTGGGAGAGATTTACGCATCCGAGCACAATTATGCAGAAGCCGGGCAGGCGTTCGCGAAGCTGAAAGCCTTTCATCCGCGAAGCGCACAGGCGCCGAAGGCCTTGCTTGCGGCAAGCGGCTATTTTCTCAAGGCAGGCGACTATGAAAATGCACGCACTGTGCTGAATGCCGTGCTGCTCGAATATCCTCGCTCCGAGGTTCGAATCGATGCGCAGTTCGCCCTGGGACAGCTTTACCTGGCGACAGGAGAAGCCGAGCGGTCGCTGCGCGAATTTACCCGGCTGCTGACCGAGGATGTCACGGCGGAGATGCGTCCGCGCATAATCGTCGCCATCGGCGAATCGCAGGCCATGTTGGGAAACCGCACCGAAGCTGAAGCGCGTTTTCGCGAAGCGATCAGCACCTATCCGAAAAGCGTTGCGGCATTCGAAGCACAGGTAAAGCTCGGCGACATGCTGCGAATGTTCCGCGATTATCCTGCAGCCCGAGCACAATACGAAAGTGTGACAGCGAATACGACGGCTCCGGTGGAAGTTCGTCAGAAGGCGTTTATCGGTCTTGCAGAAACCGCCATGGCCGGCGGCGACGCTCGTGCCGCGACGGATGCATATGCACGGCTTCTGCGTGACTACAGCAGCGAGAGCATTGAACCGGATACGTACCGGAAAGCCGCTGCCGCCGCACGGCGTGCGGGAGATTATTCGCAGGCGGAATCGTGGCTCAATGGATTGTATGCCGATACGCTGATCGCCTTCGATCGGCGCGTGCTGCTGGTGGATATGGCGGAGACTTCACGCGAGGGAAAGAATTATACAGCGGCTGTCGGACGATATCGGCAGTACCTCCAGCGCTTTCCCGCCGATGCAGGAGCGCCCTTCGCTCTTCTGCGCATCGCGCAAATTGAGGAAGTGCAGTTCCGCAATCTTGCCAGCGCCCTGGAACAATACGGATCGGTGATTGAGCGCTACGGACTCACCCGCGTCTCGGATGACGCACAGTTCGGCCGCGCACGCACGCTGGAGAGCCAGGAGAAAGTGACCGAGGCTGCCGAGGCCTACAGGCAGGTGCTGCTGCAGTACCCGGCTTCCGATCTGAGTCAGAAGGCGAAGGAACGGACCCTCGCACTTTCGCAGCTCGGCGGAGGCGACGCATCCACTGCAGTCACGCAGCTGGCTGCCGTGATCGCCACTATGCATGAACAGCCGGGAAGCGCTTCGGTGGACGTTTTGCTCGGACGCGTGTACCTGGAGAACCTCCATGATTTCACCCGTGCGGAGAAATATTATGACGCGGCGCGGAGTAAAGGCGTGAGCGGCGATGAAGCGGAAGAATCCGGCTACGGTGCCGCGCTTGCGTCCGTACGTCTGGCGCAGCGCGGAGAGCGTCCCATCGCCGAAGCAGAGCAGCGCTGCCGCACATTTTTTGCTGCGACTGCGGTGAGTCCCCGCCGCGACGAACTGGCCTGGGCGCTCTTTCAGCTCAAATCCGCTACGGGCATTCCGACTGATATGCTCGATGCTTCCACCGCATTCCTGGCTCTGAATCCTGCCGCGCATCGTGAGGAAGTGTTGATAACTTATGGCGAGGCGATGCTTTCTCTCGGACGAGCTGTTGAAGCGGAAAAAGAATTCACCGGTGTGTTGGAGACTGTGGGCAGTACTCCCGCCGGAGCTGAGGCCTGGTTCGGACGCGCCCGCGCCCGGGCGGCACAGCGCAATTTCGAAGAAGCCATCGCCGACCTCATCTCCTACGAAAGCAAGGCGCCCAACGGATCGCACATCGCCGAGGCGCTGCTGCTGCACGGACGACTTCTCGCCCGTGTCGGCCAGTACGAGGAAGCGGTGCGCCGCTACGATCGTCTGATCACGGATTTCGTCTACAGCGATCTCGCGGATTCCGCTCGCATCGCCTCGATCGACGCGCTGCTGGAAGCCAGCATGATGCAGCCAGCGCTTTCGCGCTCCGGACGCTATCTCGAGACAGTGGAGGACAACCCGTTCCTCGGCGAGCAGGCGGTTCAGGAATTTCTATTCGCCAGAGCGCAAACCCTCGCGCGTGCCAGGGAACGAAACGAGGCCAAACGTGCACTGCTGCGCTACGCTGCTGAGTTTCCCGAAGGCGCGCATATCGGCGAAGTGTTTTTCGCTCTCGGACAGATGTACAAAGACGAAGGAAAAATCGATCTGGCCACTTCCTATCTGCAGCAGGCCGGCAACATGAAGCAGGGCGCGGCGGCATTGCGCGAGGCGGCTGAGCTGCTGCTTTCGAGCGGTAAGTACGACCGTGCGATCACGGTTTACGAACGCCTGCAGGATCAGTCTGCCGTCCCGGCAGAAAAACAATATGCGCAGTCCCGGATCGTCGTCGCGCGATATCGTGCTGGGAATCTCGAAGAAGCGCAAAAGGCCGCTGCTGCATTCAAAGGCACCTGGCCCGAAGCGGAAGCCCTGTTTGATGAATTCGAACTTGAACATGGAAAGTACTTCTTCCGAAAGGGCGATTACGGCAAGGCGCGCGACATCTTCGACGATGTGGAAGATTCCGACGCAAAGCCGATCAGTGCGATGGCGATGTTTTGGGATGCCCGTTCGCTCGAAGCACAGAGCAAAAATGCAGACGCTCTAGACGGCTTCAATGATGTGATTAAAAAATATCCGGGCAGCGAGGCAGCGCTCGAAGCGATGATGTCCCTAGGACGCATGCTGCTTCGTGCAGAGAAATATCAGGAAGCGGGGCAGCAGTTCAAGGCCATCGTGGATCTGGGAGATATTCCGGAAGCACAGCTGAAGGAAGCCCTCAACGGACTTATCAGCTGTTATGAGAAACTCGAAATGTACGACGTAGCTGTCGAGATGACGCGTCGATATCTTGAGACCTGGCCAAGCGACCCGACTGCGTTTCGCAAACGCGTCAACCTGGGGATGTACTATTACCAGCTTCGCTACTTCGACCAGGCGATCACGCACCTTGAAAGCCTGCTCACCGAAGCGCCCCCTGACGACCAGGCGGAAATCCGTTATTACATCGGAGAGAATTATTTCTATAAACAGGATTACACCCAGGCAGCGCTGGAGTTTCTGAAAGTGCCCTTCCTCGTCGCGAGCAAGGAAGCGATCATGTGGACGGCCCTGTCGTACGCCATGGCCGGTAAATCATACGAGGCCCTGTCGAAATTCGACCTGGCTCTCGGGATGTATCAGAAGATTCTCGATACGCCCGGGATAGCCGGGCACGATAGAGCGGAAGCGGAGAAAGCCATCGCAAGGATCAGGGCGCTGATCAAATAGCGATGTTCCCGGCAGTGCGCACGTGCGGAGATCTTGTCTCGTGATGGAAGAAATAACAGCCCCTGTTCAATAACAGGTGGAGCCATGAACGGCTTCGAATGGACATTTGAATTACGTTTTCTTCTCGCTCTGGGGCTCGGCTTCCTCGTCGGCCTCGAGCGGGAAAGCAGCGGAGCCGACCGGAAGACCGGGCGGGTCTTCGCGGGCGTGCGCACCTACACCATCATCAGCATGTACGGCTTCGCCTGCGCCTGGCTGTACCGGATCGATGTGACTCTGGCATTACCCGTGGGAATGCTTTCTCTCGCCGCCATGGTGCTCGTGGGATATCTTGCCAAGCTGCGGGAGGGACGCGTCGGCTGGACCAGCGAAATCGCAGCACTGCTCACCTTCGTCGTCGGCGTACTCACGCTGCTGACCGACATCTGGCTTCCGATGACGCTTGGCGTTGTAAATACGATCCTGTTATCCGAAAAAGGGGATCTGGAAAGCTTCGTCGACCGTCTGAATAAATCGGAATTTCTCGCGGTGCTGAAATTCCTCGTCGTCACCGCGATAATTCTGCCCGCATTGCCGAACAGGGAATACACCGAGTTTCAGCTCAATCCTGTGCGCATCTGGCAGATCGTCATTCTGGTCTCGAGCATCGGCTTCGTCGGCTATTTTCTCACAAAGAAATTCGGCAGCCGGCTGGGGCTTTGGCTTTCGGGTTTGCTGGGTGGAATCGTATCAAGCACCGCGGTTGCGATTGCCGCGGGACGCGTGGCGCAGCGTTCCCCCGAGCGCTCATTCAGCGCGCTGCAGATGTCTCTGCTCGCCAGCTCCGTCATGTACCCGCGCATCCTCGTTCTTATCTGGGTGGTGAGTCCCGCCATCGCAGGACTTCTCTGGTGGAAATGTCTTCTGCTCGCCGCGATCGGCGGGACGCTTGCGCTGATCGGCGGAAATGCCCAGCCCGCTGCCGGTGAAGGGGGACATGTCGCGGCACTCGAAAATCCCTTCGAACTCAAACCCGCGTTCATTTTCGCTGCGGTGTTCGTACTGCTGACCATCCTGACCGCCTTCGCCAAAAAATTCTTCGGCAGCGCAGGATTGCTCGTGCTATCCTTCATCGTGGGAGTCGTGGACATTGATCCGTTTATCCTTTCTCTCGTTCGCGACAGCGCTTCGGGTTCACTGATCGTCATGGCCATTCTCATCGCGATGATGAGCAACACGATTGCGAAAGGAAGCTACTTTGCGGTGTTGGCGAAGGCTCGCCGCCGCGATGCGATCTGGCGCTACGGGCTGCTCGCGCTGCTCCACCTGCCGCTGCTTTTTTTCTGAGACAGGGAGCGTAGCAGCGACAACGGACGCGTTTGCCTTTTGCGCAGTTTTTTCGGAACATTGGGGGAATCAATTATTCCGCCGCCGCTGTATCCGGATTCGATTTTGCTGAGGAGGTCGCATGAGAACGGGACGATGTCTGTTTCTGTTGTTCGCGCTGTATCTGACATGGAGCACGGCGGTTCCCACCGAAATGCAGGCGCAGCAGCGCACGCTGGGCCCGGTACTTCGGATATACACCGACCCCTTCCTTTTCGATACCGTCCGCTGCCGCATTCGCAAGTGCATCCCTATCACCTTTCACAACATCGGCGACACCGCGCTGACCGTGCACAATCACGACGTCGTGCGGCGGCCGTTCTCCGTACGCATCGACACGCCGCTCGTGCTGCAGCCCGGCGAGATGCGGACCTTCGAACTTTGCTACAACGCTTCGCAATACACAAAGGACAGCCAGCGCGTTTTCATTCGCGCGGACACTCGATTGCCGCTTTCCATCGCGATGGTGCACGATGTGAGTTCGAGCATGTTCACCGACATGCCGGGGGGAAAAAAACGGTATCAGGCGGCGCATGACGCGAGTGTGGAATTCATCGGCAATCTGCTCGATACGCTCGGCGTGGAGGATGAGGCTGCGGTTTTCACCTACGATGACAATGAGCATTTTACCATCGTACAAAGCTGGACGAAGGACACGGCGGCGCTGCGGGCGGCCATTCCCAACGCCGCGCTGGGTACCGCGACCTGCACCTACGACGCGATTTCCCGCGTCATCGACTCGATGAAGACGCGCGTGAAAAAACGCATTCTCATCATGGTCACCGACGGCGAAGACAGCGGGATATCGACCTGCGGCGTTGCTTCTCCGCAGTCGGTGATCACGAAGGCGCAGAATAATGAGATCCGCATATACGCCATCACCATCGGCAATATCGATCGCGCTCCGCTGATCGACATCGCAAAACAGACGGGCGGAAAGGAATTCAACGCCACAGTCAGTACGGACCTGCTTTCGATCTACCGGCAGATTGCGGTGGACATGAGCAAGAATGTCGAGGTGAGCGTGTTCATGAAAGGCGCGGCGACAGGACCAAACCTTGAGATTACTCCGTCTGCCTGGGTCTTTGACAGCGTGCAGGTTGGCGAGACCGCCTGCGAACCGGTACTTGTGCGCAACAACGGCGATGCCTGGCTGCTTGCGGATTCGGTGAGAAAAATATTCCAGCCTCCGTATGCGCTGCTGGACCTCGCAGTCGATTCCATTGCACCCTATCAGACAGTGCCCGCCCGTGTTTGCTTCACTCCGCTCCTTCCGCTGCACTATCAGACTCCGATGCCGTATTTCCCATCGCCCTGTCAGTTTGCAGCGGACACTCTGATCGGCTCTGGAAGCGCATTTCTGCTGCCTCGTGTGCCGCGAAAGAATCCATTGCTGGAAATGCGTTGGCCGGAGTTCGACACTACGTTCTGCCAGACGAACGAATGCCGTTCGCTCGAACTTGAAAACGTGGGCGATACCGTTGTGAATGTGCAGACGCTTGATTTCATCCCTCCGCCATTCAGTGGAAGCGTGGCCGTGCCGTTTGCGATCGCACCGGGAGAGACGAAGTCCATTACGATTTGTTATCGTCCCCCCGACGCTCCGCGGCTGGACACGCTGCAGCTCGGCTTCACCGCCGACCTGCGTGCGCCTCAGCGCATCGCGCTCCTGTTTGACGAGGGCGGGGCGATGAAGCCCGAGTTGATGCCCGGACTCAGCCGGCTGCTCGCCGCTTCGGCAGGCGCGAACGATTTTGCGGACGGACTCGAATTCTCCGCCGGCTCCACCGACGCGGTTGCCGTGGCCTCCTTCGACAGCGCCGGCGTTTTGCGCTGGGATGGCCGCTATATCACCGACAAGGATTCCCTTCGCACTGCGCTGCCGGATTCCGCTACCGGGCAGGTCTCGTGCATCTTCGACGCCGTCGATCACATGCTCACCGGTTTCGACAGCAATCAGCCTGAGCCGAAGAGCATCGTGCTCTTCACGGCAGGGGAGGATGCGGGTTCTGCGATCTGTGGTCCCGCGACCGCTGCTGAACTCACCACCCATGCGCTTGCGCTTGGCGCGCGCATCCATTGCGTGCAGCTGGGCGATGCCGATTCCACTGCACTCATGCAGCTTGCGCAATCGACCGGCGGCCGTTTCCTGCATCCGCAGTCCCTGCTCGATCTGATATTAGGACTTCGGGATCTGGAAAGCGAATTCTCCCGCCGCGCGACCATCCGGCATCAGTCCATCGCGCGCGGCGTCACGCCGATTATTCACGTTAATCGTGATACGATCAATTGCGGAGTGTATTACGAGTACGATAGCAGCGCGGACCCGATGGGACAGGTCACCATTTCTAATCTCGGCGATGCACCGATGAAGCTCTGGTCGGACGGACAGTTCGGTCCGGATTTCAGCATCATCGATACAACGTACATTCCCGACATCGACACCCTGCCTCGGGTGGGCTTTCTCCCGTTCGCCGCGCCTGATACGCTTACCATTCCGCCGTGGCAGTCCGTGCGCTTCCGTGTACGCTATGATGGACGCCGCGAAGCCGGAATATTCCGCGACACGCTCGCATTGCTTCACGACGGCTGCGAGCAGGGAGAAATCGACGTGATCGCACAGGTCCGCTACATTCCTTCATCGCATCAGGATTGGTCATACTTCGAAAGGATTTCGCTTCTCGACTCACTTTTATTTGGGTCGCTTCCTTGCAGCGAGCAGAATGAATTGGCGTGGGAGCTTCGAAACAGAGGACTTGCGAACACTTTGACAGTCCTACACCCATTCCCGCCGATGTTTGATGTCGATCAAGCTGAGCTGCAGTTTCTTGCGTATGAAACCAAGCTGAGCCCGTATTTCAAATTCAGGCCGCTGCATAGCGGTGACTTTAGTGGATGGCTGCTGTATGAGTCGCAGGACACCCCGCCCTTCAGTACCATATTTGTTCTGGCGAATGATGCTTCCACGCTGGACACGACTGTTGAAGGCGTACCATGGAGAACTCTGGTGAAAATGAATATGCGGGAGTATTCTCCGCCGGAGTCCTCGTTGTGGTGGGAGCAAGACAGTGAAACAGCACTATTTTCCTTCGATGCCCTGGGTACCAAATCAGTGCTCGACTTTACATCAGAGCATGTTCCGGTATGGAATACTTTTCCTGATACCTCGATCGCCGCACCTGGCGACCTGGTGCAGAGTCTGAACGACGCAATGGATTATTCCTCGACTTCAGCAAAGCAGAAGAAGTACATCTTCGCCATCGTCAATGATGCGAACGCCATCCCGCCTGCGGATGCAGAGGCGCTGCGCGACCGGGCGGCGCGGGAAGATGTGATTCTCGCCATCGCCGCTGTGGGAGCGGACGGCTACGCCGCACTCGCCCCGACGGCAGGAACCGCCGCGCGCTTCGACAGCTGCTTCACGCTCGCGTCGCTGGAGAACTTCATCTACGAAACCACGAGCACTGCGGTGGTTACCGTACGCGACAGTATGTACCTCTTCGGTACTGCGGTGGAAGGGAAGCTGGAGGTCGATCCGCTGTCGCTGGACTTCGGTCGCATCCGCGTCGGAGGCGACGCCTGCCTCCCTGTGACCATCCGCAACAGCGGTGATGCGCCGCTCACGCTTGTCGGCGTCGTCAATCCCGTCGAGCCCTTCCCGACAGTATTTCCTCCCTCCCTCGAGATCGGTCAGGAAGCGCAGGTGGAGCTGTGCTTTGCAGCGTCGAAGCTCGGAGCGCAATCCGCCGATGTGCTGTTCATTTACGACGGCTGCGAACGCGATACAATCACCGTGCGTCTGACGGCAAACGGTTTCGACAGTGTGACCGTTGGAATCAACGCGGCGGTGCGCGGCATGCCGGGACACGTCGTTCGAATTCCCGTGCAGCTTTTCGGTGCGATTCCTTCGGACTACGGCGTCCGCAGCTATGAAGTGACTCTCAGCTACAACAAGACCAAGCTGTACCCGATTGCGAATGATGAAATCGTGAGCGAGGGTACGGCTACCGTCGGTATGCATGCGGGGGTCCCGCTGTTGGAACGCAGCTTCAGCGATTCCTCTCCACTGGCGGAGGCCACCTATCGCGTATCCGGCAGCAGCGCGCTCGCTTCTCTGTCCAGTACGGCCGTGCTTCTCGCTCCGCCATTCCTCGTGCTCCACGGCAATGCGCTGGAGACACCGTTGCGGGTGACGAACATCCGTTTCGCTGACGGGAGTCCCGCCGCCGGGATCGCTGTTGCGGGCTCGTTCATTTCCGACAGTCTCTGCTTCCAGCAGGAGCGTCTCATCGACGCCTCGGCGCGCTACAACGCATCGATCATCGGGGGCTACCCGAATCCCTTCAATCCCGTTGCCACAATTTCGTATGCGCTGCGCGAAAGTGCGGCCGTGAAGCTGAGCGTGCATGATGCGCTGGGACGCCAACTGCGCGTGATCGACGAAGGGCAGCGTGAAGCCGGTGTGCATCGTGCGCAGTTCGATGCCAGCGAACTTCCCACAGGCGTGTATTTCTATCGACTCGAATCCGGCGACGAACTGCTTTCCGGATCATTGCTGTACCTGAAGTGAGGCCGTCATGAAGACCATCCGGATTTTCTTTCTCATCATCATCGCGGTCCCGGCGATCCTTTCCGCGCAGTCCAGCCCGCGCCCGGCGATCCTTTCCGCGCAGTCCAGCCCGCGCCCGGCGATCCTTTCCGCGCAGTCCAGCCCTGACC
>JBATDG010000084.1:0-14905 GCA_049663345.1 Bacteroidota bacterium
CTATACGATCTGGATTATGTCGTTTCGAATCTTCCGCTGCGCGTCTATCGCGTCGTTGTCATCGAACCGTATCTCAAAAAGGATGAGCGCCCGCTTTCTTTCAGAATGGACCTGGTAGCAAGCCTTGAAGGATCGGTGAGTGTCGTCCGCGATCAGGCACCGTGGGCCGGGATGGCTGCGCTATAGCAACTGTGGCGGCGCGTCAGCAGTGCCTCCTCCTTCTGCCGCGCAGTGAACTACGCATCACTTGCCACATACAAAAATTGCCCCGCAGCTGCGGGGCAATTTTTGTTATACGTGTGGTTCAGATTTCTCTTACCAGCGATTTCCACGGTAGCCACCGCCACCGCCACCCTGATTCGAACGCGGCTCGCGCGGTTTGGCCTCATTGACCGTAATGCTGCGTTCCTGCAGCTCCACGCCGTTGAGCTGCTCGATGGCGGCCTTCGCTTCAGAGTCATTGGGCATTTCGACAAATGCAAAGCCCTTGGAGCGACCAGTGTCGCGATCCATGATGACCTTGACGGAATCGACTGCGCCGTGATTTTCGAAAACCGAGCGCAGTTCGTCTTCGCGCACGTTGTAAGCGAGGTTGCCTACGTAGATGTTCATTGTGAACTCCTGATACTAAGTGCCAAAACATTAAAGATCATCAAATTCCAGATAGTGGCACAGTATCAAGAATCGATGGGTTGCTCATGCAACCGCTTAGAAATGCCGTCAACTCATTCATTTTGTATGACGGCTAAGTAGTAAAATTACGGAACGCGAGTTGAGAAAGCAATAGCGCGCAAGGGAAAAATGAAATCACTTATTATGGACAGTTATTGGAAGAAACTGTCCGTGAATGACACCACCACCAGCGGCTGCCGGTTTCTAATTCAGGAACACCGGATGCGAACTCACGCCGAGATCAGTATTCAAACGAATGAAGTACATTCCGCGGGGCGCTACAGGACGCTGCCAGGCGACTTCATGCTGTCCTACAGAATAATCGCCGCTTCCGAGCAAAGCCACGCGCTGACCGAGTAGATTCAGCAATTCGACGGTCGCATACGCGGCGGACGGAAGATCGAAAACGATCGTCGCTGTGCTCGACACGGGATTGGGATAGCTATTCAGAAGCACAGTCGAAGCGGCCGTGGCGGGAGGATCAGAAATCCCGAGCGGGATATCCGAATAGACATTGATGTCGTCGATGTAGAGATTCAGCATGGGTGAGGAGGAATCCCAGACATATCCGCCGATGGTTCCGCTGAGGAAAGAGAAATCCATGATCGGCGATCCCGGAAGTTCCTGGCCGTCATAATAGAACCAGAACCGATGACCTGCAGCTTTAACAGCAAGCTTATGCCAGCCATTTTCAATGGGAATACCGCCGGGAATATCCGCAGCTTCCCAGTCCTTGATGACCGTGGGCATGCTGGGATTATCCAGAGGACGCACACGGAAGCGAAGCCTGGGCGTCACCATGCCGCCGGGCATGAAGCGCGCGATAAACTGGTAGCCGGAAGACGGGCTTGTGCTGTCAACGCGAAACTCCAGCCCGTAGTAAACGCCTTCATTCACAGGGATGTACACCTGCGCTTCATAATAGAAGTCTGTGAAAATCGGGGCTGCATGCGTAGCGCCAACGTTGCCGCCGGAAATATGATTGCCAAGCATCCCGACCCAACCGTCGCCGCTGGGATTGTTTGGCCAATCCTTCACATCCATGCTGTTGCCGCTGAAACCGGGGAACCACTCGTTCTGCATCTGCCCACCGGTGAACTGTTCCTGAAAGAGCAGGTCCTGGGAAAACAACGCAATGGGGAAAAGAAATAGAATCACGATACCGAGGCTGCGTGACATTGGTCCTCCGTTGACGGGTGATGCGATACAAATGGGCTATTAAAAATCCTCGTCCTCTTCTTCGTCGGATTCTTCATCCATCGTGTTATTGACTTTGAAATCCGGGTTGATGAATGCAAGAATTTCCGCGATGCGGGCGGTTTCCTCCTCATCTCCCTGCTGCTGATAAGCGAGGTACAGGTTTCGCCACATCCGCTCAATCACATCGCGCGTTGCGACGGGGGCGAGCATCTCCGGCGTGAGACGAATACCGCTGGACGAGAGCATGAGCCGACATTGGTCGCGGGTGATGATGATGCCGCTGTTGAAGGCATCAATGAAGAACATCCGCGACCCGTCGTCGTACTGGACGAGAAAGTGCATGGGCATGCCGATTCCGTTCAGCGTCAAACCGAGCCGCCTGCCGAGCACAAGCATGAGTACGGAAAGCGTGATCGGAATGCCTTTGCGGTAATCGATCACTTTATTGATAAAGCTGTTATTCGGATTGTAGTAATCCTCCCTGTTCCCGATAAAGCCAAGATCGCTGAAGAGATAGCTCCGCATTTTCATAAACATGTCGAGCGGCGCGGCGCCTCCCCCTGCGAGCATTCGAATGTCTGCCGCCATGTCATCGAACCGACGGTGGTAAGTATCTGTGTTTATCCCCGGAAACCCATACCGCGAAAGGATGAATGCCCCTTCCTCGAGATCGACAGGCTGTTCGGGACCATCGAACTCCCGTCCCAGTCTGCGAAACACCGCAGCGCGGCGAATCTCGTTCACCAGGTCGTTAACGACATCCTGGTGGAGATTGCCATGTAATTCCGTTAGCTCTTTCAGGCCGGCGACCGAGTCCTCGCCAATCGCAAGCAGTCTGTCGCGTACTGCTTTCTGAACGGTTGCCTGAGGGTCATCGAGCAACGAATACAGCGCAAATAATTCGCGGGTTGTGCTCATTCGTTCAAATACCTTTCGGTCAGTTTCCTTCTGAGATAATTAAAGGCTTCTTTCGGAGTATTGCAAGTCTTGAAGAGCTGCAGGTCGCTCCGGCTGATTACGCCCTTTTTCGCCAACTCATCAAAATTAATGATACTATTCCAAAAATCCCCACCATAAAGCACAATAATAATTTCCTTTCGAAGCTTTTCGGTTTGCACCAAAGTGAGGGTTTCCATCAATTCATCCATTGTTCCAAAGCCGCCGGGAAAGACAACAATCGCTTTGGCAGGATAGACAAACCAGAACTTCCGCATAAAAAAGTAGTGAAACTCAAAATTCAATTCGGGCGGGATATACGGATTGGCGTATTGCTCGAAGGGAAGGCTGATGTTAAGACCGATGGATTTCGCTCCGGCAATGTGGGCGCCGCGATTCGCCGCTTCCATGATTCCGGGTCCACCTCCTGAACAGATGACAAATCGCTGCTTACTCAGTGACAGCGACCATTCCGAAAGCAATCGCGACAATTCCACTGCGTCTTCATAGTAGCGCGACATTTCAATCATTGTCTCGACATGCCGCAGCTGATCAAGGAGGGGTTTTGGCGTGGTCGCCTTCGTCGAACGCTGGATTGCATCTATCACTTCCTGCTTCTCGGCTAAAGCGTCATCCAATGCCTTCAGCCGCGCCGAACCAAAAAACACAATCGTATCCTTGATCCGGTTTTGCCGAAGTCTGCGCTGGGGTTCAAGATACTCCGCGAGCAGACGGATCGTGCGTGCATCGGGACTGTTCAGAAATTCGCTATCGTTGTAGGCTTTTGTCGGTTTGGATGCTGACATTGATGGTACCCCGGATAGTGGTCGGAAAAGTTATAATGCGTTTGCGCCGCCGGTGACGGGAAGAACATGCCCCGTAATATATGAAGTACCTTCCGTGAGAAAGAATACCGCATCCGCCAGATCCTTCGGAGTCCCGTAGCGCTGCATGGGAAAGCGCGAGGCGGGAATATGATCGAGGACTTCCTCGCCCGGCACGAGAATCACCCCGGGCGCCACGGCGTTGACGCGAACGTCCGGCGCAAGCGCCTTGGCCAGACCGCGCGTGAGCATGATAACGCCGGCCTTGGAAACGTTGTAGGGGATATGATTGAGCCAGGGTTCGAATCCTCCTGCGCTCGCAATATTCACGACACATCCTTTCGCGGCCCGCAGCAGCGGCGCCAATGCCTGCGTCATGAAAAACTGGCTTTTCGTATTGACGTCGAGAGCGAGGTCCCATACCTCTTCGGTGACTTCATCAAATGCAGCTGTGGGAAATACGCCGGCGTTATTGATGAGTACGTCGAGTCTGTCTACCCGCTCCGTGATCTCTTCCGCCATTCTCCGTATTTCCGCCACATTGCGGAGATCCCCTTCTACAGAGAACACATCTCTTCCGAGCGAACGGATATGTGCTTCAGCCTCGTGCAGTCCATCAATGCTTGCGTTCGCATGCAGAATAATATCATAGCCCAGTTCCGCAAAAGCGAATGCAAGCTGCCGGCCGAGACGCCGTCCTGAACCGGTGATGAATACTCGTCTGGAATCTGCCATGACCGATCCGTCTCTTGTGATTACACGATGCGATTCGTTCGATTCGGCTGCTATTCTGCGCCTGAAGCAGGACGTCTGTTCAGGCGATGACCTCTACCTCAATGCTGCCGCAGCGCAATTCAATTCCTGCGGATTCGTAAGCATGCCGCAGCAGCCCGATGCCTACCATGCTTCCCCGCTCCGGATCATACACCGCGGTAGTGACGAAGCCCGCGTTGCCGTCTTCATGAAGCAGCTCTGTTCCCGCCGCGATTTCAACCTCGGCTTCAGTCTTGAACAGCAGACGTCTGGGATGCCTCTGGACTTTGTCGTAGCTGTCGAGGCGTGCGATCACTTCCTGACCAATGAAGCATCCTTTGCGGAAATCAACCGCAGCTTCTGCTCCGGCTTCGAGCGGATTGGCAAGCTCGCCGAGTTCGTTTCCCGCTGCAGGCAGCAGCTGTGCAACGCGCCAGAGTGTATGCGCCTGCCGCCCGACCGCTGGCAATCCGAGTTCCGCAGGGAGCCGCGACCAGAGAGCTTGGGCGTTTTCGCTCCGGCAAAGGATGCGGAATCCGGCACCGGTTACGCTATGATGATGCAGCAGATCGATGTCAATTCCGCAGAGCGGCACTGAAATAAAACCGCCGGCTTCCGGCAAAGTGAGATTCGGGAAAACCGACGCTCCGCCATCAGAAAGATTATATATGGAAAACTGCGCAAAGCTTTCACTCAAATCCACGTATTCGCAATCCTCCATGATCGTGAATTTCTCAAGCCAGGCTATTACTTCACTCGTTCTGCCGCTGGAGGTCAGCAGCTGCAGAGGACCCGTTCCCTGCATCGCAATCAACGCATCGATCACGCGTCCCTTTTCAGTAGTGAGCAGAGTTTCGCGCAGCTGCCCTTCCTTCAGATTATCGATGCGCGCGCTCGAAAGTCTGTGAAGCAGATCGCGTGCATCATTTCCCTTCATGCGCACCAGGCCGCGATCGCTCTCATTGCAGATGAAGGCGCCCGCGGTGGTCGCCTTCATTTCGGTGTGAATGTCTGTCTCTATATTCTGCGGTATATAACCCATTTGCATCCTTTATCGCGCTTTGACAAATCCCGGCGCGGCAACTCCTGCAGGAATCTGCAAACCGCCGACCAGTTCCTGAATATCTTCTATTCCCTGTGCGTCGCAATACGCTTCCATTCCGGCAGCTATTTTCACGCCGGCGTCGGGGTCACGGAAACTTGCGGTACCGACCTGAATCGCTGAAGCGCCGACCAGGAGAAATTCAATGGCGTCCTCCCAAGTGGTGATGCCTCCGATCCCGATGATGGGAATGGCGACAGCCTTGGATACTTCAAACACCTTTGCGAGAGCAACCGGCTTGATCGCGGGTCCGCTCAATCCGCCGGTGATGGTAGAAAGCACGGGCCGGCGCGTATGGATGTTCACCGCAATGCCGACCAGCGTGTTGATGAGGGAAACAGCGTCCGCACCTTCCGCCTCGCAGGCTTTGGCGAAATCGCCGATATGCGTCACGTTGGGAGTGAGCTTGATGATCATGGTGCGTTTCGTACGCTTCCGAAGCTCCCGGGTGATGGACTCCGTCATATCGCAGCGCGTACCGAAATTCAGCCCGCCCTCTTTCACGTTGGGACAGCTGACGTTAATCTCGTATCCCTCGATGCCCGGTTCTTCTTCCAGACGCTCGAGCACTGCAGCGTATTCGTCGATGCTGCTCGCAGCGATATTGACAATGATGGAGGTGTCGAGCGCACGAAGGAAAGGAAGTTTGTCGCTGATGAACGCATCGATACCGACGTTTGCGAGTCCGATCGAATTCAGCATTCCAGCGGTTGTCTCAGCGATGCGCGTGGGTGCGTTGCCCTGCCGGGGCAGCTGGCTTACCGATTTGGTGACGATGCCGCCGAGACGCGAAAGATCGGTGTACGGCGCGGCTTCGTTGCCGTAGCCGAATGTGCCGGAAGCGACGAGCACCCGATTCTTCAGGTGCATTGTGCCGAGAGAAAACGTCGTTTTCATGCGTGATGATGCTCGTGAAAAAGAATGTCGTTGGAATCGAAACAGGGACCTTCGGTACAAACCAGCGCGAATTTTCTCTCGCCCTGATGGCGCTCAATCGGACAGCCCTGACAAATACCGATACCGCAGGCCATTTCCGACTCCAGCGAGAGTTCGCAGGGGATCCCGCGGTCGGCAGCAAATTGCTGTGCGGCTTTGAGCATGGCATTGGGGCCGCAGGCGAATATCATGGGAGAATCCACATCGTGCGTCTCCAGATGTTCGGTGAGCGCAGCAATCACGTTGCCGTGAAAGCCGGCACTGCCGTCGTCGGTGGCCAGATGAAGATTAGTGAGTCCGCGGGACACAACCCGCGCCGCATTTCTTGCACCGAGGAAAGTGAGAAGCGGAATTTCACGCTGCTGCAATTCCCTCGTCAAAAAAGGAAAAGGCGCGATGCCGATGCCGCCAGCGACGATGATCGCGGTGCCGAATTTCTTTTCGTAGCCGAATGTGTTGCCGAGAGGACCAAGCACCCCTATCGTATCGCCGGGCTGCTTGCGCGATAACGCGTGCGTCCCTTTCCCGAGAAGGGAAAACATGATCTCGCATTCGTCTCCAATTACGTTGGAGATGCTGTACGGCCTGCGAAGCAGAGGATCGATTTGTTCAGTGGTAAGAATGTTCAGGAACTGTCCCGGTCGGAGCTGCGAGGCGAGTTCCGGACTGTGGAAACGGAGAGCCCAGGTGTCTTCGGCGATCATTTCGATCGCGGTGACCCGCAGGTCGGCGTTGATCACTGCCATGTCATTTTTTCTCGATGGGTGTTGGGGGCGTCAGAGGGCGGAGCGTATCGCCGCGCGGCATCAAACCTGGGGGACGCCTGCCGCCAGGATTGCGATCAGGAATAATCATCGGCGTGGCCTTTGTCGTATCCGGAACGGGATCTTCTCCGGGCAGACGAAGCGGGAAATCGTCATCGCGGGAAGGATCGATTTTCGGTTCCTTGGCACGGACGGAATCGCGCATCACCTTGAGTTCCTCGTCGAGTAGCGGATTGCGATACCGCATTTCTTTCCGCTTGCGATCTTCCTCCGCTTTCAGCTCCGCGGCCGCCTTGGCTTCGGCTTCCTGCTGACGACGAACCCCGTTCTTCTCATAGTCGTCGATCGCAGCAAGGATATCCTTTCCTCGCTGACTGTATGGAGATTCCGGATGGTTTGCCACCATATCCCTGTACATCGCCAGGGCTTCGTCGCCGCGGCGATCTTCGAAAATCATCGCTATCGCCAGCTTCGCACGAATCGCCTGCTTGCTGTCGGGAAAATCATTGATCACCGCACCCATCATTGTGATGCCGGTCTCGCGGTCCCCTTGTTCAAGCACTCGTGCTGCCTGTTCGTATGCCTCTATCGCCATGGTTGTCGAGTCCTGAGGCAGCGGCAATCCACGAAGCGCCATCAGGCCATGCGCATAGCGGCTGCCCGGGAAATCACGGATGAGGCGATCCTCAAGTGCTATCGCTTCACTCTCATTGCCAGACTTTCGCTCAATCGCAATCATCGTATAAAGTGCTTGCGGCCGAAGCGTATCCGCGAGATTGTTGTCGAGCGCCTTCTGATAATAATACCGGGCGGAATCTATGTTCTCGATCTGGTCATACATCTGCCATCCCATCTCCATATAGAGATCGGCGAGAACTGCTCGAATGGAATCAGGGTCTGCTAAACGAAGATCGATGCGCCGATATTCCGGACCTGCGACCGTGACCGCCTGTGCGGTCGCCTTGAAGCCCGAGGCCATGGCTGCCTGCTGCTGCTCCGCTTCGCGCAGCCAGGGATTGATGCGGCCGGTGTTGCGTCCGTGGGGACGGCGACGGCGGAACAATGCGGCCATCCGCTCCTGCTCGTTCATCTCTTTCTCGTCCAATCCCTCGGCTTTGCGGCGTTCGCGATCAAGCGAATCGGCAAGTGAACGCAATGAATCACGCACTGCCAGCGTATCGGGATTCAACACATAAAACAGTGTCGTATCCTTCATGTTCATCTGATTCCGCAGCTTGCGATATTCACCAAAAATCTTTGCTTTTTTTCCAGCCAGACGGGCGGATGCAGCGCCGGGGAAGGAGAGCTTCGAATTGTTGTAATTGCTGTAGGCGTTGTCGTAATCCTGAATATCCTCTTCGTAGATGCGTCCCTTCTCGTACGAGGCATCGGCTGCTTCTTCCCTGCCTTTGAACGTCGTATCGACGAAGGTATACTGATCCATCGCAGCTCCGAAGGCGTTGCGCGCGAGCGTATCTCCCTCAGCCAGGTAGCGCTTGTGATAGGCATAATACAGGTTCCCGATCTCAAGCTGAATCTTCCCGTCGTAGTCCAGAAACAAAGGATTCTCAAGCATATTGATGAGCGTATTGCTCGATTCGTCAAGGTCCCCAAGTTCGCGCGCGAGCTTGGCATAATTCAGCTCGGCGATGAACGCGAGTTCCGTGCTCGGGTCCTGCTTGAAGATGTCGCGATACGCCTGAGCCGCCTTTGACTTTTCTCCGAGACGCTCGTATTCACGAGCAAGAGAAAGCTGTATCTGCATCCTCTGATCATCGTCATTGGCGAAATCGACGGCATGCTCGTAGTTCTTCACGGCCTCGGCCCGGTTGTCGAGCAGCAGATACATTTTGCCGAGCTCGTAATAGGCCGCAGCAGCGAGATCCGGATCGCCATCTTCTATGGCGGCAGTAACCGCCCGGTTGAGCAAACCCTCGGCCGTCTCATATTTCTCAAGCCGGGTGTATGTCTTCCCAAGCCAGAGAATGGCCTCAGGCACGAGACTGCTTTCGGGATACTTGTCCAGCAGTTCCTGGAATTTCCTCTCCGCGCGAAGGGGCTCGAACTTATGATAGTAGCTTTTTCCAATGAGCAGCAGGGCATTGTCCACCCACTTGCTTTTCGGATACACCACGAGAATGCGGGAACACTTTTCTATCACCTTGTCCAGCTTCACGATTGCCGTCGAAGGGGTCCCGGATTCAATCATCGAAATTTCGCGTTTGATTTTATCCACCGATTCGATGGGGGCGCCGTCAGGCACTTCAACTCCCATGTTGATGGATGCCTGCTGCGGATCGATGGCTTTGCTCGACTGGCTCTTCTTGATTTCCTCTTCCGCCTCATCGTAGAGCTTCGTGGCATTGTAATAGGTGTTGAAATACCCTGTGGCGTTTTGCCAGCGTACATCAACAAATTCCCAAACGGCACATCCCTGAAGGAAGAATACCGAAATCAGGAGGAGCGGAAGTGAAATGTTTAAGCGTTTATTCACAGGGCTTTCAGTGCTTCAACAACATCGTACCAATTTTCAAGTTAGACGCCGAAAGCGGTTAAAATCAAGTCATGAGAAAATACGGTATTCCCATACCCCTGACAACCTCCGCCAGACATGGCGTATCCATATAAGCTCCAATCTTACACTCAGCTTGGCCTCCAGAGCATAATGCCCAGGAAGAGGAGCTATCGGGACAGCAGCCTTTCATAAAACGCCTCGTACTGCGGCACGATGATGTTCTTGTCGAACACCTCGACAGCACGGCGGCGTGCGGCGCGCGAGAAAACCTCGTATTTGGCGTCATTCGTCAGCAGGTCAATGGCATAGCGGGACATCCGATCGATATCTCCGATTTCCGCGATGAATCCCGTTTCCGTATGAAGATTCACTTCGGGAATTCCGCCGATACTGGTGGAAATAACCGGCAGTCCACAGCTCATGGCTTCAAGCGCAGAAAGACCAAAGCTCTCGGATTGGCTCGGCAGCATGAATAAATCCGAAGCAGAGAGAATATCAACGAGGGCATCCTGTTTGCCGAGGAAGCGTACATCGTCCTGCACACCGAGTTCCCTCGTCAGCGCCTCGCACTCTGTGCGGTCGGGTCCATCGCCAATCAGAAGCAGCTTCACAGGAATCTGTGACTTCACTTTCTCGAAAGTGCGAATCACATCCTGCACCCTCTTCACCGGACGGAAGTTCGACGTATGCACGATGATTTTCTCGCCCTTCGGAGCAAAGAGTTCGCGGAAGCGGCAGGACTCCCTCGGCGCATACACCTCGGTGTCGATGAAATTCGGGATCGCTTCAATTTCCACATCCAGCTGATATGTGCTCAGCGTTTTGTCGCGGAGAAAGCGTGAGACTGCGGTGACGCCGTCACTATGCTGCAGCGTGAATTTCATCAGCGGAAGGAAGGACGGTTCGAGTCCGACCAGCGTCGAATCCGTTCCGTGCAGCGTCGTCACGGTTTTGATATTGTCCACACCGAGAATCTGCCGTGCAAGATACGCGCTCACCGCATGCGGAATGGCATAATGCATGTGGAGCACGTCGAGGTGGTGAAACTTGACGACCTCGACCAGTTTGCTGGTCAGCGCCAGAGTATACATGTCGAATTCGAAGAGCGGATAGCTGGAGGTTTCCACGCCGTGGAAATAGACGTTCTCGTGGAAATGATCCAGGCGGAACGGCCGGTCGTAGGTGATGAAATGAACTTCATGTCCGCGATCCGCGAGCGCAAGGCCGAGTTCCGTGGCCACGACGCCGCTGCCGCCGTAGGTGGGATAACAGGTAATGCCGATCTTCATCAGTGGGACGCCTCCCAGAGAATATGTACTTTATCGAGTAGAATCATTTTGAAACGAACACCCTTTTTATGAACCAGAACCCCGCAAATGCGCAGGAAACAGACCTTCCGGAGGATGATTCATACCGGACGATAGCTGCACGCGAGGAGACAGAAATAAAGATAGTCGGTTCGCGATTCTTATCCTATGCAATCCCCTGTCTCTCCACCGAGACATTCACCGACTTCATTGAGACCCTGCGAAAAGAGCATTACAACGCCACGCATCACTGTTTCGGATGGCGTATCGGGTACGACGGCACGGAATTCCGCTACAGCGACGACGGCGAACCGAGCGGCACTGCGGGCAAGCGCATTCTCGGTTCGATCGACCGGTTAGAACTGACGGATGTGGGCATTGTCGTCGTGCGCTATTTCGGGGGAACCAAGCTGGGCGTTGGCGGACTCGCCCGCGCATACACCGATGCGGCGGATGCCATCCTCGCCAACTGCACCATCGAACAGCGCTTTCACACCGACACCCTCCTGCTCACCTTCCCCTACGACGTCACCAGTCAGGTCCATCATGTGATTGACATGCATGGGGCTGAAGTCCTCAACCGCGAATATCTCGAGCAGTCGCGCTACACCGTGCGCGTGCGGCGCTCCCTCGTCAAGCGCTTCCTCGACGACCTGGACACATACAGCCAGCGGCAGGCTTCATCAACATTACGTCATTCCGACCTGAACGAGCGCGGAGTGTAGGCTGGGATTGGCGCGCACCAGCGCGCCCTTTTGGCACGAAGCAGAAGCTCAACCCTCTGATTCATTCTCCACGACAAACCCCTCGATGAGGTTGTCCGGAATGCCGTCGAGAAAGCGTGAAGGTTTACTGAGTACGGTTCCCGTAGCCCGGTCGAAGATGTTGGTGGGATAGGTGAGATAGAGCCGCCGCTTGGCGCGGGTGCAGGCGACATAAAAGAGCCGCCGCTCTTCTTCCATGGATTCGAAGCTTTCGGCTGCGGCGGTCACGGGGAATCTCCCGTCGACGAGATACATCACAAACACCGCATTCCACTCAAGTCCCTTCGCCGAGTGAATGGTCGAGAGGGTGAGGAATTCGTCTTCATGTCCCTCCGGCACCAGGTCTTCCACACTCTCGTTCGGCGGTTCGAGCGCCATGTCGGTGAGCATGATGCCGAGCTGTCCGTAGCGCTCGGCGATGGTCTGAAACATCTCGAGATCCTTGAGCCGCTTGGGATGATCGTCGTAGCGCGCCTTGAGGATGGGAGTATAATATCGGAGCAAGCGCTCCATTTTATCTCCCGGAGCGATGCGCTCAGGTGCGACTTCACGCAGCACTTCCAGCATCTTCGGCAATTCCGCACCGCGAACCAGCTGCGCGAGCCGGGCGGTTGCGGATTCCGCAAGCGGATTCAGCCCGCCGCTGATTTCATCTGTCACGCGTTCAGCGGAGACCGGCCCCACGCCTTCGAGCAGCAGCAGAACGCGGGTCCATGAAATAATGTCTTTCGGATTCTCGATGATACGGAGGTAGGCGAGAATGTCCTTGATATGCGCGGTCTCCATAAGTTTGAGTCCGCCGAATTTCACATAGGGAATATTGCAGCGCGCGAGTTCTATTTCGAGATCGAAGCTGTGATAGCCGGCGCGAAAGAGCACCGCCATTTCCTTCAGCGGCACGCCTTCTTCGCGCAGTTCAAGCACCTGCTGGGCGATATACCGCGATTGTGTATTCTCCCCTTCCATTGAAATCAGAGAAGGCGTCAGGCCCTCCTGCTGCCGGGTGAAAAGCGTCTTGCTGTATTTCTCCGCTGCCATGCGGATGATTTCATTTGTGAAATCCAGCACCGGCTGGGTACTGCGGTAATTCTCTTCCAGCGTGATGACGCGGCAATTCTCATACTCTTTCGGGAAATCCATGATGTTGCGGAAATTCGCGCCGCGGAAAGAATAGATGCTTTGCGCGTCGTCGCCCACCGCCATCACGTTATTGTGAGTGGATGCCAGCTGCCGGATTATGCGTGCCTGCAGCTTGTTGGTATCCTGATACTCGTCGACCATTATATAACGGTAGCGCTCGCCCATGCGTGTGCGTATCTGCGGATGCTGTTCCAGCAATGTGACCAGGTTGACGAGGAGGTCGTCGTAGTCCATGATATTGTTCGCGCGCTTGTACGAAACGTAGGCACGCGCGAGAGCTTCGATTGCATCGATCTGTTCTGCGAATTGCGGGTAGTCCTTCGCAACCACGAGGTCGATCGGCGTCAGCGTATTCACCGACGTGCTGTACATGCGCTGCAGCGTCTGCTTTTTCGGAAAGCGTTTATCCTTTGCTGCGAGTCCAAGCCGGGAGCGCAGCAGGTTGACAACATCCTCCGCATCACCCTGATCGAGGATGGTGAAATTCGCTGCGTAACCTACTTCCCCGGAATATTTCCGCAGCGTCATATTCGCGAAGGAGTGGAAGGTCCCTCCCGAAACCCGTTCGGTACGCTCGTCCAGCAGCAGCGATGCACGCCGCAGCATTTCGCGCGCGGACTTCCGCGTGAATGTCAGCAGAAGTATTGTTTCCGGATGCACTCCCGATTCAATCAAACGCGCTACGCGATATGTCAGCGTGCGCGTCTTGCCCGTTCCCGCTCCCGCCACCACCAGCACCGGACCATCGAGATGCGCCGCCGCCTCGTACTGGGCCTCATTCAACTCCTCGCGATACCGAATACGATACCGCGACTCATCGGAAGTGATGAGGGTGAGGGAGGATTTTTTGAGGGTGATTTTTTTCATAGCGGAAAAGGCACAGAGGCACATAGGGAAAAAGGCACAGAGGCACATAGGCACAAAGGCACAAAGGGGCGCTGCTCGAAAATGCTGTGCAGCGTCAACTTAGACAAAGATACAACCTCTCCCGGAATTTTCCACCACCCTACGCTCTTCCGTGTTTTCCTGCCTATGTGCCTTTGTGCCTCTGTGCCTCTGTGCCTATTCTGTGCCTTTGTGCCTCTGTGCCTCTGTGCCTCTTCTACCCATACCGCTCAATAAAATCATGAATCACCGGATCTGCGGAGGCGCGGAAATCGGCGGGCGTGCCGGTGTAGTAGATTTTTCCTTCGTGCATGAGGGCGACGCGATCGACGATGTTGTATACGCTGAACATGTCATGCGTCACGACGATGGACGTTGCATTGAGTTTCCGCGTCAGCTCGGCGATGAGGGCATCGATCTGGTTGGACATTACGGGATCGAGTCCGGTGGTCGGTTCGTCATAGAGCAGGTAATCAGGATTCGTGGCGAGTGCGCGGGCGAGTCCGACACGCTTGCGCATGCCGCCGGAAAGTTCGGCTGGCTTTTTATCCTCGATCCCGGGCAAACCTACCATGGCAAGTTTTTCCGCAACGATATCACGCATTTCTTTTTCGGACAGTGAAGAATTTTCCACCAGTCCCAGCGCGATGTTATCCAGCACAGTCATCGAATCGAACAGCGCCGCACCCTGGAAAAGAAAGCCGAATCTACCGCGCAATGCGTAGAGCTCTTTTTCCGTGATGCGGTGGACATCCTTTCCATCGATCAGCACTTCACCTTCGTCCGGCGTCAGCAGTCCGATAATATGCTTGAGCAGAACGCTCTTCCCGCAGCCGCTCTGTCCCACGATAGCGATGGTCTCGCCGGTCTGGATCTCGAGATCCACTCCGCGCAGCACCAGGTTGTCGTCGTTGAATTTCTTATGGAGATTTCGAATTTGAATCATGGAGGGAAAATAGGCACAAAGGTCGCAGGCCGCAAGGCCGGAGACTCGCCGCGGCGAGCACAAAGGCACCCGGCTTCGTTCCGCTTCGCGGAACTACGCCGTGGCAAGCTCCTGGGATCGGCGCGCACCAGCGCGCCCTCTTCACGGATCTTCGCCGTGGC
>JBATDG010000085.1:0-108737 GCA_049663345.1 Bacteroidota bacterium
GACAAGGATTATGGATATGTGGTCGGGAGCATGGGAACCTTGTTGAAGACAACCGACAGCGGTGAGAATTGGGAGGTTCTCTCCCAATTCACGTTATATCCCTTGGCGGATGTTCACTTCGTGGATCGAACGACTGGGACTTACGTCGGTGCTGGATGTACCATCTTTCGCACGACGGACGGTGGTACCTCATGGGTACAACAATCGAGTGGGATTCCGGGGGGGTGGTTCAGCCTGAATGGTGTCTTTTTCTTGGATGCCCATATTGGATTCATTATTGGTGAATGGGGAACACTTCTTCACACTACTGATGGTGGCGAAAACTGGCAGGTCCTTCCAAGCGGAACTGGAAACTTGCTCATGGCTGTGACCTTTGCTGATGCTCAGAACGGAACGATAGTCGGTCATAGCGGCACCATCCTCCGAACCACCACCGGAGGCGTGACATGGATCGAGGAACCGAAGTCCTCCCCTTCCCTTTTCCACCTCGCCCAGAACTACCCGAATCCTGTCACATCCAGCACTACCATACCCTTCACTCTGACAACGCCTGAGCATGTCAGGTTATCCGTCTGTGACGTTCTCGGTCGTGAGGCTGCAGTGCTGGTGGAGGGAAAGCGGATGGCCGGTGAGCAATCGGTGCCTTTCAATGCGGCTGGATTGAGAGCTGGGATTTATTTTTCGGTGCTGAGGACGGGGTCGGGAGTTGAGACAAGGAAGATGTTGATTGGCCGCTGAGATGCTCCGTACTCCTGTCCGGTGAAGGAGCGGTGACTATATCGACAAGCCAAGCCTGAACCGCAGTGAGTGAACCGCTCCTGCGGTCTCCATGACGTTCTGGGGGCAGAGCTTGTTGCCGCGCTCGGTGGATTGCGTCCCTACTGCGACGCCACTGCGTCCCTACTGCGTCCCTACTGCGACGCCACTGCGAACGTACTACGAACTACTGCGAATTACTGCGAACGTACTGCAACCGTACTGCGAACTACTGCGAAGCGAAAAATATGGAAATCATTTGCGCCTGAGATAGCCGGTTGGATCATTTTTCGACTTCCCAACCCATTCAACCATTTGGTCAAGTTCCTTGAGATTTTTCTGCACTGCTCTTTTGGTGAGACCGAGCGATGCCGCAATTTCGCTGACACGAGCCGTGTCATGGGAGTCGAGGTATTGGAGGATTTTCCGCTGTGTCTCGGTTAGCCTCTCCGGGATCGGTGCCATTGCTTCCGATTTCCGAAGTGTGACCTCGACTCCACCACTGTTCTCCGCATACTCTGGTTCCGGGAGTCCAGCATTCCGGCACAATTCGAGAATTTTCAGTGTGCCTCTTCCCCACGATTCGATTGCTCCGTTCAGGAAGAACGCCTTAGCAATGAGCGGATTCCTCAGAACCGAACGGTGCGGTTTCAGCAGGTCGGGGAACGAGATTCCGGTTGGGAGCATGCCGTTGTTCCAAATCTCGATGCGATCATCATAGATGGCGATCTCGGTGAAGCCGCTGGGGTCGTAATAATCTCTGTGGATGATCGCGTTGACCGTCGCCTCCCTAAGGGCATCCAGTGGATACTCCGTGGTATCAGAGCGAAGACCGAAGTCGTTGGGTACTTTTCCTGCGATGCGTAGATGTGACGAGATGAACCGTTGGATGCGGTCATACAAATCGAAGAGGTTACCCTCGAACCGCTGGTTGTCGATGAACTCGTCCTTCGAATTACCCCTGAATCGTGCGGCTCTCACATGCAGTTGGATGAAGCGACTCTGCGGTCGTTTTCCGAACAGCGCAAGCGCACCGTTCGTGAGCGATCCGTCCTTGAGCATGTCCAAACCACTGAGGATCTCGTCGAGCGGCAGGTGCTCGGACACACCAAGATTTCGTGCCTCTTGTGCGATGCGAACGAATCGCCGGACAAGCTCCTCATCCAGATCGGAGATACTTGCGTGTTCATTCACCTCCATGTCCCAGAGCAACCGGTGGCGATTCAGTTCGAGCAGAAGTCGCTCGTACTCATCCCTCGCCATCGTCTGATTCGTCGATCCGACCCGCTTGTAGGGATGATCGCGTGTGACGTACGGCTTTGATGCACCTTCAGGAATCGAAACGAGGATCACCTGCTTGCCACCGACCTCATCCGCCGAAACGGACGGATAGAGGCGTGGGGATATCGCATCGATGATCTTGTTCGAGATGTCCCGTATCGTCGAGTCTGCAATCAGTTGTCCGACCACGATCCCATTCTCATCGACACCGAAGATGACGGTGCCACCCTTTGTGTTCGCGAAGGCGGTCAACGTCTCGATGGCCCTCGATAGCTGGCCGGTCGATTTCTTGAATTCGAGGGTTTCGCTTTCGCCTTGTGCGATCAATGTGTGCAGGTCATTCATCAGTGGCTCGTTTATGTTCGCCTCGAAATGTAAACAGGGATTCCCAGAAGTGCTACCCGGTTCATTCAACACAGTTCTGTCTCGCTAACGGTGAACAACGCCTCTCCGCACGCTCCACCAATAAAAACAGCCCCGGAGCCAAGCTCAGGGGCTGTCACTATTCAATGACCAACAGAGCGAGAGGGCCGCTACCTCAGCGAGATAGTTAGCCTCACCGATGAAAATACATCTTGTATTCTTTTGACAACGATGTAAACATGGGTATTCACCAACCCAACAAGTGGAATTCTAGCCTTTATTTATAGGGTCCTGCGGGGCCACGCGACTCTACATACTTGCTTGCGTTTGTCCTTTTTTTGTTACTTATTTGTTACTCGGGCAACAGACAAGGACAGAGTCATGAGGATTACCGTCAGGACCAAGCAACTCAAGGACGGGCGCAAGAGCTTATACTTGGACATTTATCACGCCGGGAAGCGAAACACTGAGTTCCTGAGTCTCTACCTCGGTAAGGATCGGAAGCAGAACGCGGAGACGAAATCCCTTGCCGAAAAGATAAGGGCCACGAGAGAACTCGAACTTGCTCACCATCAGTACGGCTTCATGCCCTCCTTCAAAAGGAAGGCGGATTTCCTCGAGTACTTCAAGTCACAGCTAAAGCACAAGCAGCCCTACAGCATCTACCACTCCACCGAGAAAAAGCTGCGGAAATTCGCCAAAGGCAAGGTACTGTTCGCTGATGTCGACGAAAAGTGGCTGGCATCATTCAGGGACTTCCTCCTCTCCGAAGCCATCGCACAGAACACCGCAAGGGAGTACTTTGCCGTCGTCAAGCGCATCCTCCGGAAGGCGGTGAAGGACAAGATCATACCGTCGAACCCAGCGGATAACGTCGATTCGATCCGGCAGATGGACATCAAACGTGACCACCTGTCCCTCGGCGAAATCGAAACCCTTGCGGTGACAGCCTGCACCAAGCCGGAGGTAAAACGGGCCTTCCTGTCCTGCTGCTTCACTGGTCTACGATTCTCCGACGTTTCAAAACTCACATGGGGGGACATCAAGGAGGACCACATCGAGATTCGTCAGACGAAGACGAAGGACTACCTCTACGTCCCTCTCGGCGCGACGACTCGTCGTCTGCTCCAGGTACATCCACCGAACGTCAGATTCATGCCGGACCAACTCGTGTTCGATCTGCCACAACGATCGCATACAAACATCATCCTGAAGCGGTGGTTCGCCGAAGCAGGCATTCAGAAGAATGCACACTTCCACGTTAGCCGACACAGCTTCGCGGTACTGAACATTTCCCAGGGGGCAGACTTGTATACCGTGAGCCAGCTGCTCGGCCACAAGAACATGAAGACAACAGAAATCTACGCCAAACTTATCAATGAAAAGAAACGGGATGCCGTTCAGCGGCTGCCCTTCGTGGAGGTTATTTGATGGACCTGGATGGAAACAACGACGGGGAGTCGCCATCCTGGCGCGACGATGCTTACTTGTGGCACTACGATGAACAGTCGTTTATTGCCGGCTTTAAGGCTCTTCTCAAGAGCGGGTTTGAATACAGGAAAGTGCTAGATGTTCTTACTGATCTAAAGACTGACAATCAACGGATCTTGTTTCTTACATATTGTTTACGCCGTTTTCGGGAGAAGAGCCCGGAGTTGTGGCTCAGCGAATTGATTCGTCAAAATGGGGGACCAATTGATGGACCTCCTCTCCTTTCACAGCTTAAACAGAGCATTCCAGAGAACGAAGAGGAAGAACTAGTGTATGAAGCCTTCAGCATGACTTTCGAACATGCTGTTAATGATTTCCCCCGTTTGGTTCAACGTCTACACGATCAGTTATTTGAAATTGGAGAGATCCATCATTTTGCTCAAAACGTGAATAGTGAGAAGTCGACATGGTTCTCAATCCTACTAAATCCAAGTCAACAAGTGCACGTTTTTAAGAAATCTGAATATGGATACGATGGTGAAGACAAATTCTGTTGGATTAAGGGGCCGAAAGAACTCGCCGCCGTTCTACATGCTCTGAGAGAAAACGGAGAGCTCCCGGCAACGAGTGATTATGAACTTGCCAAGATCGCCACTGGATGTTTTTCTTTCCCCGACAAACCCGTTAATCAACAATCATTGGCAGCTCTGGTTGGGGGCGCGAGAAACAAGACTTCCAAACCGTCTGACGAATGCCTTGAGTTCGTTCTGGCTCAAATAGAAATGAGGGGTGGTTTGGTCTCCTGAAAGCAGACAGAAAGTAATACACGGTTGTTGGATTCGGAGAGACCATCTACGACAGGGGTGCTTCCGCGCGGCAGCGTTAGCGAGCTTCACCGTAGGCGACATTGGGATCGCAGTGCGACTCCGTACACCGTCAGCTGCCTACAATTCAGCCAACCGCATCGCTAGTACCAGGGATTAGGATAGAGACTAGCATCATTGTTTTAGCCCCACAACACACCCCTCTGTCCTTTCGTAGATATGGTGCCGGGACTCGTTCTCGAACGGGATCACATGCCCGCATCAGATGTGCAGCCGTCCTACATAGCAGGCTCTTTGTTTGTCCATTTCTTGGGAACTGCATCAGGGCGCGCAAAAGTCTGTTCGATTACTTCAGTTCGAATCTACGGTTACTAATGAAGTTGTCAACTTTTCCTTTGTATCCTTTCCAGTGTTACGCCACTTGTATCACTGGAGCAAAAGATGGAAACAAATATTTCGGAACAACTTCAAGCACTCGAATCAAAGATCGATTCAATAGGACTGAGTAATAAGTCGATACTCACTTTCAAGGAAGCTTGTCGGTATCTCGACTTCTCTAGCTCTTACCTCTACAAACTCACCTCATTGGCGCAGATTCCCCACTACAAGCCGCGCGGTAAACGAGTGTATTTCGAGCGACGAGATCTCGATGATTGGCTGAGGCAAAACCGTGTGCGTTCCGAGAATGAGCTTGAGTCCGAAGCCATCAACCGTATAACCATGCCGAAGTAGGGCAGCCATGATGGATACCAAAACAGTTCTCTTGGTCGTTCCTCAGGCAATTAGGATCGTGTGACATGGGTACGATAACGCTCGGTGATTTACAGATTTCCAAAGTCGAACCTTTTCTCCCCCATCTCCTGGCGATTGATTATAACAGACGCGAATTCAACCTGCCTACAGACGAATCTTCTGTGGTGCCCTGATGGAGAGCAAACAGGATATTAGGGCAGATGTGCTGCAGTATTTCACCTCTGCACGTTTGGCTGAGTATTGCGCAGGACAAACGGGCGGTAAGGCAGGAAACTTGAGTGGAAAAAAGTATCGCATCACTGATGCTGGTCTCGGTGGACTTGAGATTGATGAGGAAAACAATCGGGCTGTGTGGTATCTGCACTCAGAAAGTATCGGTGGAGACGTTTTCGACGCCTTCCAGTACTTTGAGAAACTGCAAGACTTCCCAGCACAACTGCTGCGTGGGGCTGAACTTGCCGGCATTGCCTTTCCCCACACAGGATCTGCTCACCCGACGGCGCATGCGGCCCAAGATAAACCTGGATTTGTTAACATCAACACTCCATTTCAATCTGAGTATCCCTACACCGATGAGAACAAAAAACCGATTCGTGTGAAACGGCGATACCCCACTGTGAAAGGTGAGATTATAACAGATAGATCCCTATACGCACAGGCTGATGGAAAAACGTTCCGATGGTTTCATTATAGCACAAGTGGGGTTTTAGAGCATGGCAAAGGCAACGCGCCTCCAATGCTATACCGTTTTCCGGAGGTGTTGGAGTCTGCGGCCAAAGAGGGATGTGTGTGGGTTGTCGAAGGCGAAAAGGACGCGGACACACTTGCTGGGCTTCCATTGACGGCCACAACTGCCGAACATGGTGCAGGCGCAGGCGAATCGAAATGGAGTGCAGAATATACTTCTGCACTCACCGGAGCGCACTGTATTATAGTTGCCGACGCCGATGAGAAAGGTCGAAAATTCGCTCAGCAGATCGCAGAAGCCATTCACTCCAACGCAAGTAGCGTTCGAGTGATCGAATCACCTATCGGGAAGGATGTCACAGAGTACATCGAACGAGGTGGATCGGCCGAAGGACTCGTACAGCTCGCGGAGGCCACGGATTATTGGGAACCAGCAATCGCCCAAATGCATAATGAAATCTATTTCCCTACGAAGGATAACCGGCCATCGGCAGTCGTACCATTGGTGAAAATGCATGGGGTGCAGATTTGCAGCGTTGGGAACATGACCATTATAACGGCGCTTCCGGGAACTGGAAAAAGTGCTGTGTGTGAAGCGATTGCGGCCTCCGCGATAAATCCCTCCGCAGATTGTTTCGGCATCGACGTGCCTATGGGGACTCGGGTCCTATACGTTGACGGGGAGCGATCAATAAATGATCATTGGTGGTCTGCTGATCGCGCACGCAGACGTGCGACGCTTTCTGACGAGGAATGGCTGCCCGAGGCGGTTAAGTTCGCCCTGTTTGCACTAATGCCTAGTATTGAAGAAAGACGAAAAGAATTGCTGCGTCTTATTGAAATACATAACCCACAACTATTGATTATCGATGGTTTGGGCGACTTCGTACGTGACGCCAATGATGCCGGTGATACTGCTGATCTGATCTACACTCTCACAGCAAATGCGAAGTCCTCAAATTTTGGTGTCATCACCACCATCCACCCGAATCCGTCGGGAGATAGGAACAAAGCACGGGGGCACCTTGGCAGCGAGGCAATGCGTCGGGCGGAATCAGTTTTGCTCTTAGAAAGAAACACTGATGGCAGCAGGACCCTTCATACGAATTTCTCGCTCGGGAAAAACCGAAATGCTGCTGATCGGATCGCGACTTCTTTCTCGTGGTCAGATGAGGCCCGGATGTTCACGTCTTGTGAGAGCCCTAAGCCGACAGCTATGCAAAAAGCGGATAAACTGTCCAACTTAAGATTATTAGCTGCCGAGCCGATTGCCCCGAGCGCCCTCATGCGGAAGATCATGGATCAAGAGTTGTGTTCTGAGAGCACAGCGAAACGTCGCATCAAGGAGATGAAGCAGGCGGATATGATTGCTTTCAATCCTGCGTTACAGTATGTCAATGTTGGAGATTCCCATCGAGAGGATAAGCAATAGCGTGTGTGCCTCGGTTCGCCAGAAGCAGCAGTGTCACTCCGCCTATATACATAGGCGGTGTGACTGACACCAGTGACCGATTTGGCTGTTGACACCAATCTGACACCTGCTTGACACCTGTTTGACACTGGCTTGACACTGTTCGACATCAGAACGTCTGAGACAGATTTGCAGTAACCATTTTGAGGCCAGTCTCGAGGTTTTTATTGTCTGAGAAATGGCACCTTACTACCCGTTTTGGTGTTGTATTGATTGAACACTCAACGAAAGGAGATGAGAAAATGAAAGAAGTAAAATCCTCAGAGTACGTTGAAAGAGAAGGCCGGTTTTTCCGGGATCTCACATTCACAGACGGTACGGGCAGATCAGAAAAGTTTGACTTCGCATCCGGCGCTTGGGTCCGCTGCGTAAGGGGGGATTCCAGCTTCCTCGCCAAAGCCTGGACGGAAGGTGAGAGACTTTCCGAAGAAGAAGCCAAATCCGCCATCGCGCGAGAAACTGCCGACTTTTCCGGAGCCGATAGCAAGTCAGTATCATAGCTGCATGATCATATCTCATAGGATTCAAAAGGAAATATTTCCAGAAGGGGTGCGCAAGGAGCTTCGCGTTTTATCAAATGAAAGGAGATGACAAAATGAAAGAAGTAAAATCCTCAGAGTATTTCGAGAGAGAAGGCCGGTTCTTCCGGGACGTTAAGTTCTCAGACGGAACAGGTAGATCAGAGAAGTTCGACTTCGCATCCGGCGCCTGGGTGCGCTGCATGAAGGGTGACGCCAGCTTCATCGCCAAATCGCGCATGGAAGGTGAAAGACTTTCCGAGGCAGAAGCGGAATCCCGCATCGCCAAAGAGGTTTCCCACCGCAAACGCGCAGCTTCTTCGATAGAAGCGTAGTAATCCCGGCTTTCCGGTCTGTACATATTCAATGGTGCTTGCTGTCTGAGTCATCAGTCGGGAGAGACCTTGCAGGGCAGCAAAAAATTACGGGTACCCCTCTTAGATCCAATTTATTAATTCCCTCTTTCGGAGCTGGTCCGTACGGTCCCATTAATGAACCAATGTGTTATCTCAGTCTGATTTCATGATGCAATATGAAATTCTGAATTTCTGCTAAAATAGCTCAAAAAGCAGAAGAGATAGGGAAAAAAGTTGACGGAAGTTATACAACAGTTGACAAAAAAATGAACCGAAGTTGACAGTAAAGAATCGCCTACCCTAGTGGGAATTCTCAGAGTGACGATGAAAATATCCTGTGTCCAACCAAGGCTACTTTCAGCCCAAGGGCATACCATCCCGGACCCACTCGTATGCGCTCATGACGTACGGGTAAGTATCGTAGAGACCCCAAGGATCTCTCCCATCGCGTATTTCGTCCAGTATCTCATCAGCGTTCCACCCGGCTCCCGTGAGGAAGAGTTCTTCGAACACCCGAAAATCCTTACTTCGGTGTGACTTGTAAATCACATCGACCACCGTCGGGTACTCGGTTTCGACAAACTGCCAGGCAAGTTGGGTGTAAAGATCACTATCCTCGGCATAGACCTCCCTGTCCTTGATAAACGCGACATAATCTAATTCACCGAAGTTATCTTTGAACATCGCGGACCAGACATCGTTTACATCGTAGATGTCAAAGCTTTCCTCGAATGCCATGGAGCAAAATTCCTTGTGGATCCATGCCAGGCAGAGGAACCGCGCTACTACGCGCTTGTACTCGAAGATGTTGGAGTACGATGTCAGGCGGCGGCGTTCCATGTGGTCCCAAATGCGTTTTGCCCAATCGTACTCCTTCTTGGCCACCCAAACCTGCAGCACGTCACGTTTCCATTCCTCAGGAATCTGTTCCCACCGAAGACTGTAAGGCGGTGCCGCCGGAGGAACCCGGAGATCACCGGGGTTCTCAGCCGCATCGGCCGCGACATTCCCATGAGCAATCCCGCTTCCATCCTTGGGCGGATCCACCGGATGATCAAAACTGACCGCCTGCAGTTTCTGGACTAATTCTTTCATTTCTTCCTCCGTTCTTCCGAAGGTCTCCACAAGGAAATCCGCTGTTTCCCAGATAGATTTGATGCGGTCACCGAGCAACCAGCCCCAGCCTGCATCTGTAGGCAGGATTCCTAACATGTTCTCCCCATAGTGCTCCTTGAGCATTCGAACGATGGTATAGAATCGATTGTACCCTTCGTAGGCGGCCATTTCACGCAGTATCTCGACCGATCCATGGCGCACCACCGTTTCGTAGGCATCTGTCTCCGCCACATGTTCACAGTCCCATACCGGGATGAACTCGTCATCAGCAATTTCTGGCAGGCTGGACGTACCGTTGACCATTCGCTGGTAGTAGTTTGTTCGGAATGTTTCCGCACGATCGAGTTCTTCGCGTTCCTCGTCAGAGAGGAGGTCTCTGTTTGCATTCATCTGCTCGATCGTGGTGAAAGAAAGCGTGAAGATTTCCTCGTTGCATGATGGACACTTATAGTCGGCAACGGCGCTGTAGAGTTCAGAGAAAACGAGTTCGGTGCCTTTGCCTATCCACCCGCAGTGCGGACACTCATGGTTCTCCTCTTTATACGTGAAATAATTCATCTGAACCTCCATGGTGCGATGTAGTGAAGTAAACGGTGGGATTGTTGTGGGGTGTTATCGCGGGAGTTTTGAATCTCCACAGGACTGCACTGGGCAGCTGGGGAATCCACGGGGTGAACTTGGGACAGTAACGATGCGGATCGCTTTACAAAGACCCGGGAGGTCTTCGGTACTAAGTGATTGACTTTGAGGGTGATTTTATGAAGGATATACATTAAGCACAACAGCAGAAAACCAGAAGACGTTCCGATTCTCTGCTGTTACGAGAGTTTCAATTCACTCGTGCTGAAATTGAGCGCATGTCAGCCTGCAATTCTGTTCTGCCATCCACAAGCAGTTGATAGTATTTCGGCTCGAAATCAAGGATATTCTCGGCAGTCTCGCCTGCGTAGTCGTACACCTCGATGTATTGGAGCCTGTCCTTGACGTAGACGTATCTCATTACCATCATGCGATCGGGTGTAGGATAGGTGATAATAACCGTGTCTTTCACTCGATCGATCCGGTGGTACCGATAAACGACAGTCGTTTGCTGCGTAGGAGCTCGAAGAGTATCGCCTAGGACGGTCGTTGATTCCCTCGGTAACGGAGTGCTGCGCGTGTAGAGCAGGAACACGCTCAAACAGGCGATGAATAGAAGAGACCGGTACATGATTGCGCTCCATGAATGAAATGAAGCGGCCCGCCACATGCGAATGCGACGGGCCGCGTTTTTGTTTACTCGGGGAGAAGCAGAACATTGAAGCTCTCGTTGACGGATCCGTACCGGACCGTAATCACGCTTTCGGTGCCGTCGCGCCGGACCTTCCCCTTGAGGAAGAATTTCACCACGGCGCCAAGTTGTTTACCGGTATTCGGATCGATGCGCGGCGTGACTATCACATCATCGAGCAGATCACTACCGTCTGCATCCTCGGCGGAGATGTGAATGTCTTTCGCATCGATGTTTTCGATGTTGTCACCTGTGCAGCGGCCGCAGCGTGCGGCGATGAACTGGAACACGTTATTGATCGGGTATTCGCCACTATTGGCGAAGGACGCGGCGCCAAGGCGCTCAATAGGCGGCGCGACAGTGTACATCCATGCGCTCGGAAGGAGCTTTTCGCCATCGGCCACCATGTACGGCTTGCCTTTGTAGGTCGCGGTGATGGAAAGGGACTTTCCAGACGCATCGTCGGGAATGGGGATTGTGGCAGAAGCGAAAGTGCCCGATGCAAGCAAGGCGTCACCGAGCTTCGCGGTCCACGCGTAACCTCCGACATCCTCAAGACCATCGACGCCGAGATCCATCATGAAGGCTTCGCCGGTGAAGGCGCCGGCAGGTTTCGGTTTCAGCATCACAGGCATGCGCACGTCTACACGGAAGGTGACAGGGCGGGAAACACTTTTCATACCGGCCTGACGCTGATCACGGGCATCGACGGTAATGGTCTGCTTCCCAACAGTGTTAAACGTCGCAGACCATGCCCACTTCCCATGAGCAGGAGCACCGTTGCGCCACGGGTTGCCCGTATTGTCTGGAGCAAGCACGGTACCAAAAGAGGCATTTATCGTTGCGACTTTATCGGGAGACGTCCCACGAACCTTGACCTCATTGAATGTCGTGAATCCGACCGCAGTGACAACGGCATCGGCCTGCAACTGGAGGGGATCGAGTTCATCGGCGAGTACATCGACGTAGAGCGTATCCGATCGAAGATTCTCGCTACCGGTGATGAAGAACTCCAGCGGAGTACCCTTTAAGGACGGATCGGAATCGATCGCGTTTTGAATATCCCGCCGTTTGAAATGAAGCGATCCGACCTTGATCGTATCCGTCGGGACGGCTGCTGTAACGGTCGCGATGCGATCTGTTCCCGCCTGTACGATCAGCGAGTAACTTCCGGCAATGGGCGGCGCCTTCCAGGGAAAGCTGTAGAGCCGTTCACTCGTGTTGAGGGTGCTGCCGGATTTCCGGTTGACAACGGAATCCTGAATATCCTCAGGATACGACAGGGTATCGATTACCATGTCTCCATTCATGACGAGGACTACCGGGGGTGTTGTGACGTTGTCATTGTCGCCGAGACCTTTTACGCCGATCGTATGCCAGCGGATCTCCCCGACACCCATTTCAGAGACCCCGGCCGTAGAGACAGTGGGGAGGTTTTTCAGCAGCTCGAGAATGATGCTCCGATTCTTTTCCTCGAGATTTCGTTGTTCCATGAGCAATGATGCCTCGGCGTCATCGCGCTCAACGATGATGATGAGCAATTCACAAATGACCGCGAGGTAGAGGAAGAAGTACACCTGGTACTTCCTGTAGTGATTGATGGCTTCGGACATGATGATCCTCCTGTGGCGCGTATGCGAAGCTGCGCGCGATGGCTAATGTTGACCGCTCCGCCGGTACTGTTGGCTTCGAAGTCAAAGACGGCCACCCAGCACTGGGTCGTCCGTGTTGTTGCTATCGCCGCGGTTCTCATCGTCATTCTCGTTATCATCGCCGAAGGGCTCGACGTAGATACGGAATTCCGGGAAGCGCCAGATTGTGTCAAGTACGAGGTAATTCCCGCATCGCACCTCGCGGCGAATGATGGCGATGTCTTGGCAAGCAGGGCACACTTTCGTGCCGACAAATGCGTCCAGTGGAGAGTAGTCGAGCGAGTCCTCGGTGAACCTGCCCGGATACGGCAGATCCTTTTCGGTTGGAACGGAGCCCAGATATTCCCGGCTGATCGCGATGCCCCTGGGACTACGGAAGTCGAAAAGGGGGAAATCTTCTTCGCTCTGTCGTACTGTGTCCTCAGGTTGCGCTCTGCCCTCGTAGAGGCGCTGCCACGGGTGCATCGGACAGCGGGCGACCTCGCTTGCGAGACTGTCGCGCTCGGTGATGTCGCGTACGATACGTTCAACATGAGCGTCAGCGGCTATGACGGCATCCCAGACCAGATAGATATGCAACAGGAAAAGGTAGGCGCAGGCGATCAAAAGCCCGACTGCCCTCGCAAAGGCGGCGCCTTCGTTTGTGGGCTGGTTCATGACGGATTCCTCCTTGGTTACGGATGCATCCCGGTGCATGCGTGCCTGATGCGAACACCGGGTTGTCCCTCGATGGGACGTGAATATCTCCGTAGCAAAGGGTTCGATATTACCGTAGGGCTGCGATGGTTTGGGATGACCGAGGCGGCGATCGCCTTGGGGGTGTGATCAGGTTATATCCAGGGTAATGCCAGAGCGAGTCCGCACTGAGGTAAAACCCGTAATGTGGTTCGAGGTAGATGAAGGCGACGCTGCGACATTCGTCACACACCTTCACGTGGATGGGTGGGGCGTCAGGGTTATACAGCAGGGTGTCTGGAGAAAAGATTCCCGGAAATGGCAACTCGTCCAATGAGGGCATCTGACTCAAGTAGAAGCCGCAGTAATTGATTTCCGGGCGACGATAGATCAGCCGAACAGGTGCGGGTATTTCCACTGGCTCGGCGATGCCTTCGTAGAGGACGGATCCGTGCAGGGGACAGCGTTCGACGCCGACTGCGTCACGAGCATGCGCGAATAGCGAATCGGTGAAGAGGCGCACTTCTTCTGCGGCGGCAGAATAGCTGTTGGAGAAAATGTAGTAATGCAGCAGGACCAAGTAGATAGAGCCGAATGCAATCGTGAGCGCATTCGCTATCCGTCGAGAGCGGCTTCGTGGTGCTTTCATGGTCAGGTGCTCCTGGAATGAACGTGAGCCCTCGAGCATGCGTGCCTGATGCTTGAAACAGGGAGTGCGGGATTGGTACGAAAAAACTCCGTGGGGGGTTAGAAAACTTTAACACTACATCTGCAGGAGATGTTCCCAGTCCAGCTGATTTTTTTAAGGGCGAAAGAGCGGTGCTCTTTTTATTGCAGATATTTCGTTAATAAAATGCATCTATCATGTTAAAAAACAATATGATAGGACTGATTTTTTCAATTCCATGGAAATCTAATGATTCCGAATACAACATAACCCCAAGACGAATTTTTGAACCGGGAATACTCCAGCCCCGACAAAATCAGGTTTCGAGGCTGGAGATGGGTCTGTGGATCACTAAAGTTGATAGAACGGATCCCGTAACATTTATAAAATCAGTAAGTTACGGGGAAATTGCGGCAAATATTGATCCTATACAATCCTAAACAAACCCAACAGTCGCACAAAATGTTCGTTCATACCTCAGAACCCCAGCAGATTCACAGCATCGCCCCGGAACTGCGTCCATTACCTTTGTCCCACAGTCGGACCAAATGCTGACGCCGGGAGGACGAACAGGAGCCATTCAGCTGCCACGCATGCGAGAACAAGGAAGGCCTGCAATAGCGGGCCTTTTTTTCAGTTTGACACATATGGGTCTGAATTGTACCTTCATCCATGATGAGAAACAGAGAATCTGTGTTGACAATCTAACTGCTAGACTGATTTTGTGAGGTCGAAATGAATCGTGTGAGCCGTGGTTCCCTTGTTTTTCTCCTGCTGTTCTTTTGTACAGCATGTACACCTGTGTCAAAAATAACCTCGCCGTATGAAACGAATCCTCCATCTAAAAAGGAATGGCAAAAAACTATTGATCAGGTTGAAACTCTAGAAAAAATTGAAGGAATTTGGTCGATCTCGAATAGCACAATAGAATTTGTAGTAATCAAGAACAATACAGAGTGGTACCCCGAGTATGACTTTATCGGTGTGATTACGACCGTTCATAGTATAGAGAATGATCCGGAATCAACTCACTTGAAACCAGGCGATGTATGGTTGTTGCTTAACCGAACTGCAGTCAATGAGGTTTTCAAGGGAATTGCTGTACGCAATAAGTGGGGGTTCCAACAAGTCGAAATCGCGAGTTTAGTTGTGATGGAGAACAACTTCATTTCGTTGACAGCTAATGAGGATGAGTTATATGCCATCCGGAGCTACCCAATCGGGGAACAAATTGGTAATCGTCAGGCAGTCGATGGCGACAATAGCCCGAGCCAATTCGCAACTGGGACCGGTTTCTTGATAGGAAATTCAAAAATGGTTACAAATATGCATGTGATTGCTAAAAGCAAATCGGTGAGTGCCTATTACCTGCGAAACGAGTATAAGTGTAAATTGATCGGCAAGGATGAAAACAACGACCTTGCACTTCTTGAACTCACCGGCCTACCTGACAGTTTATCGAGTTTAGGATTGTCCTTCACTGCGACTAGTAGCGTTAATGTAGGTGATGATGTCTTCACGATCGGCTACCCTTTAATTGAAGAACTTGGAGAACAGAAAAAATTTACATCTGGCTCTATCAGCAGTTCTACTGGGATTCAAGATGACCCTAGAATGTTTCAGGTGAGCATTCCAATTCAACCTGGAAATAGCGGCGGCCCGCTTCTGAACAAATACGGCGATGTTGTCGGGGTAGTTAGTGCCACAATAAATCCGCTTGCGATTATTGCCAGACACAAGGCGTTACCCCAAGGAGTAAATTATGCTATCAAAGCGCCTTACGTAAGGTCGCTCGTCGAATCATTCGGTGGTCAGGTGTTAACCTCTGAATCACAAATTCCATTGACACCATCGGAAATATTTGCAAAGACTGGTAAGTGTGTTTTCCTGATTAGGGCGGTGCAGTAGCGCCAGCAATTGCGCGGTTAGAGCCCCAGATTTTGGGACGCGTTTCGATGGAAGCGCGATCTTCCATGATCATAGGTCATGACGGTGCTGATACTGCGATGTCCGGTTTGCCGCTGGATGGCGGGATAGTCCGCACCCATGAGCAGTGCCTGTGTCACGAATCCGCTGCGCAGACTGTGCCCGGATAGTCGGTCTTCGTCGATACCGGCTGCGGCGGCATATCGACGAAGGATCAAACTTACGGATTGCGCTGTCAATCGAAGATCGGTCGGATGGTCTCCCTTTCGAATGCGCCGGAACAGAGGCCCAGATTCAATTACGGCTGCCTTTATCCATCGCTTGAGGGCACGGACTGGACAGCGGGCGGAGGCACTGCCGTAGAAAATCGCTTTGGCGCTCCCAGTTCCCTCCTGGTCTGTTTTTCCCCGACGTAGGTGCAACAGGATTCCTTCTTTCGTCCACTCGATGTCCTCCATGTTCAACCCGACAAGTTCCGAGCGGCGGAACGCCCCGGCAAAACCGATCAGTATGAGTGCGGCATCACGGAGTCCAGTGATGGATTTTGGGGTGCAGCGAACGAGTGCCAAAACATCGTCTGTCAGGAGCGGCTTCGCATGACCACGCGATTGTCCTGCCTCAGCCTGGGTACGGGCGATGCTGCGCAGGCATTGGCGCACCAATGCATGACGTGTCGGTGTGTCATGCTTCGCCAATTGATGCGCAATCGAAATCGCAGCGACAGTGCGGCGGAGGGTGGTGATCCGGTAGCTGTCGGCGTACATCGAGAGGAATAGTACCACCGTATCAGGTGCGGCAGGCAGGGCTTCAAGATGAACGGACGCACACCACTCGGTGAACAAACGCCAATCACTGGCATAGGCGCGTCGAGTGTTTTCGGGAATGGCCTTGCGGAGGATGTCCGCAGCCTTCAGAAACAACTCTTCAAGAGGGACGGAAGGGAGAATGGATGGGGGCATGGGGACCTCATATTAGCTATTGATAATATAACGTTATCGCTAATAATAAACAAACGAGGTATCTGTGTTAACATGAGAAAAGGGACTGGTTTTTCTTTACCCTTTGTTTGAATTGTCTTAATTTGCTACTTCACCGTATTGATACGTCGCCTGATCAAAAAGACCGACATTTGCCATTTTCTCAGGTCCCTTCTAGGAATGTTTTCTCCGTAGGAGTTTTGGTTATTGCGAGCTAATTATGGGACAGATACATGAACCCAATGAACGCAAACAATAAAGCAGCCGATCTCGACATCGGGACGTTATCCGGTCATCTCTGGGAGGCAGCCAACATTCTCCGCGGACCAGTAGATGCAGCTGACTTCAAGACATACATCTTCCCGCTTTTGTTTTTCAAGCGGCTTTCCGATGTGTATGACGAGGAGTATACAGTTGCTCTGGAAGAATCCGATGGGGATGTGGAATTCGCTCAGTTCCCGGAGAACCATCGTTTCCAGATTCCTGCTGGTTCGCATTGGGAGGACGTCCGCACAAAAAGCAGCAACATCGGTCACGCTCTCCAAAAAGCAATGCGATCGATCGAGCAAACAAATCCAGATACTCTCCATGGAATCTTCGGCGACGCACAGTGGACCAACAAGGATCGCCTCTCCGATTCTCTTCTCAAAGATCTGATCGAACACTTCTCGGCACTCAGCCTTGGCAACCTGCACTGCAAGGCCGACATCCTTGGTCAGTCCTATGAGTATCTGATCAAGAAATTTGCAGACCTGACAAACAAGAAGGCTGGAGAGTTTTACACTCCACGCTCCGTGGTATCATTGATGGTGCGCATCCTCGCTCCACAAGCCGGAGAGAGTATCTACGACCCTGCATGTGGAACAGGTGGAATGCTCCTCGAATCACTTCACTACGTCAAGGAACATGGTGGCGATGAGCACCTGATGTTGGGAAGACTCTACGGACAAGAGAAGAATCTGACGACATCCTCCATTGCCCGCATGAACCTCTTCCTTCACGGCGCAGAAGATTTTCACATCGAACGTGGTGACACTTTACGGTCACCTGCATTCTATTCAGCTGATGACCTTGCAGCCTTCGATTGCGTGATTGCTAATCCTCCCTTCTCGTTGGAGAACTGGGGGGATGACGTCTGGATCAACGACCCTTACGGTCGCAATTTCGCCGGGGTTCCTTCAACTAAATCCGGCGACTTCGCCTGGGTTCAGCACATGGTCAAGTCTATGGCCCGCAAGACTGGCCGCATGGCGGTTGTGCTCCCCCATGGCGTGCTGTTCCGCATGTCCAAGGAAGGCGAGATCCGTCGCAAGCTGCTGGAAATGGACATCCTCGAAGCAGTGATCGGTCTTGGGCAAAACATCTTTTATGGAACCGGTCTCGCGCCTTGTGTATTGGTCTTTCGGGACAGCAAGCCGAAAGCCCATCGTCATAAGGTGCTGTTTATCGATGCTTCGAAGGAATTCAAAACCGGGCGCGCCCAGAACGAACTGCTACCAGACCACGTGGACAACATCATTCGCTGGTACGAGGGTTGGAAGGAAGTACCAGGAAGCTGCCGGGTGGTTCCGCTTGACGAAATCCGCGTAAACGATTTCAACCTGAACATCCCCCGTTACGTGGAGCCGGTGCTTGAGGAAGAGTCCATAACGCTGGATCAGGCCATCGCAAATCTCAAGGAATCGCTGCAGGAAGCGTATGCGGCAGAGGATCGCCTGAAGGAACTTTTGATAAAAGAGGGTCTGCTATGATGTTTGCTATAGAGTACACATGGGAACGGCGGGAGATGGAGATCCAGAAAATGCTTACAACGGATAGATCAGTAGCAGTAATTCTGGCGGCGGTTCACTTTGAGTGGATGATCAAACGCGGTATTCTGAAGTTGAGTCATAGCCCCACTCGACAGTTACGACAAAAACTTGAAGATGTCTATACTCTGACTTCGAAGAAACAGACATCGTATAAAGACATATGGGACGCGGAGGTTGGCTGCCATTACAGGAATGCCGCTCTGGGCAATGTGCTGGGAAGTATGACGAGCATTCAAAATACTGCGCTGAAGGTACGAGGGAGAATAATCCACGGAAACGGGACGCCATCAAAAGATGAAGCAGAAAAAGCCGTGGATCTCTACTTGAGTACAGCGCGGAAGATCGCATTATTTGCGGCCAAGCACGGAAAAGATTTAAACACTCGGTTAAACCCTCGACGTTCGCCAAGGTCTACCAAATGAGTAACACGGTTTCTCAATCCCAACTTGAATCCTACCTCTGGGGCGCAGCCACGTTATTGCGTGGCCACATCGACGCCGGGGACTATAAGCAGTTCATCTTCCCGTTGCTGTTTTACAAGCGCCTATGCGACGTGTATGACGAGGAACTGGCCGACGCACTGGAGGAATCCGGTGGTGACGAGGCGTACGCCACACTTCCCGAGCAGCACCGCTTCCAGATACCGGAAGACGCACACTGGAAGGCCACCCGCACCAACGTCAAGAACGTGGGGAAAGCCATCCAGGACGCCTTGCGTGTCATTGAGACGGTTAACCCCGACACTCTGTACGGGGTCTTCGGAGACGCCCAGTGGACCAATAAGGACCGCCTGCCGGACCATATGCTGCGCGAACTGATAGAACATTTTAGCTCGCAGACGCTATCGCTTTCCAATTGTCCGGAGGATGAACTTGGCGTGGGCTATGAGTTTCTAATCAAGAAATTCGCCGACGATTCCGGACACACCGCTGCGGAGTTTTATACCAACCGCACCGTGGTCCATCTGATGACCGAGATGCTCGAACCAAAGCCTGGCGAGTCGATCTATGACCCCACCTGCGGTTCAGCGGGCATGCTGCTTTCTGCCGTCGCCCATCTGAAGCGGCAGAACAAGGAGTGGCGGAACGTTCGTCTCTACGGTCAAGAGCGCAATTTGCTTACATCCGGTATTGGCCGGATGAATCTGTTCCTCCACGGTATCGAGGACTTCCGCATCGTCCGGGGCGACACCTTGGCCAATCCCGTTTTTGTCGAAGGAGATCGGCTCAAACAGTTCGACGTGGTCCTGGCAAATCCGCCATATTCGATCAAGCAGTGGGACCGTGAAGCCTGGGCAGCCGATCCATGGGGTCGGAACATCTACGGCACTCCACCCCAAGGACGCGCCGACTACTCCTTCTGGCAGCACATTATCAAAAGCATGAAGGCCAAGAGCGGCCGCTGCGCCATTCTTTTTCCCCATGGCGTTCTTTTCCGCAAAGAGGAACTGGCGATGCGCGAAAAGTTGGTCGCCCACGATGTTGTGGAATGTGTGCTGGGGCTCGGTCCCAACCTTTTTTACAACTCACCCATGGAAGCCTGCGTCGTGATCTGTCGCATGAACAAGCCTAAAGAGCGCAGGAATAAAGTGCTCTTCATTAACGCGGTGAACGAAGTAACCCGCGAACGGGCGCAGAGCTTCCTCACTGATGACCACCTCCAGCGGATTGTTGCCGCCTACCAGTCCTTCGGCGACGAGGACGGCTTCGCCCGGGTGGTCGCAATCGACGAGATTCGGGAGAAAGGCAGCAACCTCAGCATCCCACTCTACATTCGGGCGGACAACGGAAACGGCAATGACAGTGGCGCTGGTGGAACCACCAGCTTAAATCAGGCTATTGCGAATTGGCAGGAAAGCTCTATGGTATTGCGGGAATCAATGGATGGCCTCTTCGAAGTGCTTGAGGGCGCACAGGTGATAGGAAGTGCCGAATGAGTGCCCATCCACCATTTGATACGGACACTGCGGAGGCTATAGCCAAAGTTCTTGGTAAAGCCGGGTCAGGAACAGACATCAATCGTTACTCTCTAGTGATCGGTTTTGTCGATGACTCTGGAGAATCTACCAAGTGGCGAAAACTGAATTGGGTATTTCAGGATACCCAAGCAACGACAAAAAGTGCCAATCAGATCCTTGCCTTTATTAAATCCTATATTGTCCCAAGTCGATTCGTCGGAAAACGAGATGTATTTGAACTCCATCGTGGTGCACTCAACGCGAACCTGATTCTCCACGGTCTCGAATATGGCAAGGACAGCGAATTCAGATATACAACGCAGGCCAGAATCCAAGATGTGGCAGAGGCACGTGCTCGGGGTGTTCGTGACAAGTTGGCTTACCGCGATGCTCCTGCTAAAATCTACAAATACTGCCAGTCCGAACTGATGCAGGAAAACTATTTCCACGCAGTGTTCGAAGCTTGCAAGGGTTTGTTCCAGAGAATCCGTGTTATTTCCTGCATTGAATCGGATGGTGCCAACTTGATTGATCAGGTTTTCTCGGTTGAAAGACCATATATTGCGTTCAACACCCTTCAGGCTGAAACCGAAAAATCGGAACACAAAGGATTTGCGCAGCTTCTGAAGGGATGTTCAGCGGCGATCCGGAATCCGCTTGCACATGGTCCAAAAATCCTGTGGCAGGGAGAAACCTACGCCGCTGATTACCTTACCCTGCTTTCTATGCTGCACAGAAAGCTGAATCAAGGTGTCAAAGTTCCGAAGCCGGAGTATCGGCAGGGGGACATTACTGAACCTACATTTGACTCGTAGTTGATCAAGTTTGGTGACGCATTTCTTCTGAGCGAAATTCGAAATGCGAACAAGGTTAGCTTAAACCGAAAGGAATTGAAAATGGCAACAGGACACTTACTACGGCAGTTGTTAAAAACTGGTACTGAGGGTAACCTGAATGCATTCATAAAGGTATCCGAAAAGGTTATAGAAGAGGAACGCTCCAAGAATCATCATCTCTTGGCAGACGACCTAGAAAAGATACTTTATGGCCGTCGAAGTGCATCGCCAAATCTACGCCTGCTTCCAGGAACGAATCTCCCAAGGGATAAGGAACGAAACCTTCAGTTGCTTCAATTAAAGGAACCTCTCCGACGCTTGGAAGACGTTGTGCTTTCGGATGAGAACTCCTCTGTCGTAAATGAACTTCTTCAGGAGCATCACCGTTCCGAAACATTGCACAGCTATGGTCTCCACCCGGCAGATAAATTGCTGTTTTGTGGTCCGCCAGGGTGTGGGAAAACACTGACTGCCGAAGTCTTAGCTAGCGAGCTTGGCTTACCGTTGGCGATAGTACGTATTGACAGCGTGATCTCATCTTTTCTTGGCGAGACAGCCGCCAATTTGCGGCAGGTTTTCGATTTTGTCTCGACCGTGCCTATGGTTGTACTGTTTGATGAATTTGACGCGTTGGCTAAGGAACGGGCGGATGAGGCTGAGCATGGTGAGCTCAAGCGCGTGGTCAACGCCTTCCTCCAGATGGTTGATGCCTATGAAGGCAAGAGCATGCTAGTCGCCGCCACTAACCATGAGGCGATTCTTGATTCAGCCGTGTGGCGCAGATTCGATGAGGTCTTGCTCTTCGAACCACCAAACCTTGAACAATTAAGGAGATTACTACCAATGAAGTTACGTGGTCTTCGTCGTGAGTTCGACATTGAAGACGCCAGAATCGTTGGTCTGTTCAAGGGTATGACTCATGCGGACGTAGAGAGAGTACTCCGTCGCGCTGCGAAGGACATGGTACTGTCAGGCAAAGAATTCCTCAGTGAGCGCCACCTACAAACTGCGATCCGCCGAGAAGATGCAAGAAGAGCCAGAACAAAAAGGAAATAATTCCTCATGGATCAAACGTTCCCCCATTTACCCTTACAACGTGAAGAACTGGTTCGCGAAAAGAGGCCGATGCCTGGATTCGGCGGAAAACCACCCGATGATCCGGCAGCACACGCAAGGGACCTGCTTGATTGCTTGGACGCAGCCAGAGAGGAAGCTGCGACTGATGAAGAAGGTTTCGATGAGCGGAGAATATTCCGGTTTTCTGTGCAGAAAGGATTCGATCCCCAAGATCTGACCAAAATCTCCTCAGAAATCGAATTCGTCAGCCAGGAGGATGAAACGGTTGTTATCGGATTCGCAAGCAACGCAGCCCTTGCCCAATTCGAAGCGCGACTTTCCACCATGGCCAACGGAGAATACGTAAAGAATAAGCAGGTCATCTATGCACTGCAAGGCGTCGATGGATTGAAACCGGAGGATCGCAAAGGTTGGGCGCTAAAGAAACAGGGCTTCCCGGTATCAGATGAGTTCCTGTTGGACGTCGAACTTTGGCCAATGGAGGACAATTCTACGGGGAGAGACCAGGAGTGTGCCAAGTTCGAAGAATGGCTAGCGCAGCAAGGCTTTGAAAGAATGGATCAGGTCAAGAAGCCTGGTTTGACGCTCTACCGGGTCCGTTGCGATTCTAATAAAGCAAACCAACTTCTTCGTCATCGTGATGTGCGCTCTGTCGACCTGCCTCCAAGCTTCGGCCTGGAGCGATCCTTGGTTTTTCAGGATATTCAGAACTTTCCCGAGATAACTGTTCCCGGCGAGCGTGCACCCGGGGTGGTTGTCCTGGATAGTGGACTTGCGACAGGGCACCCACTACTGGGAGCCGCCGTGGGTGACGCGCAGAGCTTTCTACACGAGGAGGAAGCCCAAGACGAAAATGGCCACGGCACCCACGTCGCTGGTCTCGCATTGTATGGAGATTTCGAGCGTAGTTTACGCGACGGGATTTTCGTTCCCGCCCTGCGCCTGTTCAGTGGCAAAATCCTTGATAAGGACAACGAAAACTCTACCGGTTTTGTCGAGAACCATATTGAAAATGCAGTACACTACTTTGTAGAAAATTATAACTGCCGAATCTTCAATCTCTCTTTTGGAGACTCAAACAAGCCTTATCTCGGCGGCCACTTGAAAGGGCTGTCTATGACGTTGGATACGCTCTCGCGGGAACTGGGTGTCCTGTTCGTTGTTTCGGCGGGCAACCATCGCATCGGCGAGGAGTCGCCGGATGGTTTGGAGTGGCGGGACAATTACCCGAATTACTTGCTGGAGGATGCCTGGCGAATTATTGAGCCTGCACCTGCATTGAACGCCCTCACGGTCGGGAGCTTAGCAAGATACAATCAAACCAATAACAGCCAACTTTATCCGTTGGACCCATCAGAGCTTCCTATCGCTAAACCCGACCAACCCTCGCCCTTTACCCGCAGCGGATATTCTGTGGACGGAGCCATCAAGCCGGAGCTGGTGGCGCACGGCGGCAATTGGGCTATCAACACACGCGCGGGGCATCGACTCATGGAACACGCTGCCGGTTTGGGGGTTGTTTCAACGAGCCATCAGTTCGCAAAAGGACATCCCTTCGCGGTTGAAATAGGCACCAGCATGGCTGCGCCACAGGTCGCGCATCTGGCAGCTTTTCTTCTTCGGGAATATCCCGATGCCAATACCAATTTTATCCGGGCCTTGCTCTGTTTGAATGCTGTAATGCCTGAACCCAGCCAGGAGCTAATCGATGAGGATAAGTTGCTCAGGAGGATCTGCGGATATGGGCAAGTGCATGAGGCAGCCCTTCACCGCTCACTTGAGAATGCCGTCACGCTGATCGCAGACGGTCTGCTCGAAAACAAGCGCCACCATTTTTACGAAATACCCATTCCGGATGATTTAACATGCGGTGGCAATCGCCGTCTGCGAGAAATCGCCGTCGCACTTGCCTACACGCCGCCGGTTCGCTCGACACGAATCAAGTACCGCGCCACCCGTATCGATTTCCGTCTGGTCAGCGCGCCCGATCTGGAGCATGTCAGCACCATGTTCAACAAGGCTACCGAGAAGAAAGACTACAAGAACATACCAGAATTGAAGACTGCCGCAATCGGACAGCAAGCGCGTAGCAAAGGCACGGTTCAGGCGGATTTTTGGCGGTTCAGGCAATTTAGCGCCGCCTCCAAACTGAGAACCCAGAAACTTTTTGTTGTTGTAACACGGAATGATTTCCCATGGGGCGAGAATTTGTGCGACATCGAAGAAGAGTATTCACTAGTGGTAAGCCTACGTGATAGGGAAAATGAGCAGGCACGACTCTATTCAAGATTAAAGATCCAGATTGAAGCGAGACTGCCTGTGAGGGTCAAGGTATGATAGACTCTCCACTCAAACCACGCTGGAAGATGGTGAAGTTCGGCGAGGTGGTGAAGAACGCCAATCTTGTGGAGCGCGATCCCGAGGCCCATGGCATTGAAAGAATCGTTGGGCTCGAACACATCGACCCTGAAAATCTGCATATTCGGAGCTGGAACTCAGCGGCGGACAGCACATCGTTTTCCCGAAGATTCGTGCCGGGGCAGACGCTTTTCGGCAAGCGCCGGGCTTATCAACGCAAGGTTGCCTATGCCGAGTTTGAAGGCATTTGCTCCGGGGACATACTGACTTTCGAGCCGAAGGACAAAAAGGTACTGCTGCCGGAACTCCTGCCGTTTATCTGCCAGAGCGATACGTTCTTCGATCATGCGCTTGACACATCGGCCGGATCGCTTTCACCGAGAACCAGTTGGACAGCGTTGAAGGATTATAAATTCCCTTTGCCCCCGCTTGATGACCAGAAACGCATCGCCGAGATCCTTTGGGCAGCGGATGAAGCGGTTGAGAGCTTCATGACTGCAAATAGGAATATGGTTGTTACTAAGGAGTATGTATTCAAAGATTTCCTTCTTGGAGGTTCTTCAAAACAACCCAGGAAACTGACCAATACAAGTTTTGGATCAATTCCGGATCACTGGGAGGTAAAACCTATTTCAGAAGTTGCTGATGTCGCCTATGGCATCTCAGCCGCTGTTGCAAGCAATACAGACCCGAGCATTGGGTGGCCAATATTAACCGGTGCAAACATTACCTTAGACGGCAAGTTCGATCTCACAAAAATCGTTTACATCAAGGCTCCAAAAAAGGACGCGTTTCATTTGAGAAAGGGCGATATTCTTTTCAATTGGCGGTCAGGGAGCCCAGAGCACGTTGGCAAAACGACAATGTTTGATCTGGATGGTCAATGGACCCATGCTAGCTTTATTCTACGCATCAGACCGCATAAGTTCATTAATGGCCATTATCTGTTAAGTTTGCTCTCGTATATGAGAAAAAAACGTCTTTTCAGCAGCGCTACTTCTCAACAAGTGAATTTCAAAATGAACGCATCAATGTTGCGTGATTTGGCAATTCTTGTTCCGCCAAAGGATGAACAGGGTTACATTGTACGCCGTACTAATCTACTAGATCAAAAAGAGTTAGAGCTACTGGGTTTTCTTGATGCACAGCAGAACCTAAAGCGACAGCTATGCAATGAATTATTAGGAAACGCCCATGTTTAACGAAGAAAACACTGTCGAACAGATGGTTCTCGACACGCTCTGCAGCAGCGTGACATCGCACATGGTTGCCGAAGAACTCGCCAGTTACGGCGGTGAGGTCAAGGGCTGGCGCTTTGTGCCCGCCGAGGAGTTGCCCCGCCAGCATTCCGATGTGCTGGTGGAGTCGATTGTGCGCGATGCCCTAATTCGCCTGAACCCGGAAATCAAGGCCCAGCCCGACCGCGCCGACGAGGTGCTTTACCGCCTACGGACCATTCCGCTCTCGGTGCAGAGCGAAGGACTGGTGCGGGCCAATGAATTGTTTGCTGAATGGCTGCGGGGCGAGAAGTCAATGCCCTTCGGTAAGAACGGTGAACACTCACAGGTGCGCCTGATCGACTTCGAGAACTTGAGCAACAACGATTACGTAGTCACCAGCCAGTGGGTCTACCCAGTCAAGGAAGGCGGCCGCCGTTTTGACATCGTGATGCTGGTCAACGGCGTCCCGCTGGTGATCGGCGAAGCCAAGACGCCGGTACGCCCTGCGGTAACCTGGGTGGACGGAGCCAGTGACATCCACAACGGGTACGAACAGAGCGTGCCACAGATGTTCGTGTCCAACGTCCTCTCTTTCGCCACAGAGGGCAAGTGCTATCGCTACGGCTCGGTGCGCATGCCCATCGATCTCTGGGGGCCATGGCACGTAGGCGAAGTCAAATCTGAGGGTACATTGGCGGACGTGCAGCGTTCCATCCTCTCCATGTTACGCCCGCATGTAGTGCTGGACATCCTGCAGAATTTCACACTGTTCGCCACCGACAAGAAACACCGACGCATCAAGATCATCTGCCGCTATCAGCAGTATGAGGGCACCAACTTGATGGTGGCCCGCGTGGTCATGGGATACCCCAAGAAGGGTCTGATCTGGCACTTCCAGGGCTCAGGCAAATCACTGCTGATGGTGTTTGCGGCACAAAAACTTCGGATGCACAGGACGCTGGGCAATCCCACGGTGATGATCGTGGTGGACCGCATCGACCTGGATACCCAGATCACCGCCACCTTCAATGCCGCGGATATTCCGAACATGATCGGAGCTGCAACCAGGCAGGAACTGCAAAGTCTGCTGGCGAGCGATACCCGCAAGATCATCATCACAACCATCCACAAGTTCGGCGAGGCGGACGATCGACTTAACGAACGTTCGAATATCATCGTGATGGTTGATGAGGCGCACCGGACCCAGGAAGGCGATCTTGGGCGCCAGATGCGTAACGCGCTGCCGAATGCCTTTCTGTTTGGTCTGACCGGCACTCCGATCAACAAGCGGGACCGCAACACCTTCTGGGCATTCGGCGCGGACGAGGATGAGCAGGGCTACATGAGCCGTTACTCGTTCCAGGACTCCATCCGTGACAAAGCCACGCTACCGCTACATTTTGAAGCAGTAGACGTGAAGCTTCAAATCAACAAAGACGCCATTAACGAAGCGTATGCCCAGATTACTGATCGGTTGAGTGTTGAGGACCGCGACGATTTGGCGAAACGGGCAGCCAAGATGGCAGTGCTAATTAAAGCCCCGGCACGGGTGAACGCGATCTGCCAGCATATCGTCACGCATTTTCAGGGCAAGATTGAACCGAACGGTTTCAAAGCCCAAGTGGTGACTTTCGACAGGCAGTGCTGCGTGCTCTACAAGAAAGCCATGGACGAGCTGGTTGGACCGGAGGCCAGTGCTATCGTCATGCACACCCAGGGTGGTAAATCCGATGAATATGCGGAGTGGAAACTGGATAAGGATGAAGAGGAAAAGCTGCTTGATCGTTTTCGTGACCCGATTGACCCGCTTCAATTCCTCATAGTCACTTCCAAGCTCTTGACTGGATTCGATGCACCCATACTGCAGGTGATGTACCTCGACAAACCTATGAAGGACCATAACCTGTTGCAGGCCATCTGCCGTACCAACCGAGTCTTCACTGGGAAAACCCACGGTCTCATTGTCGATTATCTTGGTATCTTCGATGATGTGGCAACAGCCCTGGATTTCGATGAGAAAGCTGTGCAAAGGGTCATCACCAATCTTGCTGAACTCAAGAAGGAGCTGCCTGGCGTTGTGGCAACGTGTCTTGCATTCTTCCCTGGGGTGGACCGCACCATAGGTGGTTACGAGGGGCTGATCGCTGCACAGGACTGTCTGCCAAATAACGAGACCCGGGATAAGTTCGCGGCGGAATACTCGATCCTCTCCCGTCTCTGGGAAGCACTCTCACCCGATCCCTGTCTCAGCCCTTATGAAAAGGACTACAAATGGCTCACGAAGGTGTATGAATCGGTGAAACCGCCGAGCGGCAACGGGAAACTGCTCTGGCACGCCCTGGGAGCAAAGACCATAGAATTGGTACATGAGAATGTGCATCTGGAAATGGTACGTGATGATCTGGATACTTTGGTGATGGACGCCGAAGTGCTCGAAGGGATTCTCGATTCAAAAGACATTGAAAAAAAGTCTAAAGAAATCGAAATCAAACTCATAGCCCGTTTACGCAAGCACAAGGACAATCCTGAGTTCATAGCTTTGGGCGAACGCCTTGAAAGGTTGAAGGAACGACACGAACAGGGACTGCTTCACAGCATCGATTTCCTGAAGGAACTGCTGGTTCTAGCGAAAGAGGTCGTTCATGCCGAGAAACAGGTAGATCCTGTCGACGAACAGGCCAAGGCAAAAGCAGCGCTGACTGAACTGCTGGCGGAGGTCAGGAGTGGTGAAACCCCGGCGGTCGTTGAACGAATCGTCAATGACATCGACGAGATTGTTCGTCTTGTCCGATTCCCTGGTTGGCAAAACACCAAGGCCGGTGAACGAGAGGTCCAGAAAGCCCTGCGCAAAGTGGTCTACGTGAAGTACCAGGTCAAGGATCAGGATCTGTTCGACAAGTCATATGGATACATCCGGCAGTATTACTGAGGACCGAATTGAATTCTCGCATCTGATCAATCTTCATCACGGCCGCTTCTGCACCAAATTCAAACCCGGCGATAAGCTCTTCTTCGAGTCCATCAAGGAAGATGCCGTGAGCAACAGCACTTTGCGCCAAGTAGCCCTCGTCAACACCGAAGAGGTTTGTGCTACGTCCTCAAGAAGAACCTGGACGACCTCTTCATCGACCGCTTTGATCAAAACGAAAGAATCACCGGGCGCTTCCTGAACGAATCGGATTTCCGTGAGGTGTAAGGAAGTCCCTGTTGAAGGAAGTCAACACTAAAGTGCATGAAAATAATTCTTGAGACTCGGCACCTTCAGCTTGCGCTGCGCTATAAAATCACCGAATATTTCGATGGTTTCAATACATCCATGGAGTGAACGATGAGTACAGAGTTAATCACCTACGAACCAATTGACATCCCATTTAAGAAGCAGAAGAGTGGTAGTGCAAAAATAATAGAGAAAGTACATGTAAAGGAGTTTTGGGAGAAGGTTGAAGCGAAGAGAATCTCAGATAAACAAGGCTGTTATATCTTTGCACTAAGAGCGTCAAAGGGATTCACAGCGTGGTATATTGGGAGGGCAACGAAAAATTTTGAGCAGGAATGCTTCACGAGTCATAAGCTGGTCCACTACAACGGTGTACTGTTTGACGGAAGGAAGGGAACCCCTGTCATGTTCTTCATTGCGCCGAGTGGTGACAAAAAGAAGGTCTCAGCAAAGATTTGTGATGAGGTTGAGACCTTTCTGATCCAAGCAGCGTTGGTTCAGAATCCCGAAATTAGAAACCGACAGAAAACAAACATCCCGGATTGGACGATTGCCGGTGTTGTGAGGAGATCGAGAGGAGGAATATCAAAGAAGGCTAAGAATTTCCGCACCATGCTGGGCTTGAAATAGATTCTTGTCGATTACGCCGAGCCTGAATACGTAGGATCGGGGCCCAAGGGTTCAGTACAGAGAAACTCGCCAACAATCGATGCGCGTTTCTCTGTTTTTGCTAGCTTGTTGTTATCCGACGAACTTCAAGTCGTTTATTTCTTGAAAAAACTATTCAGGATTAATGATAAATGATGGTAGTTGCATCAGAGGTAGGATTATCGGAGGGATGTCTGCTCTAATTGAAAGGCTGAAAACCTGTTCTCGTAAATATGGCAGCAACAACATCGGCGCATTTTCTTTCGCCCAGTGCTCGACCTTTTCTTGAGGGAACATATCAGTATCAACTTCAAAAAAACCGATTATCTCCACTCGGACGATAAAGGAGAGCAATTTCAAATCCGCTTGTTCATCTGGCCCAAATCTGAGGCCAACTTGAATGGATTTGGTTTCGGCATTGTACGGAGAGTGCGCCGTGGCTAATGCCAGGGGTGGAGGAGGTTCCTCCTGAATGGCCTCTGGCGTAAGCGAAGTTAGATACTCCAATCTTCGAAGTGTAACATTCACAAGTTGAATAGGATGTTTTCGTTCATCTTCAACTTGCAGCTCTAATACTTTTCGCCTACTCATGCTGCTAATCCATAGTCATAATTTGCAGCAACCGGGAACTGTACGTACGAATCCATTCCTTCGTTTTCAAGTTCCGGAGGAGCTTCTCGGCGATTCAGGTAAGTTGCAGCTTGTAACCAAGAGACGCTAAAGGGTAAATCATCATCACCGATCAGTGTGAACTCCGACAGATCATTCCATGAAACAGAAGACCTGCGAATGAAAATCTCGTCCCAGTTCTCTTCCGTGAAAGGCATCTGGGCTGTGGACCAAAATTCCATCATTGATTCGCGTGCCTTACGCAGCTCTTGTTCGAACTGTTCAAAGGGAGTCTCTTCAATTCGCTTGAAGAACTCTTCCCATAGAATTTGCTTCTGCTTATTCATGTCGCAGGGTATACCTTCCTAACATCTCGGATGTTTTTAAGAGTGAGCATACAGATCACGATCCGGCTATACCGGAACAACCTTGAACCAGGGTACAGAGTTTCTCTTTTCTCTGGGAGGTGAAGTGCACGGATTGAATCAAATCCTGGATTTGTTTGAACCAAGTATGCAATGACATCGGGCTCAGAAATCCTGTCTCGCTTTCCTACTCTATCATTCCGCATCTGCATGATCGTTTTTGCTCTTGCTATTTGATCTTGATCATCTGTGTTAAAGCAATCTATGCAAATGCCAAGGTCTAATTCCGCTTCCAAGACTCTTATATCCTCTTCAAGAATCTTCTTCTTATCACTTGCCCACCAAATAGCACAGTCAAGACAGTTGTCGTAAAAGTACACACCCGGACCAAGATAGGCGTTTGTTCCACCCCGCTTTTCGAATCCATCGTTGAGGATGGTATCACAACTTTCGCGGTTAGTACCATGGTACGCCTTGGGAATGATTTGTGAATTCACCTGATCGGTTACTTCGTCATGCGACATCACGGGTGCTTGTCAAAACTATCAGGGACTGAATTTAGTTCCAAATCGAAAGCTCAGAGTAAAATCGCACTGCAGAGTTATCTCTCAAAAGTAATGAAATAAACTCGGATAGAAAAGTGGGAATGGGGTTCACCACTACCTGGTTGACATTAGACAGGCAACTCTCAACCACCTTATTCGGAACAAAGTGTTCAGCATTGCTAAATGAAACCACAACAATCTGTTACTTATTTGTTACTTATACTCCAGATAAACTCATTTAACATATTGTTATTATTGGACTTCTACCGATGAAAATACATCTTGTATTCAAACGGGTGCGGCATCGTGGCGATGGCTTCGACTTCCTCGCGCTTGGTCTTGATCCACTGGCTGATGAGGGATTGGGGGAAGACGCCGTCGCGCTGCAGCCATTCGTTGTCGCGCTCGAGAGCGTCCAGCGCTTCGGCGAGATCGCGGGGAAGGAACTGCAGGGACTTGTTGTCGAACAGGTTTTCATCAAACGGACCATACCCCTCTTCGCGCGGGTCGATCTTGTTGATGATGCCGTCGATTCCGGCCATGAGCATCGCTGCAAGCATCAGGTGGGGATTGGCGGTTGCGTCGGGGGGACGAAATTCCATCCGCGTCTCATGCTTGTCGTACACGTAGCGCGGAATGCGGATGCAGCTCGAACGGTTGGCCTGGCTGAAGGTCAGCGATACGGGCGCTTCGAAGCCGGGCACCAGTCGTTTGAAGCTGTTGGTCGACGGATTGGTGAAGGCCGCAAGCGCAGGGGCGTGCTTGAGCATTCCGCCGATGTAATACAATCCGAGTTCGCTGAAATTCGCGTACTCGCCCTCTTTGTAGAAGATGTTTTCGCCGCCCTTGGTGAGGAATTGATGCACATGCAATCCGCTCCCCGCCTGCTGATACATGGGCTTGGGCATGAAGGTGACTTCGAGTCCCTGCTCGGCTGCCTGGCTGAATAAAATGTACTTGGCCAGCGCGATGCTGTCAGCGCTCTGCAGCAGAGGCTGGAAAAGGAGTTCGATCTCCTGTTGACCGCGCTCGCCTACTTCGTGATGATGATATTTGACGGGAATGCCGGCCTGGTCGAGGAGACGGCAGGATTCGTCGCGGAAATCATCATAAAGGTCGAAAGGACTGCAAGCGTGATACGCATTCTGGAAAAATTCCTCCGCGTGATCGACCTTGTAATAGGAGGCCGAAGTGCGTGTGTCGAATTCCACATGTGAGAAAATGTAGTACTCGAGTTCGGGACCCCAATGCGTCTTATCGGCAATGCCGAGCTTGGTCAGTAGCTCCTCAGCATGACGGGCGACCCAGCGCACGTCCTGAGGAAAGTGCGACCGCTTCTCGTCCGTGAGAAAAACGTTGGTGAAGCAGGTCAGCGTCGGACGATCGCGAAACAGATCAATCTGCGCAGTCGACAGATCCGGCTTCTGCACCATGTCGCTGCTTTCCACTTTCGCGAAGCCGAAACTGGAACCGTCGAAACCGACGCCCTGCTCCATCAGGCAGTCAAGCGTTCCGTCGCGAACAGGAAGAGTAATGTGATGAAGACGGCCGACCAGATCGATGGTTTTCAGGTCGATAAATTCGATGTGATGTTCTTTGATCAATTGAAGAATGTGGTCCATGTCAGCAGACATAAGGGCTCCTGAGTCTATTGGATATCAGCCCTCCGCCGATTGAGCGTAAGGGGTATTAAAGTATGAAAAGCCAGCCCGAATCCCAAATCACGAATTTACTTCAACCCAGGCGCTGAAAGACCGAAAACGGCGCGCTGGCGCGCGCCATCCCCACCCTGCAACGACGAGACGCGGCAGGGGGACGCTCACCTGCATTGTTTCTCGCTTCCCTGCATTCTATCTTGAATGTTCGCTGCAACCGCTTTCAGGTTCTGCGAAATTCGTAATTCTTAATTCGTAATTCCTAATTCTTACCGATTCCAGCATCCATGAATGACTTAAACCTCCCCGACCCTACTCCCGATCAGATCCCCCGCCAGCTGCCGGTTATTCCCCTGCGCGACGTGGTGATTTTCCCATTCATGATCTTTCCCGTGCTGGTAGGAAGAGATTCCTCCATACGTGCGGTGACGGAATCGATCGATCAGGATAAATACATTTTCGTAACGGCGCAGCGCAGTCCCGAGGACGAGGATCCGGGCGCCGACGGTCTGTACCTCCACGGCACAGTCGCCCGCATTCTGCAGGTTCTGAAGCTGCCGAACGGCCTGATGAAAGTGCTGGTGGATGGACTCTTCCGCGCGCGAGCGACCAAAATTCACACGGATAAAAACTTTCTCCTTGCGGATATCGAGCTGGTTGAACCGCGGGTGAAAATGACAACCGAGATCAAGGCGCTGATGCGGCAGCTGGATGCGACGTTCGACAGCTATGTGCGGACCCACCGCGACATCCCGAATGAGTCGCTGATGGGCTACGATAATGTCGACAATCCGGTGCGAAAACTGTATTACGTGAGCGCCAATCTGCTGGTGGATATCGCGACACGGCAGTCCATTCTCGAGATCCACAATGTGGTCAAACAGTATTATCACCTGATCCGCATCATCAATGATGAGCTGGCGATTCTCCGCGTCGAGCATGAAATCGACGAGAAGGTGAATGACAATATTCAGCGCTCACAGCGAAAGTTTTTCATTCAGGAACAGATACGCATTCTCCAGCGCGAACTCGGCGACGAGGATGACGGCGAGATGGGCGAACATGACGAACTTCAGCAGAAGATCGTCGACTCGGGAATGCCCGATGATGTGCTGGCGAAAGCGCTGGACGAACTAGAAAAGCTGCGGAAGACGTCGATGATGTCCCCCGAAGCGACGGTTATCCGGAATTATCTGGATTGGCTGCTGGCCATGCCGTGGATCAATTTCAGCGTCGACAACCTCTCGGTCAAGAATGCGAAGCGCGTGCTGAACGCCGATCATTACGGTCTGGAAAAACCCAAGGACCGCATTCTCGAACATATCGCCGTCCTGAATCTCGTCGAGGAAATGAAAGGTCAGATACTCTGCTTCGTGGGTCCCCCGGGCGTGGGCAAAACCTCGCTGGGCAAATCCATCGCGCGCGCGCTCGACCGGAAGTTCGCCCGCATCGCGCTGGGCGGCGTACACGACGAAGCGGAAATCCGCGGCCATCGGCGCACGTATATCGGCTCGATGCCCGGCAAGATCATTCAGGCTCTCCGCAAGTCGGGTACTTCCAATCCCGTGATTCTGCTCGATGAGATCGACAAGATGAGCAGGGATTTCCAGGGCGATCCCACCTCGGCGATGCTCGAAGTGCTGGATCCGGAGCAGAACAATACTTTCAACGACCATTACCTCGACGTGGATTTCGATCTGTCGAAAGTGATGTTCATCACCACTGCCAACGTGCAGTACAACATTCCCCTTCCGCTGCAGGATCGCATGGAAATCATCGAACTGCCGGGATATCTCGAACATGAGAAGGTGGAAATCGCCAAGCGGCATCTGATCAAGAAACAGATCGCAGAGCACGGACTCACCTCCTTCGATGTGCGCTTCGAGGATGAAGCGTTGCTGAAAATGGTGCGCGAATATACACAGGAGGCAGGCGTCCGCAGTCTCGAACGGAATATCGCCACCGTCTGCCGCAAGCTCGCGAAGGAGATTGTGTTCGCGATGAGCGGCAGGGCGACGCTGAAGAAAAAAGAGCAGTCGTTTGTTGTCGGCGTCGATCGTGTCGAGGAACTTCTCGGTGTGCCGAAATACCGCAGCAAGGATCTGGTCCGCGTCGGGAATGTGGGCTCGATCGTCGGACTCGCTTGGACCAGCGTCGGCGGCGACATTCTTCATGTCGATGTGACGATGATGAAGGGTCAGGAAAAGCTCACGCTCACCGGTCAGCTTGGGGACGTGATGAAGGAATCCGCTCAGGCCGCGCTCAGCTATCTGCGCACGAATGCGCTGCGCTTCGGCGTCGCTGAGGATGCGTTTGAAAAACGCGAGATCCATATCCATCTGCCCGAGGGCGCTATTCCGAAGGACGGACCGTCCGCAGGAATTACCATGACCATGGCCATGCTTTCTCTCCTTCTCGGCAAAGCGCCAGAAGGCGATCTTGCCATGACGGGTGAAATTACGCTGCTCGGCGACGTGCTGCCTATCGGCGGACTCAACGAAAAGCTGCTCGCCGCGCGCCGTCACGGAATCACGCGAGTGCTCATACCGGCCGACAACATGAAGGATCTGCCCGAGGTGCCGAAGAAAATCCTCAAGGGTCTCAAGATCATCCCCGTAGCTACGATCGAAGACGCGATTCCCCACGTCTTCGGCAAGGGCGTGATTAAATAAGAAAGTTTTCCCTGGAGGATGAGCCTTTAGGCTCGTCCTCCAAAGCGAATGCATGAACGAATGCCACAGGAAACCGTACTCTCCCTTGTAAAAAAGTCCGCTGCCTTCTTCGAGGAGAAAGGCATCGATGAGGCGCGCCGATCGGCGGAGCATCTGCTGGCGCATGCGATGGGACAAAACCGTCTGCAGCTTTTTCTCCGCTTCGATCAGCCGGTCGGAGAGGATGAGCTCATCCGTTTTCGGGAACTCGTCCGCCGCCGCCTGAAGAATGAGCCGGTGCAGTATCTGGTCGGCACGACGGAGTTTTACGGACTCGAATTCACCCTCTCCCCCGCCGTACTCATTCCGCGTCCTGAAACCGAGCATCTCGTCGAGGCCGTCATCGACCGCTATCGCGCTGCGCAGCCGCATGAAGCAGCGGTTCAGCCTATAGCGCCGGTACAGCACAATGCCGGGACGGTACAGCACGAAAGTATTCCGGGGCTGGAAGATCAGCTGAGTGAACCGTCAGAGCAGCAGCCCGACGTCGGGACGGAAATACACGAAAGGATTCCGGGACCGGAAGATCAGCTGAGTGAAGACACCTGGCAGCATACTGCTGCCGATCCGACTCTCCCTGCAGAAGCATCCTTCCCCAACGAAAGCTCGCTCCCGAAGGCCGCAAGCATTCTCGATATCGGCACGGGCAGCGGCATCATCGCCGTCACGCTTGCTGCGCAACTGCGGGATGTTAAAGTCACCGCGATGGACATCAGCGAGGCGGCACTGGATGTCGCCCGGGCAAACGCCGCGCGGCATTGCATCACTGACCGCTGCCGTATACTGCTGCAGGATATTCTCAAAGCGGAACCTTCTGCCCTGGGCGCTCCCTTCGATATCGTGGTCAGCAATCCGCCTTACATCGCACAGAGCGAGATCGCAGAACTGCAGGCGGAGATTCGGGAATACGAGCCGGTCGAGGCTTTGACCGATGGCGGAGACGGACTCGCTTTCTACCGCCGCATAGCCGAACTGCTGCCGGGATTGCTTTCGCCGGGTGGTCTGCTGGCCGTTGAAATCGGCTTCGGCCAGGCCGCGGATGTGCAGGAAGTATTCGCCGAGGCGAAGCTGCAGCGAATCGAACTGATCAAGGACTACTCCGGGATCGATCGCGTGCTGCTTGGCTGGAAGCCCATGTCGTGAATCACACCTTCCGGGCGGGTGGAATCCCCTTTCCTGAATCACATCTTCCAGGCGGCTGGAATCCCATTTCCTGAATCACATCTTCCGGGCAGCTGGATGACCGTTGCATGGCCCGCACTTTTTCGCCGCCGCTCCGCTACTATATAAAAAAACCCCGACCACTGAGCTGCTGCTCGCATGGTCGGGGTTCAGTTTTTACAGGACTGTTGTGTCCTTCTAGTCAGCGTTCTGTTGGCATGTCGATTCTGACAGAATCAGAAAGCCGCAAAGTCACCGATCAGGAAAAACGCGGGTCGCGGCGGCGGTCGTCAGACTTGCGCTCTCCGTCGAAGCTGCGCGGGATGGTCGTGCCGCGTTTCTTCGCCTTCAGCGAGGGTCCGCTGCCTTTCTTGCGATGCGGTGCGGGACGTTTTTTCTCGCCGCGCGGTGCATCACCACTCGCGAAATAACGCTCGGAAGATTTGCCATCCTTCGCGCCACGGGGGGCATCTGCATTAAAGCCGCGATCAGTATTAGTAGGACGATCACCAACCGGCTTGCGTATGCCATTGAACGAACGATCGGCAACGGGCTTGCGCTCGCCGTTGAACGGTCGATCACCACCGGATTTGCGCTCGCCGTTGAACGGACGATCACCGCCGGATTTGCGCTCGCCGTTGAACGGACGGTCACCAGCAGACTTGCGCTCGCCGTTGAACGGACGATCACCAGCAGATTTGCGTTCGCCGTTGAACGGTCGATCACCAGCAGATTTGCGCTCGCCGTTGAACGGTCGATCACCAGCGGATTTGCGTTCGCCGTTGAAGGGACGGTCAGCGGATTTGCGTTCGCCGTTGAACGGACGGTCAGCGGATTTGCGTTCGCCGTTGAACGGACGATCAGCGGATTTGCGTTCGCCTTCGAACTTGCGCTCGCCTGTTGAATTTCTATTCTCACCACGCGATTTGTCGTTGGAGGCAAAGTAGCGTTCCGCGAAATCGGGGGTCTGGAAAGTGCGGTCGCGGGAGGATCCGCCCTCACGCCGCTTTTGGGGCGGACGCTCCTGACGATCCCGGCCCTGGCCGCCGCCGTTGCGCTGTCCACCACCGTTACGCTGTCCGCCGCCATTGCGGCTGCCGCTGTCGCGATAATCGCTTTCGCTGCGCACGACGACCGGCTCCGGCTGCGTTTCAAACGGGGGGCAGGTCATCACGTTGTAGCGCTGACCGACGAACCGTTCGATACGGCGGAGATGATCTCTCTCATCCGAAGCGACGAAGGTGATCGCATCTCCGGTGGCATCCGCGCGGCCTGTGCGGCCGATGCGGTGCACATAGTCCTCGGCGAAGTTCGGCGTGTCAAAATTGATAACATGTGAAATGCCGACCACATCAATGCCGCGAGCGGCGATATCGGTGGCGATGAGTACGCGAAGGCGTCCTTGACGGAAGCCATCGAGCGCCTGCTGACGCTGGCTCTGCGAGCGGTCCGAATGAATCACGCCGGCGACGATGCCCGAGCGCTGAAGACGGTGTGCGATTTTATTCGCGCCGTGCTTCGTGCGGGAGAAGACCAAAACGCTTTCCATCGTTTCCTGCTGCAGGAGATGATGAAGGAAATCATACTTGGAGGCCTTCTGTACGGAGTAGAAATGCTGACGCACGGATTCCGCCGGATTTCCTTCCTTGCCGATTTCCACGAACACGGGATCGCTCATAATGGAAGCGGTGAGGGTGCGGACTTCCTTCGACATCGTTGCAGAAAACAACATTGTCTGCCGCTTGCGCGGAAGCTTGGCGATGATGCGCTTGACATCATGAATGAAGCCCATGTCGAACATGCGGTCGGCTTCGTCGACGATCAGCACTTCACACTGCGAAAGGTCCACACTGCCGCGCTCGATATGATCGAGGAGGCGGCCGGGAGTTGCCGCGAGAATGTCGAGACCGGGACGCAGACGCTTGAACTGCGGTTCGATGGAAACGCCGCCGTACATCGCGTCACCGCGAATGCGAAGCTGGTTGGAATAGGTGCGTGTCGCATCGGCGACCTGCTGCGCGAGTTCACGCGTCGGGGTCAGCACGAGGGCACGAACGCCATTGGGCTTGCGTTCTCCGCTTGCAACGAGTCGATCGAGCGTCGGAAGAACAAAGGCTGCGGTTTTACCGGAGCCGGTTTTGGCACGGCCGATGACGTCGCGGCCCGAAAGTGCGGGCGGGATGGCAAGGGCCTGGATTTCAGTCGGGATAGTGTATCCCACTGCGCGGACACCGCGCAAGACGGACTCGGACAAACCGAGTTTTTCGAATGTCATGTGTTTCCTTGTGGAAAGTATGTGAGAAGCGCAACTCCGTTTGAAGCGAGTGCCGACTGTATCGGTGCACCGTTTTTGGCTTCGAAATGTTGCGGTTCCTGGAAGGCCGAACACCGGAGAGCGAATCGTTAGGGTCCGCGTCCGATATGTAATATTATTAGATATGGGGATCAGAGGCGGGCGTTGCTATCTGCAACAGTTACTAGTATACGATGTATCTTTATGAATTCCAAGCGATAAAATCATACCCCGGTTATATCGCACAAGGCCGCCCCGGGGAGGGACGGCCTTGCAATCAAACGGTCCGGGAAGAATACGTCAGGGTTTGAACACACGAACAGGAAGCGCTGCATGGTTAGCACCGCTGCTGTACGTAATGTTTGCGCCGCTCAGATTCGTCACCGTCATGTCAACGTAGGACTTCTTTCTGTTTATCGCCGGAGTGGTAACCGTCGCGACACCCGAAGCATTCGTGATCGCGGTCGAAGAGCCCGAGGCACCTCCGCTCCACGACACCGAGACAGTCACACCAGATACCGGATTATGACTGGCGTCATGCACCGATACACTCAATGTTGCGGTCCAGTTGCTGCGCTGAACGAGCACCGATGTTCCGCTCGCGGCTCCGACATGCACTGCAGTCGTTGCCGGCGGCGCCTGCGTGAAAGCGTCAGCCACATTCGAGTAGGACGAGGTACCGTAGCTATTGTAAGCCCGCACCTGATAATAAAAGTGCGTGCTGCTGCTCAGGCCGGTATTGCTGAAGCTGGTGACATTCGCTCCGACAGAAGCGATCTGCGTGAAGTTCGTGCCATTAGTCGAACGCTCGATATAGAAACCACTCTCATTCGTCGCAGGGTCTGACCAGCTCAAATCGATCGCGCTTGAGGAAACAGCAGTCGCAGTGAGCGACGTCGGCGCCGCAGGTGCGGTACCCGGGGTCGGCGGAGCGAACAGACTATAAAGAAGCAGGTTGGGTGAACCGGTACCTGGATTGCCAACAACTCCGGGAGTCGCGGCATTGACGATCGCTGCGGTTACCTGCGCCGGACTTGCATTGGGATTGGCACCGAGGTACAGTGCGGCAACACCCACGACATGCGGGGTCGCCATGGACGTACCCGAAAGCGTAGCGTAGGAAGAGGAAGAATTTTTATATGAGGAATAGATGCTCGAACCCGGGGCGAATACATCCAGGATGCTGCCGTAATTTGAGAAGGATGAACGCGCATCCGTGTTGGTCGTCGACCCGACTGTGATGGCGCTGGGCTCGCGTGCGGGCGAGTAGTTGGAAGCATTGGCATTATCATTGCCAGCGGCAACAACGAATGTTACGCCAGCGGCTACCGCATTTGCCACAGCCTGATCGAGTGATGTTGAAGCTCCGCCGCCGAGGGACATGTTCGCGACTGCGGTGGAGGTATGGTTATTCTTCACCCAATCGATGCCGGCGATGACGCCGGAAGTCGTTCCTGATCCCTGATTGTTGAGTACGCGCACGGCGACGAGGGATACGTTCTTCGCCACGCCTACGGTGATTCCGCCGACGGTACCCGACACGTGTGTGCCATGGCCGTTGCCGTCGGCACCGGTTCCGCCAAATGCATCAAAGCCGAAAGAGGCCCTGTTTCCGAATTCCTGATGATCGTAGCGGATACCTGTGTCGATGATATAGGCAGTGACTCCAGTGCCGTCGTTGTTGTAGATATACGTGCTGTTCAACGGCAGATTGGTCTGATCGATGCGGTCGAGTCCCCAGCTGGGAGGGTTGTTCTGCGTCTGCGTCACTGCATGCATCGGTGCATCGGCTTCTATATAAGCGACGTTCGGATTGCGGCGGATGCCCTCCAGCGCCTGGGCGGGAATGGTTGCGCAGAATCCCTTGATGGCATAGCGGTAGCGATAATGCACGGTGCTGCCGTTGCCGCGGGAAAGTTGATCGATGGCTTCATCGGTATTCCCTACGGCATCTTTGAAGACAACGATGTAGCGGTCTTTCAGGTCGACGATGCCGTCGCTGCTGCTGCCGCCGGCATCAAACGCCGCGGCCTCGCGACCGGTGGTTCCGTCGGAGGGTCCCGGGGCGGCCGGTTGATCGCTGCAGGCGGCGAAAAACAATAATGCCGCCACAAAAAGGAGTGGAATGCGTCTCATATCTATTCTCCTGAACACGTTTCGAAAAAGATTCTGCTTCTTAATACCTCACAGGGAATGCACTGCGAGCGCATTCCGCGGAGTGTAAAAAATATTTATTCGATTAAATCCTGTGCACGACGTTACACATTTCCCCTGAAACATGCCACAGGAAAATTCGGGACAGATTTTCTTATTTATATGTGATCTAAATCACAGACATCCTCCATCCGGCACTTCATATTGAAGTCATCCACTGCGATATGTTTTTCTGGACGATGCACTTTTCATGGAGGCAGAAGCTACTTATGAAGTCATTATACATTTTCCTCATTTCGCTCTTCCTGATCGCTGCATCCGCTGATGCGACGACGCATACTATCGTGAACGCCGGCACGTCGTTTGTCCCTGCCACCCTCACGATCAGCTTGGGAGATACCGTCGTCTATACGCTTGATCCGGCGCACAATGTCATCGAGGTTGAGCAAACGACGTGGAGCAACAATGGCAATACACCGAAACCCGGCGGCTTCACCCTCCCATTCGGTGGAGGCACCGTGATCCCGGCGTCGGTTGGCACCTACTATTATGTGTGCGGCCCGCATGCTTCATTCGGGATGAAAGGGATGATCATTGTCGAATTGACATCCCTGTCGACGGGTGCGATCACACCGACGTCCCTTTGTAAAGGAAGCGCCCTCTCGGTACCCTTCACCGCGACCGGAACTTTCAACGGATCCAACGTTTTCACCGCGCAGCTTTCCAATGCAAACGGGTCATTTGCAAGTCCGACGAATATCGGATCATTGGGCGGAACGTCTTCGGGACAGATCAGCGCAACTATTCCACTCGCCACTCCGTCTGGTTCGGCATACCGCATCCGTGTCGTTGCATCCTCGCCGTCGCTGATCGGAACGCAGAACGCGCAGGATCTCACTGTGCTCGCTATTCCAACTGCCAGCATTACTCCCAATGGTCCAACCAGTTTCTGCGAAGGATTGAACGTCCAGCTTGATGCACCGACGGGCGCGGGCCTCTCCTACATCTGGAGGCTGAATACCATAGTGATTGGCGGGGCGATCTCTCCGAGCTACACCGCATCGCTGCCAGGACTTTACTCTGTCGAAGTCTCAAACGGGAGCTGTTCGGCGACCTCTCCCACGCAGCGCGTAACCGTCTATCCCGCGAATCCCTCCACACTGACATGGACTGGGAACATCGATCTTGATTGGTCCACCGTCGGCAACTGGGATAGCCCCTGCGCCGTTCCAAACGCTGGTGACACTGTGATTATCAACAACGGTGGTCCGCCGCCTTCATTGATCCCCGCGTCCGTAATAGGAAGCATGACCATCAATAACACAAGCGGCGTGACGCTGGGCGGAGACCTGCAGATAGCAGGCAGTCTGACGCTTGCAACCGGCAGCATCACGCTTGGCAGCGCAAACCTGAACCTCGAACCCTCAGCCAGCATCACAGGCGGCAGTTCCACGAGCTTTGTTATCACGAATGGCAACGGACAGCTGCGTCAGGCAGGCATCGGAAGCGGTGGACGTTCGGGTGCTGTCCTCTTTCCTGTAGGAAGCATCGCAGGCAGCTATACTCCTCTGACGCTTACCAACACCGGAACAACGGATCAATTCAGCGTCGCTGTAAAAAACAATGTCCTCTCAAACGGCACGGGCGGCACAGCTCTCGGGAGCAGCGTTGTCGCTAAAACCTGGTTCATAACCGAATCCGTCAACGGCGGCAGCAACGCTGGCATCACATTCCAGTGGAACGCCTCGGATGAACTTCCCTCATTTAACCGCTCCCTGTGCTACGTCGGACATCATGACGGTGCCGCATGGCAGCCGCTGCAAGCTACAGGACCCGCCGGCGGAGGCGATCCCTACAATCGTAATGCGACCGGAGTAACGGCCTTCTCGCCATTTGCAATCGGCGATGGCGCTTCTCCGCTGCCGGTCGAATACCGCAGCTTGTCCGCCCAGGTGCGAGGCGAGATAGTCGCCATCGTTTGGGAAACGGAACGTGAAATCAACAGCCGCGGCTTTTCGGTCGAGCGCAGTTCCTCGCAAACCGGCAAATGGACAAGTCTGCAATTTGTGGAAAGTCGCGGCGCATCCCGGCTCCCGTCCACCTACGAATACCTCGATCACCCTCCCGCTGCGGGCGTCTGGTATTATCGACTGAAGCAGGTGGATATGGATGGGTCGCAGCAATACTCCAGCGTACTTCGGGCGGATATCGGAACGGTGCAGCGCAGCCTCGCCATCGAATCGGCGTGGCCGAATCCACTGCGTCTCTCCAATTCAGCGGATGCGGGCGTCACGTTCACCAACGCTGAGGGCGGACACGCAGTACTGACCATCCGCAACATTCTCGGACAGCTTGTCGCACTTATTTACGATGGCACGGTCGAGGCGGGAGGCCGGACAACGGCGCGCTTCAATCCCGCTGCGCTTTCCCCCGGCGTCTATCTCTATCGCCTCGAACTTGGCGCTCAGGTTGCGCATCACCGGATCGTTGTTGTGAAGTAATTAATTCGACGAACCAACTCTCCTTCTCCGTGGGAGCTGAGGCTTCGGCTTCACTTCTGCATGCACGCAAACGGCGTCCCGGTACACCACTCCGGGACGCCGTTTGTTCTTTTCGCAACCGTGCAATTTTGTCAATACGCCCGTAACTTAAGCGGAGGCGCCGTGTTCTTGATGATTGAGAGGATCCGGCGTTACACACGGCACATTCTTTAACCTCTCTCGCCCATCGAATAAATCCAGCACTACGTCCAAGGAGCACGATATGATTCAAAGCTTCCGAATCCGGCCGGGATATGTCTTTGCGATCTTTCCGATATTCTCTATGCTGTTCATGGCCGCTGTTTCATCGCTTCAAGCGCAGCCGCTTGAATGGGAATCGCGCGGCATCGGCGGAGGCGGTGCGCTGTTTTCGCCGAGCATCAGTCCGCATGATAATGCTGAAGCTTTCGTCGCCTGCGACATGACAGAACTTTTCCACACCATGAACAGCGGCGCGTCGTGGGAGGTGCTGCCGTTTCAGAAATTCCGCGCGGTGCGGGATTCCCGCATCGAGTTCACCAGCGATCCGAATATCCTTTATTCCATCGTGTTCGACTTCTATTCGGATGAACGAAGGGGCGGACGAAGCACGGATAAAGGAGCGACGTGGGCTCCCCTTCCAGCCGACCCAACTTTCGGGGAAACCTATTCCGTCTATGCACATCCGCAGCGCACGGACCGCCTCATCGTCTCCAGCTACACGCAAATATTTTTCTCCGGAGACGGCGGCGCATCTTTCACATCCATCTTTTCGAACAGCGCAGGTTATGCCGCTTATATCGGCGGTGTGTTATGGAGCGGCGACACAATCGTCGTGGGACTGAGCCGCGGACTGCTCGTATCCCTCGACGGCGGGGCGAACTTCAACCTGCAGCCGCTGACCGGCATCCCTGAAAGCGAAGGACTCATCTCCTTCACCGGCGCGCTTTACGGCAGCACCAAGCGAATGATGTGCGTCACTTATGACATCGGAAATATCTGGCCGGGCATGACCGGAGCCGAGCATCTGAGCTATGCGGGCGTGTATCGTCTGGATTTCGGAACAGGCGGTGCCTGGGTGAGCTCCACTTCCGGACTCACAGCAGACGATCACCCGTTCTTCGTTGCCATGGCACAGAATAATACCGACATCGCCTGGCTCGCTGGCGGGAATTCATCCTCTTCGTATCCGATCGTGTACAGAACGGATGACGCCGGGCGACGGTGGATCCCAGTGTTCAACACGGAAAACAACGCGAACATTCTCACGGGATGGTCAGGCTATCGGGGGGACAATGACTGGTGGTTCGGTGAATATGCGCTGGGCTTCGACGTCGCAGCCAACAATCCCGACGTCGCCATCATCACCGATCTGGGTTTCTCCCATCTCACAACCGACGGAGGTACGAGCTGGCGCGCAATGTACGTCGATGCGGCTGACCTGAATTCCGCCGAAAGTGCGACTCCGAAGGGCAGAACCTACCACGGCGTGGGAATGGAACCCACCGCCGCATGGTGGATTCACTGGACGGACGCCTCGCGCATGTTCGTCGGCGCTACCGATATCACTGCGTTCCGCAGCACGGATGCGGGGCAGTCGTGGTCGAAGAATTTCACGGGTCTGACATACAATTCGGTGTATTGCCTCCGATATTCCGCTGCTCAGAACAAAACCTACGCCGCGGCATCCTCAGTGCATGATCTGTATGAAAGCACGTATCTGGCTGATTCGCGCATTGACGGCGGACGCGGGGCTATCCTGATGTCCGGCGACGGCGGTACGGCCTGGCAGATGCTGCATGATTTCGTTCACCCCGTCGCATGGCTGGAACTCGATCCCGCAAATCCGAACCGCATGTACGCCGCTGTCGTGCACAGCAGCCTGGGCGGGATTTACGTTTGCGATGATCTGAATCTCGGCAGCGCATCGACATGGAGAAAGCTTGCCTCGCCGCCGCGCACGGAAGGACATCCTTTCGGCATTCATCTGCTTGCCGATGGATCGCTGGTGTGCAACTATTCAGGAAGAAGGAATTCCTCCGGCGCGTTCACAGCAAGCGCCGGCGTCTTCCTCAGCAGCGACGCCGGTGCAAGCTGGTACGACCGCTCCGACGCCGGGATGCGCTACTGGATGCGCGATCTCGTCATCGACCCGCATGATGCAGCGCAAAACACCTGGTATGCCTGCGTGTACAGCGGCTGGGGCGGTGCGCCCAACGGACTCGGAGGTCTTTATCGCAGCCGCGATCGCGGTATTCACTGGAGCAGGATCAGCGATCTCGACCGCGTTTCGTCCTGCGCCATCGATCCTCAGGTAGAGGATGAATGCTACCTGACCACCGAAGCCGACGGCTTATGGTTCTCCTCAAACATCAGCGCCGATGCTCCGGATTTCGCGCAAGTCGCGGGGTATCCTTTCCAGCATCCGCAGCGGATTTTCTTTAATCCTTTCGATCAGCAGGAAATCTGGGTCACCAGTTTCGGCAACGGACTGCGGGTTGCCAGGAAGCTGCCGACCAGCATCAAAGACCCGACACTCCCGGCTGCACTCGAGCTCGCTTTCTCACCTAATCCCGCGCATGACCGGCTCGAAGTCGCGCTGAGCGGGATGTCCGTCACCACCGCTGCGCTTCGCGTCACCGACCTGCTCGGAAGAGTTGTCATAGAGCGCACGCTCGATGCCTCTGCTGCGAACGGACAAGCGCGCAGCACGCTCGATGTCTCGCGCCTTCAGCCCGGGATGTATTTCCTCACAGCCATCTCGGGTCCGCTGCTCCGTACGGAGAAGCTAATGATCCGGTGAGGCCGGATTCCGGGATCGGCTTATTCCGGAATTAAACCTTCCCGTGTTCGTTCTGGTCTTACTACGATGGTAAAACGATCCTAGCAACGACGAGGGCGAGTTCATGAGAATGTCAGTCATTCCCGATAAAACCCGATTCACGTTTTTTCTCACGGCGACAGTATTCCTCTTCCCCTGTGCGTTGACCCTCGCCCAGTACGACAGCAGCTATTATATAGTCGACACCGGCCAGCTGCAGTGCTACAACAACACCGGGCCGATGACGGCGCCCAGTGCCGGACAGGCGTTCTACGGACAGGACGCGCAGCATCAGGGCAATCAGCCGCAGTATCATGACAACGGCGACGGCACGATTTCCGATCTCGTCACGGGACTCACCTGGGTGAAGGCGCGCGGAACGAAGGTGTCATGGGAAAAAGCGCTTGCGGATGCTGCGAACTGCTCGGTCGGCGGCTACAGCGACTGGCGCATGCCCACGATCAAGGAATTGTATTCCCTCATCGATTTCAACGGGAAGAGCGGACTCACCGCCGCGACCTCCATCGCCTACCTCAATACGGCCTACTTCGATTTCGAATTCGGAAATACGGCGCTTGGTGAACGCATCATCGATTGTCAGGACTGGTCCGCCACGACATACGTACATTTCACGATGAACGGCGACTCAACAGCGTTTGGAGTGAATTTCGCGGACGGCCGCATCAAGGGCTATGGCAAGAAGCGCCTGCCGGCGGGCACGCGAAATCAGCTTTACGTTCGCTACGTCCGCGGCAACCCGCAGTACGGCGTCAACAACTTCCACAACAATCAGGACAGCACGATTTCCGACAGGGCGACCGGGTTGACGTGGGCAATGCCTGACTCCCGCGGCGGCATGGATTGGCAGACGGCACTCGCCTGGGTGCAGGCGAAGAATGCTGCGGGATATCTTGGCTACGGCGACTGGCGTCTCCCGAATGCGAAGGAACTGCAGAGCCTCATCGACTACACGCACTCCCCTGCCACAACAAACTCCGCCGCGATTGATCCGATGTTCCTCGCATCAAGTATTGGCGGAGGTGAATATCCGTTTTACTGGACGAGCACCTCGCACAAGGAGGGCGCACCCACTTCGCCCGGCGGCGAAATGGCGGCCTATCTCTGTTTCGGCCGCGCTCTGGGATGGATGGAGCAGCCTCCGGGTTCCTCGAATTATGTGCTGCAGGATGTCCACGGCGCCGGCGCTCAGCGCAGCGACTTCAAAACCGGCAACCCCGCGAATTATCCTCACGGACACGGCCCGCAGGGCGATGTCGTCCGCATCTACAATTACGTCCGTCTCGTGCGCGGCGGCAACCTCGTTATCCCTGTAGAACTTTCCTCGCTTGAAGCGGCGATTATTCCTGGCACGCAGCAGGTCCGCCTCGATTGGAGCACACAGACGGAAGTCAACAATCTGGGCTTCTTCATACAGCGGCGTTCCGATCCGGATGCGGACTGGCTCGAGCTTTCCGGAAGCTTCACTCCGGGACACGGCAGCACGAACGAGACACAGCGCTATTCGTATCTCGATCATCTCACCTCCGCCGGGCGCTACGACTACCGGCTCAGACAGATCGACACCGATGGAACGACAGACTATTCACGGGCGGTCAGCGTCGACAACAGCGGTGCGGCTGCTCCCTCCCTCATGACTCTCGAGAGCTACCCGAATCCCTCTGGCGCCGCCGCTGCGGGGCGCAGCAGCGCGACAACTATCGAGTATACAATTCCGGAGGATTCCGAGGTGCTTCTTCGTATTTTTAGCAGCGTTGGACGCGAAGTGGCGACAGTGGTGGATGGCCTGCGATCGGCCGGACGGCATCAGGCGCTCTTTTACTCCGGCGACCTCCCGAGCGGCTCATATCTCTGCCGGCTTGAAACATCCGCCGGCATGGTCACGCGAATCATTTCCCTTGTGCGATAACCGTTGCGGTATAACAGATGCACCTGTCCGCAATTCCTCATCACCCTTAACCGAAGCACCTCATGCAGCGCTCGATGCTCTTCATCATTCCCTTTCTTCTGATTGGAATTTCCGCCCCGGATTTTGCCGCCAGCCAGGTGTCGCCTGCCTTTGATGTGGCCGTGTATCTGGACGAAGGGGCCTGGGAAGCGGGCGTCATCGCCTTCGAACATTTTCTTGACTGGAAGGGATTGACGCATGAACGCGTCGATGCGTCCGCCGTGAACGCGACTGGCTTTGCCGCCCGCTACCGTTGTCTGTACATGCCGGGCGGATACGCATTCAACTACAAACAGAAAATCACCAACCGGGGCGAGCAGAATATCCGTTCGCTCGTCGATGGCGGCGGCGCATACATCGGCATTTGCGCGGGAGCATATTTTGCGGCGGACCATGTCGAATGGGAAGGCGGAAATTTCCCCTACACGCTCGGGCTGTTCAAGGGCTCGGCGCGGGGTTCGCTGCAGGAAATCATTCCGTGGGACGGCTACGCCATGACAACCATTCACACGAATCCGCTGCACCCGATCACGCAGAAGCAGCCCCGAACGCTGACGACGCTGTACTTTGGCGGACCCGCCTTCATCCCTGATCCGGGTTTTACAGTCGACACCATCGCCACCTGGGATGCCGCGGGTGATCAGATCGCGATAACGGGCTTTCCGCATGGAAGCGGCCGCGTGCTGTTGGTGGGTCCCCACCCCGAGATCGAAGAAAACGGCGCCCGCGACGGCACTGAATTCGGCTACGAGCTGACGGATCCGGAATCTGAATGGGGCATGCTCTGGACGGCAATTGACTGGGTGCTTCAGCGGCCGATTACGGATACCACGCTCACGGCTGTCGCTCCCCTGCCCGCGTTGCCCGGGGTCCTCACCCTGAATCCCGTCCGACCGAATCCTTCACAGGACCTGTCGACCTTCACCATCTCCGCTGCGGCCTCCTCCCGCGCCATCGTTACGGTGGTGGACATTTCCGGCCGCAACGTCGCCACCATCTTCGACGGCGTGTTCGATGCCGGAGCGCATGAGCTCACATTCAATGCCGTGTCTTCCGGCAAGCGTCTTCCTTCCGGCCGCTACTTCATCCGTCTGTATGACGGCCGTGAGGTACAGAGTACGGCCTTCATCCTCCTCCGCTGATCGCGGCGGACGGTGCGAAGCTGCTTCCATGCCTGCGCTTCGGAGTCAATCGTTCTTCAAAGGCGGACCAACGATTTTCATATCATGATCTTCAAAGACCTTTGCAATTTCGTCTTTCGACGGCGGCGAAGTCCATTGATCAGTCGCCTGGAAGAAGGCTTCCATTTTTCCTGCCGGTAAATACGACACGATCATCTTCCCTTTTTCCGACAATTGAATAAAGGCATGCGGGACATTCCTGGGAAGGAAAATCGTGTCGCCGGCTTTCATCTGATGTTTGTCGTCTCCAACTTGGAAGCGATAGTCACCTTCAACAACATAGAACCACTCATCCTGAAAGGGATGTACATGCAGAGGCGGCCCGCCGTTCGGCGTCAATCCGGTCTGCTCAAAGACAGCCAGGTCGTTGTCGGTGTCGGTTCCGGATATTTTGATGTCCAGAGTATTCAGTGTGACGCCTTTCATCTTGTAATGGACGCCGAACCTCGCTTCGCCAGAATTTATTTTAAACCCGTTTGTTGTTCTCACTGGTATAAGATTCCTGATTTTTGCAAATGCGATTGCAGGTATAAGGGCCAGGGTAGTTACCATGAATCTTCCTCTTTTCATGGCAGGGTCGCTTTCGTGTAGTTCATAATCTATTCACGAGACGTATCGTATTTATCATTATCCGATATCATGCCCCGCTTAGCCTGATAATCACAGCATAAGGCGGGATCACTCTCAAAACTAGGGGAAACTGTATTTGGGCTTCTGATAAACCATTGTAAATATTTAAGATACCAATGTCAATTCGGTAACATGAATTTTGAGGCAACGGGATAAACGACCTTTCTTCCCCTTCTCCTGACATCGAGCACCACGAAAAGAAATTCAGTCCGTCTGATCTACCGGCTCGAACACCTCTTCCAGTGCGATGTCTAATGCTTTTGCGATTGAGAATGCGAGTGAGAGCGACGGAACGTAGCGTCCCTGTTCCAGCATAATGATCGTCTGCCGGGTACAGCCGCAGCCCTGGGCGAGATCCGTCTGAGTCATTCCCCGTTCCTCACGGAGGCGCCGCACATTATTGCGGACCTGCGCCTTAGCCATGTGCTTCCCCGCGTAAATCCACCACCAGCGACGCGATGGAGTGCACGAGTGACACCAATGTTACTGTCCCGTAGGCCAGCAGATACAACCAGCCTGTGGGTACCATCCCGCTCGAGGAATACAGTTCATAGAGGAGGATTGCCGTCAGAAACACGATTGGCGCAATCACCATCAGCGTCGCCTGCGAGGCCCGCAGCGACACGGCATCATCTCGTTCATCCAGTTCGCCTGACTTCCTGCCTCTCTTCGATCGCCAGCCCAGCCATGCATTGAGAACAAAGCCGGGTAGAATGATCGAAGCTGTGAGCAGCCGCCAGAAAGACCGTTCAGGATTGGCAAACTCCGAGACCCCCGGAAGCAGTACGATCAGGAGAAGTCCGATAAAGATCAGGCTCCAAATCACCATTGCCATGACGGCATACTTTTGTGCATTGGACATGAGGGCCTCCGAATTTCCATTGTGTAAGAAATAATTTACACAGATACACGTGCATTGTCAAGTATTTCTTACACACAGATTTTTTTTCCTCACCCCTTGCTTTGTACGGCCCTTATTATGTAGATTTGTAAACGTTTCGAATCGAAACGCGAAAATAGATGTTGGAGCGGTAGTTCAGTTGGTTAGAACGCCTGCCTGTCACGCAGGAGGTCGCGAGTTCGAGTCTCGTCCGCTCCGCCCAACGAGACTCAAGCCGTTTTCTTCACAGGAAACGGCTTGTTTCGTTATAGCCTCCTCCCTCATAGGTGCAATCATATCAAAGGGATCCCGGTAATTCGGATGAATCTGTCCGTCTTTCCAGACCGAGTTCGAGATGGAACAGTTCAGTAGCCTCCCGGTCCTCTCAGTCTTTTCCAGGGAGCAGCGAGCTTGGAACAAGCTCAGACCAGTCGCATCTAAATGTTGGCGAAGCCAGCGTGACCTCTGGTGTCGAGCAGATCGACACATCGCGCAGACATGTCGATATTATTGCTAATATTCGACAGGTTCACGGAACATGTCGATGATGTCGACAGGTCGAATACGCGTGTCGAGGGTAGCGTCGAAAGTCGACGCATCATGGTTTTCCACTCGCTGAGAGTTCAAGAAGTACGGGATTGATGAAGATGCGTTTTCGACCGATCGTTTCGCTGGCGAGAACGCCTGCGTCTTCCAAGGTCTGGAGATAGGCGGCTGCGGTTTGGCGCTTCCCAATACCCGCGTCTACAGCGAACGATGTTTTGGTGAAACGAAGCTGCCTGGCCTGCGGCTTGCCGATGAGAACATCATGTCCGGCAAGGCGGAAGTCAAATTGCATATCCTGATTCTGCGAACCATTCAAGGGCTGCGACTTCTACGGTGTATTCGTTAAAACTCATTCTTTCTTCCCTTCCAATCGTTTGATTTCCCTGTCGAAGTCCGAAATGTAGTCTACGTCCTGCCGCTGGCGATAGACCTCGTATTCACCCTCGGCTTTCAGCTTTGCCTCGAGTGCACTCACTTTGCCTTTGTCCTGCAGTATTGGGTAGTCCGACAGCTGCAGAAAGCTGTGCAGGAACTCCACCCAATCCGCCATTTTCATCAATGTGCCGCGTAGAGCACGATTCTCAGCCAGGTCGAGGTACGCGGTAACGATGCGATTCAATTCCTGCACATGCGCCTCGTTAAGGTAGTTTTTCGCGACGGCTATGTCGGACTTCAAAATTTTTCCGTCCGGTGCATGCTTCCAAGTGGCAAGCCCCATGTGATTCTTCATCGCATCAGCAGAGGAATAGATTAGTTCCGCCGCTGTTTGTCCGGTGATCGCCCAATGGAGTTTATTCTGTACACTGGCAAAAAACTCCTGCGTGATCGGCGCATCGGCTTGGTAATCGATCGAGAGCGCATAGATATCGGTGATTTTCTGATAAAATCGCCTCTCGCTGGCCCGGATTTCCCGGATGCGCTCCAACAGTTCCTCGAAGTAATCCTTCCCAAACGTTTGTTTCCCGCGTTTCAGGCGCTCGTCGTCCATCACGAAGCCCTTGATGATGAACTCCCGCAGCATCTCTGTCGCCCAGATCCGAAATTGGGTAGCCTTATAGCTATTTACGCGGTAGCCCACGGCAATGATGGCATCGAGATTGTAAAATTCGATCTCGCGGGCGACCTCGCGCACCCCTTCGGCACGAACTATTTCCATTTTGGAAACAGTTGCCGCCTGCTTCAGTTCGCCGGTTTGGAAAATATTTTTCAGGTGCTTGTTGATTGCCGGGACTTTCACTCCGAACAGCTCGGCAAGCGCTTTCTGCGTCAGCCAGATGGTCTCGTCCTTGAGAAAGACCTCGATTTTCACCGCCCCATCCGACCCGGTGTAGAGGAGAAATTGATCCTGCTCTCTCATGGTGTCAGGCCCGCTTTCATTGAAGGAGCAGCTGTATGTTTTCAAAAGCTATGAGATACATTGGTTGTTAAGCTAAGTGATGGTTTCCATATAGTCAAACCCGTCTTTCGGGTCATTGACTCGTTCAGATTCCGCAGGTTTTCCGAGGACGCTCCTGTTCATGTTCGCATCACACAGCTAGAGAAGCCCTCGAGATGCACACGGGGGACATTGCATTCGAACAAGGGAACAGCTGAAAAACAGTACAAATATGCAGTTGCGGACGGCTGGCGAGGTCAATATCTTTTTTTTGCCACAGCATTCCACATCTGTCGGCGGCGATTGAGTTTATCCCGCGTCCGAAATCCGTTTTCAAATGGTGACGCGGATTTTCTCAGTAGCGCATCTACCCTCATAAGGAGACTTCGCAATGAAAAGAACTCTCGGGATACTTGCCTGCGCCCTGCTACTCACAGTAATCCCACTCCGGGCACAGGACATAGTATCGCAACTCTCAGGGAACAGCAGCAGTCAGGGATTCACAGTCAAGAACAACGCGAATACCTCGCTCTTCACTGTACGCGGGGACGGGAACGTGGGGATTGGCACAACGACGCCGAGTGCTCTTCTGACAGTATCCGGGTTGGATGGATTTCTGGTAACGGGGACCGCTGGTTCCGGTTCAATACCAGCTACCGGGGCGGGTACACGGATGATGTTCTACCCGAACAAAGGAGCTTTTCGTGCCGGGGAGGTAACAGGCACTCAATGGGATGATAGTAACATCGGTCTCATGTCCAGCGCGATAGGGTATCAAACCACCGCCAGCGGGAATGCCTCCACCGCGATGGGATTCAACAGCACCGCCAGCGGTAGTGCCTCCACTGCAATGGGAGGCACCTGCACCGCCAGCGGTAGTGCCTCCACTGCAATGGGATCCAACTGCACCGCCAGCGGGGACTATTCCACCGCATTGGGAAATTATGTCAACACTGGTTCAAAATCCGGCTCGTTCGTCATCGGAGACCATAGCACGACGAGTACGTTCTCCGCAGGTTCAGTCAACCGTTTCTACGGCAGATTTGGCAATGGATACTGTCTCTACACGAACAGCACATGTACAGTCGCCGCCATTTTATACGGAAACGCGAACTCGTGGGCCACGCTGTCGGATGTCAGGAAGAAAGAACGATTCCTGCCTGTCGAGGGCGAATCTGTACTGGAGCGCTTTCGCGATCTCCGGCTGGGAACATGGAATTACAAGAGCCAGAGTGCCGAACTCATCCGACATTACGGCCCGATGGCTCAGGAATGGTTCGCTGCCTTCGGACACGACGGCATAGGGACTATCGGAAACGACACCACACTCGCATCCGCCGATGTCGACGGCGTGTTGTGCATTGCCGTACAGGCACTGGAGAAACGGACAGTTGCGATGCAGGAGCAGCTGAAAGAAAAGGATGCGGAGATCGCGCAGCTCAAGTCGCAACTTGCAGAGACTTCGCAGCTCAAGTCACAACTTGCAGCCCAGCAGCAAGAGACGGATCAGCGGTATGCCGAGCTGGTGAAGATGGTCCATGCCCTGCAGCAGGACCGGCAAGGACAGGATCAACGGCAGGTTATGCTTCTCAAGTAACCCTGGCTACGGCACGATCACCTACCCGAACGTCAACAGCATCTGCCGGGCTGTAGTGATTCCGGTGGAACTCATCCGATTCTCGGCCTCGCAGGTCCATGGCAGTGTGCTGCTCGCATGGAGTACGGCCGCGGAGACCAACAGCTACGGATTCGAAGTACAGCGGAAAACGGAACGCGGTGACTGGTCCACACTCGGATTCACACCGGGTCACGCTGGGTCTCCGGTCAGGACGCCGTCAGCAGATTTCTCAGCTGATCCCACTCGTTCAAAATAAGCATCATCTCCACCGGCGGGTTAAAGCACAAGTTGCGGAATGAGGCTATGAACCCCCGCAAGAAAAGGTCCCTGATGGGGCCTTTTTTCGTTGGTTCTGGCCAACGTGACCAAGCAGTGGGACGTTCAGCAGGACCCGAATCGTCGTACAGAAGTAGCAATCGCAGTAGCAATGTACAGGACAGTCAAAACTGCCTTCGCCGAACGTTGGGATTGGATGCTGCAGACGGGGCATCGCAGCCTGGCTGTTGTTTCCCGCTACAACCGTAACCAAGTGCAATTCCGAAACAACGCTGTGTATCGCCTCAGATTGTAGTAAATATGTGGCGTTTCAGCATGTTTTTAGCCATGCTTCGCTGCAAAAAGGAAAGTATTCTGAACTCCCTTGCCATTTAGGAAATTTATTCCTAACATTGGCTTCCATGTGGAAACAATTCCATCGAAAGTAGTGTTTTGATCAGTAGCGAAGAGTGAGTCAATGTGGCCGATTGATTTGTCCCTGGCCAAAAAGGCACAAGGTAAATCATACAATAAGAAACACCCACGAGAGTTCGCAGCCTGTTTCAAGAACCTGGATCGGATTCGGCAGTTCCTCTGCGAGAACATGCGACCAAATCAGATTGAAGTAGGCTTCTTCAAGCATGAGGGCGGTTCTGTGTATCGAATAGCGCAAACAGGAGTGCCAAACGCGCAAGAAACACGGCTCTATGTCTATTTCGACGAAGCGGCACAGGTGGTCTATGTGCTTGGGATCGGTGATAAATCAACCCAATCACAGGATATCACCTTATACAAGAAGGTAGTTAGCAAGAAATTTACGGAGAAAACTTAATAATGACACCGGAGGTCAATATGTCTAAGCGATTCACTGACACCGCTACAGCTGCTGCGTATTTCGCTGATGACGACGAAGTGCAGCAGCTAGTACAAGAAGAAATCTCACAGAGCGAGCTTGCAACGCTCCTAACCTCTCTTCGGTTACGCAGGGATATCAAGCAGAAAGACGTAGCGAAGTCATTAAACCGCACAGCTAGTAATCTTTCGAAACTCGAGAGCGGGAACGATGACTCATGGACATGGCCACTTATTCGTGACTATGCTATGGCTGTCAAGTTCAATCCTATCCTTCTTTTTGAACCAATCGATGCCCCTGCGTCAGAGCTCATCAAGTTCCACGTATTCGAGATCAGAAACCGGCTCGAAGAATTGAAGCAACTGGCCGTTAAGCTCGGTACGGAGGACGACATTACGAAGCAAATCAATGAATTCTACGGGGAAGTTCTCTTTAACTTCTTGGCTAAATTCGAAGAAGCCTACGAAGGATTCCCTCGTTCATCCGGAAGGGCAAGACAGCCGCAACATCAGGCTCACACCGAGAATCCGGCGCCACTCCCAATGGCTGCCTTTGTAACGGAGTAAGTAATGCTGGTAACGCAACTCGAAAATTGACCCCCTCCGGTAACCGAAAACTGACCCCTCTGAGCTAGCCATTTCCTGCGACATTGGAGCTTATCTCAGCGAGGAAGAAAGGATGCCAACCTTCAGAGAATAAACAGTTGGGATCAGACTGAACCTTTGGCGGATCGTGATACATCCGACTGTTCGGACCATGATGCTCCCCTTCTTGAACATCTGGGGGATTGACGTCTATTGAGAGGCTTTTTCGTTTTATACCGATCGGGCAGGGTAACTACTATTGACAGTGAGTGCGGGACGTCGCATATTCCAGAAGATAAAAGAAATAATAGCCCGTAATTCTGGAGATGCGCCATGCTTTGGTGTCGAACACGCAATCTCTTGCTAGCCGCGATTGTTCCTCTCGTACTTACCTGCGCTCTGAAAGCCCAGACCGTTGAACGACGGATAAGTTGGGCTGACCAGGAAGCCAAGGCGTCCTGGCCGGTTCGAATCGCGGTCTCGACTGACGGGCTTCGATGCATCACGTGGGAAAACGGATCCTGCGTCCTCGAAGCGGATTGGTCGCTGCGCGACAGTATCCGTTCGTTTGCCGCGATCGACGGCTGCATGTACGCTAATGGGGACGGCGGTTTCGCCTTCCTCCGCAGCCTAGATTCGACGTGGGTTGATTCCGGTTTTCGCCATTGGTCGAAGATGTACCACTTCGATGTCCGCATGGAAGGGGAATCCGTATCCATCAGCGATACCATGTTTCATTCGCTCAATTACTCCGAGCAAGGCCCTGATTTCGCCACGTACCAAGAGTCGCCGCGCCGCATCTTTTTCGCCCGGTCACAGCAAGGCGTTCTCGTCAGTGCGGTGTTCGACACGTACTGGAGTCCTGGCCAACTATACTACGAGAATCATGAGCCGCGTTGGACATACTGGCCGAACGGAGAAGAGGCATTCGAGTACACAGGACCGAGAAACGATGTCACCTGGCCGTTCCGGGTCGGCAATGACCTGCTGCTCGCTGCCATGACAGAAGGAGGTGTGCCGCATCTGCTCCTGCGCAAACGGATCCACAAGCCGGACAGGGAACTCCTGATTCTGCAGCGCCTGGATCCGCGGACCGGCGCCATCGACAGCGTTCGCGTGCTCGATACGCTCGCGGCCGCGATGGACGACCGTCTCTCCGTATTCATTCCCTACGACGACGGGAAGGCCGATGTGCTCTGCCTCCTGCCGGATTCCGATACGCTCGAGCTGCGTCGCTATGGAGCGGATGATCGTCTCATCGAAGAACGCATCCTGTGCCCGGAGATCCGCATCCGGGAGCACTTCCCGGCAGTGACGCATGAACGCCTCAACGATGGAACCCATCTGCTGCTCTGGAGCCGCGTGGAGGCCGGCGATACCACGCGCTTGTATGCGCAGGCTTTCGATGCGGACTGGAACGTCCTGCGCGCGCCGCAGCGAGTCTCCGATGTCAACACGCTCACGCAGGTCATGGGTGGTCTTGCTGTCCGTAAGGATGTGGTGGACATCGCGTGGCTGGACAGCAGGGACTCCATCCCGGCCATCTACGTGAAAAACCTGCCAATAGATCGTCTTACGACGCTTGCCGAAGTCTCCCCGAGCAGACCAACCGCGATCACAGTCTTTCCGAATCCGGTCCCGCATGGATGCACGTCCGTCTCGGTGCTTCCATCTGCATCCTCGGGGAGTGCTGCATCGATCCGAGTGGTTGACATCCTGGGCCGTGTGCGTCTTTCCCTTCCAGCAGGGAGGTCTATCCCAATCAGCGGGCTGACCGCAGGTATATACCTGGTAGAATATTCGGAGAACGGCGCCCGGTCCTCAGTGAAACTCCTCGTTGAATAAGGTTTTCAAAGCCGCGTGCAAGAGGTCTGTGTTGCGAAATGAGTCTATGAACCCCCGCAAAAAAAGGTCCCTTACGGGGCCTTTTTGCTTACAGTTCCCATAGCGTGCTGAGCGGTACAGCGAGCATGTTTGCTGTACCGAGGGGGAGAATGTCCTTTCCGGCATAGAGGAGGAAACCGCCCTGAAAATGCTTCCCGCATCGTCGGGCCAAAAGTTCAAGGCCATGGCCATCTTTCCGGTTGACTGAGCTTGAGGCCTTCACCTCTATGCCCCAGGTCTTTTGACCCCGGGTTATAACCAGATCCACTTCATTTCCGTCCTTATCACGATAGTGCCAGAAACGAAGATCCGGGTCTGTCCATTCTGCCTGGGCAATGATCTGCTGGACTACGAAGGACTCAAGAAGATGGCCCATCCGCTCACGCTGTTCAAACCAGTCTGCCGCAGTATAATCCGCCAGGGTCGCTGCAAGTCCGCTGTCAATCACATGTATCTTCGGGGTTTTGATCAACCTGTGTCCGGGATTGTTATGCCATGCAGGGAGTCTCCGAATGAGGAAGAGACGCTCAAGTACGACGAGGTAATGGTCGATTGTTTCCCTGTGCATGCCGAGTCCGCGTGCAACGTCGCTCGCATTCAGGAGCTCCGCCGTGCGAAGGGCCAGCAATTCAAGCAGCCGTGACAGTTCATTGCTGTCCTTGATGCGCGCGATATCGCGGACATCACGATCGATCAAAGATCGAAGATACTGTCGGTGCCAGCGGCGGGCCCGGGACGGAGTTCTGCTGTTTGGTTCAGGGTATCCACCGGCTATGAGCCGCTCCGCAAGTGAGATCCTTCCATCCAGTTCCTTACCAATCCCGGGTTTCAGCGCACCGTCGAGCAGTACGCGAAGGAAATTCCCGGGATTCCTTTACTTCTCCGACTCGGCAAGCGGATGGAGATGAACGACCTCCATGCGACCAGCCAAAGATTCTGAAACCTGCGGCAAAAACAGGAGGTTGGCCGATCCCGTCAGGAGAAAACGACCTGGTCGTCTGTCTTTATCCACTGCCCTCTTGATTTCCGTGAGCAATCCCGGAGCGCGCTGAACCTCATCCAACGTCACTCTATCCGGAAGCCCGCGAATAAAACCGGTAGGGTCGTCCAAAGCAAGGTGAAGATAGTTCTGCTCATCAAGGCTGATGTACCCACGATCCGGATCAAGACTTCGTGCTAGCGTGGTCTTCCCGCTCTGCCGGGGACCCAACAAACACACTACCGGCGTGTCGATCATCGCCTCAGCGAGCACCCTCGCAATTGTGCGGGGATAGATGTCTATTTTCTCTGCCGGGTGAATGGTTTCCATAGGCTTCGCCATCGCCTGATTGGCAAGTGTTGTCTCGTCTATTTGTCGGTTACTATTCCATCTAATTGCTGTTTGTAGTGCCGTCTGATTGTCGGTTATAATGCCGTCTAATTGCTGGTTATAGCGCCGTTTGATTGTCGGTTATCTCTGCTCAGCACAGTATACATCAAGGCCGTGGATAATGCAAACATGCCCCCATATTTCTTGCCTCATGCCGTAACCAGCAGCGTTCTCAGCTGATCCAGCTGGTTCAAAATAAGAACCATCTCGATCGGTGGGTCATAAATAAGTTGCGGAATGAGTCTATGAACCCCCGCAAAAAAAGGTCCCTTACGGGGCCTTTTTGCTTACAGTTCCCATAGCGTGCCGAGCGGTACGGCGAGCATGTTCGCCGCAGCGAGAGGGAGAATGTCCTTTCCGGCATGGAGGAGAAAACCGCCCTGAAAATGCTTTCCACATTGCCTGGATAAAAGTTCGAGTCCGTGGCCATCCTTCCGCATGAATTTTCGGGGTTTTGATCAACCGGTGTCCGGGATTGGTATGCATGCAGGGAGTCCGTCAAAACGGTGGGTCCTTGATTGACATTTCCAACTAGTAAATCATACTGACATTTTTGACGAAGAATAACAGATGGTTGAATCCGTTTCGCTTGGAGAGAGAGCGGACAGCCGGACTTGTCAAGCAGGACAAATCGATATGAAATTCATCGCATCACTACCAGCGTTCGGGAAAGACTCGAGACTTCACCCCGTGCTGATGCCCGCAGAATAATTATATACATGCCGGCCGACAGTTGCGGGTCCGGAAAAAATCTGGTGAGATAGCTGCCTGGTTCACATAGTCCTTGGGCGAGCGTCGCGACCAGGCGGCCTACTTGATCGTACAGGACGAGATCTATGTTCGCTTCGCGATCCACTGCGTAGCGGATGATCGAAGAACCATTCCCTGCGGCAAGCAGAGGATTCGGATATGCCGGATCCAGAGCGAGATGAATCGGAGCGGCGTCGCTGCTGACAGCCGTCGTGACGGCGTTCGACGTCAATGTGATTGTTGATACAGGATTTGAAGGATCGTTGCATTCGATTCGAATCGAGGACGTCTTGCCGCCGGCACTGCGCGGTGTATGCGATATGTACATCGTGGAGCTGCCGCTCGGGGGAATCGTTGTCGCCGCTCCCTGCGTGATCGCGAACTCCGTTGAATCACCACCGCTCACGCGCTGCCTCGTGATGACAAGATCGCTGTTTCCGGTGTTCATGATGACTACGGTCCGCTCGGGGGTCGTATTGACAGCAACATTTCCGAAATCCAGACCACTGGTACTGAGCGACAACTGAGGGGTGCTGGGCGGCGTGGTTTGAAACAGGGACGGCACAATAAAGCCGGCGGACATGGAAGCTGCGGTCGTTGTGATCAAACCTCCGTACGGCTGGCCGACGGAACTGTACAGCAGCATACCTGCGGAAGTATTGTACCCTCCTCCGGCTGCGTCAACCGAATGCCAGGTCATGGAACCTTGAGCTTCAGCACGCGTGGCGACAATAAGAATCAATACCAGAACGGCGGCGGCAGTAGTGATGCGTATGTGATGTATCATGATGGTCCTGCTATCTGATTTGTTATTTTTGCGTCGGGGATGACTGCGTTGCCGCAGGGTCGTTGCCGTTTGAGGACTTCTCTGGTTGGTTATCAATCGCCTTGTCGGCAGGCTGATCCCATTCCTTCGCATGAAGATATCTTCCGCGATCCTTTGCTTCCTTGTCGACCTCGGGAACGACGCGATGCTTCTGCGCGAACTTGTCCTGCCGCACACCGGTCACCTGCCATGACACTTTCGAATTCGGCTGTCCGCCAGCCACCTTGAAGCGATTGCCCCGGATTTCCTGCGCGATATAGAGATTCGGACCCGGTGCTCCGATGGCGGTAAGCAGGTACCGGAAATCACTGTTCAGCGCCTCGAAATACGACGGCAGATCGATCCACGCTTCACCGCTGCCATCGAGCACCGCGTTGCCGTTGTACACGTTCATCATGTCCGGGCTTTCGACGAAGGAATGGTAGAGGTACTTGTTCTCCGGATCGAGCGGATGATCGATCATGAATGTTCCGCTGCCTTTGCTGAGTGTTCCCGTAACCTGCACGTTGCCTTCGAAGTATCCCGCCTTGCCGGTCCCAACAGTTTTGGCGTATATCGCGTGGCTGGGATTTGACGTATTCGTAAGACTGAAGTACCCGCCGTATCCCAATCCATCGGAATACACACCTAGTGTCAGCTGAGAATTGTTTGGATTTTGGATTTGAAATAAACCAGCTCTCCCGTTGCCGGTATTTAATGCACTGAGCGAAAGGTTGTTTGTACCCGAATATGAAACGAATTCTCCTGCGACCCCGGCCTGATCCCTGGTTGAAACACCACGGATAGCATATAGCCCACTACTGATTGAATAAATTCCCTCGGCACCGTTCGTGGCAGTAACTGCCAGGCCCACTTTACCACTTCCGCTCACGTTCGCATCAACGGCGATTACACTGCCGCCAAGGCCCGCCCAGTTCCCCGAAATGCTGTCCTTGCCGTGCACGGCATAATCGACGCCGCCGAGGGAGCCGTTCTTGCCCGTGTTGGTGTTGCGCCCCCGGACCGCGGTGCCGGCAGGGTGACTCGTGATTCCTTCCACGGCATTCTGGTTTGACGAGGTATAGCCTGCGACAGCAGTACCTTTTACGCTTGAAATGGCGAAGGCCGTATTCGTAGCCGATCCGGAAAACGGGAGCGTCAGTCCGCCACCGGCTGCAGGTGTCTGCCACACCATCGCCGAACCGGTGTACGTCAGCACGCGTCCGGCCGCCGCTTCGGTGCTGGCGAGTTTCATGATGCTTACTGATCCATCGGCAATCTTGCTTGCACTGACGGCGCCATCGAGGAGCTTGACACCTGATACTGCGTTATCCGCAAGCTTTGCTTCCTTGATTGCGCCATCCATGATCTTCGACTGCGTGACAGCGTTGTCCGCGATCTTCGTTGCTACGATCGCACCGTCCGCGATCTTGGACTGCGTCACCGCGCCGTCTTCGATCTTCGTCGAATTGATTGCTCCGTCCGCGATCTTGGTCGAGTTGATCGCACCGTCTTCGACCTTGGACAACGTCACCGCGCCGTCGGCAAGTTTCTCCGTGGTGATCGAGGCATTCTGCACGGCGTACGCCATGTCCGCCCCATCGGAGCGATTGTTGTTGTCAACGTCATACACGGCTTTGTACATGTCCCCGCCGCCTGATGCGGCGGCTGCATTGATGACGATGTTTGCCGGATTGCTGTTGTCGATGGTGACGTTTGAGCCTGCGGAAATGCTGAGGTCGCCGGTCTTGCCGTTCAACGTCGAGACGCCCGCGCTTCCCGAGCCGCCGGTGTTATCGACGCCGTCAGCAAAGCCCGCAGGCACATTCCTGATCACGCTCCAATCGACGGAGGCAGCGTCTTCCGCAGTGCGTGCACGGAAGCTGTACGGTGTGGTGGAAAGCGCAATGCGCGGTGCGAATTCAGGATTGGTCCCGATCCGGATGCCGAGATAATATTGCTTGTCGAACGGCAGGGTCAATGGCTGTGCCGGGGATCCCTGCCCGAGCATGACCGAAAAAAGTCCGAGCTTCACCTGCACGGAAGGATGAATTTCCTGCCAGAGCGCGGTGCCGCCTGTCGCCACATCATACAGCGCGAAGGAAACCTGGTAGCTGCCCGAAGGAAGCGCGCTCCCGCCAGCGGTCGCGGCGTATCCCTGATAGAACATGGTCGATGGAGCTCCTGTTGCCGCGCTGGCATCGACAGTCGATTGCTGCGCACGAAGGGATGATGAGAGGATGATGATCGCGACGAGGAGAATCAGTATTTCTTTCATGATGGTGTACTCTTTAGAAATGAAGATTGAATTATCGCGGAACTTCAACTATCGCAGCCCGGATGTCATTTCTTCCTGCTCAGAAAGTTCAGGCTGCATCCTGCGGGAAATTCCTTTTTCCATCGGCTGCTTCCATTCCAGCGGATTCAGATAACTGCCTCTGTTTTCCGGCTCCTTGTCGACTTCCGGGACGACACGGTGCTCTTGCGCATACGGATCGTTGCGCACCGCAGTGACCAGCCATGAGGCTTTCGCGTTCGGGACGCCGCCGGCGATTTTGAATGTGTTGCCCGATATTTCGCTGGCGACATACAGGTTCGGCATCGGCGCGCCGATCGCGGTGAGTTGATAATCGAAGTCCATGTTAAGCGCTTCGAAATACGACGGCAGCGTCACCGTCGCCTCGCCCCTGGCGTCCAGCCGAGCGGTCCCTTTATAGATGTTCATCATATCGGGGCTCTCCACGAAGGAGTGGTACAGGTATTTATTCGCAGGATCGAGCGGATGATCGATCATGAATGTGCCCGAGCTCTTCGCGAGGGTTCCGACGATCTGCACGTTGCCTACGAAATACCCCGCCTTCCCTGTGCCGTTGTTCTGACCCCAGACGGCCGCGGAATTGTTGGCCGCATTGTCGATCTCGAAGCGGCCCGCCATGCCCAGCCCGGTCGTCTGGACGAGGAGCGCCGCTGCACCGGCCGGCGTTGCGGAGCCGACGAATTTTCCGGCGTTGCCCGTCGTACTCGTCGACTGGATACCGCCTCCGCTGCCGCTCTGTCCGATCTCGATCAGACTCTTGCTGCTCGCAGACGCATTCGTGAACGGAAAGGCTATTCCGAGCGGACTTGTTCCCGTGCCGTCTCCGAAAAGAGTGCCGTCATGCTGCACGCTGCCGAGCCGGTCGGGGGTGGAAATCGTCAGAGTGTTGTTTTTCGCCGTAACCGTGACATTATCGCCGCCGTAGATAAAGAGGTCGTCCTGGATGGAATTGATGCTTGTTACCAGCGTGAAGGACGGAATCTTCGATGCGGTGATGGAACCGTCCACGATTTTGGAAGAGGTTATCGAGTTGTCTGTTATCGCTGCCGTGTTGACCGCTCCGCTGGCGATCTTCGATGCAGTGATCGAACCATCAGAGATGCTGAGTTTATTCGATCCTGTGCCGTCACCGCTCAGCGTGGCGTCGTGCTCCACTCCGCTCAGACGATCGGGCGCATCGATCGTTAACGTGTTGCCCTGTTGGGTGACTGTGACGTTCGTCCCGCCATGGATGAACAGGTCGTCCTGGATGGAATTGATGCTCGTCACCAGCGTGAACGACGGGATCTTCGATGCGGTGATCGAACCGTCGACTATTTTGGAAGTGGTGATCGAGTTGTCTGTTATCATCGCGGTGTTGATCGCGCCGGCGGCGATCTTCGCCGCAGTGATGGCGCCATCCGGCACATTCGAAGCGAGGTCCGCGTTTTCGGCAGTGCGCGCATGGAAGCTGTACGGCGCCGAGGTGAGCAGAATTCGCGGAGAGAATTCAGGATCCGCACCGATTTTTATTCCGAGATAATATTGCTGATCGAATGCCACGGTGAGCGGCTGTGCCGGGGACCCATTGCCCAAAACCGCGGAGAACATTCCGGACTTCACCATCACCGCCGGATGCGACTCCTGCCACAACGCGATCCCGCCTGAAGCCACCGTGTATAATGCAAAAGTAATCTCGTAGCTTCCCGTGGGCAGGGCCGCTCCGCCCGCGGCTGTCGCATACCCTTGATAGAATAGCGTCGGCGGCACCGCATCGGCGGACACAGCATCCCTCTGCGCATCCTGAGCAAATACGCTCACGGTAAAAATCGAACAAAGAACGGCGATTATGAACAAACGTAATTTCATGGAGATGCTCCTTCAAAGTGGGTTGAATACCGTTGGCGGATTCTGTTCGGGGGGGGCCTCCGCGGCGCAATACGGATATCATGAGGCAAAGATATCTGGGAAGCATCCTCACGACAATCACACGGATATGTGTTTTTTCTCTGAAACCCGCATGAATATGCGGTCAACGAAATGGAACTGAGAAGGATGGAAAGGAGCGGAGAGATTGAATGGTTGTCAGACGAGACCGCGCTTCATCGCTTCCGCGACGGCAGCGGATTTTGTGTGGACCTGAAGCTTCTCATAGATGCTGCGGATGTAGGAGCGAACAGTGTCGATGCTGATGTACATGTCGGCTGCGATATCCTTGTAGCTTTTCCCCACCATGAGGTGCTCAAGCACCATCCTTTCACGGTCGGTAAGAGCGCTCGCAGGCTGGTCGAACACTGTCGGCTTCGGCGCGCGGATTTTTTCGAGCAGTGTTCTCGCGACGCTGGATGTCATCACCGATCCCCCACGCGCGATATCCACGATCGCGTCGATCAAGTGCTGGGGTTCGGTTTTCTTGAGCAAATAGCCCGATGCTCCAGCAACGATGGATTGAATAATCCGTTCGCTGTCGCTATAGGAGGTGAGCATGATGACGTCGATTGAAGGATGTGCGCGCTTGATGAGTTCCGTCCCCTGAATACCTGACATGCCCGGCATCTCGATGTCCATCAAAAGCACATCCGGAGGATTTGCATCCACGCCGCGCAGCGCTTCGCCCACAGAAGAATAGGTGCTGGTGCATTCCAGCATATTGGAAAGATTGAGTATTTGCGCAAGCGATTTGCGCAACTGCGTGTTATCATCGACGATGGATACGGTAATGCTCATAACGCCAACACATTTCGTTGTTACTGTTTAAACTACCTCGCTTTCCGTATCCGCGCAATCGCATGGATATGCGGTTTCCAGCATGATGTGGTTCTCCAGCGTTAGAAGCTCGCCGCACTACGAGGGTTTCACACGGATATGGACTGTCGTTCCCTCTTGCGCGCCAGTTTCAATCTCCAGGTATGCGTGAGCCTGCGCGGCACGCACGCGCATGCTTTCCATTCCGGTGCCGGTACCCCCGCTGACTCCTCTCTTCCGCTCTCCAATTCCGACACCATTATCCGATATGGAAAGTTCGATATACCCGTCCCGGCTTTGCAGCGCAACGCGGAGTTCCGTGCACTGCGAATGCTTCAGCGCATTATGCACGGCTTCCTTGGCGATCAGATAGAGGTTGCGCCTGCGGTCGAGGCGGATCGGGATGTTCGGCTCGGGGGGTAGAATGTCAATATGGAGACGAATGTCTCTTCCTTCACACATTTCCACGGCCATATCACCGAGTCGCTTCCCGAGATCGTTGAACGAATCGTTTTGCGGTTTGAGCGACCAGATGATGTCGCCGATGATATCGATAATGCTGCGCGCGGTTTCAGCGACCATCGCCACCTTCGGCTTGGCCGGGTGCGATTCCTCAAGATCGTTTCCGGCCGACATGCCGAGGAATGATATGCTGGTCAGCATTGAACTGACTTCATCATGCAGGTCCAGCGCTATCTGGTTGCGCATTCTCTCGAGCTTGATCGCATGTCCGAGCCTGTATCGGTAGAAGGCGACGATCAGGCCGATGAGTAAAAGATTTATCGCTGCGATGAACCACCATGTGCTGTAATAAGGCGGAGGAATCACGAATTCGAACGTTTCGCTGCGGCTGATCCAACGGCCGCCGGGGTCCACAGCGCGCACTTGGAACCGATACGATCCGGGATTGAGATATGTGAATCGTACGAATTTATCCTGCGTCGGCGCGGACCATTCCTCATTCAATCCGTCGATCTTCGTTTGAAACAACAGCTGCTGCGATGTGAACGAGAGGGCGGAATATTTAATCTCGATCCGCCGGGGGCTGCTCTCCAGCCGGATTGACGATATTGTCGATGGAAACTGGATGGTCATCGTGTCGGCGGTGAAGGATGAGAGCACAACGCGGGGTGCTGTACGGACAACCAATTCCATCGGCTCGTCGAACCGCACGACTTCACCGACGGAAGTGATCCATAGCACCCCGTTGCGATCGATGATCATGCCCGAACAAAAGTACGGGATACCGTCCTGTTCTGTCAGCACTTTCCGCACTTTCATCGAGCGCAGATCAACGATCGAGATGCTGTTGATGGTGGCGACTATCAAATCACGCCTGTTCGGGTGAGCGCAGAGCGCGGTGACCGCATTGCTTGGGAGTCCCAATTGCTGCTTGCTGAAAGGGGCGAACTTCGTGCCGTCGAAACGTAGAAGCGCGGTTGAATCGTTGGGCCCGCGAAATCCGATCCAGACGGCGCCGGTGGAATCCTCACAAAGGGTTGCGACCTTGCCCGGTCGGTAGCCGGCGCGCGCATCGAATCGCTTGTGCGTTCGTGGCGTAATTTGCCAGATCGCTTTTGATGTGCACTGATACAACGTCGGAATGCTTGCGTGACGAACGGCAAGCTGTCCCCAGCTGATCGGATCGAGGCCCGACGCAATTCCCAACGTTTTTGTCGTGGAGTCGCCTTCGGCGGAAATCAGATACATCGTCGATGTGCCGTTCCCTGCGTGAAACGCCATGCTGCCGTCACTCATGATACTGAGAGCTCCGGGGATAGGGTACACACGACCCCGATACGACCAGCGAGGCCATGCTATGTCTTTGCGCGACCGTCCATTCTCAAGAAAATACGACCGACCCCAAAAAACATTCCAACGCAGCACATTATCCGGCGTCACAAAGATTTCACTGATCAGAGGATTCGCAGGCAGCAGGAAAATCGGATGAGGCGGTGAATAGATATCCTGGTTGAAACGATAGACGCCGCTCCAGGATCCGAAATACAGGTCTCCGTTCTTCGTTGAAACGAGATTGCGTCCGCCCACGGGATAGCCGTTTTGGGACATCCGATATTTCATGACAGCGTAGCTGGAGAGATGCGCGAGTGCCCCGCCTGCGATCCAGACTGAACCCTCGGAATCCTCGAACACCACCCCGAATGGAATCATGTTCTCAAATTCCTCCACGTTGCCGATCGAGCGAAGCATAGATCCGTCGCGATGCGAGAATTTATTGAATGCATATCCGGGCTGTCCGGTCCGCTGCTGCGCACACCAGATATTGCCTTCCTGATCAGTGTTGGCACGCAGGTAGGCAAAGCCGAGAAGACCATCCTCTTTAAAGAACCTTATGGTCGGCTGACTTCCGTCGATGGACACGAACCCATTGTTGGTGCGTATCCAGACACCTCCGGTTTTCCTGTTCACTGTCATAGCGAAAAACCGGAGCGGAGCGCTGTGAGAGGAAGCCGGAAGACATTTGCTGTTTTCGATTATCGAAATTTTTCCGTCTTCGTTTATGCAGGTGATCTGGCTTTCGCTCGAGAGGACCCATAATTCATGCCTGGGTGCGTACCACACCGGCCAGCCTCCGGAGCCGAAGTCCTTTCCATTTTCTGGAGAATACTCCTTCCATGTCCCGTCCCGCCGCCGGTGCAGCAAAGCGCCATACGTAGTGGTGATCCACAGCGAACCGTGCTCCCCGGCGACGATGAATCTGGTGTCATGAAGAGCTTCGCTCTTCCCGCGGACAACACGCTCAAGATGTGTCACGTTGCCATAACGGTCAATGTGTGCGACACCCTCCTCATCTATGACGCACCAGACACCGAGACCGGTAGAGTCGAGAATTAACCATGGAATAAATTTATGCGAAAGTTTACTGGCATCGGAGTTGAAATTTCGGAACGAGCTTCCATCGAAGCGCGAAACCCCGTTCCACGTACCGCACCAGAGATACCCCTCGTCATCCTGCACGATACTGGCAACCATGCTGTGTGCGAGTCCGTCGAACGAACGATACCAGGTCAGCGGATAGGTTTGGGCATTAATCGCTGCGGTATGCACGAGAAGTATTACGACGATCCGTGCGCACGAACCGATCGTCAGGGACGGTTTCATAGAAGAGAGTGAGCTGGATTACATTAGCGAATATAGTTCGCAGTCGCCAAAAATGTCAATGCTGCAGCATCTAATTCTCCCATCAGGACAAACGCCTCCAGAGAACCGGTTCGGGATGTGTTTCCCGACTTTCCTTACAATCGTTCTGCAGAGCATCATGCTTCGATTTCCCTGGCAGTCAAAAAGAGACTATTTCCTACCATTCTGGAGATACACGATGCTCAGGTATCGAATACGCGATCTCTTGCTGGCCACGATTGTTCCTTGCACCGGAGGTGTCGCGCACATTCATACCGCTTCTAGCAGCTCGCGGAAATGATCCACCTCATTCAAGATGAGTACCATCTTGTCGGTTATAGTGCCGGCTGATTGCTGGTTGCAGTGCCGTCCCCCCTATCTTTCTTGCCCTATACCAAAACGAGAAGATTTCTCAATTGATCCACTTCATCAAAGATGCGAACCGTATCCACCGACGAATCGAGATGCACTTCTGTCATCGAGGCGCAGACATCGCACGGCATATTTTCATGTGGATCATGTAACATTTGGTACATACGCGTGTTCTTATCGGGATGTGCTCTGCTGCGTGATGACTTTTCGCAGGATGTCAGGAATCCCCCCCCCGCATTTGCAGTTCTGACAATGCATCTACCCGTCCCGAAACAAATCCAATCCCAACCGAGGCCGAGATGAAAACCTTGCCTTTCGCACAACGATTCCTGCTGCTGGCGGTCTTGCCGGCTGTCCTCATCCTTGCATCCTGCCAGAACTCCACCGATCCGACCCACGGTACAGGTGGTGATGGTTGGCTGGGGGGGGCGCAGTACACCGGCAATCTGTATGGGAAAGTTACAACGACAGGGAACGCCGCTGTCATGGGCATTGAGGTAACCGTCGGCACATCGGTCGCATACACGAACTCGAAGGGTGAATTCTACCTCGAGCGGATTCCTGCCGAAAAACGCCTGCTGGTGACATTCCGGCACATGTCATACGCAACGACGCAGAAGATCATTACCGCTGATCGCGGTAGGACGACGTTCGTCGAGGCCTCGGTGCTTCCGGCTACCATACAGAATCTGAATGCGGCGACGGGTGGGACCGTGACATTCAACGGGGCGAAGGTGACGTTCCCGGCCAATGTTCTGGTCGATGCGAGCGGCGCTAAATTCAACGGCACTGCATCCGTGAAAGCTACGTTCTTCGATCCGACAAGCACTGTCTTCTTTGGATGCTTCCCCGGGGAATTCAACGGTGTGCGCACCGGCGGGGCAGAGACGGCGATCGAGTCCTTCGGCTTCATAAACGTCGAGCTGAGCAGCAATGGGACGAAGCTCCAACTCGCCTCGGGGACATCGGCGACGATTACTGTTCCAGTACCGACAGCTGTCCGCGGCCGGGCACCGCAGAGCATCCCCCTCTGGTACTATGATGAGATCACAGGTAGATGGATGGAGGAGGGCAGCGCTACATTCAACGGCACTACGTACATCGGCACTGTCTCGCACTTCACAAGTTGGAACTGCGACCAACCCACACAGACCTCGTATCTCGAAGGTCATGTTATCGATAAAAACGGTAATCCTCTGGAATGGGCGACCGTGCACTCTCAGGGAATCGATTACACAGGATCTTCACAGGTCAGGACTACGGCAGGCGGGTATTTCAAAGTGCCCGTTAAAGCGAATGCTCAGACGAAGGTGTGGGCGAGCTACTACATTCTGAACGGCCCTTCACAGGACGTGAACACACCTGCCACAGGCACGACACTCGATATCGGCACGCTTACCGTTCCAGTTGATACAGCGCAGTTCTGCTTTATCACCGGCAAGGTTGTGGACAATCTCAACCAGGGCGTACAGTATGTCACTGTGCAGCTGAAAGATCTGGACGGCAAGGTGCTCGACTATGTTTCCACCGGTCAAGACGGTTCATTCCGTTTCTTCGGTGAATCAGGAGTGGCCTACACTCTCGAGGTCAAATGGTTTGCCGACTCGGTACAGAGCACGATCACGGTGAATGTCACCTGTCCGCAGACCCCGGGCGCCACGATCAATGTTGGAGAGATCAAGATCAATGTTGGCGGCGCGTTCGTCACCGGACGAGTGGTGGATGCTTCGACCAATCCGCTCAGCGGCGTATATGTGTACAGCAATTCCGACAACGGCTCGCCCGGGCAGTCCCGTCAAATCAGAACCGACGTCGACGGACGATTCACGATCAGCTGTCTACCGAGCACGACATTCGATATTAATCTATACTACAACCAGAATCAGAAAATCGTCAAGGTCACAAGCGGATTACTCGGGTCGACCACCGATATCGGGGATGTCACTATCCCGTAACCTCTCGTTCTCCAGGAACAATGCACCCGGGTATTATTTTCGCCCACGTTGCGGAATGAGGCTATGAACCCCGGCCCCACGAACAGCAAGCCGTTTTCTTCACAGGAAACGGCTTGTTTCGTTATCGCCTCTTCCCGCATAAGCGCAATCGTATCAAAGGGCTCGCGGTCATTCGGATAGATCCGTCCGTCTTTTCAAACCGGGTTCAAGATCGACCAGTTCAGCAGCCCCCGCTCACTTCAACCGGAAGAAGTAGTCCGCGGCAAAGGCCGCGCTGATGCTGGGGGTACCCGGCCCGAAGGCGTAGACCAGCCCGCGTGAACGATCAAGGCTGAATCGGTACTTGCTCCAGGCGTATTCCTTGCCGTCGGCTGCGGGATCGAGGCGGGTGAAGAGTCCCCCGAAGGACCAGGGAAGAAACGAAGCGCTCGCCGCGCAGAGTCCCGCTTTCGAGATCGTCACGACGGTGCGGAGGGTGTCCGCGTTTCTTCCGCCCCAGACGGTGACGTCGAATTCGGTGCGATCGGCGAATTCACGCCTCCCTGTCGGGACGACATGGAGATCGGGGTGGTCGCGACCACCCACCGTCAGACTGCCGGCGAAGATGATGAAATCCCGTTCCGATACCGTGTATTGATAGTGCTGGCCGATCGCCAGCGGCTCGTAATCAACCAGGTTCTCGGTGATGGAGAATATGGCGGAGGTGTCTTCGAACGGCAGGTCGGACCGCCTTGCCCGCAGACGACAATTGGACGCGGGCCCTTCGTCGAGGAGTTCATCGCGTTTTTTCGTGAACGGCCAGGTGAGGCCGCCGTCGGTGCTCAGCAGAAATTCGGTGCCCGATCCTTCGTGCCATGGCAGATCGACTTTCAAGGGAATAACCAGCGGCGCGCCCCGCGGGAAGGTCGTGCCGGCGGAGAAGTCGAAGCGCAGGTCCGCCAGTGAAATGCCGGAGACGGTCGACGACCGGTTGACTCCGCGCAGCAGCGTCGCACCCAGCGCGAAGGTCGTGGCCTGGGAAAACGGCGGCTTCCAGCTGATCTGACGCGTGCTGTACGGCCAGGTGCCGATCAGATGCCAGGCGCCTTGCAGGTTGTATTCGAGCCGGACCTCGTCACTCTCCATCAGCGGAGTGGGGCTACTCCACTCGATCTGGATGTCCGATCCGATGCGAAATACGTGATCCCTGAGCGGGGTGGTGATTGTCACGACCGGGGTGGTGACGTGGATGGGGGCGACGATGGACCACACCGTGGAACTGGCCGGACGCAGCCGCACTTCGAAATCAGACGTTATCGACGCGGCAAGGATCCAGTCGTGCCATCCCTTCGAGACCTTCCCCGTTACCAACCTGTTCCATTGGCTGTTCGGTTTCTGGAGCCGCCACTCGATCAGCACTTCGGTATCATCCCGCGGCTGGAGACTGTCCGGCATGTCCGGGGCGTCGGCCGTCCATCGGAAATGCAATACCCGTCCGACTTCCATGGTATCCCCACTCCTCGGAGAGAGCACGGTAAACACGGGTTTCAGAATGTACAGCGGCGAGACGAGATGCCAGCCGTCTTCCCGCGATGCCTTGAGGCGGATCTCGAATCCCGTAACGGCGGTGTCCATAACGGCGAATGACGCCGACCGCGCCATGACCGGCAGGCGGTGCAAGGTCTTCCAGTCCCACTGTCCTTCCAAGGGGCGATAGTCGATCAAGACCGAATCGGCCGGGGTGACGGCTGCGACGGTGTCCCATGTCACCACGATCGTCGGCCTGAGGGCGAACAACTCGTTCGCCCGCGGTGATAGCACCTTGATGATCGATACCAGCGGTTCCGTCGGCTCAACTGGAGGAGCGAGCGGAGGATCATCCTTGCAGCCAGTGAAAGCGGCGAAGACGACTGCCGCAAGAATCAGGACGATCGGGAATGGCGGGTGTAATGCTGAGCGATTCATTGGGATTTCGGAGCTGTTCACATGATGGATGAATGGCGAACGTCATGCGGATGGCCCTCTCGCATGACGACATGACACATGAGACGCGATAAAATTCCCATGGTTACGACCACACGTTGCAGTATGCATCATCGGATGGATTGCAAGTATTCCGGCATTTTTCCTGGCTTAGCCGCAGCCAGGGGTTCTTCAGAATGAGAATTTTTTGCCGCCCACGTTCAAGGGCAATTTGACATACGAACCCAGTTCATAGATGTTTTTCGCTTCATCAAATCTCATAGTCATTTCACAGTACGGGTAAACTATCATGCCTGTAAATACGGACATCGCCAATCCAACAGACCAGACAGAATCCTGGAGCAGGAATGCAGGACCTATCATTACCCCCAGCATTCGCCGTTGTCCTTCAAGCCCGATTCTGAGCTTGAATAATTCATCCCAGTTATCAATCCCTATAGCGACGCTGTAAACATCCGCATCCTTTGACCATACAGAATAGCTTACTTCCAACCCTACTTTCAGGCGGCCGTTTCCCCCTAATTCGTATGCGATCTTGATACCCGGATTGATAAAAGACATTGGCCCGGTTTGGGCTTGCGCCATACTCCCAAAAACCGTGGCGAGGACGCATGCTGCAAGGATAATTCGCGACTTCATTTATTGCCCACTCATGACACAGTACTGCCCCAACGTTTCTCTTACCGATCGCCTTTGAGTACAAAGCCCAGTCAGTATGGAAGCAATCTTCGAAGAAAATGAGCATTCCCAGGGAATAATACAACAGACTCCCGAATAGCTTCCTTCGCAAAATACGCACCCCGCTATTTCCGTTACGTTCATAGACCGGCAGCGCCCCCTCTCTCCACAGATGAGGGGGCGCCTTTGATATGAATCCGGCGGGAGTGTGAAAGATGTAAGTTTGTTGTTTCTCCTGTTGGCAGGGTGTGCTTCGACCGGAATGGAGCGTTCCGTTGATGCCACGACTACGATGCAGACAGTGGAAAACGATATTCAGCAAATTGTCGTCCAGCTCAACGCCACCGGACGATCTCTTGACAACCTGGTAAGCCCCGGTCAATCGGATGTTAAAAAAGCCTTCGACGCCTTTACCGTCGACGTGGAGAAAATTGGAAAAATGGAAAAATCGTTTTCTTCGCATGCGGACGAGATGCAGGCAAAGGGCAAGGATTATTTTTCGGAGTGGAAGAAGGAAGGCGCAACTTACAGCAACCCCGAAATTCAGGCGCTCAGCGACCAGCGCCGCAATGAACTCGGCACAGTGTACGGCCGCATTGCCGGCAGCAGCGTCGGTGTGAAGACGGCCTTCAAAACGTACGTCTCCGACGTGCAGGAAATCCACACGTATCTCTCCACCGATCTGACATCCAAGGGTATCGATGCCATTGCCGAGGTTTCCAGGAAGGTCGTTCGCGACGGTGCGGACCTCAAGTCCGCAATTAAAAACGTGCAGTCGGCAATTGAATCAGCGAAGGCTGAGATGGCGCAGACGCGTTGACTCAGGCTTTTTCCTCAATGCTGCTGACGGAAGCGGAGATGACATCGACAACCGTGCGCATTTCCTCTTCGGTGATGATAAGCGGCGGTACGAGGCGCAGTACGTTGTCGGCTGTGGCGTTCGCGATGACGCCGCGTTCCAGCATGGCGAGCATGAGCGGCTTTGTAGCGAAGCTGAATTCCACGCCCACCATCAGGCCAAGTCCGCGCACCTCTTTCATGGATGGGTGCTTCGATTTGAGCGTCTCCAGTTCGGTACGCAGCCAGGCGCCCTTGCGCTCTGCCGCATCCGCGAGATTCTCCGCTATGATGGTATGCATGGTCGCGAGAGCGGTGGCCGTCGCGAGCGGATTCCCGCCGAAGGTAGTACCGTGGTCGCCGTACTCCATGGTTTCAGCAACATGCTCCCGGCAGAGTATGGCGCCGATGGGGATGCCGCCGCCGAGTCCTTTGGCCAGCGTCATGATATCCGGCTGTACACCGAAAATATCCTTTGCAAACATTTTCCCGGTGCGCGCGATCCCGCATTGGATTTCATCGAAGATGAGGAGAACGCCGGTGCGATCGCAGAGTGAGCGGAGTTCGCGGAGGTACTCTGCTTTCGCTACGTGAATGCCGCCTTCGCCCTGCACGGGTTCGATAACAACCGCGGCGGTGTCACCACTCATGGCCGCTTCAACGGCCGCGATGTCGTTGAAAGGGACGCGGGTAAAGCCCGCGGGCATGGGACCAAAGCCACGCTGCATTTTTTCTCCGCCCGTGGCGATGGCTGCCAGTGTGCGTCCGTGGAAAGAACGCTCCATGGAAATGATGCCGCCTCCGCGTCCGCGCGAATGGGCGGATTTGCGGGCGATCTTGAATGCCCCCTCGATGGATTCGGTGCCGCTGTTTGCGAAAAACACGCGGTCGAGTCCGGAGATCTCCACCAGCAGCTTTGCGAGCTGCACCTGCGGTTCGCTCACAAAATAGTTCGAGATATGCATCAATTTGCCTGCCTGCGCGGTGATGGCCTCCACGACAGCGGGATGGCAGTGACCGAGGCTGTTGACGGCGATGCCGGCCAGAGCGTCGACATATTCCTTGCCCTCGACATCCCAAATCCTTGCGCCCTTTCCGTGGGAAAAGGCGATCGGAATTCTGTTGTAGGTCTGCAGGTGATACTGTTTATCCAGCCCGTACAAGGCCTGGTTATTTCCATTTTCGATATTCATGTCTTCTTTACCTGTATGGTGATTCTTGTTCCGCACGCCTCCCCCGGGGCGGCGACGCGAAGCTGCTCCGGCTTCATGCCATTGAAAGCGACGAGACATGGACCAGCAATAATCGTCGTACAAAATACTGCGGTATATGCATAGCACAAAGCAACAAGCCCCTGAGTGAGGGGCTTTTGCTATTTATAACACCGGGGCAAACCGCTACTGCGTCAACAACATCCTGCCGTAGGCCGAATATTCTCCGACGCGCACGACGAGGAAATACACGCCTGCTTTGCCGTCGGCAGGGGCCCATTGCACGGAGTGGACGCCGGGACGCTGCGTCTCGTCGACCAGGGTCGCCGCGACTTGTCCCAGTGAGTTATAAACGGTGACGCGCACCGGAGCGGACTTCTCCAGGTCGTAGCGAATGGTTGTGGACTGCTGGAAAGGATTCGGATAATTCTGGTACAGCGTGAAGGCGCCCGGGACGATCTGCAGCGAGTGCACAGCAACTATCACAATACCGGTGCCATGTACACCAATAGTGTCGGGCGATGTCGTCGCGTTGCTCGTCAATGCGAAAAAGGTGCTGAGCGGCCCCTCAGCGGTCGGCGTGAAACGAATGGTGAAAGTCTGGAACCCGGCGGGTCCGATGGCTTCGATCGGCGTCTCCATTGTGAAGTGCGGATCGCCTGATGTGAACGATGCGATTCGCAGTGTATCGTTGCCGGTATTCGTGACGGTCATCGTGGTGTCCTTGTAGGATCCGACGGCAACGTCACCGAAGAAAATATACGTATTATCGATCGTCAGGGTCACCTCGAGGGCTGTACCCGCACCCACCAGCGGCAGAGTCGTTGGGGAAGTCGATGCATTACTGATCACGGTCAGCACACCCGAGACGGGTCCGGCATCGGTAGGGGAAAAATGCACGGTTTCGTCGAATGCTTCGCCGGGAGCGAGAACTCTGGAGGCAATGTCGACAGTGAAAGCAGGGTTATTCGTGCTAATGTCCGAAATGGTGAGTGTATCGTTTCCCGAATTCAAGATATTCAGAGCCATATCCTTGCTTGATCCGATGTTCACGTTCCCGAAATTCAGGGAGATTCTGTTGAGTTCAATCTCCGCCGAGGCGGTTCCTGAACCGGTTACGAAGACTGTGTCCGGACCGAGAATGGAATTGCTCTGAATGACGATGTACGCGCTGAGAGCGTCCTTGGAAGTCGGTTGAAACTTCACCGCAGCCGTGATGCTGCCGTTCGGGGCGATCGTGTTGTTGTCCGGCGTCAGGCTGAAACGCGGATCGCTCGAAGTGACGGAAGCAATCGTTACAGGGATTCCGCCCGTGTTGGTGAGGGTAAGATTTTTCGTAGAGGAGTAGGTTACTCCTACCGCACCGAAGGCCAATGACTTGGAAGAGAACGTCAGAGTCGGCGGTCCGATCGGGAAGGTGCCGTCGGCAAGAATTCTGGAGGCGTAGATTTCCGGATTCGAGAACGATGGCCGGTAATCCTCCCATGTGGCTATGGCGCCGCTCTGGCCGTCGCTGATCATCCAGGGATACTGCTGCATGCGGCCCGCGGTGCTGAGCGGGACGCCGGCAGGCGACCAGAGAAGCGAGCCGGCGCCAGAAATCCTCTGCGCGTAGATATCGCTCTCGGTAACACCGCCCGTCATATCCTCCCAGGAAACTATCATGCCGCCGTTTCCGTCGGGGACTACGAATGGTGTGGCCTGCTTGCCTGTACGGTTGGAAACCTCCATGCCATCAGCTGCCCATGATTTCTTCCCGGTATTGTCTATGATCTGCGCATACGACCTCATATTTCCGCCGACCCGTCCGTCTTCCCAGACGATTCCGAGAAATCCCGGGGCGACGTTCGCCAGCTGGGGATTCGTCTGTCCGCCGCTCGTCGAGGTTGCGCGAAGCGATGCTGCTGTTGAACCATCGTTATTAAGAACGACGACCTGCAGCACGGGAGTCGATCCGGAACTCCAATCGTAGTACGAAAGGAACGCCTTGCCGGTCCCGTCAGCGACGAGCGAAGGGGAATCCTGAGGTCCGCTGGCCAACGCGATCCCAACGCCGCCGTTCTGCCATAGCTGCACACCGCCGGAGGTGACTCTCTGCGCGTACACGTCGTACTCCTGGTTATTATAGAATACCCACGCGATATACACACCGCCGCTGCCGTCGCCTACGATGCAAGGAGCGCTCTCGTACTGGTCGGAGAAGCTCAGGTTAATCTCCGGGCTCCAGAGCCGGTTGCCGGATCCATTGATTCTCTGAGCATAGATGTGGCCGTCCTGGTTCCCACCGGTGTGGGCGATCCATGTTACGATGGCACCGTTGTTGCCATCGCTGGTGAGCCTAGGATCTGTCTGGTCGGTGCTGCCGGAAGCAACAGGCATTCCATCCGACGCCCAGAGAAGGTTTCCCGAGGAATCAACCCTCTGGGCATATATATCGGGATCGAAGTTTCTCGAGTCCGTCCAGGCAATGATCGCACCGCCCGCACCGTCGGAGATGATCTCCGGTTTCAGTTGTGCGTTGAAAGTGGGGCTGATGGCGTTGCCGTTTACCGTCCATCGCACTAACCCATCCTTGTCGATGCGCTGGGCGTAGATTCTGAAGAAGCCCTTGGTGTCGCGTTCATCAGACCAGCAGATGATAGCCCCGCCCTTGCCGTCGCTGACAAGCCGTGCGGACCTCTGATTATTCCCTGCCTGGCAAATCGCGTTGTTCGATGCAGGATCGGAACTCCATTGCGCCTGGGCAGCCATGAAGGGAACGAGAAAGAGCATTGGTGCGATAAGACGCATCCGCTTTGAGATCATAACTTCTCCTGGACTATTGTATCAACGAAGGTGTCTGGCACGGGGCGGGTCATAGCTCTGCACCGATGGCCATACTTCATTTCCTGGCCGCGGTCAACATTTTGTGCAACTAATCAGAGGGAGCCAGGTGGCCTGGCTGAATCTTTTGAGCTTGAAACTGAATCTACGCATCCCCCCTGCCAGAATCAAGCAACGGACGCATAGTGATCCGCACGGCAGACATCGCGCTGGCTGGATCAAGCATGATGGACAAGTCTCTCAGTAAACAGCAAGGCCCCCTCACCACATGGATGAAGGGGCCTTTTCGTCGAGTCATTCCTGCATCAGCATCTCTCGAACGGGTGAGAGGCCTCAGCTTCAGCGATCACCGTGAAGCTCTTATCATTCGGACGGCTTACCGCTGGATCACGAACTTGGTGGTTTCGACTGTCCGTCCGGTGGTGAACCTGACGAAATAAAGTCCCGGGATGAGGCGGCTTGCATCATACTGCATGCTGTACGTTCCGGGGTCCTGCAGCTGACCGCTGCTCAGCCTGACGACCTCGGCTCCGAGCGCGTTAACGATCGTGATCGAAGATTTGCCCGGCTCCGTCAGCGTGTAATAAATCGTAGAGATGTCGGCGACAGGATTCGGAGCTATGGTGAGCTCGGTGGGAGCGCTCGGCTCTTCAAATACACCTGATTTGGCAGCGCCGGTATTCGGCGTCTTGAAGAACTTTGATGCGGAATAGCCGCTGCCCCCGCCGCTGCAGTTGTTCTGCACCTGGAATTCGTAGTTCGTATTTTTTGTAAGACCGGTGAGAATTTTCGAATTCGTGCCGGATGTCGTTGTCGTCCATGTGGAAACAGAGGTTTTTTTGTAGCGGATAGTATAGCCGCTGAAATTATTATACATGTCCGTCCATGCAATACTCGCAGTCGTCTTGGTCAATGCTATGGTGCGCAGCAGCGTAGGTATTTCGCAGGATGTTGGCGGACTCCCGGCAGTGGAAGAAAGAAGTGGCACGAGAAGACCGGACGGCGCCACGAACAAGGCCTGCATTCGCAGGGTCTGGTCCGGAGTGAAGTTAGCCGTCTTGATATCCCATGTATAATCCATGAAATTCTGGTACATGATGCCTGGAGCTACCGGTGAACATGCATCGGTAACCAAACCTGTCGTAGGAATACTTGATAGATCCATAAACCTTGAATTTCCAGCCTGGTTTGGCGTATCATCGCAATAGTCAGTACCAGTACATGCGACATCATCGTCACCCCAGACATGGCGCAGATTCAGGCAATGCCCCAGTTCGTGACCCGTGACCATTCCGCAACCCGCGTATGCGGTGGTGTCGGTGGGACTGAAGTAGGTATATTTGACGACGACGCCGTAGAGCATGTTTATACCGCTCGTCGGGAACTGTGCGTAGCCGCCGTAATCAAGGAGATTGACCACCCAGATATTCATGTACACTGTCGGATCCCATGCATCGAGACCTCCCGAGCTGTAGTACTTCATTGAATTATCTGTTGGGAAGGCCGTTACCGAGGTCTGGCGCCGTTCGATGCCAGTAGTAGGAGACCCATCGATTTTCTTCTGCGCGAGACAGAACTGGATGTGCGTATTGTCCTTCATCCCATCAGGAAAAGTTCCCATGGAATGGAGATTGAGTCCCGCATAGTCCCTATTGGTGATTGCGATCTGGTCAATCACCTGTTGGTTAGTAAAGTCCTGCTCCGGCGTGTTGTAGAGAATGTGCACGACCACCGGAATCGTAATCGACTGGATTGGCGGAGGCGTCGGGGGAGGAGGAGGAGGCGTACCCGGCTTGCCCTTTTCCAATGAATAGATCTTCGATTTTTTCATGTCGGCGAGTCGCTGCTGCAGCAGTTCTTCCTGCAGCTGCATCCGAGCTTCGAGTGTGGGATCAGCTTTCTTCTGTTTTTCCAGATACTCCATGGTGCCGCAAAGTTCCTTCACCTGCTGAGCGATCGCCAGCTGCGGGGTAAGGATGCATGCGAGGCACAACGCCAATGAGAAAACGGTAATGAACGATCTCATGTACGCTCCGGGAAATGTTGTGTGGTGCGGGCCTTTCCCTTAAATACCTACGCAGCGAGCATTCTGCAGAAAATTATCCGATTTATACTGATTCGTCTCGTAAATCTTAGGCAGGTCTCGATGGCGGTCAATGCATCAGATGAGAAATGAATGAAAACAGAACAGTTATAGCGTGTCCTTATTCGCAAGTGCATAGCGGAGCAAGGCATAACTCCCATTGAGCTGCAGCTTGTGGCAGATGTTGTAGCGGTGTGTTTCTACAGTGCGGATACTGACGCAGAGGCGCTCGGCGATATCGCGGCTGGACAGCGACGTGGCAATGAGGTGCAGCACCTGCTTCTCAGTACCTGTAAGTGTGTCGGTTCCGGTGGCTGGCGCCGGGTTAAGCTCGGCTGCCTTGGCTCTGCCCATCAGGTAGCCGGAGAGTGAAGGACTGAAATAGTACTCGCCTGCAGCCACCTTAGAAATTCCGCTGAGTATATCATGAACGGCGGATTCCTTCAGAATGTAGCCTTTCACCCCGGCATCGATGGCCTTGTTGAATAGACCATATTCCTCATACATCGATAGAATAACTACTGACACGGTGAGGTTCTCATCGTTAATCCGATTGGCGACATCAAGTCCGTTCATCTTCGGCATCTCTACATCCAGAATGGCGATTGTCGGTTTGTGCTGTACGATGACCCGGTAAGCCTCCTCGCCGTCTGACGCCTCCCCTACTACGTTGAAGGGTGTGTTCCGATCGATGGTGTCCCGCAGGCCTTTGCGAAACATTGGGTGGTCGTCTGCAAGAACGATTGAGATGGAAGACTGCTTGGTCATATCATTTTCCTCAAGGATAACACGGGGATTCCCGCTTGATATCAGATTGCCGACGTATTCTTTATCTCGGCAAACTCTTCCTCAATCGCAACCGGGATAACAAACTCGAACGTGGTTCCCACACCCAGTGCCGAGTTGATATTCATAGTACCGCCCAGCATCTGAAGACGCTCGCGCATACTCTGCAGGCCAAAGCCGATGCGGCTTCCGTGTATTTTGTGAAGCGATTCGAGATTATATCCCTTCCCATTATCCTTGATCACTATTATGACATCAGATGAACTGAGTCTCACTTTGATCTCAGCCCTCGAAGCAGCAGAATGTTTGAGGATATTATTCATGCCTTCCTGAATAATGCGGAACAACCCGATTTCCTGATCAGCGGAGAACGTTCCATCGAAGTAATCGATCTCCGAGTCGAATTGAATTGAGGATGAGGACGATACCTGGTAGATCATATCGTTGATTGTCTCCGTTATACCCGCACGTTCAAGCTGGATTGGCCTGAGATTTCTGGAGATTCGCCGGACGTCCCCAACTGCGGTCTTAGCCATGTCAGTGATCCGCTTCAGGCTCTCACGGAGGGCCTCGGCATCCTCGCTGAGCAAGCCGAGATCCGCCTGACTGCTGATTACCAGAAGCTCCTGTCCAAGACCATCGTGCAGTTCGGCCGCGACGCGTTTGCGCTCCTGTTCCTGGGATTCAATGAGCTGCGTCGTGAAGATTTTCTGGGTTTCCTTTTCTTTGCGCTCAGTCTCTGCGCGCAGCTGGAACGCATGCGCCTCCGCTGCTTGCGCCTTGTATTCTGCCGACTCCGCCCGAAGCGCGATCTCGCGTTTCCTTCCTTCCAGCCTGCGGAAAAAGAGGTAGCCAATCACAAGCGCAAGAAACAAGGTTATTATCATTCCATTTCGAAAAAGCATTTCCCGGTCGAGCATGGAAGCCTGGTAGGCATTGCTTTTCTTCAACTCCGATACCTGCGCAATCTTCTTGGCCTTTTCTGCTTTTTCCAATTCCAGAGATGTGGTTTTCAGATCAAGTTCGGTGTTGCTGTTCCTAAGTTCCAGCGTCTGAAGTTCATGTTGTTGCGTGAGAATCATCTCACGCTGACGGCTGTGTTCTGCTTCAAGTTTCCGCATGACAATTTCTTCCTGATTGCGCTCAAGCTCCATGGTCTGGAGTGCATTATCCTTCTCAAGGAGAGCGATCTGCTGTTCCTTCTTCTCGCTTTCGTATTTCGCCTGCATTTCGTTTATCGACGCGCGGTTTGTTTCATTGTAGAGTGAGTCATTAAGTTCAGTTAATTGCACATGGTACTCATAGGCTCTCAAGTAGTCTTGACGGGAGAATGCAATCTTGCCGAGAGAGCCCAACGCGCTTAGTATTGTTTCCCTGTCTTCAATCTTCCTGGCAATGGAAAGTCCCCTCGAGACAAACTCGAAGGCCTTGCCAAATTCCGCAGTGCTATTGTAGACGTCTCCCATATTTACCAGCGACATTGCCATGCCGCTTTTGTCTTCAAGGGATTCGTAAAGCTTCAAGCTCTGCTCGTACAGTTCAAGCGCCTTGTCGTATCGGCCCTGAATATCGTGAATGCTGCCGATGCTGTTCAAGGTCTCGGCCATCCCTGACTTATCCCCAAGTTCCCGGTCCAATTTCAAAATACGATTGAACATCTCCATTGCCTTGTCGTACTGCTCCCTCTCTCCATAAATCATGGCAATGTTATACAATGATAGCGAGATCCCTGCCTTGAGATCCAATTCCTCACACACCTCTAAACTCTGCTTATGCATCTCCAGCGCTTTGTCAATGTTTCCCTGACTGTAATGGATGTTGGCAATGGTACTCATGGATTGAGCGACACCTGCCCCGTCACCGATTTCTTCCCTTATTTTCAAACTCCTTACGCACAGCTCCATCGCTTTCGGAAAATTTCCCTGACCCTCATACACTATGGCAATGTTGTTCAGGGTAGCCGCCACTCCGTCTCTGTTCCCCATCTCCTCCTTTATCGTCAACGCTTGCTGGTAGAACTCCAGCGCTTTATCGATTCGGCCCTGTCTCCTGTGGATAATCGCAATGTTGTTCAGCGATATTCCTATGCCGTATTTGTCGCCGATCTCCTCCCGTAATTTCAAGCTCCTGGTGTTTTCCTCCATAGCCTCTTTGTACCGCCCCTGTTTTGAGTGGATATTCGCAATATTACTCAGTGCTGACGCGATACCTGACTTGTAATTCATTTCATCATAAATCTTCAGGCACGCCTGGAATTTTTCCATCGCTTCGCCATATCTGCCCTGATTGTCGAGTACATTTCCAATGTTGTTCAGCGCGCTGGCAATGCCGGATTTGTTGCCCAGCGCCTCCACAATCTTCAGGCCCTGCTCGTACATCTGCATCACCTCTTCCATGCGGCCCTGGTCACGGTAGATACTGGCGAGTCCGGCCCACGCGCAGTCGATATTCGCTCTATCCCCGCTTTCCTCTGCAAGCTTTAAGCCTTGTTTGAAATTGCGCTCGGCCTCCGCATCGCTATGCTGTAATAGCTGCGCCTGTCCCACTGCAACATACGCGCGTGCAAGCAAGGGCTTCGAGGATAATTTCTGTGCGAGCTTCAAGGCCTGTTCGGCATACTCAGCGGCCCGTTGCGGAGCGGGTCTGAACAGTTCATGGCACAGCGCAATGAGTGTGTTTACCTTGTTTGTATCAGGCTTGGACTGCTCCAACACCCTTGTGAGACTGTCAATCTTCGCTTGCTGGGAGATGGATGACACAGGATGGAACAACTGCACGCAAAACATCACTATCGCAAACACGCATATCCTGATCCAGATTCGATTCATCATGGTTTCTCCATGGGATAATGGATTGGAACACAACGAGGTTGGTGCTTCCTGGATGCCGGGTCCACGGAAACACTATCCTCTTCGTCCTCACCTTTGCTTCCTGATAAAAGGAGGTAAGATTCTGTTCTGCTATGTGTAGGTGCTGCTGACCTGAATATAGGCATCCGCGGAAGGAGAGTAAAGATGATGAGGCATATATCCAGCAGTATCAAAATAAAACCACAGCCCACCTGAGGCGGGCTGTGGTTGCAACGGACGCTTTATTTCATCAGTAACATGGATCGCGTTAGAATCTGTTCCTTCGTTTCAAGACGGTAAAAGTAGGTACCGCTCGGAAGGGAGCGTGCATCGAATGCAACGTTGTATGTGCCGGCTGGCATTGTCCCGTTTTCCAATTCCGAAACAACTCGGCCGTACGAATCGAACACGCGCAGCTTAACCAGTCCATCCTCCGGAAGGGAATAGGTAATCGTCGTAGTCGGATTAAAGGGGTTGGGATAATTCTGATGAAGACTTATTTGCTCTGGGATATATTCGCTCGAGATGTCTTTCGGCATCTGCGCCAATGGGCGTGACCAGAGTCCGTCGCCTTGCGTTGCTGCATGGAGTTTATTGCCTTTGACAATCAGTGCCCTGATCCATGTGTTCGTCAATCCAGTGTTGACCGCCGTCCAGTTTTTCCCGCTATCGGTTGAAATGTATACGCCGCTGGCCTGTGTCCCCACGAAAAAGTTACTGCCGGACTTTTCGAATGCCTGGGCGAAGACGAACGCGGGGATACCAGTGTTGCGCGGCTTCCAGGCCCCGCCATTCGTGCTGAGGTACACGCCGAAGTTCGTTGCGGCAAAAAGTTTCGTGCCGAATGCAGTAAGCTCGAAGACTGTGTATGTCGTTCCCAGGCCGCTACTGAAGGGTACCCAGCTGCTGCCGTTGCTTGCCAGACGATAGACAGCTGCAGAAGTCGTCCCTACGTAGAGATCCGTGCCGCAGACGGCAAGCGTCTGAATGTTCAGACTGGCCAGACCGGTATTCATTGCGGTCCAGCTGGCGCCGTTGTTGTTGGAGAAATAGACGCCGCCGCCGTAGGTTCCGGCGACGATGTTCGATCCGAATACAACGACGGTAAAGACTCCCAGATTCGTGAGACCGTAATTGACGGCAGTCCAGCTGGCGCCGTTGTTATTGGAAAGAAAGACGCCGCCGCCATAGGTTCCGGCGTAGAGCTCGGAGCCGGAGACTGCGAATGCCCTCACAGTAAAATTCGGATAGTCAGTCAGACCTGAATTGCAGGCTGTCCACGAATTCCCATTGTTGGCAGAACGATAGATGCCGCTCCCGGCTGTCCCTGCGAAAAGATATGTCCCGCCAGTCCCGTTGGGTGCAGTGGTAAAGCAGAAAATGGTTTCTGCCAACGACCCTTGAGTCCATTGCGCTTCTGCATGCGGAACTGAGAGAAACAGGATCGCAAACGTGAGTGAGAGATAAGTGGCAATCTGCTTCATGGTATCTGTCTCCATAATGTTTTTGAGCAATCTTACTGAGAAAAGTAATCTGATGCTGTAACCGGCTCAATACGTACTCCTACTGAAATCCCTACGTAGAGCTACGTATTTGCGGGATTCACGCAGGGATCTCCAACGGGCGAATGAAATCCTTCGAGGCGGCCCAAGGCCTGGGGGCAGCATTGGAGCAGGTCTTGGAGAGGAAATAAATGCTCACAGCGAATGGGGTTGATCGCTACGGGGGATTTTCCGACCTTGATCCTATGCTTCGCCGTTTATCCATATCACTGCTCGTCAGCTTCGGTCTCCTCGCTTCACTGCTCGTACCATCACAGACGACGCAGGAGTGGACGGTCGAATGTTCGATCGCCTCGATGCGTCCGTTCGCGCCGGTGGAGACATCCGAGACGAGCAGCCGCCAGATTCCGGCAACCTCTGCAGCGACGATCCATATCAGACGGCAGCAGCTTCGGATTCAGCTGGTCGTAGTGCATGTAGTTGAAGCGGCGCCAGATTACAGGCTACTCCCACCGCTCCGGCGGGTCCCTCCCCCTCCCGAAATTCAGCAAATCTCCCCACGCGCTCCTCCACCTGTGTGCTGACATACTGACAGTTCACACAGAAATTATTTTCCAAATAATAGGAGGAGTTGTCATGCCTGAAGAAATTCAGAAACCACAACCATTGCCTGTCAGCCTGCTGATCATGCTCTCGGCCATAGGAATCGGACTTCTCATGCTCGTTGTAAAACTGGCTGGCTTCTAAATCACAATCACACCGATCGAAAATACGCCCGCCCGGGGAGCTCATAGCTTCCCGGGCGTTTTAGTTTCCTACGGAACAGCTCACTTTTCGTACTCAAACATCCGGCCCGTTGCCATGAAAAACGCCATTTGATTGGCTTCATCGGCCGCATTGAAACCGGGGCGAGACGATCGGCAAATGATTTCGTAATTCACGGTATATTCCAGTATTGCCCGCGTGACGATATACTGTATCGACGCGGTGTCCGTGCTGCTTGTCGTTTTTATCAGATTTTCGCTTGCCACATCAATCGGAGTGCCTGCGTGACTTTCGATATAGTCCCAGGCGCGATTCCATGCGTCATTGTCTTCCATGTGAGTCAGGCTGAACGCACCGCTGCCCAGCAGCGAGTAGATTTGGTCATCAGGCGTAAGGACATCCTCGCGATCGATGTACACTTCCTGCGTCTCCAGCCGAATGAGAAAAACTGATATTCCTCCAAACCCGCCTTTATACCATCCAATGGTGTTGACCGTATCTCCTGCACGTCTATCCAACGTCCCGATGGTGTTCCCCGGATTATTTTTTTCTCCCCTTGCGCGATACGATGGCCGGTCCTTGTTCAACACAACCTGCATATTGCCGGGGTACAGCGTACCATCAAACATGGATATGATGAACTCGCAACCGCCAAACAGTGCGATCACAGCAATGATGGCGCTCACACCTAGGAGTCGATTCATTTTACTTGAGGACATAAGCGATAAGCGTTTTGACGGTACCGTGAGTCCATCCACCCGATGGATTCGGACTCGGTGCAGTCGTTGATTTAGCAATCATGCCAAGCGAGGGCGCGTAATAGATCCTATTTTCCACTGTAACGTCCAGATACCGTTGACCGTTTATCGCGATAACTTCATGGAATAGATGCCGTAGATTTTTCACCGATAGCGTCGTGTTTTGTACGGTCATGATCTCAGTCCCGACGAGGGAAATCGTTATCGTGTCATGAACGACAATCGTTATTCCCATATTTGTTATTGAACCCGCCGCCGTCGAAATACTCTGGCTTCCGGTTCCGACCGGAAGCGTAAACCACGTGGGATCACCTGTCGATGGTGACGTGCCAAGCACCGAAAAATTGTTATTCGACTCGTACGCGTAGAAACTCGTATCCTGAGCGCTGCCCGTGACATTTGCAACAACGACAACACCGGACTTTCCTGCCATGACGCTGTCGGTGCGCAAGACCGTGCTTACCGAAACATGTCGCGACGCTGCAATGACAGCATTTGTGCTGTCGGTGTAGTATTCTTCATAAGTGAACGAGCTCCCGGTTGTAACAGTGACTACTTCTGTAGATGGAAGTGCGGGATCGTTCATGTCGCACGATGAGAAAAAGGCGAGGAAGATGGGCAGCGTGAGAAATAATGCTAGATTTTTTGGCATGGGATGAGTCTTTTACGTGGTATGAATGCATGAATTATCTACTTTTTAGTACCTGCGCCCTGTGACCATATAAAACGCCATGTGACGGGCTTCCGTATCCGCGTCGAATCGTGGAAGAAATGATTTGCAAATGATTTCGTATTCCACACTATCACTCAGTACTACCCTCATGACAAGATAGCTTATCGACGTGGAATCACTGACGCTTGACGTTTTTATCAGAACATCGCTTGCAATTTCTATCGGTGGACTGCTGGAGCTCTTGATATAGTCCATGGCGCGTCTCCATGCGTACTCGTCCTCTTTGTGAGTGAGGCTGAACGGAATACGAAGCCGCCGCATGATTTGATCATCGGCTGTGAGAGCGTCGTGCCGGTCGATATAGACTTCCTGGCCTTCGACTTTTATGAGGAAGTACGTGGTACTTTCCCATATGTCACCGGAGTAGTAACCGAGAGTTGTGAGTGTATCTCCTGTGTGGGAAGAAAGCGCTCCGATTTTTTTTCCTGGGCTTCCCTTTTCATCAATTGCATAATATGCCGGAACATCATTGCGAAGAACGACCCGCTGTGTGTACCTGCTCAACTTCCCAGAGGGAAAGAAGGAGAAAATGAAACATCCCTGAAGGGACAGCGAAACAAGCACAACCATGATTGTATTCATTCCGAGGAAGCGATGAATTCTATTTGAGGACATTATCCATAAGAATTTTGATGTTGCTATCAACATGTGGCTCTTCCTTCTCACCATCGTGCGACAATAGCAGCGGAGGCAAAGAACTCCCGATAGGTGCTCCCCGTCAGAAAGAAGTCATTATAGTTCGCCTTTTCGAGACGGAGGTTGAAGTCCAGACCTTGCGTGATGGGGAGCGCACAGTCCATGTAGAAGCCGAGACGCTCATTCCGGTCGCGCTCGAAGGCAAGGTTCACGCCAAGGCCGAGCGTGACAATTTCACCTAACGGTGCCGAACCATTAACATCCACGGTCTGAATCACTCCGTAGCCAAGTGCGGTTTGTGATTCGATCATTCCGAAATTCAAACCAAGAGTCAAAGGCAGTCTGAAACTCAGCATTTCACCGATCATGTAAGAATTACTTTTGTATTCACCGGCCGCAATACCCATCTCGGTCTTCTGTCCGGAATACGCAAGCGACGTAGAAGCATTTACGGAACCGATGGAATAGGAATAGCCCGTCATGACCGTCGTCATAAGCATGTTCGTTTCGAACTTGTACAGCGGATCGGACGCGTCATTCTTCTGCGATATAGGCGAATAGGAAACACGGAGATAGGGTAGACGCGGGAAGTTCAGTCCGAGATTCACTCCGTATGCCGTCATAGTTGTCGTGGAGGATTTCCATTCGATCAGGTTGTCATTGTACATACGGAAGAACGAACCCAGCGTGACGTGACGATTGAATAATCGCTGATCATATTTAGCCTCATATCCGAACTGATCCGTACGCAGGTTGGGGACACCAAGAGAGGCATATCCCGGTCCGATCATCTTCAGCCCGGCGGATACTTTCGTGGCTGATTCCATATTCGTGTAGACGAAACGACCGGTGTACATATAATCCACTGAGGAGCTCAGACGCGGCTTTGTCAGATCCCTTACGAAGGAAGGAATGGCGCTGCTGGCAAACTCCGGATCGCGGGTATCGCGCGTCAGCAACGACATGGCGCCTTCCCCTTCGAGCGTGAGATGTTCGCTAAACAGATTCAGCGTTCCTTCCATCCCGAATACATAGTTTTCGCGGGGCGTTAAGGTAATGTTTGTGGGGTCCAGACGGATCGAAGAATTATCGTCGGAGACATACAAGCCATTGAAGTAGAGATGCGAGGCCTCCTGCTTCCCGACTCCCAGCCGACCTGCATAGAGGTTGCGAAGGTAGGCGGAGTTATCGACGGGACGCTGGTTTCTCGACGCTGTAAATGCCGTATAAAGAATCCCTGGATTCAGCTCGAGATTCAAGCCGGTGACCGGTACACCGCTCAAGGTGTGGTCAGAATAGGAAGGATAATTCGTTCCGATACCGAGAGAACGGATGCTCATGAATAGTTTCTCCGCCCCGGTTATGCCGCCGTGCTGTTCGAGATTACTGGTCAGCATGGACGGGCTTGCGATGTTGACCAGTTGGTCGGTGTTGAGAGAGGACAAGTTTCCCGACTCAGCGATCGATTGCTGCAAGCGCGATTCAAGTCCCTGCCGCATTCCCTCGAAGTCGAAGTTGATGCCGAAGGAATTCATGCTTTGCTTGTTCGCATCCTGAAGCGTGGAATACAGGAAGTTTCCGGTGAAAGGCAGACCGTACAGCATGATTCCAGGCCGGAGGTCGGCGGTAAGATAGTTTCTCGGTGTTTCCGAGAAGGAACCTACACGGTCTGCATACTGCGCTTCGATGCTGGCACTGCCTGTAAAGGCGAACGGCGTGACCGAGGGTCCCAGGTTTGATCCCTGAGGAGGCATGCCCCGGAAGTATTCGGGATCTGTCAGCATCGAAGCGAAGAAGACAGGTTCCCTGCGTGATGCGAGATGCTGCACCTCCGGGTTCTCTGTACCTTTTGTCGTTGATCTTCTCTTTTTTGCCGACTCCCCTTGTGGCGGTTCAAGTGAAAATCTGCGCACCTCACTTTCCTGAATCCGTACTCCATTCAAGTAGACCTCCACCTTCCATGCGTAAAACCCGGGCTGCAGCCGGCGCGCTGCAACAGGCAGCTGCATCATGTTGGTCGGTATTCCTTCAAGCTTGATGGTCGAAGGATTCGCATAGATCGCATCGTAAGGTGATTGCCTGCCGTAAATCTGTGCAATACGGACAGTGTACGTGACGATAGCACCGGGTGGAACAGGTGCGGGAGGTAACCAGCTGAGCGTCATAATTCCACCGGGGAGGGGTTGTATATCCAACTGCTCATCCGGCCATCCGGTCGACGATGACGACCTGCTGCGCGGAGGGTAGTCAAGTTCATCAGTTCCAGATGTTATACGAATCGGATTATAATCGGACTCCCATTGGTCTCCGAAGTCAGTAGAGGATGTCCATTTGATTGGATCATAATCGGTCTCCCATTGATCTCCGAAGTCTGTAGAGGATGTCCACTTGATCTGATCAAGATCGCCCGAACCATAATCCGGTTCATCAGGGCTTGATGTAAGCCGAATTGGTTGAACAAGAATATCCAACAGTATCCAGGGATTTTCAGCCTGTTTAAGCGCTTGAAGGAAAGATGCGGGATCCTGCAATCCGTCAATGAGAGGCCAACTCCATTCTGATCCAAGCTTCATGGCATCAGGTTCCGGCAGCTCATCGGTATTTGAAGGTAATCTGATGCCCGGATATGCAGCTTTGAGCAATACTTGAAGGGCTAGCTTTGCGTCCATGCCTTCCGGTATTTCCTTGAGCACGAGCTGGAGGGACTTCCCGGTTCTCGTGCTCGGGACAGTCATTTGCTCTGAAAAGCGGGCGCCTTCTTCAGGCTGGAGCAGCTCAACCTGCGTGAGGTTCTGCACCTCGGATTCGACACACATTTCGCCGAGAAGAGTATTGTCCAACGCATTAAAGACGGAGACACAGATATCATAATTCCCGGAAGGTACCGCGCCGAGATTCTTCACCACGTCTGAATACTTGGAGTTGTATTCCTTCACACTGAGCGGTGCCAGATCACGCGCATTGACAATCTTAATGCCCGGCGGCAGGTTGAATCCTGCGGTCGTCGCCTCTACAACGCGTCCGTCGCTTCGCTCAGTCGCCCGACCGATAAGATAGACCTTGTAGGTCGTCTGTGTTGGATTAAACAGCGTTACCTTCCACATATGCTCCACTCTGAACTGGTACGGAGGTGGCTGCTGGAGTTGGACGATGATATTACTTTGGGCACTTGCTGGCGTTGTAAAAAATGAGAACGATGTCAGCACCACTGCAGCTATGAAAATATTTTTAAAACGCTTCATGTTTTCCTCCGATGTTCATTCCTCCGATCACCATTGTTATTTCAGATTGTAATCCACGAGCTCCAGTCTTTCTCCGTTTACCCAGCCGCCAGCCAGGTCGGGTCTTGCCGGAATTTCTATTTTCGAATAAAAACCCAACGATGGAGCATAGTAGATGTAGTATTGAACAGTCATGTCCATGAGAGGTATGCCGGCGCTTGTGGCAAGGATGTGCATGCTCATGTTCATCTTCTTAACGGCGATCGAATTCCCTTTGACTGTCATGTTTTCAGTCCCGACCAGCGAAACGGTGATACTGTCGCTGACAGTTGCCATGATACCTGGGGAGATCTCGACCGAAGTAGAGACTGCACTGACTGCGTTCCCGCCGGATGCGACCGGTATCTTCACCCATAGCGGCGGGAGCCCTACATCGGTGAGCTGCATTTCCATGGCGATATCGTTGTTCGTTTCATAGGCAATATACATCGTGTCGATACCGGAGGAAGAGCTGTCCTCGATCATGCATACGCCGTTCTTCCCCTGGTATGCAAGATCTGTTTGCAACACTCTGTCGAGCACAGTAGTGATAACTCCTGAGAGTGTAGCGCCGGTGCTGTCGGTCTCGTACCTGTCAAACGTGAAGCTGCTGCCGGCCGTCATCCTGGCATATGTTGTACCGGGATCTGTTGGTGTTACCGGTTCATCTTTTTCACTGCATGAAGCAAGGAAAAAGAGAAGAGTTAAGGAGAGGATAAGATGATTCATCGGGATTATTCTTTCTTTAAATGAATATTGGTTGAAGTTTTTCCGTTTCTGGATGTATGAACTTTACTGCCGTTGCTCACACCATTCGTAAATCTGTCCACTCAATTGATCGAGCGATCATGTGGAAGTACTCAGAACTATTTTTCATGACCGCCTTTCATTTTATATGTAAAATAGTAGTTGCTTTTGGCGGCAGAAACTACAATGATGTACAGTTTACCTACACGAAGGTCATAGTCTCCTAAATCCATCGAGATTCTATTTACTCCGCTCATATTTCGTGATTGTGTGCCAGTAGTATCCTTGTTGCGATCACTGCCCTTTTTGTATTTAGGCACGACCGCTTCTTGTGTTTCTGCATCGATAATCCTAATGTCGACTTTCCCACCCGATGTATAATTATTAACATATTGTATATTTAAGATATTATCAGGTAACTCTATATAGTAATTCGACGGCTCATCGGTCATTTGGTAGTAAAAGCATGACTTATTTATGACGCAGGAGTCTGCGAAAAGCACGGTCTCCTTATGATTGAGCCATTCATACCTCACCGTTATTTGCTTTGCATTATTATTCTGAAATACGATGTTTCCCATATCAGTCTCTCCGTTGGGAATTGTACCCGAAATACTACTCCACATCACGCTTCCGGTACCAGGCGGGAATTTTGCCGGTGTACGTCGCCATTTATCCGTTACTCCGCCAATGATAGTTTTTATTGCGTCGTCTTTGACCGAAATACGAAAGCCAACAGGTATATATTCAGGCAGCTTTCCGGGATAGTTATTGGTTATAACGAGCTTATAACATGTGCTGTCACCCATGGAATCGTTTCTAAATTCAACTTTCGAATTTAGGTCAAGCAGTCCCGGGACGGCAGTTGGTGTGGTCGTTCCAGGCGCTGCCGTCCTTTCGTTCGGCGTCGTTTCAGAAATCAAATCAGGTGATACATCCCTGCCATACACAAAACTCCAGATCTCACTTTTCGCTTCCCCGCTGCTTATCTGCCACACAATATGCTTCCCATTTCCAATATTCCTTGCGGACAGCGGATACTGAAATGTAGTCATACGTATATCATCCTTCTCAAACAACGCAGGGTTCCGCAGCATCGCTTCGTTCGGCGATTGTCGGCCAATCACTTCAACAATCCTGATCTTGTATGCGGCAGTACCACGTGATGGTGCCGGGGGAAGCCATGTGAACATCGGGAACTCCCCTTCACGAATGGTATCTCCATCTGCCGGGGAGAGGAGTGTTGGAGGAGACATGATCTCAAGGCTATGTTCAATGCACTGCTGTCCCAATTCCCTTCCTTCTTCATCCTTTCCATAAATGCAGATCGTATACCGCCCGGAAGATGCATTGCCTGAACGGAGAATTGCTTCCTGGTATTTCCTGTTCGACCAAGTGTACTGTCCGCCACCCGGGACGTTGTTAGCGTCGAGGCGCTTTGTTTCGTTCCCTTTCAAGAGAAACGAGCCGCTTCTGCCAGCCACAATTAGGCCATCAGACGCTTCCTCAACAGTTCCTTCTACCGTAATCCTTACATCCTTAGAAAAAGGGTTCCGGAGTGTAAGATTCCAAAGATCCTTCACATCAAGCCGATTCATAGGCGGTTGCTGCAGAGTTATTGTCACCATCTGCCCGAGGCAAAGCTGACTGCAGATTAGACTTAGGAGTATGATAAATCGTGGTCGCATGTGGTCTTCCATTTTGAACGGAATAGCTTCCGGCTCTGTATTTCGTGTCATGTCAGTTCAATACCCGCCTTAACATTTCCACATCAACCGGTTTGAAAAGGCATAAAAGGTTCATTTCATCTATCTTCTGCCCGTATTCCTGATTCGCCGTGGTCAAGACGACTAAAACTGTCTTGAGTGAGGGTATCTGCTTCAGCACATCGAACCCCGTTCCGCCGATGATTTCAATGTCAAGAAACACAATGTCCGGCTTCAACCGCGTTATGCACTCCACAGCGCTGTCCACGGAATCTGCTTCGGCAATGACTTTCATGTCTGGAAAGGCCTCCTCGAGCATGATTACCAATGCCTTTCTGGCGGTTCGCTCATCATCGACGATGATACAGGTCCGGATGCGATGTGAAGCCAAGCCATGACTGTCAAGAACATCGAGCAATGTGGGCATGCTGACCTTTCGAAACGAGCTATTGTGTCCAGCTCACGCTGACACGGGAAATCGGTGATTAACACTAGACAAAAAGCAATTTTACACCGACCTCATCCAGCATGAACGCGTAGGTGTCGTTTGTTACGAGTAAGTGTCGGAGTTGACTGAGTAAGTGGGATTGGGTTTGTGGAAGATCTTCGGTGAGAATGCGGCAGGACGTTGTTATCGGCCGGGGGAAATGCTACAAGGCCGGACCGGGAAATGAGGCCGAGTCAAATCAGGCTGCGCTGGACCGGGAAATGAGGCCGTGTCAAATCAGGCTGCGCCGGTCCGGGAAATGAGGCCAAGCCCGGAAAACGAGACTAGGCGCGAGCCCGGACCGGGGGGCGGACGGGACTGAGGAAGGGAGGAAGGTTTGTCAGATCGTGATGTTCTGCAGACGCTGAAGGAATTCTTCTTTCTTTCGCACGGATACTTCTATCTCTCCGCCGTCGGACATGATGACATATCCGCCCTTCCCTTTCACGTAGCTGCGCAGATGATGAAGGTTGATAATATGGGAATGATGAATGCGGATAAAATCATGCGGCTGGAGAAGATCCTCGAACTCTCTCAGCGTCCTGCATACGATGATCGGCTTCCCTTCCGTGGTGCTGAGCTCAGTGTAATTGCTCCTCGCTTCACAGCGGATAATTTTACGAACTTCGATGAATGTCAATCCATCCAGCGTAGGGAGCGCCATCATGTCGGGAGAAGCCTGAAGCGGATGTATATGTCCGCTGAGGGTTTTAATCTGATCCGACCGAATCTCCGCAGCGTCGGGAATGCGAGGGATGCGTGCAACGGCGTTGATCAGATCATCAGCGCAAATGGGCTTGAGGAGGTAATCGATCGCAGCGAATCTGATGGCACGGATGGCAAACTCGTCATGCGCCGTTGTGAATATTGTGCGAAAGGGAATATTGCGCGTGCGCTCCAGTACGTCAAACCCCGTTCCATCGGACATCATGACGTCAAGAAAAAGAACGTCGATCGGAATATCAAACAGGGCCTTGACTGCCGATTCCACGGAACTGCATTCCTTGATCACCTCAAGTTCGGGACAATGCTCACCGAGCAAGTGCTTCAATGATTCACGGCAATGATGCTCGTCATCGACGAGCATTGTGCGAAGTGAACTGTCTGCCTCATGCGTGTTCTTCATATTAGTTTGTGGTCTTAATTCATGTATTATTATTGTGCTATTCAGGATTCGTCAATCGGTATCGTTATTTCCACGCGAGTACCTGACGCGGAACCAGCTTCATCAAACAGATCCGTGATTGTCACACTCGCCCTGCGATGGCGGCCGGTGCTCAGTATGTCAAGCCGGTCCTTTGTAATCTGCATGCCCATGGACGTGGCGCTCCTTCCCTGCCGCTGGCGTATCTCCTCGGCCTTCCCTCTGCCAATGCCATTGTCCTCAATAGTGCACAGGAGTTGATGGTCGATGCAGTGCAGTTTTATGGACAATCTACCACCCTCGCCTTTGTGCACCAATCCATGACGAATTGCATTTTCAACATACGGTTGGACCAGCATCGATGGAATTTGTGCGGTTCCATCCACCTCGGGACCAAGATCGATTGAGCTTTCGAAGCGCTGATCGAAGCGGATAGCCTCCAGTTCGATGTAGAGGCTGAGCAGTTCGATCTCCGTCCGTATTTCAACGAGAGAGCTCTTCGAATTTTCGAGTATGAGACGCATGAGTCGCGCGAATTTGGAGAGATAGTCCGCGGCAAGCTTTTTCTCATTCATAATGATGAAGCTCTGGATCGCATTCAGGGAATTGAAAAAGAAATGCGGATTCATCTGTGCGCGCAGTGCCTTGAGTTCGGACTCGATCATTCGCTGTTCACTTTCTTTACGGTCTGTGATATCGTGCACGACGCCGTAAATAAATTCGACACGGGTTCCTTCCTTGTCGTAAACCGGGGAGGAACGGCGTTCGACCCAACGGGATTCTCCTGCTTTCGTCAGAATGCGATGTTCTATATGCAGACTTTCGCCGTCAAGCAATCTCCGATGATCAAGCATGGATTGATCCAGATCATCCGGGTGGTTAATGCGCAGCATGAAGCCCGCCTCATTCGCTTCCTGCACGGAATATCCGGTGGATCGGGTAAATGAATCCGTCATCCAGATCAATTTGAGAGATGCATCCTTCCGGACCTGAAAGAGGTAGGCGTAGTCCGACATAAGCTCGGTAATCATGCGATAACGTGACTCACTTTCTCCTAACGCGTGTACATACTTCCTTCTGCGTTGATAGAGCAAAGTGCTCAGGCCCAGAATCAACGCACCGGCGAATGTTGCCGGGATATAGACGTACCATCGTTGAAGAAAGGGCGGTGGAACAGTAAATGAAATCGAGCGGCTGGATTCGTCATATTGACCGTACAGGCCCTTCGCCTGCACCTGAAGTGTATAGTCTCCGGGATTAATGTTTTCCAAAGAAATCGAATGAGTGGTCGTCCACTTGGACCAGGGAGCACCGTTGAGGCAATATCTGGTGAGGACGTCCTCGGGAGGAACGGATCCCCAGGACGTATATGCGTTCCAGCCAAGGGAAACGTGGTTGTGCTCGATGACCGGTCGATCAATAACAATGCGGGGATTCTCTGCCTGAGCATCTCTCATGCGCAATTCTGCCCATCCGCTCGTCATGCTGCCGACGTACACACTGCTGTCCTCGGGCAGCACCGGCCAGATGAGCGTTTCGGTCAGTCCCGTCCGTTCATCGAAAGTGAGCCATCTGCCTTGATCGTTGTAGGCGAGCCCCTTTTCGGTGGTCACCCAGAGTTTCTGCTTCGCATCGACTTTGATGTCCCAAATAAAATCGGCAGGGAGTCCATCTTGAGTCGTAAAGCTGTGGAGCCTGTCCCGGCTGTCTATCATGCCCAATCCTATCCCCTGATTTTGCATACCGAACCAGACACGATCCGAATCATCAATTGCTATCGTTGTTACAGGACCAGGGATCGAGCCGCCAGATCGTGTCCAGTTCTTCCATTTGCCATTTTTCCGTCTTGCCAAGCCGTCGAATGTCCCGAACCACAGGTCACCGTGTTTTCCCTCCGCCATGGAAAACACCCGCTGATGCGGCAGCCCATCTGATCCTTCCCATCTCTCAATCTTTTCGTCTTTCATAAGGAATACACCCGGATTCTGCTTTTTCCCAGGATCCCAACCGCCGGCAACACAGAGGAACCAGAGCTGTCCCTTTGAATCGCAGACAACAGAATGTGCATGCATACCCTCGCCGTTTTGTTCTATCGGGTAATAGCGCCAGCTTTTCCCATTCCAGCAATATGCTCCTGTAAAACCCGATCCGCTCGTAATCCAGATGTTCCCCGCATGGTCCTCGGTCAGTCCTGTGACGACGCGAATGGTTTCCCCCTGAATCGACGTAGTGGAGACAGTATCACCTCTGCGCGGCAGCTGTACAACGCCGCCGCTAGTCGCCAGCCAGAGAGTGCCGTCGTGGGAACGGATAATGTTATTCACACGATTGCGTGCATCCGACTCTTCCCAGTGGTGAAATGACCAGAGGTCGGAGGTAAGCCTGCACAGAAAAAGTCCGTGAAGGGTGCCCACCCAGAGGTCGCCGTTCGGCCGGTATCGGATGCATTTGATATCCCGTACAGGAACCGGCAACCGGACTTGCGCCCATTTCCCTTTTCGTCGTGCGCGTGCAAATTCATTTTCGTAAACAACCAAAGCATCACCGTTTTCGGCGACTGCAGCGAACATCCCTTGCCGAACGGTCCGGTAGCTGTCACGCAATGCCGGACCATTCTGCTTCCACTCCCAGATGCCTGTGTAGGATGGTGGGTGATTAATTATTGCAAGACCCTGTTGCGCTCTATTCTCTTCCACGTCTGAGATCGTAACTTCCCCGTGTTCATATTGCAGCAGATGGATAATGCTTTCTCCATGCAGCAGCACTGCACAGTCTCTTGTTTGCAGAAAGGTTCGTCCGGAATTTAAACCAATTGTTAGTAGGAGATCCTCAGATCGCCACGGCATGGGAAAGGCGGAAAGGGTCCCTTTAGTATAGCGGAAAAAGGCGCCATCACGGACGAGCAGAAGCGTATCTGCGCCGATGACCCAGGCTTTCTTCACACGATCTACTGGTAAGCGGCTCCTGTTCGTCCGGGAGGCGAGATAAATCTCTTCTCCCACTGCAAGGCCAACCCGCCCTTCGAAAAATCCAAATATGAGACAATCTCCCCTTTCCACCAGCTGGCGAGTGGCCTCATTGCTATGCCATTGAAAGCCGTCAAACCACGCGAGACCAGCTGAGGATAAAGCCCAGGGAGTGCCGTCAGGCCCCTCCCTGATATCCCGTACAGCGTTCGCAGGCAATCCGGAGGCGGTGCTAAACTCCACCCAGCGCCAGGATTCTTCCAACGGATCCGGCTGTGCACTGCGCTTCTGTGCGCTGCATTGCAGACTCAGGAATATGAGTACTCCAAGGGCGGGGAAGAAATACTTCCCGGCTTTACTCACCCCGGAATTTGCATGACAGGAAAACATCAGCTGCACAATCGGAATATCTCCGAAAAAGCGTTGCTATTACGTGTCCTTCGTTTCAGAAGAGCTTATTTGTCCATCGGCAGTGAAGCACTTACTTGACTATCGTCAGAGTATGGGAAACTATACCGGACGGGGATTCGAGACGGCAGCTGTAAGCGCCTGCCGGCAGTACACTCCGGTCCGCGACAATAAACACTTGTCCCGGGATGACGGCTGAGAAGGTGCGTGCTCCCATGTTCACCACGCGAGCGGGCGAGGTTCGATGGATTTTATAGGGAATAGGCTGAAAGGCAAGTGCTGCAAGTATACGGAATCAGAGACATGCAGTCAAGCATGTAAATACTTAGGTATTCTATTCTGTCATTTTTGGATTCATTAATTCTGCTTAATCATCGTTGACGCAGGCACAACCGGAGGCGGCTACACTTTGACGGCAACAGTGAGCGACGGAATCCAGAGCGTAAGCTGTCCGACATCCGTCACTGTCAATGCCATAACTGTGACAACCAGCTCCACCCCAATTCTCTGTTTCGGCGGAAATTCCACTGTGACCGTCGGCGTTTCCGGCGGCAGCTCCCCATATACCGGCACAGGCACCTTCTCACGGGAAAACTATCATGGTGCTTGTCGACGAGGAAGTGCAGTCCGGCATCCATCTTGCCAACTGGAACGCGAATGCGAGCCATGGCGCACTGGTGCCCTCGGGCAGCTACTTCTACCGCATCCACGCGAAGTCGCTTGTCAGCGACAGACAATTCGTGGGCGAGCGACTGATGCTTCTTCTGAAATAAACGATTCTCCAAACCAACCCCGAATACAGGGTGGGTGCATAGCGCATCCACCCTGTTTCTTTTCATAGCCGATGAGAACGGATTAGCTGAGAACGAAATAGCATTGAGAATTGCCGGCAGCCGGAAAGGAAAACATTGCCCGCAGCATTTCACCCGGAAAGAGTTTTATTCCGGGGACTCATCCGAGAGTACGAACTCCAGCGTTCCGCCCGCGATGATTTCCGCGTGCGTGATGTACCTCCGATCGAGTTGGACGCCATTGAGAATGACCGAACGTACGAACACATTCTCACTTCCCTGCCCCTGTGTTTTAATCGTGAAGGTCCTGCCGCCATCCAGCTGCAGCACGGCCGCACGCACCGCAGGACTCCCGAACCAGTACCGATCGGAACCCGGGGCGACGGGATAAAAGCCAAGCGCACTGAAAATGTACCAGGCGGACATCTGGCCGCAATCATCGTTTCCACACAAACCATCCGGACTGTTCGCATACATGCTGTTCATGATCCGGCGCACCTTTTCGCCGGCTTTCCATGGCTGCGAAGTCCAGTTGTAGAGGTAGGGAATGTGATGTCCCGGTTCGTTGCCGTGGACATAACTGCCGATGATGCCGTCGCGGGTGATATCTTCGGTCTGTTCGAAATACCGATCATCGGTGTGCATGACAAACAGCGAATCGAGCAGCTGCGTGAAGCGCTTCTCCCCTCCCATCAGAGCGATGAGTCCATCGGGATTCTGAGGAACGAAGAGTCCGTAATTCCAGGCATTGCCTTCGATGAATCCCTGGCCGTGCGTATCCATCGGATCGAAGGCCTCAATCAACTTTCCATCGCTGCTGCGTGGACGCATAAATCCGCTTGAAGCATCCCAGCAGTTGCGCCAGGAATCCGCACGCCGCAGGTACGTCTTCGCAATCGTTTCCGCTCCCGCCCGTTCAGCGAGCTGTGCTATCGCCCAGTCGTCGTAGGCATATTCCAGTGTCGCGCTGACCGAATATGGGAACAACTCCTGCGGCACGAACCCGAGCTTCATATATGCGCCCAGTCCGTCGAAGGGCGCGTATGTCGCGGTTGCAGTGCAGGCATCGAGGGCCTTGCGGATGTCGCCGGTGTACACGCCTTTGACCACCGCATCGGCGATAACCGAAACGGCATGATACCCGATCATGCACCAATTCTCATTGGCCTGATGCGACCACACCGGCAGCATGTGATGCACGCTCTGTGCCTGATGCGCGAGCATGGATTCAACCATATCGCTCACACGCTTCGGTTCGAGCAGTGTAAACAACGGGTGCAGAGCCCGGAACGTATCCCAGAGGGAGAAGACCGTGTAGTTCGTGAAAGTACCGGACTGATGAATGTTCTGATCGAGACCGCGATACCTGTGATCCACATCTTCATAGATGGTCGGGCTGATGCACGCGTGATACAGTGCCGTATAGAACACGGTGCGCTCATTGTCCGAGAGAAATTCCGCATCGATCTTTGAAAGAACGGCATTCCACTTTGCGGATGTTTCCTGTCTTGTTTTCTCAAAATCCCAGTGGGGAATTTCCTCGCGGAGGTTTTTCATCGCGCCTTCGGTACTCACCGCCGACAGCGCAAATTTCATCTGCAGTGTATCGTTCGCTGCGACATCAAAGGAAAAGTAGGCGCGGATATTCTTCCCCGCCATTTCGGGGAAATTATGTGCTTCGTCGAATTTCCGGTAGAAGCCGCGGTAGATGCTGCTGTCATATTTCTCATGTCCGTAGGAAACGAACGGCCGGTCAAACTCCATTGCGAAATACAGCACACGCGTTCTTCCCCATCCCGAGGTTTGCCGGTAGCCGGTGATCAGATGATCGTTCTCCACGCGGACGAACGTCCACACATTTTTACCCGGGTAATTATAAATTCCGTGCATCAGATCGAGGAGGATATGCGCTTCATCCGCATGTCCGAAAGTATAGCGGTGAAAGCCAGTCCGTTCCGTTGCCGTCAGTTCCGCGGTGATATCGTAGTCATCGAGGCGCACCCGGTAATAGCCGGGGCGAGCGGATTCCGCCTCATGCCGGAAGCGGGAACGATAGCCCGCATCGGGATCATCTTTCGTTCCCGGATTCAGTTTGAGCTTGCCGGTCGTCGGCATCACAAGAAAATCGCCGAGGTCGGAATGTCCCGTGCCGCTGAAATGCGTATGACTGAAGCCCACGATAGTCGGATCGCGATACTGATAGCCCGCGCAATATTCGTAGACTTTCGGATTATACTTCCCGTCCATCTCGTACGGAATGGTGTCGGTATCGGGACTCAGCTGCACCATCCCGAACGGCGCCACTGCGCCGGGGAAGGTATGTCCCATGCGGTCCGTTCCGATAAAAGGATTCACATATCCCGTGAAATCCCGGTCCTGAGCATGCAGAAATATTGAGGGAGAAAATATGATCGCGGCAGCGATGATAGCGCCGGTCACTCTGCAGGGAAACATCATTACGCAGCATCCTTATGCGTGAGCGATAGAGTCAGCAGTTGTCAACATGCTGATATCGCCGGAATAATGCTATCTCATTCGGTTCATCGCGTGTGCAGCAGCGGACGCGTATCCACGCTTCCACCGGACTCCAGCCGCAGGAGATAGAGACCAGGAGGCAGGTTCCCGGCGTCCAGGGTAACCGTATGCGATCCCGCCTGCACAAACCCGTTCACCGCCGTTGCCGCGACACGGCCCAGCGCATCGAACAGCCGAAGCGTTACGAACCCTTCACTCTGTATGGAGTAGCGGATCGATGTCTGGTTGGAAAACGGGTGGGGTACGGCGGCTTCGAGTGCGACTCGCGACACTGGCCCGGCTGCGGTACTCCCGGCGTCGTCGTGCACCGCTTCCGTGTTCATTACCGGTACGGCGACGTCCTTGATATACCAGAGGATCTGCTCACCGCGCAGGGGCTCGCTGTCCGGCGTCTCCCCTTTTCCCCACTCGACAAAGGAGATATGCAGCTGTCCGGCATCTCCTGCGTAGCGCGCAATGCGGGTGAATTTCGCGCTGACATCGGTGAGCGCAGTCACGCGCATGAGGCTGTCGCGCATGGCCGAATTCTCTGCGGGCGTATCGAACGCCCAACGCTGATACCAGGGAAATCCGTCGGTTGTATCGACATGCCTGCCATTGACGTAGACCTGCGAAATGCTGTCGGGAAAAAGCGTCGCCTGTCCGTTTTCATCGGCGATCGTCCATGTCGCGCGTGGGGAAATCCACTTTGCATAAATCACCGTCCCTTCGAGATTCCTCGCCCATTTGGTTTCGTTTCGAAGAATAAGCGGGTGCTCATCCTTCGCTGCAGTGGTGAAAGAAACGCGGTCGGTTCGTACGCGCCGGACAGGACCGATGGGAAGGATGCGAACATTGCTCCCGTCGACCAGAATTTCCGTGGCGAAGGTCGAATCCACATGCGCAAGGTTGACCGCACCTCCGCTGCCCGCTTCAGCATAGGGATCGAATGCATCAAGATCGGCGGAACAGACGGTCAGGAAATGCAGCGCATTGCGATAATCGAAGACTACGTCCATGTCCCAGGACATGGCGATCCTGTTTTCGAAAGGCGCAGGACGATTTTGCAATTCACTCAACCGGATTCGATTGAGCGGTCCCCAATACATACCCTGTGTCCAGATGCGCCAGGCAATTTCATGCCTGTCGTCGAGAATCCGGCCGCTGTCTGTTTTCACCTTGTAGACATTCACCCAGGCTGCCACCATGGTGCTTCCGTCGGGTGAAATATCCAGTCGGAGACTCGCAGCCGCTGCATTCGAGGGCACCATATCGCGGGTCCAGAGCGGATCATCGAAAGTGACAGCGGACCAGCTCTGACCGCCATTCGAGGAACGCAGCATGTAGATCTCCCCCGTCGATGCGCCATTTCCCGGTTCGAGTCCCAGCGCTGCGGAGTAAAGGTCTCCCGTGTGCTGGTTCATTATAATCTCCCTCGGCGCGTCCCAATCCGGCGGAGTCGAAAATCTTCCGATCTCCACGGACGGATGTCCGATGCCTCCGTACATCGCGCGCACGAGTCCGGGCATCGTCTGCCCGTTTCCGAATAGCAGGTCGTCAATCCACAGCATTACCACATGCGGCCAGGGAGCGTTTTCGGCATTGGGAAGAAACACGGACGGGAACTGCGGGCGTCCTCCCTGTCCCATGTCAGCGCTTGCATCTCCCCATTCCCTTCCGTGACGCTGAGCGTAGCGCACGTACATCGATCGTCCGTCGCCGCTGTCGCTGCGATCGGGTCCGCGATAAGCGACCGCGACCTGCTTTGTTTTCGGATCGTGTGCTATGGGATTGCCGTCGTTCCTGAGATAGCTCCAGGCATTCGCCATGCGTGCGATTTCGAAAAGTCCCGACCGATTGATCGACTGCGAAGTCAGCGAATCCAGCGGGACTATCCCTTTCGGCTCATCAGGCAGGCTGCGATTCGGGGTGCTCAGTTCGACCGGCGCATTGCGCATGGCTGCCGGACTGTCCTGCGGACGCAGCCGCAGCGGATCCACCTGCTGCCCGGAGGTTTGCAACTCCAGCGCAGACACCGTGCTAGATGAGAAAATCAGAAAAAGTGTGAAGAACGCCAGTCTGCCGAAGTAACTTCTCTTTCGCATCTCGCCTCCTTATCCCGAAATCATCGAACGATTGAATCCCCTGCAACGTAATCCGCAGGATAGCAAATGTCAAGAAAGGATGAGCTGCGTGTGGCGAGACGGCGGCAGGCAGATTTGAGAATCGGGTGGGAATTCGGCTATAAACGACTCCGAGGATGGCGCGTGAGCACCATCCTCGGAGCAAAGATCAATCGTAAGTGATCGCGGGTTGCGCGATTACCAGCGGGAACCGCCAGCGGGGCGCGGGGCGCGGGGCTTGGCTTCGTTGACGCTGAGGTTGCGGCCTGCGAGATCCATGCCGTTCAGCTTATCGATGGCGGCACGCGCCTCGCCATCGTCTTTCATCTCGACAAAAGCGAAGCCCTTGGGGCGGCCGGTGTCGCGATCGGTGACGATGTTCACTGTGTCAACCGAACCGAATTCCTCGAATGTTTCGCGGAGCATGCTGTCGGTAACGTTGTACGACATGTTTCCTACGTAGATGTTCATGATGAACTCCTTCTTGAAAAAGTGCCAAAGTGTTAACTCATCAAATCCCGGAAATTGGCACGGTCTCAAGAATCGATGGAAAATTCATTCTGCAGAACTTGCAGTACCGGAGGGTTATTTCAGGTGGGCGGTTCTCGAATGATTCATTGTACAATGTGGATATTAATTGATCGGTTTCCTAGTCATTTTTTCGCCCCTGTGAAAATAAGTGTACGGGGACAGGGAACGATTTTACTGCGCATAATTCACAATTCTTCAACAACAGCATTAATTCTGCCCGGCAGCTAATTTATCTGCAAGCGCGCCGGCGCTCGTTACGGGAAGTTCGCAGGCGAAATTGCGGCAGACATAGGCGGTGGCTTTGCCGTCCACCGGCTGGTTGTCCTTTATATAGGAGACGAGGGTCTCTATTTCTTCTGCATCGTGCTCAGGATGAAAGAGCAGCACGCTGCGGGGTTCCCAGCGCCTGCGCACTTCCGCTGCCATAGCTGCAGCCGCATTCCGGTCTTTCGCTGCGAGCACTATTTCCTTTCCTCCCTTCCCGACGAAATCCAGCGCCATGAGCATCACCGTACTTCCCGTGGGAGCCTGCGCCAGCTGTGAAGCAAAGGCGCGGAGAATTTCCTGCGCGCGCTGTTCGTAGGCGACGGTGCCGGTCATGCGCGCAAGCCGCACGAGATTGTAAGCAGCGACGGAATTGCCCGACGGCGTCGCTCCGTCGTAGGATTCTTTCGTACGGACGATAAGCTCCTCCGCATCCTTGGCGGTGAAGAATAGTCCGCCATTCGCTCCGTCATGAAACAGCGCGAGCATCTTTTCTGTGAGCGACACTGCGGCGCCGAGATAGCGCGTCTCGAAACTCGCTTCGTAGAGGTCGATGAGTCCCCAGGTGAAATAAGTATAGTCTTCCAGAAAACCCGGGATGCCGGCTTTCCCCTGCCGCATCCTATGCAGCAGTGCTCCATCCTTCTGCAGCATCTGATTGAGTATCGCATCGGCCGCGCGCTGAGCCATGGTGGTGAGCGCCGCGTCGCCGAAGGCCTGCCCCGCCTGCGCGAGCGCGGAAATCATCAGTCCGTTCCACGATACCAGCAGCTTGTCGTCGAGGGAGGGATGCACACGCCTGGCGCGAACGGCGAATTGCTTCTCCTTCGCCGCGGCAATGCGTTCTTTCGCCTTTGCGGCAGACAGCCCGTGACGTTCCGCCCATGCGTTCGGATCCAAGGCAATGTGGAGAATATTATTTCCATGTTCGAAATTCCCTTCTTGCGTCACACCGAAATATTCCGCCATCGCGGGGGTGTCCGCTCCGACAGCGGCATCGAATTCCGCCCGGGTAAAAACATAGAACTTGCCTTCTTCCCCTTCGCTGTCCGCATTTTCAGCGGAGAAAAACATGCCGTTGGCATCTGTCATATCCCGATGGATATACTCAATTATTTCAAGGGCGATCGTTTTGTATTCGTCCTTCCCGCTGACCTGGTATGCATCCACATAGGCCATGAGCAGCAGGGCGTTGTCGTAGAGCATTTTCTCGAAATGCGGGACCAGCCATTTCCTATCCACCGAATACCGGCAGAAGCCGCCGCCGAGATGATCCCAGATGCCGCCGCGATACATTCGCAGCAGCGTATTCTCCACCATCTCCTGCAGCTTTCCGTCGCCGTCCGCAGTGGCGCGGCGGAGCATGAAGCTCAGCGTGTGGCCCATCGGGAATTTCGGCGCCGGACCGAAGCCGCCGAATTCCTCGTCATATCTGGACTTGAAGCTCCGCACGGCACGCTCGAGAGCGTCGGAAGGAATGTCGCCATCCTCCCCCTGCAGCGCGTGACTGAGCTGCTGCTGCAGCTGTTCGCCGATGCTCAGCACTTTCTGCCGGTCGTTTTTCCAGGCGTCGTGCATGGTCATGAGCACGCGCATGAAGCCGGGACGGCCGAAACTGTCATCCTTCGGAAAATACGTGCCGGCGTAATACGGCTTCTTCTCCGGCGTCATAAATATAGTAAGCGGCCAGCCTCCGCTGCCGGTCATCGACTGACAGACGGTCATATAGATATGATCGACATCGGGACGTTCTTCCCGATCGACTTTGATCGACACGAAATGGTCGTTGAGATAGGCGGCGATTTCTGCGTCCTCGAAGGATTCATGCTCCATCACGTGACACCAGTGGCAGGTGCTGTAGCCGATGGAGAGAAAGATCGGCTTGTCTTCGCGTTTCGCCTTTTCAAACGCCTCATCGCCCCAGGGATACCAGTCCACCGGATTCCGCGCATGCTGCAGAAGGTAAGGACTCGACGTGAAAACCAGGCGGTTGAATTCGGGTCCGCCATCAGCGGGAAGCGTGGTCAGATCGGGCAGATTGAGTTCGCCGTCGCGAATTTTACTGTCGTGCGTCATGGAATTTCCGTTTCGGTTGTCGTTAGTTTCAATTTTGTGCTCCTGGCTGCAGCCGGCAGCGGGAAAGAGTCCCAGGAAAAGCAGAACTAGTGTCACGTCACGCATCATATGTCGGATAAAGCCTTTTGAGCTTCACACGAGCGTCTGCTGTTGAGAATTGCCAGTCGATAGCAGCATTCTTGTTGTTCCGGCTCTGCTCCCAAGCAGCAACC
>JBATDG010000086.1:0-9586 GCA_049663345.1 Bacteroidota bacterium
ATCTCGGGCTCGATGAACGATCTCGGGCTCGATGAACGATCTCGGGCTCGATGAACGATCTCGGGCTCGATGAACGATCTCGGGCTCGATGAACGATCTCGGGCTCGATTAACGATCTCGATCTCGATGAACGATCTCGATCTCGATGAACGATCTCGATCTCGATGAACGATCTCGATCTCGATGAACGATCTCGGGCTCGATGAACGATCTCGGGCTCGATGAACGATCTCGGGCTCGATTAACGATCTCGATCTCGATGAACGATCTCGGGCTCGATTAACGATCTCGATCTCGATGAACGATCTCGGGCTCGATTAACGATCTCGGGCTCGATTAACGATCTCGATCTCGATCAACGATATCGGGCTCGATCTCGATTTCGATTTCTTCCGCCCCCACCACAGGCAGCGCGACGTATCCGCCATCCACCACCGGCTTCGAAAGCACGGTGCCATGAACAACATCCTTCCCAAGGGACTCGCAGCGGACGGGCAGAATTCGATTCTCCAGTCCCGGTTGCCAGGGAACGGAAATGCGGACGTAATTCTCCGAAAAGCCGGTGACTTCCCCTTCACCGCCGGATTCGAAAAGCACCTGAAGGCTGCGGCCTAGCTGGCGCTCGTAATAGGTGCGGCGCTTGCGCTGGCTGAGCGTGCGCAGCATGGAACTGCGGCGAGCGCGCTCCTGCGGCGACACCTTTCCGTCGATGCCGAGCGCGTCGGTACCGGGACGTTCGCTGTAGCTGAAAACATGCAGATACGTAAACGGGAGGTCGACGAGAAATTCGTAGGCCTCGCGGAAGAGTTCATCCGTCTCCCCCGGCATTCCAACGATGACGTCAATGCCGATCGCCGCATCGGGCAGCGCGGTGAGCACAGCTTCAATCCTCTCGCGATAGACGCGCGTGTTGTAGCGCCTGCGCATGAGGCGCAGAACAGTATCGCTTCCGCTCTGCAGCGGAATGTGGAAATGCGGAACGAGCTTCGGATTCGCAACGGCGAGCGCGATGATGTCGTCGCCAAGCAAGTTCGGTTCGATTGAGGAAATGCGCAGGCGGAATTCACCTGGCAGTTCAAGCAGCCGGGCGAGCAGGTCGTGGAGCGTGGTGTCCGTGCCCGTACCGTAGTCGCCGACGTTCACGCCGCTGAGCACGATTTCATGGAAACCCTGCGCGATGATGTCCCGCGCATGTTCGAGCGTGCGCTCGATGTTTTCACTTCGGCTGCCGCCCCGCGCCATGGGAATCGTGCAGTAGGAACAGGTGTAATCGCAGCCATCCTGCACCTTGAGAAAGGCCCGCGTGCGTGTGCCGCCTTCGGCGGAATAGGCGACTCCGAAATCCGCGGCATCGGCGACGTCGCCCACGGCGATTCGCGCCTGATCCTTGTGCCACCCGGGATCTGCGTGCTCCATGATGTGGAATTTTTCCTCGGCGCCGAGGACAAGATCGACTCCTTCGATGGAGGCGAGTTCTTCAGGACGCAGCTGCGCATAGCAGCCGAGTACGATGACGTAGGCGTCCGGGGAACGCCGCAGCGCCTGCCGCACAGCTTTCCGCGCATCGCGGTCAGCGTTCTCGGTGACGGAACAAGTGTTGATCACGACAACGTCGGATTCCTCGCGAAAATCCACCGTCGCGAATCCGCGCTCGGCGAACTGCCGCTGGAACGTCGACGTCTCGGCGAAGTTGAGCTTGCAGCCCAGGGTATGGAAGGACACACGATTCATATCCTTGTAAAAAAGGAATTTTTCGCGGAAATAGAAAGGCAGGGATATCGCCCTGCCTCCAGGGGGCAGTATTATTACCGTTGATCAACCACTGCTGCGGAGTTATGTTTCGGGCTATCAGATTCAGCGTGAGGACATTCGATGAATACCGGGTCAAGATTTCGGATAGCGTTGGCGGCAGTGCTTTTCATGATGGTTGCTGTTCACGCGCAGGGACAGCCGAACGAACTCTCGGGGATGAGCGATACGGATTTTATTGATTTCCTTCGCACGCTCCGTGTTCCCGCTTCCGAAATCCATACGACTGGAATTCAATCCTTTCCTAACCACCAGAAATGCGGCTTCGCTGTCGCAGCTGAAGCCGCTCAACGCATCGCAACGGCATCTCCCTCGCTCGCCGCTGAAATTCGCTCACTTCTCACTCCCCGCATGTCCCAGACAAGCATCGTGAGTCCATCCTGCCGTTTTCGAATTTTCTATGACACATCCGGTACAGCGGAAGCGGCAATGCTGGCAGACGACAACCTGCGCATCCCCGGATCCGCGCATGCATTCGCCAACTCAGTAGCGGCGATTTTCGACAGCGTGTATCATGTCGAAGTTGAGGAAGCGGGCTTCGATCCGCCACCTTTCGAGGAGACGAAGGCCCAGTACAACGTGTATATCATTCAGTACGGTGGGGTTTTCTACGGAAGTGTAACATTTGGACTCCCCCGCACCTCAGGCACTGTGAAACCGACCTATGCATCCTATATGGAGATCGACAACGACTTCCTCGAATACAAGACGAAGGGCCTCAACGGTCTCCGCGTCACGGCGGCACACGAGTTCCATCACATGATTCAGCTTGGGACGTATGGAATGTGGGGCGGAGATACCTGGATGCATGAGATGACTTCCACATACTATGAGGAAGTAGTGTACCCGTCGATCAATGATTACTTCCAGTATATCCGCGACTTCATGGATAAGACTGAGCGGCCATTCTGGATATGGGGCTCAATGCGCAGCGGGTATGAACTCGCGCTCTGGCCGCAGTTTCTCGAAAACAGATTTGATCATGATCTGATGCGGGATGTATGGACCCGCATGCGGAAGGTCGAACCAATCACGGCAATGGATGAAGCGATTCGTGCGCGGGGTGGCGACATGAGTGCAGCGCTCTGTCTTTGGGCGCAGACGAATTTCTTCACCGGCTATCGCGCCGATCGGCTCCCCGCGAGGTTATATGATGATGCGGCAGCCCTCGCGACCGCGCGCGTCCTCGGCCAGCAATTGGTCGGAACAAGGGCAACTATCCACAGCAGTCTTGCAGCTACCGGTTCGATGTACCTCCGTGTGTTCAATGGACTCGATACCGTCAGCTTTGTCGTTGCAAATACGGACGTCGCTGAAGCAATCAAACGAAGCAGTAGGGGGATTGAATTCGAACTTGATGTGCGCAGCGCTGAATGGGATGAGAATTTCACAAAGCTCGATAATGGGTGGGCATACCGTTTTCATGCGGATGTAGCGAATGCACTGTGCGTCAGTGTGGTCGAAGGCGGCAGCGCTCCGAGCGCAGACAGCGACCTTCCCTTTCCCAATCCTTTCGACCCGACTGAGTTTTCACGGATATGCTTTCCCCTGCCCCGCAACGCGCCGGTCAATCGCGCCGATTTGTATATCTATTCCGCGAGCATGAACCTGATCTCCCGTCGAGAAAGTCAACCTATTGAACTCGACAATACCGCCGGAGCCTTCGTGGCCTTCGATGGGAAAAACGAGGACGGCACGCCGATCCCAAGCGGTGTGTACTTCTATCATCTCAGATTCGGAAACGAAACCCTTACCGGGAAATTCGCAGTTGTAATCAAACGACGCTGATCCGGGCTTCTTCCCTGCTGATGGCATGCGCGAAGGCCGGCAATTCTCATATCCAATCCGCGTTCCTTGCTGGCCCTGATCTCGCGATAACGGGATCTGCAATATCCCGTATTGTGTCAACCGCTACAGCTTCACTACCCTCCCCGAATATGTTTTCGTGATGCCCAGATCGTCGATGCCGCGGAAGGTGTAGATGTAGGTGCCGACCGAAAGACGGGCGTCGCGCCAGGGAATGCTGTGGAAGCCAATTTCACCCGGGGGATTTTCGATGCGTCCGATTTCACGTCCGTCGAGGTTGTAGATGGTGAGCGTGATGTCACGTACTTCGCGAGGCAGAATGTAGGAGATGTTCGTCTCGCTGCGCATGGGATTCGGGTAGTTGCTGACGTTCAGAATCCAGTCGAGCCCGCCCAACGGAAGCTTCAAGGACTGCACATTATTGAATTCACAGAATTCGCCCACGCCGTTTTGCTCGTCGATTATCGTGATGAATTCTATGCAGAATGCAGAGACGGGAATGGTGACATCGGCTGAGATCATCGTCACCGCATTCGCATCTGCGTACGGCACGTTATGCGTGGCGAGAAGGACGGTGTCGATGTTGTTGATCACAGCGTAGAATCCGACGGAGATGTCCTGTGCAGGAATAGCGCCGTTGACGAATTTGGTAGACAGGGAAATGGATTCCCCTGGCACGGCCTCGCGCGTGGAACATAGAAGTCGCTCGGATTGGAAATCATACGCAGGGAGATCGAGGATGCGTTCGTCGGGAATGGTGAAAACGTCCTTCGTGAGTTTTCCGGAAAGTGCGTAGGTCCCGCTGTACACCGCGGTCATGCTGCGGACCAGCGAAGTCGAATCGTACACCGAGGCGCAGACCTCATCGAGAGCGCGGAAGCGGACCATCACCTGCCGGGTCTCGCCGGGAGTAAGGGAAGCGCACACGGCCTCGATTCCATCACTCGTCACGCTGCAGTTGGATGGCAGTTCGTCGGTGATGGGCTCGAAGCTGCTGCCGCCGCTTACCTGGAGAAGGACGTTCTCCGCTACGGAGGTGCCCTGATTGGAAAGCGCAAAAAGGACCAGCATTTCCTTTGTCTCGCCGGGGAGGAATTCGCGGACGCTCTCCGTGTCGTAAGGCTTGCCGTTGATTTCGACGATCTGCTTGTCGAGGACGAGCTTGGGTCCAACCGTTGTGACGGACAGCGCGGCGCCCTGCAATGAGGATGTACCTGAAGGCGCGTAGCTGTACTGCAGCGCTTCGTTCTCGGTGATCTTCAGGGTTTCGACGGACATCCCGCTTTTCACCTCGCCCTGCTCGAGGACATAGATCTTCGTTCTGTCCACCGTCGGGAAGGGCGAGAAGCGCGACAGATCAATGGTCTCCACTCCGGTGGCGGGACTGTAGGTCGCAGGCAGCACGTTGGTAAGCGTGTCGAAATCGATGCCCTGCACATCCTTCGCGGACCAGCGGACATTGCCAAGTCCACGGAATTCGGGCTGACTCATCGTTGTTCGGATATTTTCCAGAGTTCCCTGTCCGATAACGAGCTTCTGGAACTGCGTCACATTCCCCTTCTCGTCGCGCGGCGCGATGCTGAACATGCATGAAGGAACATCAACCGCCAGCGACTTGACCACGGAGCCATCGTACTTTCTCATATCGCCGGCGATCGAGAAATCGATTTCGTAGATGCCGTTCGCCAGCGAAGGATCCACTTCGAAAAGAAATACAAAGTACGCGCGCCGCGAGGGCTGAAGCAGATTAAGTTCGTTGCCCATCTTCACCAGCACTTCGCCTTCGGGCTGATTGAAGCGCCAGCCTGTGCGGAAGGCACGCGGGTCGTCGCCGCCTTGGATCACAGCACCAGTGGCAGGATCAACCTTCGCCGGAACAAGCGGACGCGGATACGAAACGTAGCTCATCACGGGATGCGTTGCACCGCTCGCCGCAGGGATGTGCGGAGTGACGCGGGTGTTGATCCAATTTTCATCCGTGCCGTTCGAGACTTCAATCCGAACCTGCAGGAAAGTGCCATTCACGGTTTTCGGATATTCCGCCAGATCGGGATTGGACGCATCGGCATCGGGCACGAGCGTGAGTTCCCGCGCATCGCGCCGCGGGTCGATGATGGTAGAAAGATCCGGCGAGGGTTCGATGAGTCCGCAGGGATCCTTCCCTCCGGCATAGGTCGTGATCGTGGTCTCGCCGTAGCCGTAGGAAACCATGTAGGGATCGAAATTGATGTCGAAGTTATGCGGTTCGCCGCGGTCCTCAATGACATGTTTCACGAACACGGTATCGACGCCGTAGCGGGCGATGGTGGGATTCGCGGTCGAGGTCAGCTGATAATTCACGCCCTCGGCGTAGGCATTGAGCGCATGCGAAAACAGCACCCAGGGAGAGCCGCCGAAGATTTCCTCAACGACCAGCCAGCCGCCCTTGCTGATGTCGATGGACCCTTCCCTGCCGCTTCCCTCGAACTCAGCCTTGATTGTGAAATGCGTCTTGCCCAGCGTTTCGAAGAAATCATCGCCGTAGGTATTGTCCGCGCCAGCGTACCAGCCGGAAGTCACCATGCCGTAGATGTCGTCCTTGAACGGTTCGGGCGGGTAATCCGGATACGCTTCTCCGTTTCCAATCATGAAGCCGTCGTGGAGATAGCCTGTCGATGACTGGAAGCGGTCGCCCCGATCGTCGATCCAGTCATCCACGCCGTCGAAATTATCATCGTCGAGCGCGGGCGGAATCAGCAGCTGCGGTATGTAGATGTGATAGGTGAACGGATCCTCGAGCACCTGTACTTCGTTGCCGGTGTTCGGATTCGAGAGCCACGATTTGTACGGCGCGCCGTCGACCTGCACGAGCTTGTCCATATCATAGCTTCCGTCGGCATTCTTCGGCAGGGTAATCTTGTAGCCGCCCATGCCCTTCGGAATGTCGTAGAGCATGTAGCCGAAGACGCCGTCGCCGAGTTCGTCGACACCCTCCTGCGCGAGCGATGGATCGTTGAAATCAACGTCATGTCCCGCGTTGCGGATCCAGTAATAGGTGTACTCCGTCGAAGCGTCGATGTCGAAAGTGAGATTCGCTTTACCGTACGCCGGCAGATGCTGCAGCACCCTCTCGCCTGAGGGATCGGTGATGGTGAAGTTGTTGGTGATGTATTCGAACTGCAGGGGATTCGGCAGCGGAGCCCAGTAGGTGTAGGTGGTGCGAATGGGTGTATTGCGCTTCTCTCCGAATATCGTGGTGTAGTTGATGTTGGAATACTGCGATTTCGCGGGAGTGGGATTTTTCATGTCGATCTCTTCACCGCCGAGTGAAAGCACGGCGATGAATTCGCGATGCGGCTGCGGCACTGTGCCGGCGCAGCGGTCGGTGGGACGCAGCTTATACCCGGCTTTCGCAGTATCGATGAAGGTGAAGCCTTCGTAGTTGCTGACTTTCTGCCAGATCAGCTGCTTCCACAGAACGTTGCCGTCTGCGTCGCGTTCCATCCAATGCGTCCACGACGTGTCGGCGATATTGGGTGAATGCACATCGGGAGAATAGGGATAGAACATCTCGTTGACGTCTTCGTCGAGCTTCCCGTAGGCGCTGCTGATTCCGGCGGACAGCGGGACAAGATCAGGCGGATCGACCCAGATTTCGAAATAGCAGTAGGGATCGAAGAACTGGTAGCCGGCCATTTTCCCCACATCCCAGGTCACCTTCCAGACGCGGATCTTGTCGCCCGGCTCCTCGATATCCACCACGCCGTCGCCGTCCACATCCTGAGCGCGCAGTCCGTCGTGATCGATGTCTTCATAAAGCGCGGAGTTTCCGCTGCGCAGATGCTCCCACGGATTCAGCCAGTAAACTTCCGTTTCTTCCAGCCGATAATTCTTCGGAGAGATCGAAGCGGTATCCAGCCATACGTCGGGATGTCCGTCGTTGTCCATATCGAATTCGGGGGACTTGTCGTCCATGCTTCCGTGCAGCACATCTACGAACTTCCCGCCGGGAGTTTTCAGAATCGGAATGTCGAGGGTTTTATCGGTCCAGTAGAAAGGGACGTCCTTCGGAATGTACTGTACGTACTCGGTTCCCATGGCCGCGGTGCGTTCCTTGTTCTCCATCATCATGAACACCTTGAACGGCTGATAATAGAGGCCGAGGAAGTTCTTCCAGTTGAGATCAGCGTCCGCCACAATGCGTGCGGAGAATAGCATGTCGACGTAGTTGCGGTATTTGCGATAGCTCGCGAAGCCCATCTCGTCGGCGTAGGATGTGATGTTGTAGGACGCGTAGATGTAATTCGCCCAGGAGATATAATTGTTCACTTTCTCGTGAATGGCGTCTTCCGGATCAGGCGTGGCGATGCGGTACACAATGACTTTCTCGCCATGCGGCGGGATCGAAAGTCCGGAGAAAGTCAGGTTGGGTTTCTTGAATTCCCAGGTGACATCAGGCGTTGAAACATCCACGAAGCCGAAGAAATCCCTCAGGGATTCTGTGACCGTAATCCCTGTAATCGTGAAAGCGGATAGATTCCGAACCTTCACGCGGATTTCGAGTGTATCGCAGCGGTCGAAGGAAGCGGCGTTGCGTCCCGCCGTAAGAGAGTCAGGGATCTCATTATCCACGGAACGGGTCACATCGATATTCGTGGCAAAGGCCGACATAATTGCGTTGAGTGCCCACTGCAATTGTCGGCTTTCATGCGTGGTTTCTCCCGGCTGCGTTGCATTGGATCCGCCAATCGTAGGCAGTGCGGTGTTGCAGATCACACGTCCGTTATTCGCCGCAGCTCCCTGCAGCGCAAAGATTACCGGTATGCTGCTGCCCTGCAGACGGGCGATGATATCAGCGTTCGCACATTGGACATTCGGAACGGTTGCTGAGTAGATGCGCGTACCCGCCGCGTCCACCGTGGCAGCGACCGGGTGCGTCGAGTTCGTCATTTCAAGCATGATGCTGTTGGTGGAATCCGGAAGCACGCCCTCCGTGTAATCGACGGCTCCGACAGGCAGAAGTCCCAGCTTTTCTATCATATACACCGCATTTCCCTCGGTGTAAATCGTACCGCCGCGCGAGAGAAACGCCAGCAGATTGTTTTTCAGTTTCGGGGCAGCTGTAAAGATGCTGTCGACGTAGAATTTCCAGTCCGCATCCTCCACAGCAAAGGCCGGGACGATCAGCAGCTGCGTCGTCCAGATGAGTCCGACCGAGTCGATCTCTTTCTCGCCGACGTAGTAGGAGATGTTTCCCAGCAGGTAGGTGTCGATCAGATTCTTGAAATACACCGCTTCCCAGGAAGCACTGCTGCTGTTTTTGCGGATATCGCTTTTGAAGATCGCGGCCGTTTTCGCATAGGCCTTGAATGAAATCGCGAGGTGGTCAGAGGCGCGCCAGTCGTAATTATCGTAGCGTGCGGACTGCACCGAAGAGTAGTTCGACGGCAGCGCGTCCGGAAACACGAAGCTCCCCCTGTTGGCGCCGGATTTTTTCCAGTACACCGAATACTCGCCGAATCGGGGAAAGAGCGCGGTATCCATAGTCGCGTTCGTAAACCGGTAATCGGACGAAGCCTGCGAGAGCACAAATTTGTATGTGCGGAGGAAGTCCGTCTGTGTCTCATCTGTCGTCATCACCACGCCCTGTCCGAGGACACAAGGGGAAATGGATACAAGCATGACCACAGCGAACAGCATCCTGATTGCGCGCGCAGGCTTCATTGGAGACTCCATTGATGTGAACCTTCTGGCACCGGCGGGCAGGCATAGGCACCGATGAGGATATAGTAATCTGTAGTTACAGAAATTCCAACAAAAAGTCAATTGTTCCGCTGCGCGGAACGGGGGTGTTCCGCTGCGCGGAACGGGGGTGTCCCGCTGCGCGGAACTGGGGTGTTCCGCTGCGCGGAACGGGGTGTCCCGCTGCGCAGAACGGGGGTGTCCCGCTGCGCGGAACGGGGGAGTTCCGCTGCGCGGAACGGGGGTGTTC
>JBATDG010000087.1:0-98519 GCA_049663345.1 Bacteroidota bacterium
GTTATATCCCGACGGTCCTGAAGAACGCCTTCTGTCGTCGTTGTAGCCTGAAGATTCGGAGGAACGCTGTGGTCCGCCGCTTCCGTGCCTGGGCGGTCCTGATGAACGCTGTGGTCCGCCGCTTCCGTGCCTGGGCGGTCCTGATGAACGCTGTGGTCCGCCGCTCCGACCGGAGGGACCGGATGATGAGCGACGAGGCCCGCCGCTGCTGCCGGAAGGACCGGATGATGAGCGACGAGGTCCGCCGCTGCTGCCGGAAGGACCGGATGATTTTTTCGGTCCACCTTCGCGGGGGGAAGAGCCGGAGGATCGTCGGGGTCCGCCGCCGCGGGGTGTTTGAGATTTGCCTGCCATCAGATCAACTCCTGTTCATCGGGACTTTCTTCATCAAACGGAGTATCCTCCGTCGGAAGGTCTTCTTCCATTTCTTCTTCATTTATGTCGTCTTCGTCAAAGTCGTCAAGTTCTTCATCTTCTTCGCTATCATCATCAACGGGATCGCTGTCCTCGTCCGCTTCTTCTTCGCTATCGTCGTCAGCGATATCGATGTCTTCGTCTGCTTCTTCGTCTCTATCCTCATCAACGGGATCGATGTCGGTTTCGTCATTGTCCTCATCTTCCGAATTGACTTCGGACCCGACGGAATCAGTGTCGAAATTCACATGCAGAACGGGCGCGGAAACTTCTTCGCTATCTTCGGTGATCACTTCGATAGCTATTTCGTCAGGACTGGCAGAAGCATCGCCGGGCTCAAGCACCCGAAGTCGGGCGTTGTCGAAGAGACGCTCAAGTTCCTGAGATGATACCCGTGTCAGCGCCGATGCTTTTTCTGGATCCAGTTCATCGATGGAGTTGCTCATGAGTTCATCCTCGGATGAAAGGAGGTCCTTGATCTCCCGTGGCTTCGGAAGGTCATTGATGCTGCTGAGTCCGAAATGCTTGAGGAAGGTTTTCGTCGTACCGTACAGCAGAGGACGCCCCGGACTGTCTTCCCGCCCGACAATGGATATCAGGTTGCGTTCGAGCAGTGATTTCACCACATACTCGGCATTAACTCCGCGAATTCCTTCGACCGATGGTTTGGTAATCGGCTGGCGGAACGCAATGATAGCGAGCGTTTCCAGCGCGCTCTGCGTCAGGCGCCTGCGGGCACGCTCTGCGAACAGGCGTCCCACCCACGCACCGTAATCGCCGGTGGTCTGAAACGCGAAACCTCCCGACACTTCGATGATGCGGAATGATCGGCCATTCTCCTCGTACGTTGTATTGAGCCAGTCGATCGCTCGCTTGACGCGGGTTATTGTCAACGTTTTTGCTTTTTTTCGACGGCCGCGGACCGGAGCATCTTCTTCCTCACCGCTGCCTTCGCTCTCGTTTGGAGCGAGCAGTTCCTTGACTTGCTTGAAAGTCAGCGGCTCGTCGGAAGCGAAGATCAGCGCTTCGATAATGCCCCGGAAATCAGGGTCCTCTTCATCGAATTCTTCATCCTCAGCATCTTCGGAGTCCTCGACGTCTTCAATGTCCGCAGTGTCCGCGACATCTTCGGTGTCCGCGACAACCTCGGCATCTTCGGTTACGGCAACGTCCTCGGTATCCGTGACATCCGCGGCATCTTCAGTGTCAGCGACATCTTCGGTATCGATTACGACAGCCTCCTCCTGAATTTCAGGCATCGCCTCACTCTGGATTTCTTCGGCACCGTCTTGCGGAGTCATTGCGTCAGCTATTTCTTCAGTCGGCATGGGATTCGTTTGATTCTGCATGATTCTCAGTAGGGACGTTTTCGTCCGCCGTTTCATTTCTGATGATTTCGAAGTCGTTGAACTGCGCGAAGATTTCGACGCGGATACGATGTGCGCGCATAAGTTCGAGCATGGCAATGAAAGTCACCACCACCTGCACCTTTTCTTTCATTTCACGCAGGACTTCCAGAAAGTTGTATCTGGAGCGGCCGTCGAAACGCTTCATCAGCCAGGCGCCTTGTTCCTCGATGCTCCAGGGAATCGCCCGCACCTCGTGGACAACCTTTTTCGGGATGTTCGTCATTGCCCGCTGAAAGGCCTTGATGAGCTGGTACATCGTGACGTCTTCGAGCACATCCTCGTCGTTCGTCACCGGTGTTTTCTTCACGTCGTATTTGAACAGGCCGCGGTAATGGCGCTCGCGCTGTTCGAGTTCGAGCTTCTGCAGTTCCTCCGCAGACTCCTTGTAGCGTTTGTATTCGAGCAGACGCTGCGTGAGTTCAGCCCGGGGGTCGATTTCTTCCTCGCCCTCCTCGCTCTCGATGCGCGGCAGCAGCAGACGCACTTTGATGTGCATGAGCGTCGCAGCCATGACAATGAAATCGCCTGCGAGTTCGAGGTCCAGCATCTGCATGACGCGGATGTAGGAGAGAAATTCCTTCGTGATGTAAGCGATTGGAATGTTGTACACATCGAGTTCATCGCGGCGGATGAAAAACAGGAGCAGGTCGAGCGGACCTTCGAAATCCGGTAGTCTGATTTTGAAAGTGCCCACGCCTAGCCCAGTTTCATTACGTCATGTACGGCTGCCATGGTTTCGCGGGCGACAGTGCGTCCGCGCTCTTCACCGTCGCGGAGAATATCCTCCACGAGCGAAGGCTGTGCTTCGTAGAAGCTTCGCCGTTCGATATGCGGAGCCAGAAATTCGCTGATCTTCGCTCCGCAGCGCTTTTTGCAATCCACGCAGCCGAGTTCGCCGGACTCGCAGCCCTGACGGATTTCCGCAGTTTCGGAAGGATTGAATTTCTCATGATACGTGTACACGAGGCAGACATCGGGACGCCCCGGATCATTGCGCCGCACTTTCAGAACATCCGTCGGAGCTTTGCGCAATTTCTGTTCCACCGTCGCAGGGTCGTCGGAAAGCAATATCGTGTTGTTCATCGACTTCGACATTTTCCGATCCTTACCGTCGAGCCCCGGCAGCCGGGCAAACTTTGTCAGCTTGGATTCCGGTTCGGGGAAGACTGGTCCCCACGTCGCATTGAAGCGGCGTGCGATCTCGCGCGTGATTTCCACATGAGAGAGCTGATCCTCCCCGACCGGGACGACATCGCCCTTGTACAGCAGAATGTCCGCTGCCTGCAGCACAGGATAGCCGAGGTGGCCGTACACGATGTTCTCAATCTCGAGATCACGGACCTGTTCCTTAATTGAAGGGTTCCGCTCCAGCCGACTCTTCGTAATCAGCATCGAAAAAATCAGGTGCAGCTCGGTATGCTCCTTGATCTGCGACTGCCGGAAAACCGGGCTCTTCACCGGATCGATTCCGCCTGCCAGCCAGTCGATCACCATGTCGATGGTATTCTGATGCAGGTTGCTGGTATCGAGATTGGTAGTCAGAGCGTGGTAATCGGCCACGAGGTGGAAGTTGTTATACGACTCCTGCAGGGCGACCCAGTTTTCAAGTGCACCGGTCCAGTGACCGAGGTGCAGCTTGCCGGTGGGACGCATCCCGCTCAGGATGGTTTTCTTGCGCGGTTCATTCATAGGAAATCTTTGTCAGAGGAACATACATCCTATAAAGATATGAAAAGTAAGGGCAGAGTTGAAAGGGGAATGCGGGTGACGGGTGAGGAAGAATGGAAAGACGGGTTAAGAAAAATCGAAAGACGGGATAATATTGGCTCAGGCCATAAAGAGGTAGGGCTTCCAAAGTTCATCGACATGATGCACGGATTGTGCGATGAAGGAAACACGCGACGGCCGGTGAGGAATGCTTGAGAGCGTCATTCCGGCACGTTCGGGCGAATGATCGCGCTTGCGGTTATTGCAGGGCAGGCAGGCGGTGACAAGATTTTCCCAGGTGTCGGGTCCGCCGCGTGCACGCGGGATGATGTGATCCACCGTTAGCGGAGCGCTTGTGCCGCCGCAGTACTGGCAGCGGTGGCCATCCCTGCGAAGAATATTTTTCCGCGACAGCATGATGCCGCGAAATGGAATGCGCTTGTAATTGGATAAACGAATGACGCTGGGGAAAGGGAAGCTGGTATTGACGGTGCGGATTTTGCGCTGGGGGTGTTCGATAACAATGTCTGCTTTGTGGAGAAAGCACAGAATGACTGCTTTCTGTACGCTGCAAACAGTAAGCGGTTCGTAGCTCTGATTCAATACGAGCACGCGGCCGCTGATTGATGTGGGTCTCTTTTCCGCTACTTCGAAGACGCACTCCGTGATTGTGGAATATCAAAATAAAATAGCGGTTGGAAATCAGAAAGGCAATTCAGAAAGGAGGAGGAAGAGCCAACGGCTCGGCCCATCAAGCGCTTGGGGGGCGGCCGCGCAGGAGGAGTTTGATTTCGTCGACCTCCTGCGGAAGGAAGAAGCCGCTGAACCAGAGGATGCCGCTGAACAGCAGGATGAGAATCAGCTTCCAGACGAAGGCGGGCAGCATTTCCGGAACAGGGATCAGATACCAGAGCAGAGCGCTTACTGAAAGTGCGAGCGCGATGCGAAGCAGGCGGCCGGTTTCGTAGTTGATGGGGAAGATGCGGCGGCCGGCCAAGAAATAAAATACGGCGATGCTGAAATATGCGGCGAAGGTCGCAAAGGCGCCGCCGTAGAGTCCCCATACCGGAATGAGAAGAAAATTGCAGACGATGTTGATCACGGCACCCAGCAGCGTGGCATAAAACACCTGCATGGTTTTTCTCTGAATATAAATTCCCGCATTGAGGATTTGTCCGATTCCGGCCCAAAGGTAACTGAACAGAATGATCGGGACAATGCCGAGTCCGCTCCAGTATTCTGCTGGGATGAGCGTGCGTCCGCCGCGAAGGGGAATCTGCACGATGTCGCCGATGAACAGCGAGAGTATCAGCACGATGCCGGCGCCGGCGAGGACGAAGTACGTGAGCACGCGGGCGAAGAGCCGTTTGGCTTCATCGCTGTTTGCCAGCTGCAGATAAAACGGCTGCCAGGCGTAGCGGAACATCGTCACAACCAGCATCATGAAGATGCCGAGTTTATAGTTCGCACCGTAGACAGCAAGCGTCTCGAGATTCGTGAGCCGCTGCATGATCGGCTTGTCGATGATTTCGATCAGCATGATCGAAATGGCGCCGGGAAGCGTGGGCAGTCCGTAGCGGAGAAGTTCGCGCAGCAGCGGACGCTCCATTTTCTCACGGCCATGTGAAAGGATCGTCGGCAGAAGAAGGACAGTGCTGCTCAGTGAAGCTATCAGGCCGGAGAGGAATACTGTTTCCACCGGCCAGCGAAGTACGCCGATGAAAAGGATGTTCAGTCCGACATTGATTACGATCGATACGAGTTTGATAATCGCGAAGAGGCGCGGACGCCGCTCCATACGCATCGCAGCGAACGGGATCACATTGAAGGCATCGAGCGCGACCATGCCGACGGCAAGAGGTACGATCATGCCTGTCGCGTCCTTGAAATCCAGCGCATACTGTATCTGACCGCGAAGGGCCAGAATCAGCGCCGCAAAGATCAGTGAAGCCAGACCGATGAACCACAGCGAAGTGCTGAAGATTTTATTTCGCCGCCCGGTATCCGCATCGGAGACGAAGCGCATGTACGCAGGTTCGAGTCCGAAAGTGAAAACGGCGTTCAAAAACGCAACGAAGGAATACACCAGGATGACAATGCCGTAGTCGGCCTTGACGAGCGTGTTCGTATAGAACGGAACCAGCAGGAAGGTGATGAAGCGTCCCACGACATTGCTGATGCCGTAGAACGCGGAGTCCGATGTTAGACGTTTAAGCTGCTCTTTCACGCTGCCAAGATAAGGAAGATGCGAGTGAGAGCGAAAAAATGATGCTGCTGATCGACAGACACTCCTGCAGCAGACGCTCTCGCCGCAGCACAACGCAGTTCTCTGTGTCGGGAAGCATTCAGCCGTGTCGGGAAGCATTCAGCCTCTTTGGTGCAAGCACAGCGATTTCATACATTGAGACATGTTTCATCTTTGCAGACAAGGCGCATGAATATTCTTATCACCGGCGGCGCAGGATTCATCGGATCTAGCATCGCCGATGCTTACAAAGCACTCGGCCACGAGATAGTGATCGTCGATAATCTTTCAACAGGGATGCTGGAGAATGTGCCGAAGGGTGCCGCATTCTATCAAATGGACATCCGTGACGAGGGACTGACCGACCTCGTGCGCGAACACAATATTGACATCATCAACCATCATGCCGCCCAGATCGACGTGCGACGTTCCGTGGAAGATCCCCGCTATGATCTTTCGGTCAATGTGCTCGGTTCGCTCAATGTCATAGAAGCCGGATTGCAGAACAACGTGCGCCGTGTAATTTTTGCCAGTTCCGGCGGAGCCGGCTACGGTGAACAGGAATACTATCCTGCTGACGAACATCATCCCATCGCCCCATGCTCTCCCTACGGCATTACGAAAGTGACCGTCGAGCGCTACCTCTATTACTATCATCTCGTCCGCGGTTTGCAGTACACGGTTTTCCGCTACACGAATGTCTACGGTCCGCGGCAGAATCCGCATGGTGAAGCCGGCGTCGTTGCGATTTTCGCAGACAAGCTGTTGCGCAAGCAGCAGCCTGTCATCAACGGCGATGGATTGCAGACCCGCGACTATGTGTTCATCGAGGACCTTGTTCGCGCGAATGTTTTTGCCTTGTCGATGGAAGGTACCGATACGTTCAACGTGAGCACCAACGTAGAAACCACGGTCAACACAATTTTCCGCGTTCTGAATGAGGCACTTGGTTCTCCCGCCGATGAAAAGCACGGCGAGGGGAAAGCAGGTGAACAGCAGCGCAGCGTGTGTTCGTATGAGAAGATCAAGACCCGCTTCGGCTGGGAGCCGCAAATTGCCATCGAAACCGGCCTGCGCCGGACCCTCGAATGGTTTCAGGAGCGATTCGAAGACGAATAGCTCTGCAGAAAATTCCAATCTCAGTTCTGAAATCTGATTTTCCTGCTTCGCGACGTTTCAGTCGTGTTTCAGCTTGATATCTTCAAGACAACCATCGCGCTGAGCGAAAAAATCCGATGTGAATCATTCGCACGGGACGTGAATTATATTCACTTAAAGGGCGTGCTAGTCGGATACATAGGCGTTTTTATTGTGGAATAAGCAAGAATTCCTTTGGCATGATTTGTGAACTACCTTGAACGATCGGTCCAGTTTCCCCTCAAATACTAATTAAACGCTTTTGCTGAGTACATCCGAAACAGTCAAGGATCTTGAGGTTTACGAGGGCCGGCGCCTTTTACGCGATTTCTATCATGAAAGGCGTGTAAGAAATGCCCTCGAGAGCAAGACGCTGTTTGAATGTTGGAAACTCTGCCGCATCGGAACCGAAGTACATTTCAATGACGGGCGGCGGGTCCGGTTGGAAACCAATCTTGGCCTGCGGCTTGGTACCCGGATATTTCTCGAAGAAATCGTAAGCCGGAACCACTACAATATGGTTCTGGGTCTTGTTTACGCTGGTGCGATGCTGGTACTGATTGCGGTCGCCCTCTACCTGGTAGGCTTAACCCTCTGGATTGCCATGGGCGCATTTCTGATTGAGGCAGCCCTTCTTTTATTGCTGGCCATGCTCACGGCTTTCAGTCCGTCGGATGAAGAAGCTGCGGGCGTCGGCGCCCTCGGACTATCCGAAAATCTGCTTACCTCAATTGACGGTTCGATTCACGAGATGACCAGCGCGGTGTCAAATCTTTTCCGACTGATTTCCCAGACAGACATACGGCAGGATGTCCTCCTGACCAGGCTGACAGATAACATCAGCAAGTTGAATACAGAAAGCACGCGCAAGTACGGTGAGAAGCTGGAGCAGACAAACGTTTTGCTGCGCGAACTCAATGACAATTCCCGTGCACAGCTTCAGGGCATTTTGCAGCAGCAGCAGCAGGCGATGCAGCAAACCCGTCATCTGCTGACCTTGATGGAGAGAAGCGGTGAGGAACAAAAATGAAGCTCACACGGATCGTTTCGGTTATTCCTTCCGGCGGCCGTGCAGCGAAGGTCTGACGTGTGGCACTGAAACGACGCATAGACCTGTTTTTCATTCTCTATCTCACGGCAATTGTTGGATTCGTTGTGGTTTCGAGAGAGCGCGACAGAATTGATGATGAAATGAATGAATTAAACGAACATATCGTGCGAACCCTTCTCCCTCCGGCACCCGTGCTGGCGGAGAGCGACACGCTGCGCTGCTATGTCGATGCGGATTCCAGCGGAATCGTCATTGGTTCACCGCAGGTATTTCGCACAAAGGTGTTTGTTCAGGACATAGGACCCAACGACGCGATTTCCATGACGCTGCATAGCGTCATCCACGATGGCACGCTTTCCACACCCGAAATGGTGTCTCTTGGACTGCGTACCGGCACGGGCAATATTGAAGACCACACTGTCTATTTCCCGGTATCCTGTGTCTTCCCGCGGACGGGGTTGTACAATATCAACCTTTCCGTGCGCAGCGACCGGATCCATGAGTGGGAAGCAGGCCGCTTCCACTACCGCGGCATCAGCTTTGATACGACCATGATGAGTCGTGAAATGATTCGTGCGGTCGAACATACCGGTACGACATTGACGATTCTGGTGGTAGACACTTCCCTGAGCCAGACTTCCTCGCTTCAACCGATTGCTCTCGAACTCAACCGCACTTCCATCACTTCCTCCGTAGGATTTGAAGAGCGCAATAGTGTGATTGTGAATCTCGGATGGGCGCGGCCGACGGTGTCGATTGCACGCGGCGGCGGAAAATTGAAGGAAGTGTCGAGGACCGATCGGTTGGTCGAGTTCCTCTGGAGCGGAACCGTCGGCAGTCTTCCGGATACTGTGATGATTGAAGCACGCACGAACCGCCAGGCGGGTGGCAAGGATATTGCGATTGCTCGCTTCGCGGTCAATGGCGTTCCTCCTTTCCTTCGCGGTGTTTCACCGGAACATCTGTTCGCCGGCGAGGACGTCAGTTTTGACATCAGCGTCGATGGCCTGAATGATCCGGCGCAGTACAGCTGGCGGCTGAACGAGAATGTCTCCCGCACCGAGCAGCTGCTGAAGACGGAAGGTCGTGGTCCCCGAGTCGCCTACCGCATTCCGAACTCCTATGCGGGAAAAACACTTATCATCGATGCCCGGTATAACGGACGTACCTATCGGTATTTGTCGCGTGATTCGTATGCATCCGGCAACTCTCGTTTTGAGTTTGCTGTGATCGCTCCGCCGACCCAGATTGAATTTCAGCTCCCGTCAAGATCGCCGGCGTCGAGTTCTTTCAGATTTTCGGCTTCGAGATACAACGACATTCGCTTTCGGGGTGAACAGCCCGTGGACAAGCTCTCTGATGTGCGGGTTGAACTGAACAACGAACGTGGCGAAGCGCTCAAAACAGAAGTTTGGATGATAAGGAAAGGAGAATTCGAATTTTCTCTTGAAAATCGGAATTCTATCCGTAAAGGAGGAGAACGCGTGACGGTTCGCATCCTGAGCGCAGGAAGTTCAGAACAACGCAGCATGCAGCTTTACTAGATCTGAGAGACAATAAAACATGTCGGCCAAATTTGACTTGAATATGATGTTTGTGCGAGATTGTTGTGATAGTGAATCTGCGATATTTTTCGCCATGTCTGCCGGTCAATCGAATTGTTCGGCTCTCATCACGACAGTCAATGCAACACCGACTCAAATTGAATCAGTACATTATCAAATTAACAGTGTCCCGCTCCCGGCGGTGACAGCTCATCCTATGTCTTGTTAGGAGGTTTTCCTTATGAAGAGTAGTGGATTCATTCGCCGCATGGTGCTCAGTGTTTTGCTGATCGCCTTCGTCGCTGCTTTCACGGTCCCTTCCGTGTATGCGCAGTCAGATGAACAAGTGACTCTTGAGCAGATGAAAATGAAATTGCGTGACGAGGGCAAGAACCGCAACCTTAGCCAGCTGACGCATGCCGAGCTTGAGTTGATCAAACCCAGCGAGGGTGGCTTGATCTCGAACTTGTTCAATCCCGAACTCGTGACGAAGGTCGGAAACTCTACCTTCATCATGAACATGCTTGCGATTACGCTCGTCATCACCATTTCCGGATTTGTTGTTCTGTTTTTCTTCACGCCAATTGGACTTTTTCTGTTCAGAGGCAGCATGCACACATTCGTGGGTGCGATTCTGAAGTCATCCGGTATTTCGAAGAAATTCGGTGATAACCTCATGACGGGTCCCAAGAAATGGCTGAAGCATGAAAATGGCAGCGTCCGCGCAGCATTCGCGCTTTACATGCATAACGATTTCATCCCTCAGTATAAAAACAATATCACCGCCATCGCCTTCATGGGAACGGCGTTCCTTATTCTTAACATCGGTCTCCGCGGCGTCAAGTTCATGACCGCCCATCAGCCGGATCTTATCGTCATCGCTATCATCGTCGAAATCACCGTGCTTCTTCTTCTCGGTATGACAACGTGGTATGAAAAAGAAGAAGACGAGGATCAGGAAGGCGGCGGCCAGAAAATTCCTGGCAAGCAGCTTTCTTTGGCCGATGTCGAACGTCGCCTCGATGCCCTCAAGAGCGAGCTCGAGGCATCCGTCAGGACCGAAACCGGTCTCCGTCATCAGTAAGCAGTCACGGATGTCCGACAATCAGTTAAGAAGAAGGAGTAAGCAATAATGGCACATACTGCCGACCACTATAAAAAATACCAGGTTTACTTCTTCCTGTATCTGGCTGTGATCTGTGAGCTTCTGATCATCATCGTAGAACGCGATGATGCAGAGGCTGAACTCCTCATGCAGCAGCGGATGCTGGAAGAAAAAAATCGTAAAATCATTCTTGAGCTTCTCAAGAACATGCCTGCCGTTGCCGCAGCCGGTGACAACCAGCTCAAGGTCGGTGAGGAACGCAAATTTACGATCAACGTGAAAGGCCTCGGCGAGAATGATGAAGTGACTACCCCGCCGGAAGTGAAAGTGTTCAAGGATGGTACCGAGATGGGTACGCTCAAGTATCCGCAGGACATTCAGGATTCCGTTATCAACGGTGTCTCCGGTGAGAGAATCTACCGCTTCACATGGAAAGCGGATGCCGGTCCGGGCACTTATGAATTATGGGTACAGGCCGGAACCAACCGAGTGTCGCTCACACCCGATCTAACGGATGGCGAAGCGAAAATCAAGGTAGGTACATTGGAGTTTTCGCGCAGAGAAATTCGGTCTGCTCTCGATTCCGATCCGGGATTGAAAGGCACTCCAATCGAACACTACATTGAGAAATCCGAGAATCTTAATCCCGACAAGTTTGTTGTCGAGGTGGTCTCCGAGGAATACGATCAGCTGCAGATTCAGGCAGATCCGATCGTGACTGCTGTTGGCTTCCCCACGTTCAACGAAATCAAGGTTCGTGGTACGACCGTCGACAAGATCTCCAATATCGGCATCAACGGCGGTGGCGTTTCCCTGGGTCCTGACAATCAGCGCAACCCATACTACAGCGCCGATGCTGAGCGCGGCAAATGGGTTTGGTCAAATACCTTTAACGAGGCAGGTACAAAAACGATCAGCGTCGATGCACGCGACAGGCGCGATGCCGGTACGAAAAGCGTTTCTCGGCCCATCAACTTTGAAGTTATCGTTAAAGAGCCGTTCCTGAGCCGCCGCAAACCTGCTGGTGCATTTGCAGGTGAGATTTTTGAGATGTACATCAACGTAGCTGGGCTCGAAGATGTCGGATCTTACGATTGGAATATCGAGCTTGAAGGTACTGTTGTAGAAAAGGGCAAGGGCAACGTTATTAAATACAAGGTACCTGAGAACGCACTTGGAAAAACGTTGACGATTAAGTCGCTTTACAAAAATCGTGTCTACCAGGTGCTCACAGATTCTGCGTCTACAAGCCTTACCTCCTCAGAATTTTTGTATAATATCTCTTCCCCAATTGACCAAATTGGGTCTCAGTCCTTCGCCGCCGGAGGTGAGTACCCGATCAACAATGTTTTCCAATTCATGGTCGCCCGCTGTGGACGATGCTCGGCTTCAAATATCCGAAATATGCAACCTTCGGACATTCGTGTTGAGGTTGAGTCCGATGACGGTCAAGATCTTCTTGATGACGTACAGTACAATCTGAATGTCGACCCAAATACCGGAGCGGATCGTGGTACGCTTGTAAAGTTCTATCTCAAGGGCAAGATCCCTCGTGATGGTGTTGAGGCGACTATCGTTGTGCGTTACGGTTCTAAAAGAGCCGAATACAAGAACATTTTACTTCGCCAGGAATAATACATTTGCATTTGGTTCTTGCACCTGAAGTGGAAAATTCATTTCGATTAGAGGTTAAGTACATGAATAAACAAGTTTTTTTACGAGCCACTCTGGTCCTGGCGCTGGTGTTCGGCTTCTTGCCGCAGCTTCTTGCTCAGACCGATCGCGATGTGAAGAGCAAGCAGACGGATTTGAAGCGCGAATACAACGATGCGTCGGAGAAAAACCAGATCATCAAGTCGGCTGCGGAAGATAAGCCGCGTGCAACGACCGGTCGGACTCGCAGTTCGGCCACTACCGGGTATGACTATACTCAGGTAAAAGGCTACGCTTTGCGCCAATTCTATGAGCGCCTCGATAAGGTGTTTGCCCGCGCGAACGATCTTGGAATGTTTGAAGAAGAATATCGAGTCGATGGCACTTTTGCAGTGGCCGGTCGTGTCGGAAACGGGAATGCCCAGATCCGCAAAGTTGAAGTCTACTATGTTGAAGCCAGCCCCGAAGAACAGGAGCAGTACAATATTGACCCGTTCCAAATTATTGAAGTCTATATTGAAAAGCTGGAGAACCTTCCTCCCGAGGAAAAAGGGGAAAGCGGTGAAGACGACGGCCTGAATCCGTTTGGCGGATTCGGATCGATGACTGAGCAGCAGGCAAAGGGCTTCTCGCTTGCGGGATCAGAGCTGAACAGCGTCCTGCAATTAGCCGATGCTTCACTTTATGACGACATTCTCGGACAGCGCAGCCAGTCGAAAAACATCTCGCTTCCTGAGCGTGGAAGTTGGATGCCAGGCAAGGTCGGGCCGTTTATCGTCATGACGCAGCGTGAGCTTGAAACGACAACAAGCCGCTTCAAGGATTTTTGGAATATGCGCGACACGCTTCAAACCGCAAATATTCCGCCGCAATTTGAGGCCTCCGGCCCGCTTTATTCCGGCAGTATTCCAGTATTTTACCCTGAAATTAAAAAATTGCGTATTCGCAACACGGAAAACGGTAAATCACTTAAAATTACCAGCGTGACTTTTGTCGGGGAAAATGCGGATCAGTGGGAAGTACGAACAAAATTCCCGAAAGTACTCGCGGGAAAGGGCGAAGACAACGATAAGGTCGACATCGAATTTGAGTATATCGGCAATTCTAATTACGAGACTGCAGGTCAAATGCAGATCGATGCAAAGGAATCAAGTTCTTTCCAAGTGGTCGAAATATTGGCTAACCCTGGAAAATATCCCTCGGATTTCCTCACTCTCGATGCCTCCCTTGATCGGGTTGAACTCCGGTCCCCAGCCCTGTCGGGCTTTGCACCCAATTGGAAGCTTGCATATACCATTGGAAATGACGAGATCGGGCTTCCGCGCTGGTCCACAGGCATTTCTACATTGAGTGTCGGCTTCAAAAATCAGATGAGTGTTGGCATTGTGCTGCCCATGAATATGCTGGCAGCGGACCTTCCGAGTCCTCTGGCCTTCAAGAACAATCTGATGTCTTCCCCCCCCGGCTATAATCTCACTTTTGATTTCACCTTCGGCTTCCCCTTCTCCCTTGGCGGCAGTCTGACGGTGATCAATGATTTTTCATCGACAGAGGCCTACAAGCATCTTAAAGTGATGAACGTCTCGTTCGATGAAACAGTTGATTTGAAGGATTACAGAAACGACTTCTTCCACATCTCCTCGATTGCACAGGTTTTCTATCCGATCATGTTCACAGACAATGCAATCAATCCCAACATTGCATTTCGCTTGAATATTGGTGGTGCCTATATGCAGGTCATGCGCGATCACCTTGTCGTTCCGGGTGATGTTGGTCTGGGTAACGGAAAAGAAGGCCGGGATTTCCAGACCGAGGATATCGGAAAAATGATGACGCTCGGTAAGGAAAAGGATATTGTGGATGTCTATATTCGCATGTCCTTCATTAACCTCCGGTCCTCCAGCAAGTACGGAATGGGCATTCAGTATACGGGCGGCCGTATGATGGCAGACGCCTTCCTGGAACTCACCGACTGGCTGCGCGTGGATGCCAAATATTCCTTCCTTCTGCGAGCACAGGAGATTTGGGAAACTGAAAACAGCTATTTCCTCATCACTCCGCGCCTGCGTATCGGGCTGCCCTCTATCTTTAATTGAGCGGAGGCAGCACCATGAAGAACAACACAGTATCTAGCACGGAACAATACGGCATGCAGATGAAACACAGATTCCTTTCGATTCTCGTTGCATTTCTTCTCGTTGCCTGGATCGCGCCAACGATGGTCCGCGCCCAGAGCTCGGATGATGAGCTGACGAGCGTTGAACAGATCATGCGATACATGAAGAGCGCCAATTACGCAGAAGAAGACCTGCGTCAGCGAATGGCCTGGGGCGATAAGATTATCAATGATATGGTCTCATTTCGAGCCTCAGAAGATGATCGGCAGAACTATCTTCGCCTGCTGGACATCGCGATCGACCATTACAAAGACGAAAATGGTCGTCTGCGTATCCTCCTTCGCGCACTGACAACGCTTGATCCTCTGGTTGCAAAATATTTTCCCCAGTGGATCATTCAGGACGAGCCCATGATTCTTGAAGTCATGCGCAAGATCCGCGATAATCGCGACGATCTGCTCGACGCAGACGCCGTCGATATCGCTGAGCGCGTGCTCACCGGCAAGGCCCGCATGCGTGTGATTCAGAGTCCGAAGGACGATCAAAATCTGATTGCCATCATCATTGAAAAGGCAAGACCGCACGACGAGGAAAAGCTTTCCGCTGGCTTCCTCCCGAACAAGGACAATCCCGACTTCGATGACTACCGCATCGTTGGACGCCGCAACCTGTCTGACATTCTCACGCTCGATCTCTATACCGCAGTGGTTTCACGGCAGTATGCATCTCTCGATGAGACCGGCGCTGTCAAACCGCAGGCCTATGTCGCAGAGGCGACGATCAGCATTCCTTTCGGCGGCGGCTTCATGTGGACCCTCGATGCCGATGAGCGCATCGGCGACGGTGTTACACTGCAGCCATCCCGCATTCGTGCAGGATTTGAGCTGAAAATCGGCAATGACTACGTCAACCTTCCGTTCCTTTACGGAGCGCAGTGGAACACGCTCTTCGTGTACGAACCCTCTACAACTGAACGGATCAAGATTGGTCCCGCCATCCCGTTCACCTGGGGTGACATGAGCATCTCTGAGCAGTTCCCGATTTTTCAGCCCCGTACCATCAACGGCACATGGGGCGCGTCGGGTGAATACTACAAGCAGCTCTCCAACATCTCCGGAGCTCCCGGAGTCGATGCCGACGGTCTTGGCGCAGCGGCCTTCGTTTCCTTCGGTCTGAAAACCCTGGGCAACAAGAAGATCACCAATGCATCCGGCCAAATCATCAATGGTGACGGAGCGGATGTCGGGTTGTCGACTGGCATTACCGATGCGAATCATCTTGGTGCACATTTCTACTATCTCGCCAACACTGCTAACCTGTTCTACTGGCGCGATCTCGGATTCATGCTCGATGGTCTCCGTCTGAGCGTTGGTCTTGGATACGAAAAAGTCATTGAGGCGGTTCGACAGAATCCATTTGATCTTCCCGGTCAGACGACTTGGAACACTGACAGCGTATTCACTGTCAGCGACAAGAGCATTCTCGATGCGTTTGTGCGACTTGCGTATGATCACACAGGAAAAACCACCTATGGCGTTGCGCTGCAGTATTTCAACGGCGGCATGATGGGCGAGGTGTATCTCAATATCTTCAGTTGGATGCGTGCGGAAGTGAAATATTCCCGCGTGCTTTTCCGCGACCCCGAAAAGTGGGAGCTCGAGGAAATGATCGTGCCCGGCCTCCGTTTCGGATTTGCGTTCTAGCAGCAAACTGATTCATCGGCGACTGATATACGTGCAGGCGGTGGACCCTCCCCATCGCCTGCACATGTTTTTACGGAAAAATTGTTGACAATGTGGAACCATGGCCGTAGTCGTTCCGTGTGTACGGGATGAATATATGTGCAGCAAGAGTCTTTATGCCCCTTTCCCATTTCGTTCCAGTACCCGTTGTCATTTCCCTTCTCCTCGTTCTGCTTGGAGTTGCGGCTCCGATACCGCAATCACAGGCGGCAGGCCTAGTGCAAGCGGACAGCCTGCGCAAACCTACCATTATATCCGCACGCAGTAATAAACCCGAAGCCGTTACTGTCTCCATTCGTGCCGTGGATATCAGCCGGTATCCTGAGGTCAGCGTTATCCTTGATGCACGCGATTCGCTCGGCAACCACTTCCCGAATCTTGTGAAATCGGATATGGTGATTTACCAGGACGGTGCTTCGGTAAATGTGGAGTCCCTTGACAAAATTTCTGCCAGCAATAGCTTCCCTGTCGATATCGCTTTCATTATCGACCAGACCGGAAGCATGGCGCAGGAAGTGTACGAGGTGAAGGCCAATATCATCGAATTTACACAGCGTCTGGCATCCCGCGGCGTCGATTACCGCCTCGCACTGCTGACCTTCAGTGACCGCATCGAGCGCTATAAGGATTTCACCGAGGATGTGAAAACTTTTATCAGCTGGATTGACGGACTGAAAATCGGTGGTGGCATGGATGATAACGAGAACGCACTCGAAGGATTGTTCGAAGCGACATCGTTCAAATTCCGTCAAAGTGCGCAGCGCATTTTCATCCTTATAACTGATGCCATGTTCCATCAGAAAGGGGACAAGGGTTACGGGAAAACGGATTTCACTTCGAAGTCCATGACCGATTTTTTGCTCAAGCAGAACATCAAATTATTTGCGATCACTCCGCCTCAGATTTCGGAATATCAGTTCATGACCGAGGCGACGCGAGGAAAACGCTTCAATATCATCGAAGATTTCAGTTCCATTCTCGATGAATTCAGCGAGTCCCTGACCAACCTGTATGCGGTCAAATACCATATAACGGAAGAAGTGCCGCCAGAAAAAATGAACCTCGAGATCCGTAATTCTCTGGATGAGATTGTTCTGCAGGAAGAAGTCACCGTGCTTGATGTCGACAAGAAGTTCATTCTCGAGAATATTCTTTTCGATTTCAATCGTGCGACGTTTGACATGTCGTATACGGAAGAACTCCGCAATGTTCTTGCCATGCTCCGGAAGTACGAAAACATTCATTGCGAGATTCGCGGCCATACCGATTTTATCGGGAGCGATGAGTACAACGTCGCGCTTTCTGACGCCCGTGCCCGTGCAGTGAAAAAGTATCTGGTCGAACGCGGTGTGGCAGAGCTAAGAATTACGACTCGAGGCATGGGAAAATCGCAGCCGATCGCTCCGAATGACACGGAATTGGGCCGCCGCCTCAACCGCAGAACGGAAGTCGTCATCACACAGAAATGACGGAAGGGATGCTTTCCTTGCCCGGTCTGCGCGGCTTTATTCGCCCATAATCTTGATGATAAGGCGCTTGCGTCTCTGCCCGTCGAACTCCGCATAATAAATCTGCTGCCAAGGTCCGAAATCCAGAGCTCCGTTAGTTACTGGAACGATGACCTCATGATTGACGAGCAGACTCTTCAGATGCGCGTCACCGTTTGTCTCACCCGTTCGGTGATGACGGTACTCCTGACGGAAGGGAGCGAGTTGTTCCAGCCATTCGTCAATATCTCCGAGCAGACCGTCCTCCGCATCGTTTACCCAGACCCCGGCAGTGATATGCATTGCGGAAACGAGGATCATCCCTTCACGGATACCGCTTTTTTTCAATGCGGTTTCGACTTCTGAGGTGATGTTGATATACTCGCGTTTTTTTCGCGTGTTGAAAGTGAGATATTCAGTGTGAAAATTCATGTGTGATCTCCTGAGTCTTGAAACTACGGCGGCCAGATGAGCGGACAAATTGCAGACAATGATAGGCGGGACGGCGGTGAAACGCAAGCCGAACTTTCGCTTGAAGCGACACTTGAGCGTGTAATCTGGTCCGCCCCAGACAGTGGTTTCGTCGTTTGCAGCATCAAGGTGGAAGGCGAATTGTTTCCTGTGGGAGCAGTCGGTGAGATGATGTCGCCTTCGGCTGGTGATCGTTATATCCTTCATGGACGGTGGGGCGATCATCCCAAATACGGTCGGCAGTTTCAGTTTACTTCGTATGAAGTACAGTATCCGGTTACTCCCGAGGGTATCGAGCGCTACCTGGCTTCGGGCATGATACGCGGGCTCGGAAAGGCTACAGCGCGCAGGATTGTCGATCACTTCGGCACGCGAACGCTTGAAGTAATGAACAACGAAATCGAAAAGCTGCTTGAGGTCGATGGGATTGGAGAAAAAAAGCTGGATGTGATTCAGCACGATTGGGAAAGGCAGCGCGGCGTTCAAACTGTCATGCTGTTTCTCAAGGCACATGACATCAGCAGCACAATGGCTGTTCGAATTTATCGTGCCTATGGGAACGACTCTATCAATACGATGCATGAAAATCCGTACCGTCTTATCGACGACATCGAAGGCATCGGATTCATCACTGCGGATTCCATTGCCCGGTCGCTCGGCATCGCAGCGAGCGACGCTCGCCGGGTCGTCGCGGGATTGAGTTATGCCCTTCGGGAATCCGCACGGCGCAACGGACATATCTGCGTTCCGGAAACGGACTTCCTGCGTCATGCCGCTTCGGTTCTGCACGTTGAAAACGATGAAGCGCATGCGGCGCTCAGTCTTGCGATTGAAGGCGGGAAGGCGATTCTCTACGATGAGCACGTGTATCTGCCCGAACTGTTTCATGCGGAGGCCGCCATAGCCGACGGTTTGCGCAATGCGTTTGCCGAGCAGTGGGACGACCTCGACCATCTGGACCTGGACAAACTCCTGGCCGAGGTCGAAGCCAGGCGTGGCATTCAGCTGAATGCGCAGCAGGTGGAGGCAGTGCATAAATGCCTGTCCGGACCAGTCTGTATGCTGACCGGGGGACCGGGCACCGGGAAAACGACAACACTCACCGGAATCCTTGACCTCGCACAGAAGCGTGGATGGAAAATTGCGATCTGTGCACCCACCGGACGCGCTGCGAAACGCATCAACGAGGTTACCGGGTACGAAGCGAAAACTATCCACCGTCTGCTGGAATTCGATCCATCCGTCATGGCGTTTCAACGACGTGAAGACAATCCGATCGAAGCCGATCTGCTTGTTGTGGATGAAATGTCCATGGTCGATGTTCCCCTGATGGCGGCGTTGCTGCTCGCCCGTCCGCGAGGCTGCCGGCTTGTTCTTGTGGGAGATTCGGATCAGCTGCCGTCGGTGGGTCCCGGCACAGTGCTGCATGACCTGCTCTCTTGCGGGGAAATCGACACAGTAGTGCTTCATTTTGTCTTTCGTCAAGCGGAGCATTCCAGCATCATCACCAACGCGCACCGCATGCGTCAAGGATTCATGCCGGTGTTCGACTCGCGCATTGTTGACGGGGGCGAAACGTTTTTCCGGGAGGTCGGCCCTGAAGAGGATTTACCCGCTCTCGTGCGCGATCTGGTTTCGCTTCGAATACCCAAGGAACTCGGATGCGACCCTATGCGCGATATTCAGGTGCTGTCGCCGATGTACGATACACCAGCTGGCGTGACGAATCTCAACTACGTATTGCAAAAGGCAATCAATGGCGGTTCTCGCGTCGTCTTTCAACGAGGCGACCGGGCGTTTCGAATGGGAGACAAGGTGATGCAAACTCGCAACGATTACGGGAAGGATGTCTACAACGGCGACATCGGCTATGTGCGGGGCTTCGATGAAGATGAGAATCTGCTTCAGGTAGACTTCGACAACAGGCGTGTGGCGTACGCACCGGAAGAGACGGACGAACTCGTACTGGCCTACGCGATAACTGTGCACAAGAGTCAGGGCAATGAATACGAAATCGTCGTTGTGCCTGTCGTGATGCAGCATCGTGTGATGCTGCGGCGCAATCTCATGTACACCGCAATGACTCGTGCGAAACGCATGATGGTGTTTCTCGGACAACGCAGCGCTCTTTCCGTCGCGGTGGAGAATGCACGCGAGCAGCCGCGATTCGGTCTTCTCCAGCAGCGTCTGCGTGAGGCGCTGCGTTGAGTCGCATCGAAGGGAACGGATGCCGCGGCTTGAAGTGGCGGGATCTATTGTCCTCATTACGTTATGAAGGGACGTGCCGACAAACTTGATTACTGCTGCTGCTTCTGTCTAGGTTTCCAAGCACCGATTTCTTAAGTTTCCATGTCACATGCGATTCGTTTTCACTCTTGATTGAATTTGCGCAGCAGATTCGGAATAGAGCAATGCCCGTTGTTATGATCCGGAAGAAGAAAGCACCAACAATAGATAAGCTTGGCCTCTCCAATCCTCAGAAGGTTGCGATTCGTCGCATCATGTCGGGAGTGCGGGGTAAGTACAAGAAGCTCCTGCATGAGACGCACGAGCGGATGCATATTATTGCCGATCTTACAAGCAGTCTTGAATTCTGGTACAATGTCAACGGCAGCTACGAATATGTCAGTCCCTCATGCAAGGATGTGCTTGGGTATGACCCGGAGGAATTCACCCGTGGAAGACTGCTGATTGAAAAAATCGTGCACGAAGATCATGTGGAGCGATTTCGGCAGGATCGGGCCAAGGCTTTCACAGGTGAATCCGGGGTGGATGCCGAATATAGAATGCGCACCAAGACCGGGGGATCCCGCTATGTGCTGATGAGCTGGAGTCCGGTCATTACCCGCAAGGGCAAGCACATCGGCATACGCATCAGTATGAAAGACATTACGGATTATAAGCGTTGCCAGCATTTCTCCACAGTATTCAAAAATCTGAGCCTGGCCATAGCTGACGAGCTTCCGCATACAGGAGTGCTTTCACTTTCGTCCGACCATACTATCGTAACCTGGAATGCTACCGTCGATCGCATGTTTGGCTGGTCGAAGGATGAGGCAGTGGGTCATTCCATCAGCGAAATATTTCCCGGACAGATCGACGCTTTGCTGGCAGGTATCGATGCGCTGGAATGCGACACGCGATTCGATTCCGACCTGCGGCTGCAAACGCGCAACGGCGGCGAAATCGAAGTGCGCGTGATTGCACTGCCGCTGTGCGACATCGAAGGTGCTCTGCACCAATCCACAATACTTATCTACCCGCTCACCTGATGTCGAACGAAGCGAAAATGCACAATGCAAGGCGTACACCTCCCGGCCAATCGCTTCAGCTTTCGAACGCGAGCGAAGTCTTCCGGAAATCCAGGCTTTCTTCAGGCCTGCGCGTCATAACAGAGTACGTGCCTTCAGCGCACTCGCTCGCGCTGGGTGTGTGGATCGATACCGGCAGCCGCGACGAGACCGCAGGGGAGAACGGTATTTCTCATTTCATCGAGCATTGCGTATTCAAGGGAACCAAACGGCGGCGTACGCATCACATCGCACAGTATCTCGAAAGTGTGGGCGGGTACCTCAACGCTTTCACTACGAAGGATAACACCTGCTATTACGCGCGTGTACTTCAGCCGCATGTAGGCCGCGCTGTTCACCTGCTCGCCGATATTCTGCTGCATTCCGTTTTCCCCGAGAAGGAAGTAGAAAAAGAAAAACAGGTCATTATAGAAGAAATGCACGGAGCGGAGGATGATCCTGAGGATCTCGCACACGAGCAATTTGAAGAGCAGCTGTTCGGAATGCATCCGCTGGGTCAGCCCATAATCGGACATGAAGCGGAAGTGCTCTCGTTTAATCGGGATATGCTGCATGCCTTTGTCCAGAAGCACTATGTCGCGGAGAATATGGTGATCACGGCGGCTGGCGCGGTTGATCACGATGTGCTGGTTGCATTATGTGAAAAGGAATTTGCCGGTATTCCTCGAGGTTCGGTTTCACGCAGGCGCAAGCCGCGAGTACTTCCCGCGAAGCATACATCCGTCGTACGGCCGATTCAACAGGCGCATCTTGTGCTGGGTACGAGCGCTGCCGGGTATCACGACGAGAAGCGCCATGCCCTCGCCGTGCTGAACGCAATTTTGGGTGAAGGTATGAGTTCGCGTTTGTTTCAAAGGGTCCGCGAGCGCTACGGCTACGCCTACAACATCTATTCGTTTCTCTCGATGTACAACGATGTCTCGACCTTCGGCGTGTACGCCGCGATCGAACCAGGACGAGTCGACCGAGCACGGGACGTTATTCTTCACGAACTCCACGGCATGCAGAAGCAGCCCGTGCCGATGCGCGAACTCAACCGCGCGAAAGAGCAGATGATTGGTTCGATGCTGCTTGGACTTGAGAGCATGACGAATCGCATGAGCCGTCTGGGGCGAGACGAGCTTGTGTTTGGCCGCGACATACCGGTCAGCGACATGATTACGTGGCTCCGTACGATTACCGCCGAGGATATACACTCTCTCGCAGCCGAAATTTTTTCTGAAAACGCTCTCTCCAGCCGTACGCTTCTTCCCTCCGCTTGATGCACCGCCGGGTCGCGGCAGAGTGCATTCCCGTCATATTCTTCCGTTCACTGCGTTTGGCCGCAGTCTTCCGTTTTGGTTATTCTTCCTTATGTCCGTACATTTGTCAGGATTACTCCAATTTGTCCAATCCCGTTGCCGAAACGCATCAGCACGGGGGACAATGCAGCGTTTTCCGGTTAATTTCAGCGTTTCCCGGTTATTTCCGAGATTCTACTTATGCTATCCGCACCTCAGCTTTCCCACCGTGCCTCTATCATGCCCGCTTCGCCTATTCGCAAGCTCGTTCCTCTTGGCGATGCTGCGAAAAAACGTGGTACGCACGTCTATCATCTCAACATCGGTCAACCTGATATCGAAACGCCTCCCGAGTTCTACGAGGCAGTGCGTGCGTATCAGGAAAAGGTCATCGCCTACGGCAACTCGCAGGGGATTCGTCTTTTCATCGAAAGTCTGCAGCAGTATTACGCTTCGCTCTCGATGCCTCTTGAGTTTGACGATATCGTGATCACCACAGGTGGTTCCGAAGCGCTGATGTTCGCCATGATGGCGGTGGCCCAGCCGGGCGACGAGATACTGGTGTTCGAACCGTTCTACACGAATTACAACGGTTTCGCGATCATGGCCGGAGTTACGCTCGTGCCCATCGCCACCCAGGCGGAGGACGGTTTCCATCTGCCGTCAGCAGAAGAAATATCGAGGCATATTACTTCCCGCACCCGTGCAATGATCATCTGCAATCCGAACAATCCTACCGGCACGGTGCTGCGCGACGACGAACTGGACGCGGTGCGCGACATCGCTTTGCAGCACAATATTTTTGTGCTCTCCGACGAAGTGTATCGCGAGTTCGTGTATGAAGGCACGGCGAAGTCCGTGCTTCAGATCGAGGGTCTTGAGCAGCATGCCGTAGTGGTGGACAGTCTCTCAAAGCGCTACAGCCTTTGCGGGGGACGCATGGGTTCCGTCATCAGCCGGAACAAGGCGTTTATGAACGTCATGCTCCGCTTTGGGCAGGCACGTCTGTGCGCTGCCACGCTCGAGCAGATCGGTTCCGCCGCGCTCGTCGCCGCAGGAGCAAAATATTTTGAACCCATGATCAGTGAGTATCACAAGCGGCGGGACGCGACATTCGAGGAACTTCAAAAAATTCCCGGGCTGCTCTGCCGCAAACCCAGCGGTGCTTTCTATATTATGGCACAGTTTCCTATCGATGACATCGAGCGCTTTGCGGCATGGATGCTCACCGATTTCAGTGACGGTAATGAGACCACCATGCTTGCTCCCGGTCCCGGATTTTATGCTACGCCGGGGCGAGGCACGAGCGAGGCGAGGCTTGCCTACGTTCTCAACGTGCCCGACTGCCGTCGTGCGGTCGAGCTCGTCGCACGTGGTATCGAAGAATTCAACAGTGTGAACAGAAAGGATTAACAGTCGACCTATGATAACCATCACGATCGACGGCAAGGAAATTCAGACAGATCCTTCCAAGACTATCATCGACGCGGCGTTTGAGAACGGCATCTACGTGCCCCATTTCTGTTGGCACCCGGCTCTCTCGATCAGCGGCAACTGCCGTATGTGCCTGGTGGAAGTCGAGAAAATGCCCAAACAGGTTATTGCCTGTTCCACCAGGTGCATGGACGGAATGGTGGTGCATGTGAATTCCGAAAAAGCTGTCAAGGCCCGCGAAGCGGTCATGGAATTTATCCTCATCAATCATCCGCTGGACTGTCCGATCTGCGACGAGGCTGGCGAATGCAAGCTGCAGGATTATGCTTACCGCTTCAGCGTCGGTGAAAGCCGCTTCGACGAGGAGAAAGGACATAAGCACAAACGCGTTGAGCTTGGTCCCGAGGTGATGTTCGACGGCGAGCGCTGTATTTCCTGTTCGCGCTGCATCCGATTTTGCGAAGACATCGTCGGGTATCCGCAGCTGACATTCGTCGTGCGCGGAGATCATGTGACCATCGAGACCTTCCCGGGGAAGAAGCTCGATAATCCGTATTCGATGAATGTGGTGGACATCTGTCCCGTTGGCGCTCTTACCAGCCGGGATTTCCGCTTCAAGGCGAGGGCGTGGGACATGTCGGAAACCGCCAGCGTATGTACGGGCTGCGCACGCGGCTGCAACATCGACACGTGGGTGCGCAAGAATGAGATTCTCCGCCTCACGCCGCGTGAGAATCAGGAAGTCAACAATTTCTGGATGTGCGACAAGGGACGCCTCGAGAGCTACAAACATGTGAACGCCGACACGCGGATCGATCAGCCGATGCTGCGCAAGGAAGGCGTTCTGCTCGCTGTGGGCTGGGATGAGGCGCTCGCAGCCGCATCCTCCGACCTGCGCTCATTCAAAGGCGAACAGATTGCGGTGATCGCATCCGGAAGCGATACTTGCGAAGACAATTACCTGGCTGCGCGCTTTGCGCGTGATGTGCTGAAAACGCCGTATATCGACTTGCTGCCGCATGTCGAAGAAGGCGATCAGGACGAGTTTCTCATTCGCGAAGACAAGACGCCCAACAGCGCGGGTGCTAAGCTTGCAGGTGTGAAGCCCGCGGATGCAGAACACGGAATTTCCCATATCATCGAAGGGCTTCGTTCGGGACGCATCAAGGCCGTGGTGATCAGCGATGTGCGGGCGTCTGAATCCGCCGAATTAATGGAAGCCATTGGGAAGGCGCAGTACGTGCTCGCCATCGTCAGCAATCATTCAGCGCTCACCGATCGTGCCGATGCCGTGCTCAGCGCTTCCACCTTCGCGGAAAAGCTCGGGACGTTTCTGAATTTCGAGCAGCAGCTGCAGTTGATCCGACCGTCGATCACGACAACGGAAAACGAACGCTGGACAGGCGCATTTACCATGAGCCGTCTCGATAAATTTGCCAGCGAGTTCGATCGCTGGGGCCAGATGAAAAGATATGACGCGCGTTCCACCGGCCGGATTTTCTCAAATCTCGGCATGTTGATGGGCGCGAAATGGAAACACGATCATCCTGAAGATATTTTCGAAGAAATGACCGAGCGAATTGAAGCTCTGAAGGGCTTGTCGTACGAACAGCTTGGACGCTGGGGCATGCGCCTCGGCGGCGCGAAGCCCGCGCACATGCTGCCGTATGCATACACTGACGTTCGATCATAAGACGGGCAGGAACCATGGAATTTATCGACATCATTATTTCCCTGATTAAGATTCTCGTCATGTTCGTCGTGGTGCTGCTCACCGTAGCGGAACTCGTCTACACCGAGCGCAAGATCAGCGCCTGGATCCAGAACCGTCTCGGACCGAACCGGGTCGGCTGGCAAGGCCTGCTGCAGCCCTATGCCGACGTGATCAAGCTGCTTCTCAAAGAGGACATTGTTCCCACCGCAGCCAACCATTTCATTCATACGCTGGCCCCGATCATTTCTATCGGTGTGGCTTTCAGTACACTCGCCGTGGTGCCGATCGCAGGAGAGACCATCACGATGTTCGGCCGCGAAGTCAAGATGGTTATAGCGGATGTGAATATCGGAATTCTTTACGTGCTCGCGCTGACCTCGATGGGCGTCTACGGACTTACCCTCAGCGGCTGGTCGTCGAACAACAAGTATTCGCTTTTGGGCGGACTGCGTTCTGCAGCCCAGATGATTTCCTACGAACTTTCGATGGGACTCAGCGTTATCGGCGTGGTGATGGTCACCGGATCATTGCAGCTGACCGACGTCGTCTTTCATCAGTCCGGCTGGATGTGGAACATGATCGTACAGCCTGTCGGCTTCATTACCTTCGTCGTCGCCGCATTCGCTGAAACAAACCGCACACCATTCGATCTGCCGGAAGCGGAGCCCGAATTGGTCGGCGGCTACCATACCGAATACAGCAGCTTCAAGTTCGCCCTGTTTTTCCTGGCCGAATATGCGAACATGATCACCGCCAGCGCCATCATCACTACGCTGTATCTCGGCGGATGGCAGGTCCCGTACATTGAAATGCTCAATCTGCCCGTGGGACTCGTGATCGCCGCTCAGGTTTTCGCCTTTGTCATTAAAGTCGCGTTTATGCTCTTCGTATTCCAGTGGGTGCGGTGGACCGTCCCCCGCTTTCGCTACGACCAGCTGATGAACCTCGGCTGGAAGGTAATGCTTCCGATCGCCCTGGCGAACGTGATAGTGACCGGTATCGTTATTCTGCTGATTTCGTGATTCGAGAAGAAAGGATAGACCAATGCAAGTGAAGACGCAGGATAAATACACGCTCACCTTCTGGGAGAAATTGTACATTCCCGAAATCCTCAAGGGGATGAAGCTGACTCTCGGACAGATGGTGAAGAAAAAAGATACACGCCAGTATCCCGAAGAGAAGTGGATTGCTCCGCCCTCGTATCGAGGTGCACCAGTGCTCGTGCAGGAAGAAAACGGCATTGAGCGCTGTGTGGCATGCGGACTCTGTTCACGCGTCTGCCCGGCTCTTGCGATCGAAGTGCAGGCAGCCGAAACTACCGACGAAAAGGAACGCTATCCGGAGCTGTTCGAAATCAACATGCTTCGCTGCATTTTCTGCGGATTTTGTGAAGAAGTCTGTCCGGAAGAAGCGATCGTGATGAGCCCGACCTATGAAATGGTATTCACGAATTATGCGGACGCCATTTTCGGAAAGGAAAAATTACTCACTCCGGTTGAGGACCTTCGCCCGCGCCTTGAGTTTCTGCGTGAGCATAGATGATCGAGTCAAGGTGACTGCGAGCTCCCCACATATTCTTCGCTCTTTAGTGATATCGTCCCTGCTCGGGGCGATATTCCTTTTTCATGGCTGCCTGACTTTGATTGATGGAATCATCATGCCTTCACAGGCCTTCATCGATCAGGAATTTGTGGTGGTGGTGGATGGTTCGGTCATCGGGCATGGAGGCGGGATGGCTGGATTGGTGGTGCAGATACCTGAGAGCTTTGAATTTGCCGGAGCGAGTTATGTGACGAATTCAGCCCGACGGGTGCTGCGGCGCAACGGCAGCGTTGCCGCACGCTACCGGGCCGAAAAGGGACATGTGCTGCTCGCGCTCGGAGACAGCATCCCTTCGAGCAGGGAAACCGATGCGAACGTGAGAGTGATACTGCGCTTCGTGCCCAAGGAGGCAGGGACCTTCACATTCAAATTTGTGAGCGGGGTCGTCGTCGAGCAGAACAACAAACTGGTTTGGCGCAATACCGATCCGGCCGATGTGCGCGATTTTGCAGAGCTTCAGGACGAGCGGCTTCTGCGTTCGCTGCAGGTCGTGTACGCTGAACGCAATGGCACCGCGGCGATAGAGCTTGCTGCTAACCGCCAGTATCTTCTCTGCCCGGACAGCGGTCTGTTCCGCCTGCCGCTGAACCAGGATTTCAGCATAGAAACCTGGTGTTCGACGACATCCTTCGATGTACCGTTGTTGAGTTCGCGTCCCGATGATTTTCATACCGCGTATCCTTTCGAGCTGCGGGTCTCGTCCTGGGGAGAAGCCGAGCTGCGCTGTGCAGACGGGCAGCGTTCGTGGAGCAGCGGGAGGGGACCGCTCATCGCTGACGGAATATGGCATCACCTCGCGGTATCGTGGTGCTCCGACAGTCTCCGCTTCATTCTATTTATTGACGGCCGGATGGCCGACACCCTGGTCGTACCTTCCGAGATGCGCAAGGTGGCAGCCCGGCAGCTGCTTTTCGGAACAAACATCCCGCGCACACAATTCGCACGTGCGTCATTCGACGAATTCCGGCTATGGGAAACCTGCCGCAACGAGCAGGAGGTTGCTTATTACCGTGATCTGGCATTGAGCGGGTACGAGACGAATCTCTACGTGCTATTCTCTTTCGATAACAGCAGCGAGGGCCGCATTCAGGGGCAATCGCAGCTGGACAGTTTGTGGCTTATGGCGTACAACCGCCCGAAGCTGGTCGTTTCCACCACACCATTGCGCATCGAGCTTCTGGCATTCAGTGCCGGTTTTGACGGAGACAGCGTACGCATGAGCTGGGAGACCTACGATGAATCCAAGGTGCGCGGCTACGAGGTAGAAAAGCGCATGGAATCTGGCAGATACGCTGTTCTTCATCACATCGAGCCGATGCGTACGGTGGAGCGGCACCAGGTCTATAACGTGAATGACACCTGGGGCGGAAGGGAAATCGCCTATTACCGCTTAAGAAAAATAAATACAGATGGAACTGTCTTATTCTCTGATGAAGTGCCGATCGGCACTGAGACCATCCTGAATTTCGTGCTGGAGGATAACGTTCCTAATCCATTTGTCGAGACGACCGAGATCCGTTACACGCTTTCCAAGCGGACCCGTGTCGATCTTTCAGTTTTCGACATCATGGGGACCGAGATACGGCTTTTGGTTGCGGAGCGACAGGAAGCGGGCAGCTACGTCGTTAGCTTGGACGGTCGTGATTTGCCTGGCGGCATGTATTTCTATAAAATGCGTACAAGCACTGGTTCCCAAACAAAAAAGATGTATCTTGCCAAGTGAATGGACGGGGTTTTCCCAGCCGCTGCGCTTCTTCATTGCGCCATTTTCCTCCCGAAAAACAGCTTGACATTCGTGGTACCCTTGGTTAACTTGTCCTTTATCTTTATAACGACATCACGTTTATTTGCGGAGATGCAGGAAAAATCCCTCGGAATAGGTAGTCTCTTGAGCTCGTGTTTGATTCCGACGGGTAAAGTGTTTTCGTGATCGTGATGACTTTTCAGGCTATACAGAAGCTAATGAACCATATCTGCTCAATTTATTCCCCAACTGCTCGGAGGTATTTCATGAGGAAGTTGACTCTTCTTTCTGCAGTATTTCTTCTCGGCGTACTGCTCACGCAGGTGGGGTTTGCAAACGGAAACTACAAATACGTTAGCAAACCGCACATCCGCATTCAGGGCGGCCAAACGGTGCTTGACGCAGTCTACGTTCCTGTGAACGTTGCTGTGTCTGATGTCCGTGTTGGTGTGTATGCCAAGACTGTAATGTATTCTTCACTGCGCATTACTCTGACTTCCCCTTACGGTCATCAGGTAGTGCTGAAGCAGGAAAGCGGAAATCCTGGCGCTGCACCGCTCTATGGATCCCTTGGATCCGCCCGTTCCATGACCCTTTTCCGGGAAAATGGAAACGGAATCGGCGCTCAGCCGAATGATCGTTCAACTGATCCTTCTACCTCGCTTACTACGCTGAATGGCGTTATGTCTTCAGGCTGGTGGCAGATCTCGATCGTTGATGAGCGCAATTTTTCGATCAATGCGCAGCCTCAGGACGGATTCCTCGAGGAATGGGTACTGATGTTCAATCGTCAGATCGTTGAACCTGTGCAGCCTTTCACACCGCCGATCGATATTACCTATGCGGGTGGTTCCTCCATTCGCGGACAGATCAACGGTGTGACGGCAACCTCGACCAACCCGAACCGCGCTCAGATTCCTAATGACGACCTTTCAGGTAATCCTGGCGACCAGTGCAACGCTCCGAACGATCCAGGCGTCCTCCTTGGTCGCAGCGGCGATGCATTCCCCATCGTGCTTTCCGGCCATCCCGGTGCGCTTATTGGGCAGGCAGCGAACGGTTTCCCCGCGGGCCGTTTCCGCCTTACCATCACTGTCGAGACCGATTATGCACCTGGCAGCACAATCCCGCGCGCATTTACTCAGGATGTCGCCATCTATTTCGGCCGCGTGCCTGATAATCCCGGTATCCTTCCGCTTCCGGCACCTCCCAGTTTTGGAGATCCCGGTTTCCAGGCGAAGAACATCTCCGCCGGATGGCCGACTGGAACAGGCACTGTTGGCTCGCTTCAGGGCGGCGCCAGCGCTATCTATGGTGGCGTGCGCCTCGCGTCCTGCCTTTCCCCGGTACAAGGTGTTGACGATTACGGCTATGATCGCGTAACTTTCGACGATTATGCTATCGAGCAAATTGCTGACGGTCTCCCCGCAGGCCCGAACGGTGGTTTCGCCGGTACCTACCGCGGCGAGCAGAATATCAACACCCTCAATGGTCTTCCCGTTGATGGTCTCTACTATGTTACCGTATATGACGCCTACAACGACAATCAGGCTGGCTTCGGCAACATCCGCGTGACCTACATGCAGCTTGAATACATCGTGGGCGGCGGCGAGATCTCCGATCCTGTCCGTCATCAGGGTCTTGTTGGTCCGCTTATGGGCGTTCCCGTTCCGGGTACGATCACTGGCGCACCGATTGGCTACCTGTCGGATGTCATCGGTGTGATTCCTCCGTATATGGAGAATGCAAAGGATCAGGACCCGATTCTCGTGTTCTGGGCCACCGAAAAACTGTACCCGAAAGATGCGACCGGTACCGAGCGCATCATGGCTGTTGACATGAACAATTATGCACCGCCTTCCGCGACGCATTATCATGGTCCGTACGCCTACCCGGGCGCACTTGACAACGATCCGTTGGTTGCCGGCGCACTTGTGAATGCCGACGTGCTCATCGTTCCGAGTGGTGATTATAATCTGCGCGTGAATTTGATTCAGCCGCGTTATGATGATGATCTCACCGACAACGAATTCGAGTCGCCGAAGATCAATGTCAACCCGATCTCCCTTTCCTACTATGGTGATCAGGTCGTGCAATGGAATAATTATGTCGATCCCAACCACTCTGGTTTGATTGCATCGGCTACATTGCCTGCGACGTACGCAATCGCAAACTCCTTTACCCTGTTCAAATACCCGACCTCGCAGCTTGCCAGCGTCGATTTCCGTTTTGACAGGGGTACAATTGTGACGCCGCGTCCGCGCGTTCGCATTACCGTTTGGTCATGTGCCAACGGCTACAGCGGCGCACCGACAACTGCCGTTGCCCGCTCGCCGTATGTGAATTCAAACGAATACATCGAAGGCAACTGGCGCACGTTCCCGATTTACGCACTTGATGCAAACGGTAATGCCGACATCACTACTGGTGGATCAGTGAATCTTGCACCCGGTACCTATGTTGTCGCAATCGACAACGCGGATCTCCAGGGTACAAATATGTTGATCTATCCTTACACCTACGGCGCCGTTCCTGCATTGACGGATCGCTACCGCAGCTACCTGTTTGGTGATCTGTTCGGTCCGCTTGGTCCGTACGCTGCTCTCGGTACCCGCATGGGATATCTCAGCACGAACACTGCCAATCCTCCGGGACTTGCCTGGGGAGCGACCAATGGTCCGGCGTTCTCGAATTTCGTTGCACCGATGCGTCTGAATTTGACGAACCTGAACGATTTCGCAGTGAACTATGTCCGCTGGTCCAGCCAGACCTCACCGACTGAAGCAATCACCATCGGTCAGCCGGTCACTCCGATTGTCAATATTACTGCCGCTTCGACGCAGAACGGCATGAACAAAGACTTCAACATTTACCTTGCAGTGTATGACGGCGGAAACAATCTGCTGTACAGCGACATGGTAAACGTTGCAACTTCTGGTGGCATCAACGGTTATCAGACGCTTTCTGTCAACCTCGATCCTTGGACCCCCACCACCGGTGGAATCTACAAGGTAAAGGCGTATTTCACACGTAATCCTGACGATCAGAATCCGATCAACGATTTGGTTGAGTACGACCTTACGGTCATGGCCCAGCCGGTTATCGTATTTGATCCGGGTGTGGATAATGCTAGCCTGAACGAACTCGTCGACATCCTCAGCAGCCGCGGCACAAACCCCGTGTTGGTAAACGTTGACCGTGAAGGCATCGCTGCCGTCAAGAACAGCACAATCTTCGTGCTTGGAAACGTGAATTCCGATATCCTCGCAGCCGCTGTGGCTCAGGGCAATGACATTGCCTTCGTCTCTGAGAAGTCTGCGAAGATCGGTTACTCAATCCAGAAGATTGATGCTCTTTATGGTATCGAACGCACTCGTCCGGTGAATTACTCGATGGTTGATATCGGCGCCAACATTGCAGCCGATCCGACTGCCGTTATGGATGATGCTCCGCAGGCCATTCAGCTTCCCGAGTTTACCTCGAAGGAAGAAGTGTTGACCTACATCTCATCCAACAGCGACATGCGCGTTGAAGAACCGAAGACGTCCTTCCGTAAGGGCGACGCTGAATCTGCTTTCGCAAGCGTCCTCCCGGCCGCAACCGGCAGCAAGTATGGCGACATCCGCTTCGTCAGCGAAACCACTGGTTCGCTGAACATCATCTACACGGTACCTTCTCTCCGCAACCCGGGTGAAATCCATGTAGCAGTAGCGGCTCCGACAGCGTTCGCTCTTGAGCAGAACTATCCCAACCCGTTCAATCCTTCGACCGTGATTTCCTACAATCTGTCTGAGGGCAGCGTCGTAACCCTGCGCATCATCGATGTGCTCGGCCGCGAAATTGCAACCCTAGTGAACAGCTCGCAGGCAGCCGGTACCTATTCCGTCAACTGGAAGGGTATGGATAAGAACGGCGTTGACGTTCCCTCTGGCAACTATTTCTACCGTCTCGATGCAGTACCCGCCAGCGGTGCCGCTGCCTTCTCGAGCACGAAGAAGATGGTGCTGTCCAAGTAAAACGGTGGATTCCCCGCTTACTTGACAGGAACAACCAATTGAAAGCGCCCCCTAATCGGGGGCGCTTTCTTTTTGTACCCGGCAATGTGAATTCACAATTGCCGCAGTATCTGGAATATTTACAGTAGAATGTGTAACTTAGATGATTGTACTATCATTGATGGAATACTCATGCGCAAGTGGCTTATACTCCTGATTATCGGCTTGTTTTTCCCCTCGGGTGCGAGCTTTGCACAGATCGATTCCGGCTCCTGCAATACGCTGTCGTATTTCAACCCCACCGGACAGCAGGTTGTGTATCGACACCCAGTGCCGACTCCGTGGTTCGCGGTACGCATGACAGCGGAATGGGTTGCCACCACAGATACAGCCTTCATAGGTATGGGTGTAGATCGTGCCGCCAGCAGCGGTGGGAAAGCGGATACTCTCGAAGTGCGTATCCTTAAGGATCAGCTGCCGACTTATTACAAGCTTGATGAACTAACCATACTGCTTCCTCCAAATATCCAAGGCCAAGTTATAGATGCTATGTATTTGGTCGAATTCTTCTACGGCGGTCAAATCGCCTGGATAGATCCGCCAGCGGATTTTTATCTGGCATGGAGAGTTCGTGGTCCGGCAGGCGACTATGCTCGTATCCTCATGATGAAGCCCGCATTGGAACCTTTGCGCTCCGTTATTATCAATGCGAACAATACAACGACGCTTGCAACGGATTTTATGAGGTCGCAGCTGCAGCTGGGTTCAACAGATTCCGTGGATTTCAAAGCCACGGTTCATGCCTGCTGGCCTTATGGGGTTCCTGTTGAACTTACAGCATTCACGGCACGCTATGCAGACAACGCTGCATTGTTGGAGTGGCACACTGCCACAGAGGAAAATAATCGCGGGTTTATCATTGAACGCCTGGCCGCTACTTCGGACATTGGAATGATGAATCTATGGCAGCGAATCGGTTTCGTAGAGGGGAATGGGACTACGAATCTTCCTCAATCATATTTCTTCGTAGATCCGTATCCTACGGACGCGATTGACAAGAACGGAGTTGCACACTACCGGCTGCGTCAGATGGACTACAATGGCCGCTTCGATGTATCTCCAGCAGTAGAACTAGCCATACCGCATGATTACAGCTTTGCTCTTGAACAGACATATCCGAACCCGGCGAACCTATCCGCAGCCAGCGCAACGGTCTCGTTCACTCTCCCTGAAGAGCAATCTGCAAGACTAGAACTCTTTGATGCACTTGGCCGGTCTGTTCGCATCATCGCTGAGCAAGATTATACAGCCGGCATCCACCGGACTGATATCTCGCTCAACGGTCTTCACTCCGGCGTGTATTTTTATCGTCTCACGTCCGGCGGAGCTATGTTAACCCGCCGTATGACGGTGATCGACTAACAGCACTTTAATGAAGCGGCAGCCTGCGCATTCGAAAGCGCCTGGCGGTAAGCAGTTGTTCGGCACAGCCAAAATGGATGTGCTTATCCCTGCTGTAATCGCGTTGGCGGCTATCAGTCTTCGTCTTGCATTCATTTCCTCACTTCGCGAAACACCCTTTTTTCTGCAGCATTTTTCAGACACAAAGCTCTACATGCAGCTTGCGTCGCAGATTCTGGGCGATGGAATTCCGCAGGCATACTTCATGTCTCCGCTGTATCCATACATGATCGCGCTCATCTGGAAAGCTACCGGGAATCCGGAGTTGTGGGTCCGAATACTTCAGGCCCTGTTCGGGGGAGGTACAGCGTTGTTGACGTATTTTATTGGGAAAATGTACTTCAGCCGAAGCACCGGGATAGTCGCCGGGGCGATCGTGGCGTTGTACGCTCCGCTGATTTATTATGACGGCCTCCTTCTGACTGAATCGCTTCAGACATTGCTGTTCACCGGACATCTTCTCATACTTCTGGCTGCATTGGAGAAAAGGGAGATCAAATACTGGATCGGCGCTGGTGTCTTGCTTGGTCTGTCCGTTATCACTCGCGCGAACATCATTGTATTCCTCCCGGCCTTTCTGGTTATCTGGATGTTCTTGAAGAAGGAATCGAAACCGTCTCCTCGAAGCCTTCTCGCCTATGCGTTCGCAACGATCATGGTTATTGTGCCAATTACTCTGCACAACGCGGCAGCGGAGGGAGTGCTCATCCCGACAACGTCTTCGCTTGGGTACAACCTCTACGCAGGAAACAATTCGGAAGCGACGGGACTGTACACCATGCCTGACGGAGTAGATCTCTCAGAGGATCTCAACGGCACACATTGGGTAGAAAAACAGACCGGTCGTAACATGAATTCGGCACAGGTTTCCGACTTCTGGCGCGATCGGGCACTCGGTTGGATGGGAACGCATCCCGGTGACGCGGCAATTCTCTTCGCCCGAAAAATTCTGCTGTTCTTTCATCCCGGCGAAATTGATCAGCTGGGACTCAGCATGCGGTTTTACACAAACGAATACGGTTGGGTGATCGGCCTTCCTCCCGGTGCCTTCCCGGTGCTGCTGATTCTCTCCGCAATCGGGCTTCTGCTGGCATTCAGAGATGGAACGGCGACCTGGGTACCGCCGCTCTTCCTTCTCGTTTACGTGCTCTCCACGGCTGTATTCTTTATCAGTGGTCGCCTGCGTTTGCCTGTTCTGCCTATTCTTATTCTCTACGCGGCGAGCGCATTGGTTGTGCTGGTGCAGCGCAGTAAGGAAGGCCGCTTTGCTTCTCTGCGCATCCCGGTTGCAGCAGGGGCAGTCGCGGCTCTCGCGTTAATATTTCTGCAGCCGGAAGTGCGCCAGGGTTTTGAACAGGAGTATCTGAAGATCGGGCAGGCGTCCTTCAACACAGGCGCGTATCCTGAAGCAGAGCGCCGATTCAGAGCTTCGCTGAATGAGCAGGTTACTGTCGATGCGCTGGTAAATTTGGGGAATGCGCTTGCGGCGCAGAAACGTGTGGAGGAGGCGGCGGAACAGTATAGGGAAGCACTCAATATGGATTCAACCGCAGCGCTCGCCTGGTTCAACTATGGCAATTTGCGCATGCAGACCGGGTCTCCTCAATATGCCTACGGGTACTGGAAGAAGGCCATCGAATGCGATCCTTTTCTTGGGGATGCGAGAAGGAATCTAGGCTTACTGCTGATGCAGGCCGGGCGTCTGCCTGAAGCGAGAGAACAGCTGACGAAATATCTTGAACTTGAGCCCGATCCTAAGCGGCGCTCCGAGATCAACCGTGATTTGGAGCGCATTCGTCAGATCCTGGAAAAGGATGGACGCTGAAAACAAAAACGCCCCCTGATTGAGGGGGCGTTGAGTTATTGTTCGTCATCTGCAAGAAGATCAGGCTCATCGGAAAGCGGAAATTCTTCCTCCTCCGCCTTGGAAAGCGGGTGTGGAGGCAGATTAAGCACCTCATCGGCGAAATGCTGCACCAGGTAGGCAATGATATCTTTGACGGAAACAAGTCCCAGAGGCTCGAACGCATCGTTCACGATGGGAATGTGGCGATAGCCGCCGAGATCCATGAAATTGAGCGCATAGGCGATCGTATCGTCATCGTTAAGCGCCTGGGGATGAATGGTCATCACCTCAGTTATCGGCGACGAACGGAGGTCGAACGATGATCCGACAATTTTTTTCAGCACATCGCGTTCAGTGAATATGCCGAGCAGTTTCTGATGGCTTGTGACCAGTACGCATCCGATGCGTTTGGTCTGCATCAGGTGAATCGCGTCACGTATCGGTGTGTCGATGTCAACCGTGATCGCAGGCTTCATGAGACTGCGCAGTGATCGGCGCAAATCTTCCACTTCCAGTGCAGGAATATAGGGGTCGGCATCCTGACTGAGGTCTAACTCCGGATCGTCCTTCCTGTTCATCACTACCACTTTCGCTGGTGAAAAAACTATTCAAGATTTCCGATGGTACTTTCTACGTTTTCCAAGATAGTATTTTTTTGCACTAGTTCAGCGGTGCGGCGAAGATCTTCAAACATCAAACGGTCTGCATCGAGGTGAGGTACAGACTGTCGGATAATGTTATGCGCGACGCGCGTGCCGCGGCCGAGTCCCATTGGCAAATGGAAATCAAGAGCCTGAGCCGCGGTCATAAATTCCACCGCCAGCACGTTCTCTACATTGCGCATGATCTGCCAGGCCTTTCGTGCGCCAATGGATCCCATGCTGTTGTGATCCTCCTGATTCGCAGAAGTAGGAATTGAATCCACGCTCGCCGGATGCGAGAGAACCTTGTTTTCCGAAACCAGAGAGGCCGCAGTATACTGCGCGATCATAAGGCCGCTGTTGAGTCCTCCCTTTGCGGTGAGAAAGCGGGGGAGTCCGCTCAGTTTTCCATTCACCATCCGTTCAGTGCGGCGCTCGGAAATACTGGCGAACTCTGACAAGGCTATGCCGAGGAAATCCGCTGCAAGGGCCACCGGCTGTCCGTGAAAATTCCCACCTTCGACGAGAGATCGGGTCTCCGCGAATATGAGGGGATTATCCGTTGCCGAGTTGATTTCACAGAGCAATACATTTTCAACGTAACCGATCGCATCGCGCGAGGCCCCGTGAACCTGCGGCATGCAGCGCAAAGAGTACGCATCTTGCACCGCGTCATGTCCGTCCCGATGCGACTCGCGAATTTCACTCTCATCCAAAAGACGCAGGATATTGCGCGCGACCGCCTGCTGTCCGGGATGCGGCCGCACCGCATGCAGGATCGGGTTGCAGGCATTTGTGGTGCCGAGCAATCCTTCGAGCGTCATGGATCCCGCGATATCGAACTGCCGCGCAAGCGCTTTTGCCCTTGCGGTCGTCCAGCTCAAATATGCCGTCATCATCTGCGTACCGTTGATCAAGGCCAGACCTTCCTTCGCAGCAAGCACCACGGGTTGTAGTCCATGTGCCTGCAGTGCCTCGGCTGCGGGACGCGGAGTCCCGGTCGCACTCCACACTGTTTCGAGTCCCATCATCCCGCAAACCAGGTGCGCGAGCTGCACCAGATCGCCGCTTGAGCCGACGGATCCTTGAGAAGGAATCACCGGAATGATATCGGCATTGAGCATCGCAAGCAGCAACTCGACGGTACTCACCCGTATCCCGGAATATCCTTTCGCAAGCGCGTTGGCGCGCAGCAGCATGAGGATGCGGGTGATATGTTTCGGCATGGGATCGCCGCAGCCGACTGCGTGGCTGATGATAAGGTTGCGCTGCAGCTGCTCGAGCTGATCGCTTCCGATATGCACATTGCTGAATTCACCAAAGCCCGTAGTGATGCCATACATGACCTTGTTGTCGCGCACCCATTCATCAACCAATGCACGCGATGCCTGCATGCGCGGAAGGGCCTCGGCGGATAGCTCCACCGTGCAGTCCCCGGCCGCCGCAATGAGTACATCTTCCAGTGTGAGAGAATTGCCGTCAATCGTGAGCGTTTTCATAATCCTGTAGTACAGTTGGACTCAAAAAAAGTACATCAACAAAAATACACAGATGGCGCGAGAGGGGAAAGGGCGGAAATCCTCGGCCCTAACACACAAACTTTGTTTCCTGCGTGTGCCTTTTCCTGCGTGTGCCTTTTCCTGCGTGTGCCTTTGCCTCCGTGGGCCGTTGCCTGCGTGTGCCGTTGCCTGCGTGCGCCGTTACCTGCGTGCGCCGTTACCTGCGTGCGCCGTTACCTGCGTGTGCCGTTGCCTGCGTGCGCCGTTGCCTGCGTGCGCCGTTGCCTGCGTGCGCCTTTGCCGGGCGCGGTGAACGCTCGCCTACGCCGTTTTTCGGCTTTGCCAAGCGCTTGACTTTGAAAGTATTTGCGTTTATGTTGTTCCTAACGTTTGAAAAATACCAAACATTAAGGCCGCTACATGGATAGTCGTCCTGCACTGCTCCAGAAGGAATTTGTCGAAGCATTCGGCAATCTGTATGCGGCCTATGGCTGGAAGCGTCTCGATGGACTGATCATCGGCCTGCTACTCGCGAAGGCCGAGACACTCTCTCTCGATGAAATTTGTACATCGCTTGGCCGGAGCAAAGGTCCGATCTCCGAAAGCGTTCGTCAGCTCGCTGCACGGGGATTGCTGCGTAAAATGGCGGGCCGTGAGAATCGTCGCGATTACTACGCAATCGAGCCGGATCTGTTTTTCCACAATCATCAGCTCAACATGCGGGCTGTGCGGAAGAACAGAGCCATTGCGGAGGAGTATCTCGCGCAGGAAGCGGGTTCTGCAGAACTCGAAGGCATGCGGAAAAATCTTCGCATCATGCACGCCTTCTATACGTTGATGGAGAGTTTCTATAGTGATTTTTCCATGAGATGGAACGCAGAGAAACAGCGGCTCATCGAATTGGAGAAATGATCGGTCTGCGATGTAGTTTTCTGATCACAGGTACACGCTGCAAAAGGATAGGACTATGAGAACGGCTGTTATCACCGGTACCGGACTGTACGCGCCAGGGGAACCGATTCCGAACTCGGTTTTCAACGAGCGGCATCAGCAGGATATCGATAGCTTCCTTCGGGAGAACCGCAACATTCTTCAGCGCTATTACATGGCGGAGGACCAGGCTACATCCGATTTGATCGTGCCGGCGGCAAAGGATGCACTCGCTGAGGCGGGAATCACTGCCAAGGACCTCGATCTGATCATCGTGTCCACAGACACACCAGACTATATTTCTCCCAGCACGGCTGCTGTGGTTCAGTATCGCCTTGGCGCAGGCAACGCGGGGGTCTTTGATGTGAACACGGCCTGTGCGGGATTCGTGACTGCCCTCGACATTGCCTGGAAGTACATTCGTTCGGATGAACAATACCGGCACATCCTCGTTGTCGGGGCATACGGGATGAGCAAATATCTGGATCAGGACGATTACAAAATCGCGACGCTTTTCGCGGACGGGGCCGGTGCCGTCGTGCTCTCCGCTGCAGACAGCATGCCGGATGCCGCCGGGCGGTCTTCCGTGGGAGTCCTCGCCTCGACGCTGTACGCGGACGGCAGCTTCCATGACTACATGGGAATTTTCAGCGGGGGGACGCGCATCCCGGCCTCGCACCAGAGTATTGATGCAAAGGATACTTTACTCCGATTTGCGAAGAAAATTCCTCCCGAAACCAATTCGCAGAACTGGCCGCGGCTGGTACGGACGGTGCTTGACCGCATCGGCAAAACGCCGCAGGATGTGAAGAAGTATTTTTTCACGCAGATCAACATCAACAGCATTCAACAGACGCTCGATTTTCTCGATGTGCCGCATGAACGCTCACATAACGTCATGGATAAATTTGCCTATACCGGCAGTGCCTGCATCCCGATGGCCATCGCCGACGCCGTCGATGCGCATCGGCTGGACAATGGCGACCTGGTCATGCTCGTAGGTTCAGGCGGCGGCATCTCCATGGCGGCCCTCGCGCTCGAATGGTCCTACACCACCTGAGTACTGCAAATGAACAGTGAGACGTATTATTCCTGGATAGCATTTTCGGCCTACGCGATCATCATTGCGGGCATCGCGCTATGGTCGCGAAGCCGGGCGCGTTCGATGGAATCGTTTTCGGTCGGGACGCGGACCGTCAGTCCGTATTTCGTCGGACTGTCCCTCGCGGCCAACATGGCCAGCGCGGCGACTTTCGTCATCAATCCCGGTCTGATGTATCTTTACGGCTGGGCGGGAATTCTCGGCTACGCCGTCGCTACGCCGCTTGGGATTTTCCTGGCCCTCATCATCCTCAGCAAGAAGTTTCGCAGCATCGGAGATCGCACACGTGTGATCACAGTGCCGCAGTGGATTGGCGACCGCTTCGGCGCACGCTTTCTTACAGTGTATTTCTCGGTTCTCTCGCTTCTGCAGATCACCTTTCTCGTGCTGATCGTTGTGGGGCTCTCGGTCGTTTTGCGCAGTACTCTTGGCATCTCCATCGAGACGGCGCTGCTCGTGGTCGTGGGCTTCACCTTCGGCTACATCCTGCTTGGCGGAGCGAGCGCGCATATTCTCACGAATACAATTCAGGCGACGATAATGATCGTCGTGGCTCTGCTCCTTATCACATCGGGATTTGAATATTTCAGCGACGGCATTGGAGGGTTCTTTACCCGCCTCAGCGAAGTGTCGCCAAATTTTGCTTCGGCAACGAATCCCGATAGCCAGCTGTTCCGTGACTGGTTTGAAGTGTTCGCCGCGAATTTTATCATCGGCATTGCCATTATTCTCCAGCCGCATATTATTTCGAAGTCGCTTTATCTGCGCACAGAAGCCGATGTCAACCGATATCTCGCAACGGCCATGATAGTCGCGACGCTGTTCTTTGCCGTACTTCTGACCGGTCTGTTCGCCAGACTTACCCTCGGCGGCGAATTGCTGAAACCCGACACAGTGATCGCGACCTATATCGTACAGGAGTTCTCTCCGCCCATCCGTGCCATTATCGGACTCGGTATACTCTCCGCTGGATTCTCCACGCTCGAAGGAATTCTCCTCGCGCTCTCATCGATATTCGCCAACGATTTTCTCAAGGGCGTGCTGCCCCGCCGCATGACGGATGGGGATGCATGGAAAAAGCGTTCGCTGCGCTACGCGAAAATATTCCTTATTGCCCTCGCGCCTGTGACGCTTCTGCTCTCGCGGGATCAGCTTCTCCATCCCTCGCTGTCCGTCGCGCTCTTCGCGCAGAACGGCGTGTATGGACTGTTCGCCGCGACATTTGTCCCTGTGCTCTTCGGCGTGTTCACCCAGCGGGCGACAAAGGGGATGGTGTTCACTGCCTCGCTCGTCGCACTGGCCGTGCACTTCGGCATGTATTATGGGAAATTGACCGTCTACCACAATAATCCCGCCGTGACCGCAGCTATTGCGCTTATTGCAAGCGTCGCCATCATGCTTGCAATGATGGCAGTTTCACGCTCCACAGAGACTGCACGCTCGGTAGAAAAGGAGGCGGTCCGATGAATGGCTCCGAAAGCATCCGCACGGACTGGTTCGATCGATGGGCGCTCTATTCCCCGGATCGACTCGCCCTGACGGACGAAGAATCGGGACGAACCTTCACCTACGCGCAATGCAGCCGCATCATCAACCGGCTCGCGCTTGTACTTCGCGATGAATATAAGGTGACGCACGGTGATCGGATTGCCGTCCTGGCCACGAATGAAATCGAGTACGTATTCCTTTTCTTCGCAGCTCAGAAAATCAGCGCGATTCTCGTCCCGATCAACTATCGGCTGGCGCCTCGTGAAATCGGACATATTCTTTCTGATTGCACGCCGGTGCTCTTTTCCTACCAGCGGCAGTTCACGGCAGAAATTGAAGCGCTGCCGAATGGAGTGGCGGATGGAATACAGACAACTTCGTTCGATGGTCCCGACAGTCTGACCGCGCGCATGTTCAATGAAGAGCTGCCAGCGAATACTGTGCAGCAGCAAGCCGATTTCGAGACACCGGTCATGGTGCTGTATACTTCCGGAACGACGGGGACTCCAAAGGGTGCTGTGATTACACACGGCATGCTGTTCTGGAATTCGGTCAACACGAGCATGCGGCTCAATCTCGTTCAGCAGGACGTCACGCTGACGTTCGCTCCGTTTTTCCATACCGGTGGATGGAATGTGCTGACCACCCCGTTTCTGCATCGTGGTGCGCATATCATTCTTCTGAAGAAATTCGATCCCGAACAGGTGCTGCATCTTTGCGACAGCGCCGGCGTGTCGATACTTTTCGGCGTGCCGACCATGATGGATATGATGCATCGCTGCAGCGCGTTCTCCACCGTGTCGCTCGCGACGGTGCGCTATGCCATTGTTGGCGGAGAGCCGATGCCCGCCGATTTGATACGCGCGTGGCAGGCAAAGGGCGTGCCTATAAGGCTTGGCTACGGATTGACTGAGTTTGGTCCCAACGTGTTTTCCCTTAATGAAGAGGATGCGATACGGAAAATCGGTTCCATCGGCTTTCCAAATTTCTATGTAGACACGCGTGTGGTTGACGACAGCGGCGAGGACGCTGCTGATGGTGCGGTTGGTGAACTACTGCTTCGCGGACCCGTGTGTACGCCCGGATACTGGAACAATCCCGAGGCAACGGCCGCCGCTATTCAGGATGGCTGGCTTCGGACAGGCGACCTTGTACGGCGGGACGAAGACGGCTATTTTTATGTAGTTGACCGCAAGAAGGATATGTTTATCAGCGGTGCAGAGAATGTGTATCCCGCGGAAATCGAACACTTTCTCCGCACACATCCTGCAGTCGAAGCTGTTGCCGTTGTGGGTGTCCCTGATGAGAGGTGGGGTGAAGCAGGGAAAGCCTTCGTGGTGCTGCGCAAGGACGCCGTGACGACAGCGGAAGATCTGCTCGATTTCTGCAAAGGAAATCTGGCGAAATACAAAATTCCGAAGTATGTTGTCTTATTAGATGCTCTTCCGCTGAGCGACAGTGGAAAGATTCTCAAAAAGAAACTCAGGGCAATAGAAAATGGAAGGTAAGCGAATGCAGGACATGCAGGTGGGCGACCGCGCGTCGTTTGCCAAAACGGTGAGCGAATCTGATGTGTACGGATTCGCCGGCATCACCGGTGACTTTAATCCGGTGCATGTCAACGCGGTGTACGCGGCGGAAAGCATGTTCGAACGCCGCATCGCGCACGGGATGCTTTATGCCAGCTTTATTTCGACCGTGCTCGGGATGCAGCTGCCCGGTCCGGGTGTGATCTATCTCTCGCAGTCGCTGCGCTTTCTCAAGCCTGTTTTTATAGGCGATACCGTGACCGCAGAAGTTGAGGTCGCCGAAATGTTTGCGGAGAAAAACCGTGTCCGCTTCCTCACTCGCTGCTTCAACCAGGATGCACAGCTCGTGGCGGAAGGGGAATCACTGCTCATGCCCCGAAAAGATTGAGCGGAATGCCGATGAAATTCTGATCTATACACTGTCATTCACACACCACACTCACGAAGGAGTACTGTTATGAAGTTCCGCCTTCTTCCGCTTGTTCTGGCAGCTGCCATGTTCGTTTTCGCCGCATGTTCGAGTGACGACGACGGCACGCCTGTAACCCCGAGCAACAAGATCGCCGTGACCAACATCTCGCCGATCGCTGGTCCCATCGGCACCACGGTGACGATCACGGGTACCAATTTCGGCACCGATGCTGCCGCACTCACAATTACCTTCGGCGGCGTCGCCGTCACACCGGTAACGCTCACCGATACCAAAATCACCATAACGGTTCCAGGCAGTCTTGATGTCGGAGCGACCAGCGTCAAACTGAAGCGCGGTACCGGTGCGGAAGTGACCGTGCCCTTCACAGTGCAGGATCCGATTGTCGGTACCTGGACCTCAGAAGGCTCCAACGTTGCATTGCTGCTCTACGGAGCTCCCTTCAACGTCCGCAAGATCGTCGCGACGTTCAAGGCCGATGGCTCCTATATCGTCGTGCAGACTGATTCGTCCCAGACCAACCTGACACTAACCGGCGTCTATGTCGTAGCTCCGGGCAACGCCGCAGCGCCTAACGACAAGATTCGCACCGTCACCGTGAATCAGGGACAGCCGACTTCGGTCACAGCCGAGGGCATTTACGAAGTCACCGTCGCCCCGGCCGGAATCACGATGAAGTATGAAATCGCACAGACAGAGCCGCCCCTCGCAGGCGTGACCAAACCGACTCCCGCACTCGGGTTCGGCAGCACGGCCGGTGGGCTTTTCGGCACGATCAACATCCAGACATACGTCAAGAACAACTAATCCCTGCGGGGAGGGGCTTCGGCCCCTCCCATCTGTTTTGTTTATGTACCGAGGTGGAACGATGCTTCGCATTCTCCTGCTCCTGCTGATCGCCGCTCCCTTATATGCTCAGATGCCGGATTATCCGGTAGAGGATGACCGCGGCCGCGGCGTGCCCGACAAACCTGCACCCGAGCTGCAGTTTATCGGCTACATGTTTAACCGCTTCACAACAACCAACATTGCACCGACGAACGAACTGCTCCGCGGACAGATCATAGGCCGCCTTTTCGGCGCCAATACGACGACGACCCTGCCGCAGACTTCGGTGTACGGCGAGACGCGATTCGTGCCGCTGTTCGTTTATCGTCCCTCCATCCTTGACGGTTCCGCTGTATTCCGCGGATTGTTCAAAGTGGATATGACTTGGGGCGATGCCAGCTATGGTGTTGGAAACAATACAGGCGGCGCGATCAGCGGCGGAACGGTGAATATTCAAACGCTCATGGCAAACATCGAACTGCGGCCCGCAAAGGAATGGAACGTGATAGTCGGCTTGCAGCGCATTTTTGACAACGTGCGCGATCCGAATATCAATACGCTGTGGACGAATCAGACCAGCGGAAACCGCCTGATGTACTGGGGGACCCAAGGCGTCGGTGTGAGCAGTTATTCACAGCTTTCTCCTGTGACCGATCTCCGACTGGCCTATTATCAGCTCTACGAAAATCAGATTCAGTACGACGATGACGTTGTGCTCTGGATGGCGGATGCTGAAACGCAGGTTGATCCTCTTCTGGAAGTCGGTGCGAGCGCATGGTACGTCCGTGATCGCGGCGCCGGCAACGGCGGCGTCTCGGTATTGGGACAGGGTTTTAATTCATCGCTGGTTAATTACAATGGCGGAGCAAGGCTTCAGCTCGACAATCCCAGGTACACTGCCGATGTGTTCTGGCTGGGCACAAATACTTCGTGGAACCGGGAGTTCATCAACGGACGCTGGTGGGCGAGCGCCATGGCGATGGCGAATCTGGGCAGCATCGACACCGTCGCCCTCAATGGCAGTACTGGACACCGTGCGGATATTTTCGGTGTCACCGGCCACGGCTCGCTCTACTACAAATTCGGCCAGACCCTGAATGATCGCGTCGGCGTGGAAGGACTCTACACGACAGGCGACAAGGATGGAGCTGCTGACGGAACATATTCCGGCGTCGTTACGGGTAATACCTGGGGTTCACCGGTAGGCATCTACAGTTCACATCGCGCCTTTCTGCTTTTCCCGGATGCGCAGGTCATCAATCGCTATTACTCTGCTGTTCACGATATTTCGAACCTCGGCTACGGCACGAGCGCGCTGTTCTTCAACTATTTCAACGACCTGATTCCCAACAAACTGGGCATGAAACTCGGAGCAGCGGCTGCGCTGGCCAACGAAAAACCCGATCTCGGCGGTAATTTCATGGGCTACGAAGTGAACGCCGAATTCAAGTACAACTACGGGGTCTTCCTGAACTTCGGGCTGCACATGGCATACATGGTACCCGGCGATTTCTACGATAGTCCGTTTGTTCGCAACACCGAGCAAAAACCCGCCGATCCATGGGTGCTTTTCCTAAGCATCGCCTGGCTGATGTTCTGATAATCGCCTTTGGAACTCCATCATCAATGGCACGCGCTATGAAAATTTCCCTGTTCCCCATATTTCTCATCATCCTCATGATTACTGGCTGCAGTTCCGCAAAATTCTATTACGATGCACCGCCTCTTGCCTTCGAGGACATCGACTATGGATTCCCCATGACGACGGGAACCATCAATGGTGTGCAGATGGCCTGGTATGACAGCGGCGGCAGCGGCGCCGTCGTTGTGCTTGTGCACGGACTCGCGAGCAATGCCGGCTTCTGGCGCTACAATGTTTCCGCCTTGGTTTCCGCCGGTTTCCGTGTGATCGCCGTCGACCTTCCCGGTTACGGGAAGTCTGCAAAAGCTTACGCTACGCCCTATGGAATGGCCTTCTACGCAAAAACGCTCGATGCCCTGCTGCAAAAGCTCTCGATTGAAAAGGCCACAATTGCCGGACATTCGATGGGCGGACAGATCGCCATGACCATGGTCCTGCAGGGGAGTGCGCGCGCAGAGCGGCTGTTACTGCTGTCGCCAGCGGGGATCGAGCGCTTCAAGGACGGCGAAGGCCGCTGGCTGAAGGACGCCGTGTCTCCCGCTTTCGTCATCAATACTCCCGAAGACCGCATACGCGCGAATCTCGCATCGAATTTCTATTGCTGGCGCGATGACCTGGAATGGATGGTGGAGGAACGCGTGCGAATGGCGAAGGACCCCGCGTTCGAGCGGTTCGCCTACGTCGTCTCGCGCTGCGTCGCCGCTATGGTCGAGGAACCGGTTTGGCAAAGTCTGGACAAGCTCAACGTGCCTATTCTCGTGCTCGCCGGTGAAAAGGATAATCTGATCCCTAATCCATATCTGCATGGAGGGACTACGCAGGGAGTGATGGAGAATGGCGTCGCGCAGCTGCCTTCGGCACGGCTGCAGATGATTCCCAGTGCAGGACACATGATTCAGATCGAGAAACCCGAGCTGATCAACGAGGCTATGATTGCTTTTCTCAAGGGATCGTAATCCGGATCAACTCGTAACCCGGATCAACTCGTAACCCGGATCGGGGAGATCAGGCACTACCCGGACATGACTGCAGGTTCGGCGACAGGCGGCTATGCCTTCGTCAGGCTTGCGTAGAAGATTTCCAGCTTTCGGAACAGGGGAGGATGCGGCAGGCTAGCGGGGAGATGAGCAGCAAGGCGATCGTAGTGAGAATGCCGCATTGAAGCAGAACTATTGGGAGTGGGAGCGTAGAGGCGAACATTCCAAGCGGAGTGAACCAGAGCCAGTTCCAATCCGCAGGGAGATGACGGAAGGTCGCCGCGAAATACAGCAGATCGCAGGCTCCGCCCATCCAAACAAGATTTCCTGCCAGCATCGCGCGCCAGCCGGCCGCGAACAGTACCGCAGCGCTCAGGATGACCTGAAACGTGACCTGCACAATCCGGTATGCGTTGAGGCTGACAGCATAGGCTGATCGCAGCTCAGGATGCTGCGCCATACTGTTTGCCGCCGTCGAGTTCGTCATCACAATGAAATCATACCCGAACACGTCGTACAGACTGAACGCGGCTGCAAAAAGCAGCAGGGCGCTGATGCGTCGATGGAAGGGATTCTTGAGAAACAGCAGGGAAAACAGAGCGAACGCTCCGATGATCACCAATCCGCCTGCAGCGGTCTGTTTGAAAAGAAGGGAGAATATGTGTTCGCTGGAAAGCAACTTTCAGCGATCGCGGCGAAATAGCCAGAAAGAGAACGCCCGTGTCATGAGCGGCATGACTGCATAAGTCATGAGAAGAACCATAACCGCGGCGACGACCATGATCTGTCCCCACGAGGGAATTGCGCCAAGGAATTGGACGATAATCGGAGGAACTATGATAACGATTGGAAACAACGCCAGCCAGGTAACGAAGGCCATCTTGTAGCGCGGCGGTGGAGTGATGCCGGGGTGCTCAGGCAGGGTGAACCAGTACTCAAGCCCTGTCATGCGCTGAACACTCATTTCTCCCGTAATCAATGGCTGAACGCGCATCACCCAGCCGCGGCGGACATCCGAGGTTTCCCATGCGATAAGATTTTCGTAAGTGTCGAAGCGAAATACGATGACGTATTCGGGACGCGACTTGCTCGAAGGACGGATGATTCCAGCTCCGAGGTGTCCCTCGAAAGCCATCGCATCGCGCATGATTCCCTTCAGCCATTCTTCAAAATCCTGTTCCTTGCCCGGCTTGACCGTACGGCGAACGACAGTTGTGAAAGGGCCTTCTGATTTTTCCGGAGGATTGGCGATCAGGGGATCAGTATGCTGCATTCTTCTTCGTCATTTAATGGAGGGCTCATTCTTGAATAACATCGTTCGGGTACGGAACAATTCCAAAACCGGGAGTGAACATCCATTCAGCCGGTCGTGGGATAGCTCACCTGTTCCATACCAGAGGGAGAACGTCTATTCAGCCCGCGGCAGGAACGCTCATCGGATGACGCTCAGCATCCTTGCCTGAACTGCCTCAGCTGTGCTCAGCGTCAGAATATACACACCTGCGGGCAGGACACGTCCAGCCGCGTCGCGGCCATCCCAGGCCAGCAGTGCATGATCTTTTCCCGGTCCCTTATACACGCTGCGCAAGCTCCGGCCGAGAAGGTCGCGCACCTCTACCCGCACATTCTGCACGGGAGAAGCGTCGAACATTATCTGAAGACTGCTGCCCTGAGTGAAGGGCTGCGGCCACATCGCGGAGATCCGCAGCGCACCGGATTCCGGAGGCAGCTGACTGAGTCCCGTCGTCTCCTCCGTCTCGAGAATAAGAGCGGAGGGATATTCCGGCGTGTGATATATCTGGTTATGCGCGACAAGCGAATCGCCATCCGCATACATCACCCCGCCGTTGTTCAGATTCACATCGAAACGCGGATAATCGGCTCCGCCGACAACGACGCGCACGCTATGTCCTTTGAGAAATGTATGCGCCAGCTCCTGCAGAGTGATTTCGACCTGATAGATGGAATCGGGCTGCAGCAGCGCTTCACGATCGGTGCCCTCGTGGAAACGTGCACGGACGATTCCGTCGGTGAGAATCATTGATCGTCCATCCGGAAAAACGTCACACAGCCGGATACTGAAATCAGTGTCCGGCCTGTCGGAACGAATGAACAGCTGAACCTTCCCTCCGCCTGCGACCACAAGATTGTTCTCAAGAGGGTCCGTCGTAAAGAGAAGGACATCATCGCGGTTTTCCACGACATCGCGGATGTCAAGAGGTCCGGGAATGACGGTGTTGTCAAAGGGATTGAATCGCGCACCGCCATATGAAGGACTCGGGTCACGTGGGTCAGCGGAGAAGCTATCCGCAGCAATGCTGCCCCGCTCCACTTCGGTAAGAAGTTTGCCCTGATCGGATAAATACAAAGCATGCTCGGTGCTGCCCTTCGCCGGCCAGCTGTCGCAGGATCGCCATTCATTCTCACCCATCTGATAATAGCGCATAACCGGCGTGAGCGGCCAACCGTTTTTTGCACCGTAGAGGTAGTAATCGAAGAAAGCGAAGGCGGCATCACGCGCAGTATTCACGGCATTGGGAAAGCTGAGTTCGCCCTGATCAGCCATGTCCACAGACGAATGCAGCCACGGACCCATGATGAGCCGATGCTGCAGCCGGACTTTCTCATTGCTCTTTTCCCGCAGATCCTGAAATGCGCGGAGCACATCGTTCGGATAATGATCGAACCAGCCGCTGACCATCAGCAGAGGCACTTCGATTTCCTCGGGATAATCATTCCTGCTGGAGAGGAGCCGCCAGTAGGCATTCTCCACCGGCTGGGAGGTGACAAGACTGACGGTGATAAACCCGAGCTTCTCGAGGGTTTCGACGTGTTCGCGCCGCAGATCGCCGCCGTAATAATAATCGGAGTATTCAGTCTTGTAATCGATGATCATGGGTGCGGCGCAGACAAGATGGGGCGGATGCTGTCTTGCAGTCTGGAATTGAATCAATCCGAGGGCGGATCCGCCGTAGGTGGCCACCTTCCCGTTGCACCATGACTGCTCAGCGATCCACTCGACGACGTCGTAGCCGTCCAGCCCTCTATCGTATCCCGCGATCGCGGCGTCCTTGGATGCATAAAAGCCGCGCCAGTCGACGATGACGTATTGGTACCTGGAGGAATCAAGCGGGAACCCTGTTTCGCGGTACAAGCCGAAACTCAACCGGTAGAGCGACTTGTTGTACGGGGTTTGCACAAGGATCACCGGCTTGGGCCGGCTGCCGTCATTCACGTACACGTCAGCTTTCAATACATTGCCGTCGCGCACGGGAATATCGGTTTCTGCGTAGCGCAGCTGTGCGGAAAGCGGTGCTGCAGCAAAGGTGATCAGGAATGCGATCGAGAGAGCACTGTATTTCATAGGCGCCACCAGTATCGTTCATTTTGAGAATGTGATCAAAGGCCGAAGCGATTACCGGCCTTTGACAAGAATATACGCAACGAGGTTTATTTCCTTGGAGTGTCAGCTGGGAACAACCCGCAGGCGTCCGCCCTCTCTCAGAAACGGGTAAAAAACATAGGAAGTGCCGAGCGCGCTGATATCGGCGCCCAGGCTGTTGAGAAGCCCAATCGGAATATTTTGACCCCGGGGAAGCAGATACGGAATGACTTCGTATTCCCCGGCCCGCAGCTTGTATTTGGGAATGTTGAGGATCATCGAACGCGTGTACGCAACAGGACCCACCGACACGTAATCGTTAACTTCAACGCCGGTGACAGTCGTGCGATAGATTTCGACTTCCCCGGTGCCGAGATTGTGCAGCAGTACCGGACCCTCGATCGAGCCCATCATGCGCGGGTAAAACACTTCCACCGGCGGAATCGACGATCGCAGCGTCACCTCCATTGTAATTACCCTTGGTGAGTCAGCCTCAATATTGGTAAGACTGAGACTGGTGTTGATTGAAAACATCTCCTGCAGAAAGAATTCCTCAATCATGTTGCCGGTGACGTCGACATCCGTGCTGGGAAAAACGAAGGACCCGTTATGAACGGCCGTCTTGACCGTCTGCATTCGGTAATTGCCGAGGAAGGCATACACGCGAAATACGCCCTCGTTTCCACCCGGTGTGGTCTGCGCTTCGGGCAATGGAAGCGTCAGCGAAAAATTTCCATCGCTGTGCGAAACCGTACCAAGATTGAAGCCTTCCATCCAGATATAAGCGCCGCTGTGATCCTGGCGGTCGGACAAACGTACGACACCGTGAATCCGGCGCTTGGTGGATGCGATGGTGGGATCGCTTTCGAAAGGATTATCCGTGCATGCTGCTGCGATCAGCAGGACAGAGAATAAGCACAAAGGAAATAGATATCTGTTGGTAGTCTTCATTAGTACTGTATCCCCACTGTCACATAATAGCGCCGATCCCGCAGGGCGAGTCCGGAAAGCAAGACGTTATCCGTTCGCAGCAGATTGCGCAGGCTGAGATTAATGAACAGCTGCAGTTTGCCGATCGCGAAATACTTACTGGCGTGGATATCGAGGTTGCTGAAGGAAGGGAGTTCGACTTCCGAGTACGTTCCGTCGGGCTGACGCAGCAATCCGATTTGAGAACCCTCAGCGAAATGGAAGATCTGCAGCGAATAACCCGCATGATTCAGTACAAAATTGATCGTGCGTTTGCTGTCGGATTTGAAAGGGAAGGCGGACTGTTCCGAGATATAATAGCGTGATAGTCCGAATTCCACGAGAATTTTTTTCTCCCAGAAGAAAAGCCCCGCTTTGCCTTCCAGTCCGGAAATCTGCGCATTGTCGACATTATCATAAAGCGTCAGAGGAATTCCAGGTGTGCTGATGCTGCGGAATTTATTGTCGTAATTATTCTGAAAAAAGCTGCCATGCAGTTCCCACCCGTTCACCGCGCCTTCTGTCAGGCTTCGGGTGAGAGCGGCTCCGACCTCAACGCTTCGGTTCGTCTCCACCTCAAGCGGCTCGTTGGCGCGGGAGGGATCGACCAACGCGGGTGAGTTGACTTGCTGGAACAGGGTGGGATAGCGAACATTGTTGCCGTAGCTGAGAAAAATATCGATCAGAAAATTCTCCTTCATTCCCTTCAGGTCGATCGCGAACTTGAATATCGGGTGGCTCCAACTGCGCTCGGTGAAAGCCCCTTCTGCGAAGCTCTGTTCCCGAAGGACAACGTTGTCTTGCGCGTCGTTGACGAAATCCTGCCGCAGGCTGATATCGAAATCGAAATTGCGGAAGAACGAGGACCCGGTCTCTCCGTGCAGCTTCCCTATAGCCACAAACCCATGCTGCGTCCGCCGCAGCTCGCTCGATGCGATACCCAGCGGCTGCTCACGCTGATTGCGCCGCAGATCCTCCACGTCGAGGCTGGAGTGTGCGAACTGGTACGAAAAGAGAAAGTCGAAGAGGCCTGGCTTCCAGCGTTTTTCGATGCTGCCCTGTCCGCCATTTTCGTGAATGCCTCTCGCGATGGAAGCGTCGCTGGATTGCAGCGTAAGGTCCTGCCGCAGGCCGTTGTATGCGGCTTTGAGCGCGATTTCACCCAACAGAGGAAGGCTGCCGCCGTAGTGAACACCTGCGAATTGATTCTGATCGTCAAGCTGCTCGCCATCCCGTTCGTTGACGTACTCGAGAGACGTCACCCTCCAATGCAGCGCGAGAGCATCCGGCTTCTGCGATTCGTCTGAAAGCTGACAGGAGAAACTTCCGCTGTGGTGAATGCTGCTGTTTGTCAGCTTGTCCTCGGGCAGGTCTTCGAATGCCCTGGTCATTCCGCCGTTGCGTACGCTGTAGCTTCCGGCGAAGCGGCCGAAGCGCTGAAACAGCTGCAGGCCCCAGATTCCCGAATCATACGACCCGATCTGCTGATGCGCGCGGATCGAGTATTCGCGATCCGTCTTGGGAACGATGTTGATGACTCCGGAAAATGCTTCGGGTCCGTACAACGTGGTGTTGCTGCCCTTAATGATCTCGAAGCGCTGGATGTCTGAAAGCTCGATCATCGAAAGATCGAACTCGCTGGTGTAGCTGCCGTTGAGTTTGATGCCGTCATAAAGCACGATGACCTCATCCGGATTTCCTCCGCGGATGGATACCAGCTTTCTCCCCGTAAATTCCTCGTCGACCTGAATGCTGTGGTCGGTTCGAAGCAGATCGCCGGCATCAACGTAGCCGCGCACCTCGAATTCCCTGGACTCAATCGTCGAGACAGTCTGCGGTAAGTCCAGGGCAGCGGCTCCTTCGCGGCGGGTCCCTGTGATTTCCGTGGATTCGAAAGGAATAACCCGCGGTGTCAGATAAATGTCGCCTGAACGCTGCGCCGCCGAAATGCTGAGGATCCGGTTTTCATATGAAATATGACGGAATACGATCTCTGTCTTCTCGTTGGGATCTGGGATGCGCAAGGAATAGGAACCTGCGGCGCCGGTGGTGCTCCCAAGATTCGTACCGGCAACGGTGATACTGACGTCCTGAAGGGGACGGTACGTATTGCCATCTCTAACGGTGCCGGTGATAGTTACCGTCTGTGCTCCGGCACTGAATTGAAGCAGGAAAAAAAACATCAACACCACGATGGCCGGAGATGCGAGGCTTTGATCTGGTGGCGAATTGGAATGCTGAATCATATCATCTAGACACATAAGATGATATTCGGTTGCCGGAAATTGCGATTATCTGCGCAGCAGCTCAACGTACGACGCTTATACGAATGGCCTGACGTGTCGAGTTGGCCTCCAGTATGCAGTGGTATGTGCCGCTCAGCTGTTCGTCCGGCTGCCAGATGATAGTATGCGAACCTGCGTCGAACACCTCGTTTGCCAGATCTGCGACCAACCGCCCCAATGCATCAAACACCCGAAGGCGCACTGGCATGCGTGAAGGAAGGGTGAATGGAATCGCAGTGACGGAGGAGGTGGGATTCGGATAATTTTTTCCGAGCTGCACAGATGCTGCGAGGGAAGGAAGATCGTCCGCAGCGTTGATCTGAAGTACGACGACGGTGCGGCGGAGCGTTGTGCTGCAGCTGCCATTGGATACGGTTACCGAAACCGAGAACGTGCCGGAGCTTGCGTAAGTATGCTGCACGCTTTGATCGACAGCTGTGGAGCCGTCGCCGAAAGACCAGTCCCAAGTCGTCGCACCTGCGGCGATCGCGGAGAACTGCACCGTGGCTCCGTCGCTGAGGTACACCGTATCCGCGGAAACGGTAAGCTGGACAGCAGGAGCGGCAATGACGTCGACACTCGCCTGAATCAGCGCTCTGCCGACGAAGTTTTCGTTTAGGAATGAATAGGTGATCCTTCCCGCAGAATCCGCCTGAACAAAGGCCGAGGGCCCAACAGCGAGCCACAGGGGATGGGTTTCATCGAGTACTCTGCCCGCATTCAAAACCGTAGTTGTGTCGCCTTCAAACCAGAACATATTTCCGACCTTCGCGCTGTCCGCTTTCAGCAGGATGCTTCCGCCGACGCATGCTGTGGCCGGAAGCTTCGCGATCGGCTGCGGAGTCGTGGGCATTTCAGTAATGATAGAACTCTTGGGATCTCCCACTACGATTGCCATCCAGGAGAATGTCGGGTTCGACATGTAATAGCTTTCAGCGAGATTGTATCCATTGGAGTAGCGGTCTGCAAGCAGGTTGACCCAGGTCAGTGCGACCGTATATGGTTCGAAAACGTAGCCGCTGGCTCCGGTGCAGCCTTCGGCGATCAGATCAGCAATGCGCGATTGGCCAGCCTCTGCACCGGGAATGAAATTTCTGGCGGATGTAGACACATAGGTCTCGGCCACAGACCCCGGCAGCCAGTGGTTGTGCGTGCGGGCGTAGCTCGTATACAGATGGTCGTAATGATCGTTCGATCCCCAGCTCCCGTAACCAATAACGTTTCGCTGATCGGTGATGAACACAGAGTCCTCATTCAGCAGCACATTCCATCCTTCGTTGGCAAGGTAGTGCCCGGCATTGGCAAGATTTGAGTCGTATGGATCCAGTTGAATCGGCTTGGGATCGCGGTCAAACACCCACAACGCACTGTCCTTGTTCACAAACGTGAACGGACCAGATCGATCGATAAGCTGGAAGACATCTTCCTTGGTCAGTCCTGTGAGCCTCGTCGTGAGAAACAGGTCGTATGCTGTCGGCGGGGAAGAGCCCGGTACAATTTTTCTTCGTCGGTATTTTTCGTCCTTCCCGAAATATGCATGCACACGAACACTGCTCGGGGAGCTGAAAAGAGTATTCTGATGAATGTGGCTTGCGTAAGCCCCGAGTATGAGCATCAGCTCCGCATCGACAGAGGCGTTTGACCAATCTCCACCGTCGTTGTTGTGCAGTACCCGCAGCGGTACGCCTTTCGTAGTCACGAAGTAGTTCAGCGAGTCCACTAACCCGGTTTCGGATGTGAGGTACATTTCGATCTGCAGCCGCATTGCATCGAATTCTTCGGGAGTGATCGTTTCCTTCGCCGGCGCGGTGACGTGTATAACGTTGCGCTGAGGAATATTTCTTTTCTGAATGAAATAGGACCCAATAGCAACGGAGTTCGTATCGTTGTCGTTGATAATCAGTCCCACGTCGCGGTAATCCGCTGGCGCTTGCCCACTGGCTGAAAACGCCAGAATTGTGAGAAAGGAAATGACGGTGGCTGCTAACCGCATGGCATACTCCGGAATTCGGGGGGACAGTGAAGGCGGGACCCGTGTGCCTGAATGGGCTGAACAAAGGATAACGAGGTCCGACAAGGTAGACAACTGGAAATCTATCCAATTTATCTCTATGCAGCAAGAGTCGGACAGCGTTTTCACCCCTATATTCTCATGAATAATTTGTAACGTAAATGTTGCAATGTTATCCGAAAGGTTGTTTATGCTGCGATATATTCTGTCGATTTTTCTCCTGTCGGTTTCCCTGAAGTTGGCTGCTCAGGACCGGACAGCAATCGATTCACCCAACCCGTCACTGCCTGCTCATGCCATACAGGCGGAAGATGACCCTTGCGGCTTCCTGCTCCGCAAGCCAGGGGATATACAAGTCTGGGCTTACGGCCGCGATGCACTGCTGTCGGACATGCAGGGCTGGGCGCTGCACCCGATGACCGCAATCGATGTCATTGGAAGCTCCGTGCAGGGAAGGCCGCTGTATCACATGGTATTTACGAACCCGGCCTCGCAGCATCCGAAAAAAAGGATCTGGATCCATGCCCGCACACATCCAATAGAGTCGGAGTCGTCTTTTGTTGCACGTGCGGTAGTGGAGGAACTTCTCAGCGGTTCCGCACTCGGAAACCTCTTACTCGATAATGCGATTATTCACGTGCTTCCGATGCTGAACCCGGATGGAGTGGAATTGCAGTGGGCGCGGGAAAATGCGAACGGTGTCGATCTCGAAAGCAATTGGGGAGCGGCCGCGCCCGAGCCGGAGGTCGAAGCCCTGCGCCGTCACCTTACGGCGCTTATGAATAGCCATTCCCCTGTGGAAGTCGCGCTGAATCTGCATTCCGCCTACAACTGTAAGCGCTATTTCGTCTATCATGCCGTCGAAGGCACCTCGGAAGTCTTTTCGCAGCTAGAACAGCGATTTATCAATTATGCACGCGCACGCTTCCCCGGAGGAATCGAACCCTACAATTATTTTGTAAGCTGGACTACGGGAACCCCCGACCGGTACCCTGAGAGCTGGTTCTGGCGCAGCTACGGCCAACAGGTTATGGCGCTGACGTATGAGGACATGAACTGCGCAACGGCGGGCGAATATCAGCGTACTGCACGCGCTTTGCTGGGCGCAGCAGGGGACTATCTCGGACTAACCGGCGTCGTTTCGGCGCCTCCCCCTGCCGTCGGCAGTGGTCAGGCACTGCTTGCGGATCTCTATCCCAATCCTGTGCAAACCGATGGAAGCGTAAGTATCCGCCTGCAATCGCTGAATCCTGCACTGCGCATTCGTGTTGCCTTGTTTGACTATCTGGGACGTCAGGTCGCAGCCATCTACGAAGGAAGCGGGTTTGACGCAGGACATACGCTGGTTATCCCGACCGGGTCGCTTCCGTCAGGGACGTATTACCTCCGCGCGTCTGCCGGTGCTATCATGGAAACCCGCACTCTTCTGATTCTGCGCTGATCCACCGCAACCTTACGCGAAGATCGCATCGAGCAGGCGGTCCGTATCTGTAAGATCTGTGAAGAGATGGTCGGGCCGTGCTTCTGCAAGCGCTTCCTGGCTGTATCCCCCGGTGGCAACACCGATGCTGCGCACGTTGAGGTGGCGTCCGCAGTCGATATCATGCGGGGTATCGCCGATAATGACGATGTCTTTTGCCCTGAATGTTGCCCCCGTGCGATCATAAGCACGGGACACGGCGATTTCCGGCAGATCGTGTCGAAACGGTGCATCGTTGCCGAACGCCCCGAAAGAAAAATATTCGAGAAGGGCGGGAGGCGTGAGCTTGATGCGGGCGCCCTGCAGCATGTTGCCGGTCAGCAGCGCAAGCGTCGCGGCCTCCTCCTGACGAAGCGCCTCGAGCAGCTGTCTCACACCAGGGAAAACGGTGACATTTCCTTCGTGAAGCCGCTCTTCCAGTTTTTTGAAAAAGATAGCGAACACGGCGTTTTGATGCTTCGCGGCCAATGCTTCCGGAATTTTCGAAGCGCTCATTACTTCAGTATAAATCTGCTGATCTGTCTTTCCGGCAAAATCATGCTCACGCGCAATCGTTGTGCTGCCTACTACCTCCTCAACTGCCTCTGAAAATGCCTCCTTCGCGATGCCGTTGGTCGTCACCAGCGTACCGTCAATGTCGAATAGAATCAGGCGAAGAAACTGCTTTGTAATCATGCGTCGTCCGGTCGGGGAACATTGTGAAACAAAAGATAATCAGTAAGACGTGGAAAATGATAGCCCACGAAGGCGAACAGCTTGCCCGGAACGCTCACAACCACCTCGCGTCTGCGGAGGCGAATGCACCGATAAATCGCACTCGCGACCAGTTCAGGTGAATTCGTGGGAATCTCCCGCCTCTTAGTTTGCGGTACCGCGTATGTCATGCTATCGAAGAACGGGGTCGCGGTGCGGGCGGGACAAACAACTCCCACGTGCACGCCGTGCGCTTTCAGCTCGAGGCGCAGGGCATCGGCAAAGCCCAGCAGTCCCTGCTTTGTTGCACAATACACCGCATTATACGGGATGGCGCGCTTGCCGATAGTGGAAGAAATGAGAATCAGGCTTCCGCGTCGCTGCTCTTGCAGAGTCGGGAGCGCCGCGCGAGCCGATGCCATCGCACCTTCGAGATTGGTCCGCAGTACGCGCTCGATGTCGCCCCATTCGGTTCCAGCGAAAGGACCGTAGAGTCCGATACCTGCATTCACTATCGCGGCAGCGAGTGATTTGCCCGCCAGGGCTGTCCTGATTTTCTCAAGCAGTCCCTCGCTGTCCTGAACGTCTGCTTGAATCGTCGTGCATTCGATGCCGAAGCGCGTGGAGAGCGAGGAAGCAAGTTCCTCCAGACGATCCTTCCCGCGTGCGAGCAGAAGGAGGTCGAATCCCTTCGCAGCGAAGAGATTCGCGGTAGCGCGCCCGATGCCTTCAGAGGCCCCGGTGATGAAAATTATGCCGTCGTTTGGCTTCATGGAATCATTGAGAAGTTCACGAGAAAACACTATTATACAAAGTCTAAACTTGCAATTCACCATTGAAATCAATAAACTCGACCGATACGATTGATCAATAATTCACGTTTCTTGAGCTACCATTACAGAGGAACACAAGTTGGGAAACCTGTCCGACGCAGGTGACATCCTGATCGTTGACGATGAGGAAATGATGGGCATCGTGCTGTCCGGCGTATTCGAGGATGCCGGGTTTTCAGTGCGAACCGCCACTAATGGCGAGGCGGCAATCAAGCTTATCGGTGAACGTTTGCCCGATGCGATGCTGCTTGACATCATCATGCCGGGACTGAGCGGCATGGAAGTGCTCAAACGGATCAAATCCGTTGATGAGAGCATCCCTGTCATTCTTATGACTGCTATGGCTGGCGTCAGCGGGGCTGTTGAAGCGATGCGCGCCGGTGCCTACGATTACATCGCCAAACCATTCCACAATGAGGAACTCCTGCGCATCGTATCCGCCGCCGTTCGGCAGCGTCTCTCGCGCAGCGATTTTATTGCCACCCGGGACGGAGATAACGAACAGCGTGACCCCATACTCTTTAATATGGGCACCAGTGAGGTTATCATGGAATTGTCCGCGCGCACGCGCCGCGTGGCGAAAAGCAATTTCGATGTTCTTATCACAGGGGAAACCGGGACCGGGAAAGAACTCATCGCGCGTTCGATACACGAGATGAGCAGCAGGGGCAATAAGCCCTTCATCGCTATCGACACGGGTGCGATACCGGAAGCCCTTCTCGAAAGTGATCTGTTTGGTCATGAGGAGGGCGCGTTTACTGATGCGCGGAATCAGAAGAAGGGGAAGTTTGAACTAGCGCAAGGCGGCACGATTTTCCTCGATGAAGTCCCCAACATGTCCTGGCAATCTCAGGCCAAACTGCTGCGTGCTCTGCAGGATCGGGCGATTTCCCGTGTCGGTGGAAGCAAGTCTATTAGCATCGATGTCCGCGTTATCGCGGCGAGCAATTCTGATTTTCAGGATATGATTGATGAAAAGCGATTTCGCGCCGATCTGTTTTACCGCCTGCGCGAATTCTCTATCCACGTTCCTGCACTGCGCGAGCGCAAAGCCGACATCCCGTTCCTTGTTGACAAATTCGTGCGCATGACAAATCAGGAATTGGGGAAGAATATCGGGGGCTGCAGCGCCTCAGCGATGGACGCCTTGATGATGTATGATTGGCCCGGAAATGTACGGCAGCTTCGTTCGACAGTTCGCAGCGCAGTGCTTCAGGCAACCCACATCATTGAGATCGAGCAGCTCGAATTCATGGAGATGTCTGCTGTTGACGGACAAGTACGCTCCGGCGGCGAACTCCCCGAACTCGAGAACGGCATGCCGCTGAAGGAGCATGTGAAAAAACATATCGCTCAGATCGAACGGCAAATAATCTATGAAACACTGAAGTCAACCAAGTGGAATAAGGCAAAGACGGCGCGCGTGCTGCAGATTGCCTACAATACGCTGTTGACGAAGATCGGCGAATACGATCTTCAGAATCCTCACGGTTGACCAGGTCCCGGCGGTTAACTTTTTTTACACCTCCCCAAATGCAGACAGATCCAGCCGCATGATGACTTCGGACGCCCCGCTACATATTTTTCTGATCGAGGATGATCCCGAACAGGTTGCGTTTCTGAAAGTGACCTTGCGTACGGAGCAGAATTCAGCGTATTCGTTGACCCATGCCGCGAGTCTGGGTGAGGCCAAAGTACTGCTGGCCGAATTGAAGCCGGATGTGATTCTTCTTGATCTGCATCTTCCCGACAGTGAGGGGCTTAACACTCCGCGCGAAATTCTCGCCCTCGCTCCGCAAATCCCAATCATTATCTATAGCGGCAACACCGATGTAGAGCTCGCGATCGAGGCAGTGCGGCTCGGAGCGCAGGACTACCTCCTCAAGGGCGAGGCGCGCGAACCTCTGCTGTCCCGCGCCATGCGATATGCGATTGAGCGGAAACACACCGCTCTCGAACTCGAGCAGGCGCACACAATTCTCGAAGAACGCAATGCAGCTTTGGAGATTGCGCGCAGCGAACTCCGGTCGGAACGAGACATGTTCGTTTCCGGACCGACAATCCTGTTCAGACGCGATTTCACGACGGGCTTCCCGATCACCTTCGTTTCGCGCAATGTCTCACAATTCGGTTTTCTGCAGCGCGATCTCATGGTGGAAGGATTCCGATATGATTCGCTGGTATTCAGCGATGATCGCGAGGGGTTTCGCAATCTGCTCACCGTGCGCCTTAGCGAGGGTATCGAGAATGTCGAACAGGAATACCGGATTCTTGACGCGAGAGGCGAAATCGTCTGGCTTCACGAAGTGGCGCGGATACAGCGCGGCGCAGACGGAGAGCCCATCGCTCAGCTCGCCTATGTTGTCGACATAACCCGGCGGCGTCAGGCTGAAAAAAGCCTTTCTTCCACACGAAGGCGCTTCGATACTATCCTCGGCAGTATCAATGAGATTGTCTACGAAATCGATATTCACGGCCGGCTTCTGTATATCAGTCCCGCCATCGAACGCATTCTCGGCTGGGAAGCAGATGGATTAATCGGTCAGCCATTTGCGGAACTAGTCGTTGAGGAGCAGCGCGAGGGCTGGGAAGAAAGCTTCGCACGTATCGTCAGCGGAACGGTCCTTGCCTGCGAATTCCCATTGAACGCGGCCGACGGTCACGAACATGTGTTCCAGATCTCCGCACGCCGGCAAACCGATGGGACTCAGGTCCGCTCTATTGCCGGGGTGCTCACCGATATAACCGACCGCAGGGAAATGGAACATGCCATCCGGAATGTTCGCACTCAGACGCAGCAATATCTTGACATCGCCGAGGTGGTGTTCCTTTCGCTTGATCTGAGCGGGAGCATCACGCTCATCAATAAAAAGGGTTGTCAGGTTCTGGGCTATAATGAACATGAGCTCGTGGGGCGGGACTGGTTTGACCTCTGTATTCCTGAGCATATACGGGAGGAGACTCGTGCATTTTTCTTCCGCATCGTCGGTGGGGGTGAGACCCAAACAGATGTACACGAAAATGACGTGCGTACCAAATCGGGTGAAGAGCGGCTCCTTCGCTGGCACAATTCGTTGATGCACGATAGCCGCGGCGCTGTGATCGGGATGCTGAGCAGCGGTGAGGATATTACTGATCGGCGCAGAATCGAACTCGAGGCCAAAGGGTCGCAGGAACTGATCGACCTTGCACTTTGGGGGGCGGATCTCGGTGCGTGGGAATGGGATATTCACAACGATAGCATCACACTGAATTCTCGTGCCCTGTCGATGTTGGGCTACGAAGCAGGGCAGCTCCCATTGTTCACTCAGCTGCGGGAAGAAACTCTTCCGATAGAAGATGTGAGCCGATTGCAGGAAATGATGAATGCTCATCTCGAAGGGCGTTCACCCTTCTATCAGGCTGAGACCTGGATAATTTGCCGGAGTGGTGAATGGAAGTGGGTCCTCGAACGCGGGAAAGTCGTGGAATATGATACTGCGGGAGCGCCTCTGAGGGTTGCAGGCACCTACCTTGATCTGACCGTGAGAAAATATGCTGAGATCGCACTTGAGGATAGTGAAAAGAAATTCCGTCTTCTTGCGGAAAACTCATCCGATATCATCTGGACGGTAAATGCCGATTTCGAGCTGACCTTCGTCAGCCCGTCAATCGAATTCGTACTTGGCTTTACGCCTGAAGAAATGATGGATACGGACTTCTTTGACGCCATCGATGAAGACTTTTTGAGGGATAAAAAAGAGCAATTTATCACAGCCCTACGGAACTCTGCCGCCCGCCCTCCGCACGATCGTACGCTTCGCATAGAAGCCCCGTTCGTGAAAAAAGATGGAAGCATCCTTTGGGTCGAGGTCGTTGCAACTCCGATCCTCGACCATGGCGGAAATCTCGTGAGCGTTCACGGCAATTCCCGCGACATTCATTATCGCAGAATCGCACAGCAGGGACTTGCCGACAGCGAAGGGAAGTACCGTCTGCTTGTGCAGAACCAGACAGATCTTGTCATCAAGATGGATCTTGACGGAAAGTTCCTCTTCGTAAGCCCTTCGTACTGCAGGATGTTTGGCAAGACGGAAAACGAACTCCTGCTGCAGCCGTTTTTCCCGATGGTGCATGAGGATGACCGTGCGGCCGCACTCGACGCTATGAAGAAATTGTTCGAGGCGCCTTTCACCAGCTATGTCGAACAGCGTGCCCTGACCCAGGATGGCTGGCGATGGCTCGGCTGGCAGGACACTGCTGTCCTGAACGACAATGATGAAGTGGTTGCGATCATTGGAGTAGGGCGCGACGTGACCGAGCGCCGTATGGCAGAACGAGCGCTTATTGATAGCGAGAAGCGCCTCCGTACAGTAATCTCCAACCTTCCAGTCATCATGTTCACGCTGAATAAGGATGGGAAATTCACCATGTCGGAGGGTATGGGACTCGAATCCCTCGGACTGACATCAGGGCAGGTCGTGGGTCTTTCGGCATTTGATGTTTATGCTAATAATCCCGACGTAGTCGCGGGTCTCCGCCGTGCCATCGGAGGTGAGGCTTTTGTCGCCGCGGTGGAAGTCGAAGGGAAGTCGTTCGAGACATGGTATTCGCCGGTGTTCGGCGACGGCGGGGAGGTCGAACACGTCATTGGTGTCGCTGTCGACATCACAAGCCGGAAGAAGACTGAACAGGAGCTCGCCCAGTACCGCGATCATCTTGAAGAATTGGTCGAGGCGCGGACACTGGAACTCGAGCGTGCTAATGAGCGGCTGAAGCGATTCCGCTTTGCACTTGACAGCGCGGCCGACAACATCTACATCATCGATCCGGAAACGATGAAGTATGTGGATCTCAACGAAAGCGCCGTCGAGGCTCTTGGATATGAACGTGAAGAATTGCTGACCATGGGTCCGTACGACGTGCAGGTGCATTCCGAAAAACAGGAGCATATGGAAACCTATGCTAAGGTGCGCGGGGGCACTCTCGAGGTCGGGATTTTTGAGACAGAGCATATGAAGAAAGACGGCAGCCGCTTCCCTGTCGAGGTGTTTGTCCGCGCCTTCGAATCCGGTGATGCCCGGCTCCTCATCGCAACTGCTCGCGATGTCTCTCGCCGCCGCGCCGCTGAGCTGGCGCTGAAGGAATCCGAGGCGAAGTATCGCAACGTGTTGGAAAACGCGAATGAAGCCATCATCGTGCTTCAGGATAATCTGCTGCGTTTCTACAATTACAAAGTCCTAGAGCTGACAGGTCTCTCTGATGCCGCTCTCAAGGATCTCCCCATCTTCGAATTTGTGCATCCTGATGATCACGCGCTACTTCGCCGCCAATATCAGGAGAGAGTCCGCGGCGGACTTCTGCCCGAGAGCTACGACGTAAGGATGTACGACAGCAACGGCACGATCAAGTGGATGGAAGTGCGCGATGTGCTCATCACGTGGGACGGCAAGCCCGCGACACTGAATTTCTTCAACGACATCACAGCCAGGAAATATGCGGAGGATTACATCCGCTTCCAGGCTTCACTGCTGAGCATCGTTCGCAACTCGGTTGTGGCACTTGACCAATCGGGCCGCGTTACCTATTGGAATTCCTTCGCGGAGACACTTTTCGGGTGGACCGCACAGGAAGTCCAGGGCAGGAAGCTGAATGAATTCCCTACCTTCGGTCCCGAGTTCGAAACCGAGCTGCTTCCCTCAGTGAGAGCTCGCGGTCATTGGGAAGGCGAAGGCGAACTGCAGCGCAGCGATGGCACAATGCTCTCCGTGTATTCGATGTGGACCGTCATTATTCAGGACGATCAGCTGCGCGGCTACGTGGGAATCGGTATGGATCTGTCGGAGAGGAAAAAGCTCGAGAAGGAATTGCTGCAATCCCAGAAGCTCGCCTCGCTCGGCATTCTATCCGAAGGCATTGCGCATGAATTGAGGAATCCGCTAGGTTATGCCAGTTCCGCCGCCCAGCTCCTGATATCAAAAAAGGATCTGACCGAGGAGCAGCGGAAGAAATACAGCACAGTGATCCACACAGGCGTTGACCGGGCGAATAAAATCGTCGAAAACCTGCTTCTCATCGGCAAGCCCAAGGGGCAGCTGATGAAAAAATCGCTCAATCTGATTGACACTGTTCGTGAAGCGCTTTCCCTGATCTCCTCGCATCACAACGCCGCTGGCGTTCACATCGAGAAGCAATTCGAAGCAAAGGAACTCCTCGTGCTGGGAAACAGGGAGATTCTCATACAACTCTTTTACAACCTGTTCACCAACGCTCTCGATGCCATGGCTGGCAGCGGAACGCTGCGGATTTGCGGTGAGCAGAAGAAAGGGCATGTCTATATCCGCGTCAGCGATACTGGTCCCGGTGTTCCCGAGCATATCGTAGAAAACATTTTCGATCCCTTCTTTACGACCTCCAAAACCGACAAAGGCGTCGGGCTTGGCCTCACGCTCTGCTATTTCATCATGGACGACCATGAAGGCCGTATCGAGCTGGATACCACAGCAGAAACAGGTGCAGCGTTCATTTTAATCTTCCCGGCCGTGTGACCTGCCGTAGTTAAACCGATCTAGCACACATAGCCCCTCCCGCCCCGGTCGGAGTGAGAAACAAGGAAAAAGTCCGCATTTGCGGGCTTTTTCCGTATGCATCGGTAGCAGAGAGACGACCGGGCTAGTCCGAAAGCACTATTCAATTCATTCCCTATGCAGATCCCTGCATAGTTTTTCAGTGCGCTGCATACTGCGAAGATTAACATTTTGTAAGATTCGTGCAGCATCATCATATGGATAACTGCTCCGATTTCCTTTCAGTTTTCAACCGTTGCTTTAGTGTTCGGCTCCTATCCTGTTGATTGACAACAGATCCGCATCACGGCAAGCAGGTCTAAATCCCCTATTTCAGGGGCAATTCCCCCCACATTGTGAATTATGGCACGATTTGTGAACAAATAAGGGAGAATCGAAGACTAAGCTCATGATGTTTTATGAGGAAAGTGCTGTGATGAAAAATCAGATACCGATTGGTAAAACAATTATCCTTGCAATTACACTATGCATGTTCGGATTCGGGACGCAGGCGAGTGCAGCAACACGGACTTGGTCCGCTTTTGCGGCTACCACTTCATGGGGGACTGCCTCAAATTGGGTTGAGAATGCAGTCCCAGCTTCTGGTGATGACGTTGTTTTCCTTAATTCCGCTACTGTGGTACTCGAGAGTGCGACTCAAATCGGTACATTGACACTTTCCGCTGGTGCGGACGTCGGCTTCACCGCGAACGGCCTGCTAACCATCACAGGAACGCTTACCTTGGGTGCGGGATCAGAGATCAATCTTGGGAATGGAACAGCCTCCTACCCGCTGCAATTAAATGGAAATATCCTTTTTGCTGATGGCAACAGTGCATCGGATCCTACTAGAATCTACTCTTCAGTCATCCCTTGGAAGCTTATCAAAATCAGCAGTGCTTCTCACATCTCCATGGGAGGAATTGCGAACGCTTACTTTGGTGATCATACGACGACGTTGATCCAGCTAAATGCACAGCCATTCACTTCGGATGTTCGATTTGAGGGTAATCTTCAATTCACTACGACAAACAACATTCTGCTTGGGGCGAATAACTTATATCTGGGCAAGTCTTGCGAACTCACAGTTACTGCGGTATTCCCTAGTGGTGATGGATTTATTGCGACTGACGGTACCGCAGCAACTCCGCAAGGGACTGTGCGCCGTCAGTTTGATGCTGTAGCCGATTCATTTTATTTCCCTGTTGGCCCTGTCGGTGGACGAATGTCGCCGATCCGCATCAAAATTATTCCACCATCAACTAGTGCTATCTTTACATCCGCTTCACCCTGGCCGTATATCTCTGTCCGCTGTTTGTTAAATTCGAGCGGATCGACAGGCGGACATCCGATGAATTTTGATAATTCAAGAATCTGGGTGTATTGGCCTGTGAAGGGCGTCGGGATTTCGGAGCCTGCTTATCTTTCAGGCCGAATGTACCTCCATACGAATTATCGTAGCGGAGATCCTAAAATCTATTCTGCTCGTTGGACTCCGAACTACGAAGACCTCGGTTCGCTTGGAATATGGGATTTGACTGGCTCCTTACCCGGAACGACAACAGGGAATACTCGGGAGGTGCCCTTTTCTGGATGCCCGGGTTTCGGAGACTTTAATATTGGAACAGGAATTGCCGGCGATCCTCTTCCCGTCGAACTCACTTCCTTCAGCGCCCGCTACATTGATCGTTCGGTGCGGTTGAACTGGAACACAGCGACGGAGCTGAATAACTACGGCTTCTCGATCGAGCGTTCGCAGGACAATGAGACATGGGAAGAAGTCGGCTTTGTGGAAGGCTACGGCACTTCGCTTAGTCCTAAGAGCTACACTCATACGGACATGCTGACGGATGACCTCGCGAAGGTTCCGCAGCTGGCCTATCGTCTGCGTCAGATCGATCGTGACGGCACCACGGATTACTCGAATATCGTGTTTGTGAAGACGGGCACATTGCCCGCGGGCGTAGAAATGTACGCTGCATATCCGAATCCCTTCAACCCCTCCACGACGCTGAGCTTTACGATTCAGGACCCTGCGACTGTGAATCTGAAGGTGTACAATACCTTCGGTCAGGAAGTCGCAACCCTGCTGAGCAGCAGTGCGATGGATGCGGGCCTGCACACGGTCTCCTTTAATGGAGAGCAGCTCCCGAGCGGCGTGTACATGGCAGTGCTGGAGGCGAACGGTACGCTGCAGCAGCAAAAGTTTGTGCTCAACAAGTGAGAGTGGAAAGAGAGAGAGCACATTAGCCGAAGACGTGAAGGCGGGGTTTTGAGAGGCCCCGCCTCTCACGCATTCTCTGAAGAATTTGGAAGGAAACAGGTTGGAAACAGTGAATGCAAATGGGAATCGATCAGCGGAGCAGAGTTATAATGGAGATACCGTTTTCGTTTTCGCAGTATGCGTATCCGTTGAACCCAAGTGCGACCGTGAGCTTTACCCTGGAAGAACAACAGGAAGTCTCCTTGAGGATTTATAACACGTTCGGACAGGTAGTGCACACGCTCTACGAAAACGTTCAGATGAAAGCCGGATACCATGAATTGAGGCTCTACGGCGAAACCTTCCCCTCAGGTGGATGCTACGCCAGGCTTCATACAAAAAATGGAGTTCAGCAGCGCACATTGGTGCTGAGCACCGACAACAACTGACCCCTGAGGCTACAACCAAGGTAGGTTGATAAAGATTGAGAGGAGAAAAAAGTCCGCCGCAAGCGGGCTTTTTTCTTGTTACAGGGTGGAGGTATGCAATTCATTCCCTATGCAGTGGATTGCATATCTATGCAATCCACTGCATGCTATTTTCATTAAGATCACATATAAATAATCACGGGTGCGATTTAGGAAAAAGATGCTATATCTTAAATTACCAGTTGGAGGAAGCTGGCTATCTCGTTGTTTAGCTTTATCTAGCCGCTCATCTCATGAGGGCGTCAATGAGGACAAAGCATATCTTCAATAGAACGGATACTTTTGGCACGTTTTATGCATTTGTTAAGATCAAATACGAATAGACGTGATGCATTTCAGTAAGGCAAGAAATACTAACCATGCAGAAATATAGACTGTTTGTGAAAATCGGCCTGCTGGCGGCAATCCTTTTCTATATGGGACTCGGATCTGACGCCTTCGCTGTCACCCGGACCTGGGTAGGTGTCGGACTTGGCAATTGGAACACTGCTCTCAACTGGAGGCCTAGCAGCGTCTCGGGTATTACCGGAAACACCGGTGATGCCGTGATTATTAACACCGTCTCGACGATTACCATGAATGCTTCTTCAAACATCACGATCGCATCATTGCCCATTTCTGCGTCGAGTGTTGGACTCATTTCGGATAAAAAGATAACCACAGGGTCATTGACGGTTTCAGGTTCACTTGTTCTCAGCTATGTGAGTGCTGGAGGTGCGGCGAACAATATTTTTGATATCACCGGTGCAATGAGCCTTACTGCTCCGGTATTATCTCTCGCTCGGGTTCCTGGGTGAGTACGGATGTCAAGATAAATATCGGCAGGAGAGGTACAGGCACAATAACCATGGCGGCGATTGCGAATAATTACATCGCCTACCATGTCAACACTAGTATTGCTCGCAAACCTGTCCTGCTTTCCGATGTGAGATTTGAAGGAGACATTAATCTGCCTTCAGGAATTTCTCTTGGCACTGATGACCTGTATCTAGGGATCAACGCAGACGTGCTTACTCCGAATGCTGAAATCGGTGACCCAGGGAACTGCATCGAAGTTTCCGGCGGGAATACAACTCCCTCCGGTGTTGTACGCAAACAGTATACTGCCGTAAATGACGCGTTCACCTTTAATGTGAGTCCCGGTACCGGCCGGTTGTCGCCCATCACGATCAAGGTCATCAGCCCGACGCCATCCTCCTCATTTACAAGTGCTGTTCCCTGGCCGCATATCTTTGTCCGCGTCGTTCTCAATAATGGTGGAAACGGCGGACACCCCGCGAATCAGCAGTCGCAAAAAGTCGGGGTTCACTGGCCGGTTAAAGGCTACGGAATCAACACTCCGGTATATTTCTCCGGTGTAATGACTTCCCATAACAACTACAGGAACGGATCAGCTAACGATCTGTATTCAGCCCGCTACGCTCCAAGCTACGAAGATAACCTTTTTAATAGCGGTTGGGACCTCACCGGAACACAGCAAGTCACGACTACGAGCGGTGACCTTCGAAGCGTCCCGTTTAACGGCTTCCCCGGCTTTGGTGATTTCACCATCGGTTTTGGAGATCCCTTTGGCGGCGACCCTGTACCCGTCGAGCTCACTTCCTTCAGCGCACGCTATATCGATGGTTCGGTTCGCTTGAACTGGAATACCGCGACCGAGCTTAATAACTTCGGCTTCGCCATCGAGCGTTCGCAGGATTCGAAGAACTGGGAAGAAGTCGGCTTCGTGCAGGGCTACGGAACTTCCAGCAGCCCGAAGAGCTATTCGCATACCGATGTGCTTACGGACGACCTTGCACGCACTCCGCAGCTCGCTTACCGTCTGCGTCAGATGGATCGCGACGGCACAATTGATTACTCGAACATCGTTTTTGTCAAAACGGGCGAACTGCCCGCCGGCGTCGAACTTTACGCTGCCTATCCGAATCCCTTCAACCCCGCAACTACGATCAGCTTTACTGTCAAGGAGTCTGCGAACGTAAACCTGAAGGTGTACAACACCTTCGGTCAGGTAGTCGCGACCCTGCTCAGCAACAGCTCAATGGATGCCGGCCTGCACACGATGTCGTTCAACGGAAATGACCTTCCGAGCGGCGTGTACATGGCAGTGCTTGAGGCGAGCGGTGAACTGCAGCAGCAGAAGCTTGTGCTCAACAAGTGAGAGTGGAAGAGGTGAGTGAGCACAATTAATCGATACGCGAGGCGGAGTTGTGAGAGGCTCCGCCTCGCGTAAGATTTAAAGTGAAAGACGGACTGGGGAATTAGGAATTACGAATTAAGAATTACGAATTACGAACTTTGAAGAAGCAGGAAAGAGTTAATGGAGCTGGGAATGGAATCGCGGAACAGAGAAAAGATGGATATTCCGTTTACATTTTCGCAGTATGCGTATCCGTTGAACCCGAGCGCAACTCTGAGTTTCACCCTTGACGAAGCACAGGAAGTGTCGCTGAAAATTTACAACATGTTCGGACAGGTGGTGCGTACGCTCTACGAAAGGGTTCAGATGAAAGCCGGGTACCATGAATTGAGGCTCTATGGAGAGACCTTTCCGGCCGGAGGTTGTTACGCGCGGCTCCACACAACAAAGGGAGTTCAGCAGCGCACGTTGATGCTGAGCACCGAGAATTCCTGACCCTTGATGGTCGGCCGGGTGAGTTGACGAAGAGAGAGATTGAAGTGAAAAAAAGTCCGCCGTACGCAGTTTGCCGTAGGCGGACTTTTTTCTTACGGTTGCTGATGTGAATTCGGAGTTCCCTATATTATGTACGGAGTACCTAACGGAAGCAGCGCCGCAACATGCCGGAAAAAGAGAAAATTGATGTCCTGATTGTCGATGATGAGGAGCAGATCTGTTTCGTGCTCACTCATCTGCTTAAAGTGCATGGCTATGGCTCACGCATAGCGCCCCGCGGAGACCGTGCACTGCGGATGATTGAGGATCAGCGCCCGGATCTCATTATCATGGATATTCGGATGCCGGGAATGAGCGGCTTTGATGTGCTCGAACGTATCCGGGAGTTTGATACAGATGTTCCTGTAATCCTGATGACAGCCCTGCCGGGGGTGCGTGATGCAGTCCACGCAATGAAGGCGACGGCTTTCGACTACATTGCAAAACCATTCGACAATAACCACATGGTCGGAACAGTTGAACGCGCACTTAGTGTTGCAGCAGACCTGCGCCGGAATGAAAAATATACAGACCGGTCGCCGGAGCCGCTTCACCCGCTGTTCGCGGCTATGGGCAGCAGCCTGGCCGTACGAAGACTTGCGCGTGAAAGCGGACGAATCGCGAATTCTGCTAATCCGGTAATGATCATTGGAGAAATCGGAACAGGCAAGCGCCACCTCGGAAAAATTCTTCATACACTCAGTGAACGCCAGGGATCCTTTCTCAACATCGATTGCACAGGCGCTAGCGAATTGATCCTGCGGCAGGAACTGTTCGGTTCCGCTATCGGAACCGGGCACCGAGGGAAGCTTGAACTGGCGGATCAGGGCACGCTTCTTCTTGATGAGGTTTCAGAGATTCCGTGGACGTTCCAGGAAATCCTCTCCGAAGCCCTGCATCAAAAGGAATTCTCCGCACCAGCCAGCGAAGAGATGATCCCGATTGCATGCCGACTTCTTTTCGCTTCGAGTATTGCACCGGATAGAGGTATCGATGGCAACTTCCTGACGCCTCGTTTCCGTGAGCTTTTCGGAGAAGCGATCATCGAAGTGCCGCCGCTCCGGGAACGGCATGAGGACATCCCCATCCTCGCTCTGGAATTTCTCCAGGATGCGAACAGGGAGCTGGGGCGAAATATGGTAGTGATCTCGGATGCCGCACTCGAAAAGTTGGTTTCCTATCATTGGCCTGGAAATGTGCATCAGCTTAAATCCACGATTCGGCGAGCCACTCTGACCTCCAAGGATACTATCGGGATCGATGACATCGATCTCCCGATTTCTCACCACGATGCAACGATGGATGACGGTATTGCTGCAAGCGTCGCTGTCGCCGGCGCTCCGCTGAAGGAACAAGTGAAGCGGCATATTGCCGAGGTCGAAAGGCAGCTCGTCTTTGAAACACTGCGGCAAACTGGCTGGAATAAAGCCCAGGCCTCAAGACTTCTGGGAGTTACGTATAAAACATTATTGAAAAAAGTCAGCGATTATGGCCTCGAACGACAATAAGCTGCCCTTCCACAGTACTCTGATGGAGGCTTCATTGTGAAAAAGAAAATTCCACAAATTCCCGTGCAGCTCGAACAGCTGCTTCAAATCCTTCCTGACGCCGCGTACATTCTCGATGGCGCGGGAATTATTCTCTATGCAAATCCAGCCGTCCACAGGCATACCGGATGGGAATCAGCCCAGCTGGTCGGTCAGTGCGTCGCTGATTCGCTGCTTTTTGCGCTCCCGTTTCGTTCGTCACTCATGGGCAGCCTCCTCGAGCAAGGAGTGTGGGAGGGTGAATCCGAGCGGATCCGCCCCGATGGCAGTCTCAACACAGTCCAGGCGCTTTGGCAGGGTCTCCCGGATCCGGATGGGGCCGCAAGATTCATCGGCATAGATCGGGACATCTCGGAACTCCGCACACAGGAGCTTGAACTACAGCAGTGCCGCAAACTCGCAAAGATCGGCATCCTCTCTGAAGGTATCGCACACGAATTGCGGAATCCGCTGAGCTACGCGCTTTCCGCCGCACAGCTTCTCAACGAAGATACGCTGCCGGAGGAAGTGCGCCAGAAATGTGTTCAAACCATCACAATGGGTGTAAAAAAAGCTGGACTGATTGTCGAAAACATGCTTTCGCTCGGTAGGCCACAAACACAGATTACACGGCAGCGAGTCAACATCGTGCTCGTTCTCGCAGAGGCTATTGAAGCGGCCTCATCGCATGCGAACTATTCCGCTGTCCGTATTTTTCAGCGTCTTCCCGGCGAAACATTATTCGTCTCTGGTAATCACGATATGCTTGTTCAGGTTTTTCATAACGTCATCACCAATGCCCTGAATGAAATGCCGAACGGCGGCAGCATTACGGTGAGCGGGGAAAATAGCACTGATAGTATTCGGATATCTGTGTCTGATACGGGCCCCGGCATACCTGAGGAGCATATCGACAAGCTCTTCGATCCGTTTTATTCAGCGTCTTCGTCCGGTACAGGCACCGGTCTGGGACTGACGCTCAGCTACTTTATCATGAAAGAGCATGCGGGAAGTATCGAAGTGGAAGCGCACCCGGGTTCGGGTGCAACATTTGTACTGACTTTCCCCGGGTTCAACGAATCGTAACCCGGCAGCCTGTCCCGCCTGAGCAAATCAAGAACAGGGCTGATCGATCTGAACCAGATGCTCCGGCAGGTTGTTCTTCCTATATTGCATTGTTTGCATGCATTCCTACCTGAAGCGTGCATCGAATTTTTCCGTTCACGAGTTTTTTAGGAGTATTCATGGCAGTCGTCGCCAACTTTAATCAACAGGATGTTCTCAATGCCCTGCGCGTTGTGCAGGCTCCCTATATGAGTATCGATGTGGCAGCAGCGGATATGGTCCGCGATATCGTCATTACCGATGCGGATGTGCGTTTCACCCTTGATATGAAAATTCCTCCCGCCTTCGTCCAGTCGAATCTTGAGGTTCAGCTGCGAAAGGCACTGCAGGACCACCTTCCAGGTCTGGGAGAAATAACGATCGATCTAACCGTCAGCATCCCTTCGGCGGGTGAAGCGATGAAAAAGAGCGTCGTACCAGGCGTGCGGAACACCATCGCGATATCGAGCGGAAAGGGCGGGGTAGGAAAGTCTACCGTGGCAGTCAATCTGGCTGTTGCGCTTGCTCAGTCCGGCGCCCGCGTAGGATTGATCGATGCCGATATTTATGGCCCCAGTATTCCACTGATGATGAACGTGCAAACTCAGCCGCGCGCCTATTCCGAAGGCGGAAAGACACGCATGCTGCCGGTGGAAAGCTATGGCGTGCAGCTGATGTCGATCGGATTTCTCGTGCGACCTGAGGACGCCCTCATTTGGCGCGGCCCGATGGCCAGCGGTGCACTCAAGCAATTTCTCTCCGATGTTGACTGGGACGAACTAGACTACCTGCTGTTCGACATGCCGCCGGGAACCGGAGATATTCAGCTTACACTTTCTCAGTCCCTTCCACTCAGCGGAGCAGTCATTGTGACGACACCTCAGGACATTGCGCTGGCCGATGCACGAAAGGGCGTAGCGATGTTCGAGAAGGTGTCGGTACCCATACTCGGCCTGATTGAAAACATGTCGTACTACATTTGTTCGCATTGCGGAGAACGCGATGAGATTTTTGATTATGGCGGCGGAAGACGTACGGCGGAAGAATTAGGCGCTCCGTTTCTGGGCGAAATTCCAATCACGACGCGTGTGCGCGTCGGTGGCGACAAGGGTGTGCCCATCGTGGAGATGGAACCGGAGAGCCCTGTCTCACAGAGTTTCCGTGAAGCGGCGATGCATCTTGCCGGAAGGATCTCTGAAAGCAATATGCGTCAACCGTCCGCACCTGACATCGATATTTCACTCTGAGGGAGGCATCCTCATGCATTGCGAGAATCTTGTTGAGACACGGAGCATCCTCATCGCGGCCCTTGATACGGTTCGTCCCTTTCTCAAGAAGGATGGCGGCGATGTCGAACTCGTTTCTGTTTCCCTGGACGGGATTGTAGAAGTGCGCTTTCTTGGAGAATGTGCAACGTGCTCGCTCTCAATTATGACGCTGCGTGCCGGTATCGAACGAACGCTCATGCTCGCATGCCCGGGTGTGCGGCGCATCGAAATGGTAGCGTAATGCACTTGCCGCGTATGCCGTTTTTTAGGCAAATTTTTCTAATGTACTTTTCCAGGTTCATTTTCGCCGGTCTGCAGCATGTCATCTCCAACCCCTGAAAATGTGATTTTCGGAATATTCGGAAATATCGAAAAGCCGGCGGCGCTTGAGGCCGTGCGTCTGACGCTCGAGTTCATGGAGAAACGCGGCATCAGCTTCATTGTTGAAAAAGAAGTTGCGGATCTTTTCGAGACTCCCGGAGGAGCCGAACGTGACCGGGCGTCGCGTTCGGAAATTGCCCGACGCGCTGATGTGGTCATTGTCTTTGGCGGTGACGGCACATTGCTTGCCGGAATCCAGCATACGCTATCGCACAGCACGCCCCTGTTGGGCGTCAATCTCGGAAAACTCGGCTTCCTCGCGGATGTCGGCGTGGATGAAGTGTTTTGGGCGATCGATGAAATTCTTGCCTCCCGGTATACTGTCGAGGAGCGTATGACGCTCTCCGGCCGCAGAGCAGGTGAGGAACACATGTATTCCGCGCTCAATGACATCGTGCTCGCCAAAAGCGGCAAGGCCAAGGTGATCAGCATTGATGCTTATGTGGACGATGAATTTCTTGCATCGTTTCATGCGGATGGCATCATCATTTCCACTCCCACCGGTTCGACTGCGTACTCTCTCGCGACCGGCGGACCTGTAGTCGTGCCGTCCAGCAATGTGATCGTGATAAGTCCGATCAGTGCGCATACCTTGACCGCCCGTCCGGTCATTGTGGACGGAGACAGTGTCATCACCGTTTGTGCCAGTACGGAAGAAGGATCGGTCATGGCGATGGCTGATGGTGTGACGATATTGCAGGATCAGACTAGCATTGAAATTGAGATCTCGCGTGGAATCCACAACGTGGTGCTGGTCAAGGGGCTTGGTCCAAAATACTTTGAAACACTTCGCACGAAGCTCAGCTGGGCACAGGATAACCGATTTCGTGCAGAAACCCAGACTCCGCGGAGAACCTACTAACCGGATATTTTTCCATTCGAGGATACAGTCATGAAAAAGTTTTTAACCATCACTGCAGTTCTTTTGCTTGCTTCCGCGTCATCGCTGCGCGCGCAGGAGGAAAAAATACTTACAGGTCCCGTTACCGTTGCCGACCTGATTGATCTTCCCGGATGGTTCGGTGAAGACTATCTCGGATACAAACCGGTGAGCCATTACATAGACCGGATCCCTGATTTGATTAAAGACGTCGACATCGTTTGCGTGCTCGGCACCTGGTGCTCGGATAGCAAGCGTGATGTCCCTCGAATGATCAGAATATTTCAGACCAAGAATATTCCACCAGAGAAGCTGCAGATGATCGGCGTCGATCGGGACAAACGCAGTCCTAACGGCGAGGCCTCGCAATACAACGTGGACCGCGTCCCTACTTTTATTTTCATTCGCAACGGAAGAGAAATCGGCCGCATTGTCGAAGCTCCGCTTGCGTCACTTGAGAAGGATATGCTCGGAATCATTGACCCGGAAGCAGGGAAAGCGGAAGCAGCGCCTGTCCCTGCCGCCACAAGCGATGATGGCTCACAAGTGCTCGACGGCTCTGATCGCGATCCTGAAGAGGTGCGTATGCAGGACGAGAAGAAGCGTCTTGAGCAGGAACGCCAACGGCATGAAGCAGAGATGCAGAAGAAATAGTGAAAATGGAAAAGTAACAGTGCATCGGCACGTGTGACAAGAAGAGCGACTTCCCGGTCGCTCTTCTTGTGTTTGTAGGCCTTCCGCCGTAACTTTCACACTTGCGTCTGGCAAGCAGACAACAATCCTCATCAGAGCCCTTACAAGATTATTCCTATCGTTTTTACATCATCAACGTTTCTTTACTCAGGAGAATTGTATGGCTGAGACGAAACATGTTCCGTTCGTCCCTGCGGACTCGGATATGAAGGAGTTCACGCTTCGCGCGTTGCTCATCGGTCTCGTTCTCGCTGTCGTGCTTGGTGCGGCGAATGCATACCTTGGCCTCAAGGCCGGTATGACTATCGCTGCGACCTATCCGGCCGCGGTTATCGGCATGGCCTTGCTCAAGGCCTTGAAGGGAACGATTCTGGAAGAGAACATGGCGCGAACCGTCGGCTCCATCGGCGAATCCGTCGCAGCAGGCGCGATTTTTACGCTGCCCGCATTCTTCGTCGCCGGCATCTGGCCGGAGTTCTTTACGACGTCGAATTACATCACCTCAACATTGATCCTGATTTCCGGCGGTGTGCTGGGAATCATGTTCGTCGCACTTCTGCGGCGAGTGATGGTTGAGGATCCGGAACTCCCGTATCCGGAATCCGTTGCAGCAGCGGAAATTCATAAGGCCGGTCGCGGCGGCGGCGGCGGATCAAAGTACCTTTTTGGTGCGATGCTCGGCGGCGCCCTCGTCAAAGCACTTGGAGAATTCAATGTTTTCCTTCCGCTGTGGGAACGCTTTATTACGTTCTCAAAGACGACGATCACCGGCTTGGAAAAAATTCCTCTGGCTTCGGGCGGCGAAGGTGTCGCAGGAACCGGCGGTATGGTGCTGACCTCTTTCAAGATCAGTCCTGCCTATGTCGGCGTCGGCTACATTATCGGCCCGAAACTCGCGTCGCTGAACTTCTCCGGCGGTATTATCGCCTGGGGACTTCTCACGCCCATCATTCTTTATTTCATCGCTCCGTATTTGAACATCGACGGGATGGTGGCTGCCATCATGGCAGCGGATCCTGGCACCACGCTGACCGGTGCGACGGAGAAGGCATGGATTGACTCCGCGTATGCAGTCTGGAAATTTATCGTACGGCCGATTGCAATCGGTGGTATGCTCGTCGGCGCATCGTTCACGCTGTTCCGTATGCGAAACAGTCTTACGGCGGGTATCGCGCGTTCGATCAGCGATGTGAAGAAAGCCGCCTCAGGCAACGCAGCCGATATTGATCGCACGGAGAAGGATATCCCCTTCACCTGGACGCTGACCGGTATCTTCGGTGTTGCCGTAGCGACCTTCCTGATCACATTCTACCTTTTCAACACGACGTTCCTGGTCGCCTTTGTTGCCTCGACGGTAATGATTATCCTGGCGTTTTTCTTCGCTGCGGTATCCGGCTACCTCGTTGGAATCATGGGCTCGAGCAACAACCCGATCAGCGGACTGACACTGACCGCCCTGGTCGTAACGGCCCTTATCATGGTGGTGCTCGGTGTTGAAGAAACACAGGGAGTCGCAGCGGTTCTCGGCGTTGCAGCAATTGTATGCGTTGCTGCGGCTGTCGCAGGCGAAATGCTGCAGGATCTGAAGGCCGGACATATCCTCGGCGGTACGCCATGGAAAATGGAAATCGGCGACATCATTGGCGTCGTCCTTGCCGGCATCGTCATGTTTATGGTGCTGGTCTTCCTGAATGACGGTGATATCGCCGCCGGTAAAGTTGCAGGCTATGTCGGCGGTTTCGGCAGCCGCGAGCTTCCGGCACCGCAGGCGAGTCTCATGGCCATCCTCTCGCGCGGCATCGTCGAACAGCAGATGGCCTGGCCTCTGATTATCGTTGGTATGCTCATGGGTGCATCGTTCATCTTTATGCAGGTCAAGAGCCCGATGCTCGTCAGCGTCGGTATGTACCTGCCGCTGGAGACAACCTTTGCCATCTTCATCGGTGGCCTGATGAAAGGCGCAGTTGATATGTACAAGGCAAAGCGCAAGGTTAATGCTGCGCAGGATGCAAGAATCGAGAACACCGGTGTTTTACTTGCCTCCGGTCTTATTGCCGGAGAGGCGCTTGTGGGGCTTGTATTCGCGGGCTTTGCCGCGTTTGAGATGTTCCCTGGCAAGGTGTTCGAGAATCCGTCCTTCATCGTCAGTCTTGCCGTTATGGCAGTTATCGGCTGGGTGCTCATCCGCCTTCCGATGAACAATGCCGGCAGTCCCGACGAACCCGCACCGCCCACCGCGGCGCACTAAGGTTCACCAACAGTAGTTCACGAAGAATCTCCCGGATGTCCGGGAGATTCTTCGTTTTATCCCGCTCGATCAGTAGATTTCAGAGAAATCCTCCTTCACCTAGCAAATTACAACGGCATCAGGAAAGTCATGTTCGGTAAAAAGAAAGCAGAAGAAGAAGCACTCAACCTTCTTGAATTGGTGCCTCGCCGCAAGCGGGAGTTTGAAGTAGACGAAAACAATGTCGTTACGGTCATGATGCCGCGCTTTGAGAACCCCTGGATGCTGAAGAGCTTTGTCCCACGGTGGAAAAGTCCCTATGTGCGAACGAAACTCGATGACGTCGGCTCGTTTGTCTGGCTGCAATGCGATGGGGAGACGCCCGTCGAAATTATTGCCGAGCGCATGCGCGAACATTTCGGTGAAAAAATTGAACCGGCGCATGAACGGCTGAAATTCTTCTTCCAGATGCTCACGCGCCGCACCTGGCTGACGCTGCATCACGCCGACGGCACCGAGATTTTCAAATCCTGATAAGATTTTACCGCAGAGGCGCATGAGGCGCACAGAGGATTTTTTAGACGGTCACATCTCGGATGGCTATCATCTAGACCCATCACGAGCTCGAAGTGACTATTAAAAACTCTCTGTGCGCCTCAGCGCGCCTCTGCGGTAAAATCCTCTCCTGCGCCTCTCTTCTCCTCTCAGGCGACTCCGGTTTTTGTCGTTATCGTCTCGAGTCCGTGTCCGTTGGGTCCAAGTTCGCGGCGGCGCAGCCTCCAGGCAACGAGGAACCCGATAAAGCCGAGGATGCTGAAAATCCACATACCCAGCGTATAGCCGTCGGGATTAGCGGCGCTGGCTCCGGAATAATCGTTCGCCCAACCGATGGCAATATTGAAACCGGCGAGTCCGATATTCTGGATCATCGTCATCAGGCCATACGCAGTTCCCAGCCGTGAACCGTCCACCAGATACGTTACGGAAGGCCACATAACGGCGGGAACCAGCGAGAAGGCAATTCCCATCATCGCCATGGGGATATAGAGGGAGATATCGAGGTAGGCCATCATGAGATAGACCGGAATGATGAGCACGGAACCGAACATCATCATTAATGAGCGCTTGCCGACTTTGTCAGCCAGAAGTCCGAATAACGGAGTAGCAATCATTGCGAACAGCGTCAGCATGCTGGAAAGGAAGCCGCCTGTCTCACGCGATACACCATGTGTGTGCTGGAAAAACTTGATTGCAAAAGTCTGGAACGGGAACATGGCGGAATAGAAAGTGATGCAGAGTGCGACGACCAACCAGTAGGAGGTACTGAATTTGAAAATGTCTTTCAGCGCTACCTTGTCGGTATCTCCGGTACTCCCGAGGTTGTAGCGCTTTGTGGCATAATTGTCCTGCGCAAAATACAGCAGCGCTGCAGCGACGCAGATGACGCCCGCACCCACGGAAAGCAGCAGCGGTGATTGCCAATCTGCATACATCGGTTTCGCCCAGGAGGGAGAATTCAATGCGGCGAAAGATCCAAGTCTGGCAATGGTGAGATTCAATCCAAAAGCAAAACTGAGCTCCTTGCCTTTAAACCAACGAGCAAGCGAAGTCGTCACGGCGACAATCAGAGATTCAGCTCCCAATCCGAAAATCAGTCGACCAGCAGCCATCATCGTCAGCTCTCCCGAGGAAGCGGTCACTGCCGCGCCGACGAAACAGAGCACGGCGAATATGAGAATCGATTTTTTCGTGCCGATTCTGTCAATGATGATGCCGCCGATCAGTACCATGAGAATATTCGGAATACTGTAAATGGCATTCAGCATGCCGATGTTTGAATCGGAGAAGCCGAGCTGCGTCGAGAGGACATCAGCGAGCGGGCTGATGCTGTCGTAGATATAGTAATTGCCGAACATCGCCAGACTGATCACCACCAGCACCATCCAACGGAACGCAGGAGGAGGTGCAGGCAGCGTTGACGAACTGTTTGCAGGAATTTGGCTCATCGTTGTGTTTCTCCTTGTTGCGGTCAATAGACGTACGCTACTATTGCGGCTGCGTACATTTCATATCAGTCCGGGGAATGGATTCCTGCGCACAAGCGCGCAAGATGGGCGTCAATGGAGTGGTCAGGAACAGCGCCGGACGATCAGCATCGTGATGTCATCCGACTGATTCGCACCCACTGTAAATGCTACGATTTCATCGCGAATATACTTGAGGAGAGCATCTGCCGAGAGATCTCTCTGATCGGTAAGGAGCTGCTGCAGACGTTCATCACTGAATTCCTCCATCTCCTCCGACATGGCCTCATTTACACCGTCGGTGTAGCAGACAATCATATCATCCGGCGCCAGCTGCACAGTCTCGAGACTGTAGGGGGGCGTATCCTTCATAATGCCGAGTATCAGACCTCCGGCATCAAGTGCGCGCATACTGCCGTCGGCATGCAGCAAGTAGGGAGGGTTGTGTCCGGCGTTTACATACGAAAATGTGTTATCCTGTGTGTTCAGGATTCCCCAGAAAAAGGTGATGAACTTGTCGGCGGAAGTATTGCCATGAATGATGGTGTTGATTCGGGCCGTGGCATCGGGCATGGGAAGACGGAGGGGAGCGATGGTCCGCAAGGCGGCCTGCACGTTTGCCATAAGCAATGAAGCCGGCACTCCCTTCCCTGCAACATCTCCAATGGCGAGCACAAACTCGTGGTCGGAAAGTGAAATCACGTCGTAGTAATCGCCGCCCACCTGCTGCGACGAATCGTTTATCGCAGCGATCTCGTAGCCATTCAGCGATGGAATTGATTTCGGAAGAAGACCCTTTTGTATTGTTTTCGCGACGCTCAGTTCCTGTTCCATCCGCTGCTTATCGATAGTCTCAATTACCAGTCGCGCATTCTCGAGTGCGGAAATAGTAATGTTGGCAAGCGCGTGGAGGTATTCGAGCTCCGTGCGATCGAAGTTTGCTCCGCCGACTCGCTGACCCAGGCAGAGCATGCCGCGCACACGATGCTGCGACATCATAGGGATCAATGTCGTGATGCCCATATCGAAAAGCCACTGTTCGTGCGGGTGCTCCGGTTGGCGCTGCGCGGAAAAAAGCACGGTCTCGTGCAGATTTTCAAGCGCTTGCTGATGTCCTGCATCTGCTTCGAATTCGGGAAGCTTCACCGCTACAGGCTGCAAATTGCTTCCGTCATGCGTGAACACGGCATAACGGAGAACGCGCAGCTGTCCCATAAGCGCATAGCTCAGAATTCGAAGAATGTCATCGGGTGCGAACGTCGTATTCATTTCCCGGCTGATCTCAAATAGGGTGTTCATCTCCTGAATCTTGGTATCAAGCCGTCGATTTACCTGGCGGAGATTTTCAATGGCCAACGCGTTCTTCACTGCCGTGGCTGCTACGGCGGCAACCGATTCCAGAAATGTCAGATCCGCCGTCTCGAAGGGCTTGCCGGTGATCTTTCGTCCCAGACCGATTATGCCGACCATGTGATCCTTAAGCAGCATCGGAACAATTATTTCCAGGCCGCATTCGAGGGAACACGCCCCAAATTGCTTCAGCGACGGATCCTCGGTTTCGTTGAGGGAGGCGACAGAAATGACATGATCCCAACCAATGGGAATGGTGAAATCGGAATCAATATTCTCAAGGGAAAACCCCTTTACCGAGCGGACCCGATAAGTTTGATCGCCCCTTTCCAGAAGTACAACTCCCCGCGTAACCATCAACTTTCCCATCGAGGAAAGCAGAATATTTCCCAGAATGAAATCGAAGTCCGTAGAGGCATTCAGCACGTTGCTTAGCTCCAACAGCGCGGCGCTGTCGGAAATGATGTCATACGCGGAATGAGAATAATCTGCCGGCATTTCTGAGAATAAGTTCAAATTGATTGACGTGAATCGTAAAATATACGCATTCGTCAGGTGGGGAGAAAGGTTGTGTTTTATTGCACACGGAGGAGGTGGAAAGGTTAAAAGGTTAAAAAGTTAAAAGGTTAAAAAGTTAAAAGGTTAAAAGGTTAAAAGGTCAAAGGGTGAAGAGGGAAATAAGGGGAATGAGGGAAATAAGGGAAATGAGGGAAATAAGGGGAATGAGGGGAAGAGGGGGAAGATGGGGAAGAGGAGGAAGAGGAGGGAGAGGAGAAGAGGGGAAGGGGAGGTAAAAGGATAGTCAGGCCGGAAGGTATTTGATCATGCGAATGGTGTTGCGGTCGCTGACGGAGGGGCCGTATTCGACTTCGTCCATGAGTTTTTTCATCAACACGATGCCGAGGCCGCCGTGGCGGAGTTTCTTGAAGTACTCAGTCATGTCGGGGGCAGTGTATTTGCTGCTATCAAAGGAGACTCCGCTGTCCAGAATCTCGACAATGAATTTCCTGGTTTTCTCGCTTCCCTGCTGAACACTAAGGCGGATTTCGATGATGCCGTCGGGATTATATCGGTAGGCGTGCTTGATAATGTTGGTGCAGGCTTCGTCGATTGCGAGTTCGATTTTCCCAACATCACCTTCGCCGAACCCAAATTGCCGCGCTGCGTCTGAAACGAAGGTCCTCATGTCAGCCAGAAGTTCGGTTTTACTCTGGATCTGCAGGGTCTGGATGGTATGTTTATTCTGACTTGTCAAGGGTGATTGCAGTATCGGTACTGAAATACCTACGGCTTGTTTACGAAGGATTTTCGGATTTGTTCAGGAATTTGTTCACTGCTTCCGCTTCATCCTTGAAAATCTCGTACAGCATCGGGAAACCGAGCAAATCAAAGACGTTGTACACCCTGGTGGACATGTTGCTTAATTTGATGTCCCCCTCATTATTACGGACATCCTCAATGAATTGCATCAGTACTCCAAGTCCTGCACTGCTGATGTAGGAGAGGTCGCTGAAGTTGACAACAATATTATACCTGGCCTCGCTCAGATGCTTCTGAAAGGCTCTTTCCAGTTCAGGCGCTGTATGGGCATCTAAATAGCCCTTCAACTCAAGAATGGAAACGGTATCCTGTTGTCGGATACCTACCGAAAATTCACTCATACCTGACTCCTCAGTTCCGGATTACTTCGCAGTTCAAATTAATCGATTCTTGGTGACAATCAAACTACTCCATTCCAGCGCAGTACCAGAACGGTGATGTCATCTTCCGCTTCTGCACGTTCACTGTAGATTTTTACGTTGTGCAGAATGGCATTCAGAATATTCTCCGACGGTTCCGCTACAGCACTGGCCACTGTTTCACCAAGGCGCGAGTATTGGAATTCTTCGTCCTGCGGGTTCCTCGCTTCGGTAACGCCATCGGTGTACATCACAATTATGTCGTCCGCTTCAAGCACCAGCGACTCCTCACGCAGTGAATTCGCAAATCGCTCGGTTCCGTCCAGCCCAAGCGCCATGCCTTCCGGCTGAAGGAAGTTGCTCACGCCCCGGCGCACATGCAGCAGCGGACAATGCCCGGCGCGTGAAAAAGATAAGGTACCTGTCTCAATATTCAGCACGGCATAGAGCAGGCTGATGAAGGATTTTCGCTCCATGCTGTGGCATAGCGGCGTGTTCATGCGGATCAGGATGTCGCGGGTAGAAGCGCCATTCCCGCTCAGCGATTGGAAAATTCCCTTCACCTGTGCCATGTACAACGCGGCTGACACGCCTTTGCCGGATACGTCGCCGACTACGAATCCGATATGAGCGGCATCGAGCGGCAGCACGTCATAATAGTCACCGCCCACCTCGTAAGCAGGAATGGATCGCGCGGCGATTTCAAAAAATGGAGAGGCGGGGAGTACCTGCGGCAGCAGGCTGCGCTGCATCTGCTGGGCAACAAGCAGTTCCTGCTCCATGCGTTCTTTAACGATGGACTCCCTGATGAGCGTGCTGTTTTCGATTGCGACTGACACCATATCAGCGAACGCCGCGAGGACATTGACAACATCCTTATCGAAGGCGTATGATTCACGCTTCGTCACAGACAGCAATCCGATAATTTCACCATGACTACTGAGTGGAACCATCACCAGCGTGCCGATTTCTCCGATGCTGCGCGTCGCATTATCAAGTCGACGGTCTGAAGTGAAATCCTGAATCAGAACCGGCCCGGCAGAGTGGAATGCCAGCTGCTGCAGTGCCTGACCGTCCATGGTCCGCATATTCTCGATACGGCTAATGCTGATATTCTTCACCGAATTCTGCACAATTGCGATATCTTCGGGATTGCGGTCTCCGCGCTTCGTTTTTCCGTTATCGGGAATCAGCTCCAGCCAGGCGGCATGCCCTTCGCTTACTTCCAGGGCGAGATGCGTCGTTGTTGCGATGAGTTCATCGAAATCAAATACCTGGGTGATCAGCCGGCTCATATTCTGCAGCGTCGAGATCTCCATTTTTTTTCGGTCGAATTCCTTCGCCGTCGGCAGATGCAGGAGAGTACTGGCGAAGCCGATGCCCATGTAGGCAGTGCCGAAATGGAAGGCGAGTGTCATGAAGGCGTATAGCATCGGGTGATATGCCCGCAGTGCATTCTGGAGAACCTCCCCTCCGCTCGCATGGATGGAGAGGATGAAGAAAAACGCAAAACCGAAAAGTGAGAGCAGTAGATTCACCATTTTCTCTCGCCGGGTGAGAACCAGGATCCATGAGAAATGGAATGCGTTGACGAGGATTCCGACGAAAGTAAGTCCGTATGCAATGGCGGTGAAGACTTCAAGCGATTTTAACCCAAAACCGTTCGGACCCGTGAGGTATTCGAGCAGAATGAAGCAGCCACCCGTCCCCACGAAAAAGATGTAGTTGCGGCGGGTGTTTTTTCTCCGCTTAATGAAAACAAGGCGGGAGAGGGAAGTGAAGACCACGATGGCACTGATCCCGCCCAGCGCTGCGATGAGGATAGTCGTTACGAGCGTAGAGAAGGATGCCGCAGCGATGAGCCCGCCCTTGTCCACATATCTGGTAGTGACCGAGAGTTGAATGATTCCGATGAGAAGCAGGTAGATGGTCGAAAAAATGACCGTGCGCCCGATAAGCTGTATCGGCGGCTGATCGTTGTCCATCGTGCTGCGGAAATAGTAAAGTCCGCCGCCTCCGAATGCGATGAGGACAAGGAGGGTATGAAACAAATCGCCCTCAAGTGCTCCGGATGTCGTCAATGCACGTTGAATGAACACGTACACGAAGTCCAGCACGAGTGCAGCGACAGCGGCTATGAGAAGTATTCGTTTGCGAAGATTCATAGTTAATGGATTACCGGGAACCTGGCACAAGCCGGCAACAGGCACATTATCCGATATACGGGATGAATAGGCGCGGGTTGCACCGATAATATAGACAATCACCGGCTGTTTACGAAGGAGGGAGTTGCCTGCGCAACCGGATGTTTGCTATTTTACCTGATTAGAAAAAACGGGCTTCCAGTGACAAGCGCTCTTCTCGAAGTCGAAAATCTCAAGAAATGGTTCCCGGTCCGCACCGGGCTGCTGCGGGGCACGCGCCATCTTGTTCGTGCCGTCGACGGAGTCAGTTTCAAAATCAACAAGGGCGAGGTGCTCGGTCTTGTTGGCGAGTCCGGATGCGGCAAAAGTACGCTCGGACGCGTACTGCTTCAGCTCCTCCCCCCGACTGATGGCCGGGTCTATTTTCAGCAGCAGGATATCACGCGCATCAGCAAACAGGAAATGCGGATACTGCGAAAGAAAATGCAGATCGTGTTTCAGGATCCGTATTCATCGCTGAACCCACGCATGACGGTAGGTTCCGCGCTTCATGAAGTACTGCATGTGCATAAACTGCTGCCTCCCGCGGAGGAGGCAGAGAGGATCAGCAGCTTGCTGAACATGGTGGGGCTCAATGATTTCCACGCCCGACGTTATCCGCATGAATTCAGCAGCGGGCAGAGGCAGCGCATCGGCATTGCAAGAGCATTGGCGGTGGAGCCGTTGTTCTTGGTCTGCGATGAGCCGGTATCTGCACTCGATGTCTCCATTCAGGCGCAGATTCTGAATCTTCTCGCGGATATTCGCGAAGCGCTGGACCTGACCTATCTATTCATTTCGCATGACCTCTCGGTTGTACGCCATATTTCCGATCGGATCGCGGTCATGTATCTGGGACGATTGGTAGAGCTCGGTCCGGTTGAGGATGTGGTCGCTTCGCCTATGCATCCGTACTCAAAAGCGCTGATGGCTTCTGCTCCGGTTGCCGACCCGGATTTTGTGCGCAACAGACCGCCTTTGAACTCCGATGTCCCCAGCCCGGTGAATATTCCCGATGGCTGCGCTTTCCACACGAGATGCTCTGAGGCATTCGCAGATTGCCGGCATGTGATTCCGCGCATGGCTTCTGACGCCAACGGCCATCAGGTAAGTTGCCTGAAATATGACGCGTCATGGCCGCCCGAGACTTCACGGCCGATTTCTCACAGATCCTTCCCATATACAGAGAGTGGAGATGAGTGAATTGTTTGATACGATGACCGAGGCGATTCCTACCCTCCGGCCGGATCTGGAACTCCTTCCGATCAGGGAAGACGGCGAAGATCTGCTCCTGCTCCGGGATCCTTCCGGATATTCGGATGAGATGCTCGTGTTCAGGCCCGCAGCGATGGCGCTGCTGCAGCTGTTCGACGGCAAGAGGAGTGTGAACGCACTGCTGGACGAAATTCAGTCAGGCACCGGGGTTCGTATTGACGGCGAACAGATTCTTGGAATCGTTCAATCGCTCGACCGCTTCTATTTTCTGCACAACCAGCGCAGCAGGGACAAACAGGAGGAGATGGATGCGGTCTGGATTGCACAGGATTATCGTCCCGCGGCGCACGCGGGAAATTCCTACCCGGATGATCCAGAGGAACTGAAGGATTTTCTGCAGGAGCTCTTTGATGCGGACGGAACCGCCATCGAAAGCGGTGAGCTGCTCGGCATCCTGACGCCGCACATCGATTTGCAGATCGGACCGCAGGTGTACGTTCCGGCATTTCGCCAGCTTTTGGACACCGATGTCGATACGGTGGTGATTCTCGGGACGAGCCATTATTCGTACGAGGATCTTTTCATCCTCACTGAAAAGGATTTCGCGACCCCGCTCGGTACGCTCCAGACGGACAAGGAGTTTGTGCGAATGCTGCGTGAGGAAAGCGGGGACCTCTTCACCCATCGGGATGTTGCCCACAAGCAGGAGCATTCCATCGAGTTCCCTGTCGTTTTTCTTCAGCATCTTTATGGAAACGAGCGTGTGCGTATTGTCCCCATTCTGTGCACATCGTTCGAGGAATTTCTCGTTGAGGGTTCCCGTGCGCTGGCGGATGAAAAATACGCGGCGTTCCTTCGAGCATTCAAAGCAACAGTCGATAAGTTGGGACGCAAAGTGCGCTTTGTGCTGAGCGTCGACTGGTCGCATGTCGGCAGGAAATTCGGTGACGATTTTGATGCCGCGGATGTTCTTGAGACCGTTCGCGAATCCGATCACGCCCAATTCGCGGCACTCGAGGCCTGTGACTATGAGCGATTCTACGACTTGCTGCGTGATTCCAGGAATGCATCCAAAATCGATGGCTTCGCCTGCATCACCACATTCTTTGACCTCACGCATCCGCAGCGCGGCGTGCTTCTCGATTATCAGCAATGGCATGAAGAGGAGCGGGCTTCCGCTGTGACCTTCGCCGGTATGGCTTTCTTTGGAGGCGAGGCGAACCCTTGAGCATGCAAATGAATGAATTCATTGACACGCATTGTCATTTGTATTGGGACGACTTCCGCCAGGATCTCCCGCAGGTCCTCGCAGCGGCACGGGCCGTCGGAGTAACGCGGATGATAATTCCAGCGACAGATTTTTCTTCGTTCCACCAGGCCTGCAGCATTGCTGATGCATTCGAGGATATCTTCATCGCTGTGGGCATTCATCCGCATGATGCAGGGAAGGCGCCGCAGGACTTTGCCGATGAATTGCGTCGGCTTGCCCGGCATCCGAAGGTTGTCGCGATTGGGGAAATCGGACTCGACTATTATTATGATTTCTGTACTCCCGCCGTGCAGCATCGTATACTGCATTCGCAGCTGGAAGCCGCCCGTGAACTCGGTCTCCCGGTGATTCTTCATAATCGGGAGTCGGACGACGATCTCGTCGCCATAGTGAAAGAGCATCAGGATGGCAGCCTTCGCGGTCAGTTCCACTGCTTCAGCTCGGATACGCGCTACGCCCGGCGTGTGCTGGACGCTGGATTCCATATTTCTTTCACGGGCAATGTCAGCTTCAAGAAAAGCACGCTCGATCCGGTGCTCTCGTATGTGCCTGATGACCGATTGCTGATTGAAACGGATTCCCCTTTCATGACTCCAGTGCCGTATCGCGGAAAGCGGAACGAACCCGCTTTTATCCCGCTTATAGCACAGCGCTTCGCGGCGACGCGGCATCAGTCAGTTTCGCATATCTCCCGTATTACGACGCGCAATGCGGAGGAGCTTTTTCATCTCGAAAGGAAACACAGTAATGAACGCAGTTGACCTCCCAAATTCGACGGAAGCACCGGAGCTGATTTCGTCGCTCGAGATGCATCAAGGCAGCCGCACGCTTCGTACGGAACTGCTGAAGAAAAAATATAAAAAGCGCTTTGTAGTAAAAGGCGCCACGGTCTCGGTTCGGCAGGGTGAAATCGTCGGGCTGCTCGGACCCAACGGCGCCGGTAAGACCACGACGTTTTACATGATCACCGGGATGATCCGTCCTACATCAGGCCGCGTGTACATTGATGACCGCGATATTACCCGGATGCCCATGTACAAACGCTCACGTCTGGGTATCGGTTATCTGCCTCAGGAGGCATCGGTATTCCGCCAACTGACGGTTGAAGAGAATCTGCTCGCCACGCTCGAAGTCGTCGGCATGAACAGGAAGGATCGGAAAGCGAAAGCGGAAGAACTGCTGAATGATTTCAATATTGCACACATCCGCGGAAGCAAAGGATACATGCTTTCGGGCGGCGAGCGTCGGCGGACGGAAATTGCGCGGGCAATGACGACGAACCCCAGCTTCATCCTTCTTGACGAGCCGTTTGCCGGCGTTGATCCCATCGCTGTGGAGGACATCATGCGCATCGTAATAAAGCTGAAGGAGCGCAATATCGGCGTCCTCATCACCGATCATAACGTGCATGAAACACTTTCCATCGTGGACCGGGCGTATCTGCTGTTCGATGGCAGCATATTAATGGAAGGGGACAAGGAAAAGCTTGCCAACGACGAGGAGGCGCGCAAAATGTACCTGGGTGAGAGCTTCCGCCTCGATCGATACTGACAATGCTGCGTTCGTAAGCCGGAGTATTTTCCGCGTGAGCTGGAGAACCAATCCCGCACGGTTCGTGTTGCTATGCTGTAACCATCTCATAACGTTTAATACTCCAGCATGATGCTTGCCTATACAAAAACCACTGAGGGTCTTACCGTCACCGTCCAGAGCTACTTTCTGGAAGAGCGGTCTGACGTGATGAAAAGCAGCTTCTTTTTCGTGTATTTCATCAGCATTCAAAACAACGGCACAGGCCCCTTGAAATTGCTCCGACGTCATTGGTTCATCCATGACGCATCGGCGCAGGATTATGAGGTAGAGGGAGAAGGTGTGGTCGGTGAGCAGCCCATGGTAAAACCGGGAATGACATACCACTACAACAGCTTTTGCGTGCTCAAATCCTTCGAAGGGTCGATGACCGGCAGCTACACGATGCAGCGGGAAGACGGCAGTTCCTTCGAGGCGGAAATCCCACGCTTTTATCTCAAGGCCCGTCTGAACTAGATTTCGAGTTACATCTCGGCAAAAAAAAAGTGGCAGAATCGTCTGCCACTTTTTTCATATCAATCGGACAAAGTTTTTAGATAATATCTTCGCCTTTGTCCACAATCGTGTGCTCTTCCGTCGAATCCTTGTCGCCGGATGCTGCAGTATCGGAGGAAGGTTCAAAGTCGAACCCATCTTTGTCTTCATTGAGGGAGACTACAATGCGGCTGCCTTCAGGGAAACGCCCCTTCAGGATTTCTTCCGCAAGCGGATCCTCAACATGATTCTGAAGCGCGCGGCGCAGCGGTCGTGCTCCGAAATTGGGGTCAAAGCCCTTGTCGGCAAGGAAATCTTTGGCGCCTTCGGAGAATTCCATCGTGAGGCCCATGTGGCCGAGACGACCGAAGAGCTTTTTTGTTGAAATATCGATAATTCTCTTGATGTCCTCTTTCGTGAGCGCATGGAAGACGATGCTTTCATCGATACGGTTCAGGAATTCAGGATTGAACAGCTTTTTCAGCGACTCATCCAGAATTTTCTTCATATCGCGATATGCGTGTTTTTCCAGAGGCTCTTCACCGAATCCAAAGACGCCATCCCGCTTGATATCACGCGCACCGATGTTTGATGTCATGATCAGAATGGTGTTTTTGAAATCCACACGTCGACCGAGTCCATCCGTGATAATACCATCGTCCAGAACCTGGAGGAGGATATTAAACACATCCGGGTGTGCTTTCTCGATTTCATCGAGCAGGACGACGGAATACGGTTTGCGGCGGATCTTTTCGGTCAGCTGGCCGCCCTCTTCGTAGCCAACGTAGCCCGGAGGCGCTCCGACAAGGCGGGAGACGGAAAATTTCTCCATGTACTCGCTCATATCGATGCGTACCAAGGCGTCTTCGGAATCGAAGAGATACCTGGCGAGCACTTTTGCGAGTTCGGTTTTACCTACACCGGTGGGACCCAGGAAAATGAACGAACCGATGGGACGAGTGGGATCCTTGAGTCCGGCGCGGGTCCGGCGGATGGCGCGAACCAGTTTCTCAATGGCTTCGTCCTGTCCGATGATTTCTTCTTTCAGTTCATCGCCCATCTTGAGAAGCTTTTGCGACTCGGATTGCGCGATGCGATTGACAGGAATTCCGGTCATCATGGAGACGACATCGGAAATCACATCGTCGTTGACCTCATGCACGATTGACTGTGCTTCGGTTTCCCACTGACGTTTCGCTTCGTCGAGCTCGTGCAGCAGTTTTTTCTCGATGTCGCGGAGCCTTGCGGCTTCCTCGAAATTCTGATTGCGCACGACCTGGTTTTTCTCGCTTTTGATCTTCTCGATATCCTCTTCCAGCGCCACAATGTTTTTCGGCACCACAATATTCTCAAGGTGCACGCGGGCTCCGGACTCATCGAGCACGTCGATGGCTTTGTCGGGAAGGAAGCGGTCAGTGATATAGCGGTCACTCAGACGAACGCATTCCTGAATCGCCTTGTCGGTGTAGCGTACGTTGTGATGCTCTTCGTACTTCTGCTTGATGTTGTCGAGAATTTGAATGGTTTCATCCACGCTGGTTGGATCCACCATGATCTTCTGAAATCGGCGATCGAGCGCACCGTCTTTTTCGATGTGCTGCCGATATTCATCGAGCGTGGTAGCGCCAATGCATTGGATGTCGCCGCGAGCGAGTGCGGGCTTGAACATGTTGGAGGCATCGAGAGAACCCGAGGCGCCGCCTGCACCCACTATCGTGTGCAATTCGTCGATAAACAGAATGATGTCGAGCGCTTTCTCCAGTTCGTTCATCACCGCTTTCATGCGTTCTTCGAACTGTCCGCGGTACTTGGTTCCTGCAACCAAAGCAGCCAGATCAAGCGTAACGACGCGCTTGTTGTGCAGCACGCGCGAGACCTTTTTCTGAATAATGCGGAGCGCGAGTCCTTCGGCGATTGCGGTTTTACCCACGCCGGGTTCACCGATCAGCACCGGATTGTTTTTCTTTCGGCGGGAGAGCACTTGAGCGACACGCTCAATTTCCTTTTCACGACCTACAATCGGATCGAGCTTGTCTTCCATCGCCATTTTTGTGAGATCGCGTCCGAAGTTGTCGAGCACCGGCGTTTTGATCCGTTCGCTGCGCTTGTCTGCGGCAGCGCTGGCTTCACTGCGCTCAGGTCCGCGTCCCGCTTCGTTCGCCGTGGGATTAGAAGGCTTACCGCTGATGATGTTGTCGAGTTCGTTGCGCACGAGATCGTACTGCACGTTGAACTGGTTGAGTATCTGCGCGGCGATGTTGTCGTCGTCGCGAAGAAGTGAAAGCAGAAGATGTTCCGTACCGATGACCTCGGATTTATACAGCTTTGCTTCGAGGTAGGTGATTTTCAGCACTTTCTCCGCCTGTTTGGTCAGGGGAATATTGCCAATGGTGATCGTACCTCCCGAAGAGCGGACGGTGTCTTCGATGCTTTTTTTCACCTGGTACAGATCGCAGCCGAGGTTGCGCAGGATCTTGACAGCGATCCCTTCGCCCTCGCGGATGATACCAAGGAGTAAATGCTCAGTGCCGATGTAGTCATGGCCCAGCCGAAGAGCTTCTTCGCGGCTCAGGCGAATAACTTCCTGCACTCTGTTAGAAAAGTTGCCTTCCATTGTATTTCCAGGTTGTATCTGTCATGATTCAGACGCCTTTCGGCATTCTGTGTGTCCTGATTGGCACACATTCTAATACTACACTACAAAATTCCGCTTTGCAGCGTTCCCCTAAGATACCGACATGTGATTCAGCGATCAAGGCGAAGAGTAGTCCCTACAGCGAGATCCCCGATGCGAAACTCTAGAAAATGATGAGCCAGAGTGCATAGTCAAGAATCAGGATCATTGCGGAGGAGAGTACGAAGGAGCGTATTGTGGAAAGCCCGACGCCTTCAGCACCGCCGCTGGTTTTGAAGCCGATATGGCAGCCGAGAATTGATGTGACTCCCCCGAACGCGATCGATTTGATTATGCCTGAAAAGATGTCCTTACTCTGAAAAAACCGCTCAACACTGCCGAAAAACACCTGTGAGGTCAGCCCGAGAAAGAAATTCGAAACCAGGTATGCCCCGATAAGTGCGACGCTGTTGGCGAAAATCACGAGTACCGGCATCATTATTACTGCCCCGAGAAAACGCGGCATGGCGAGGTAGCGTACCGGATCGATGGCCATGCTTTCGAGTGCGTCGATCTGTTCGGTGACCTTCATCGTGCCGAGCTCGGCTGCAATCGAGGCGCCGACGCGTCCGGCAATGACAATGGCAGTGAGCACGGGTCCCAACTCAATAAAAATTGCGCGGCTGACTGCGCCGCCGATTAGTGAAAAACTGATCATTCCCTGAAATTGATAGGCTGCCTGCCACGCAGAGACCATGCCGGTGAATAATCCGATGATGAGCACGAGCGGCAGTGACCCGACACCGATATGTGCCATTTGCGCTATTACAAGACGTCGATCGCGGATCAGGCGATGCATGCTGCGAAACACCTTGACCTGCAGCAGAGCCACCTGACCGATCTCTGTGAAAAAGCGTATCGTCCGGCGTCCGATAATGTCAATTCCGAATGTCATGGGGTCAATCTACAGATAATTGTCGGGAAAACATTGGGGGCGAAAGAACGTCAGGGCGGCATCACCGGTAAATGCGGAGACCTTCCGTGCAGTTGCGGCAAATGGGAATATCGCGGCGGCCGTTGAGTACGCGGTTGCGGAAGTCATGGTATTTCTCGGATTGCCACACTTCATCGAAGCTGTTTTCCTCGAGGGAGCCCAGAGGATACTCCGCATTTTTGTCAAAACAGCAGGGCACGACAACGCCGTCCCAGGTGATGACGCTGCGCTCCCAGAGTCGGACGCAGCGATTGTGCAGGCCGCTTTTGGGCTGCAGCTCTCCGTCGACGATTCGATAACGGCTGTAGCGCTCGTCGCGCGGGAGAAAGCGCTCGGCACTTTCGATAGAATACACCTGCATGGTTTTGAGCGCGACATCGGCATCGTGCGTCTGCGCCAGCGACCGCAGCTGTGGGAGCTGCGCTTCGTTCTGTCGGGTGACAAGAAGCTGCAGCGTGAGTTCCGTGGTGGCGCTGCGGCCAAGTACGCGTCGGACGGCATCCACATGCGCGAGCGCATCATGCACTTTCTGCAAGGAACCGCCCACGCGATATTCTTCATAGACTTCCTGTGTGAGTCCGTCGATGGATACGATAAGGCGATCGAGTCCGGCGCGCAGAAGCGCATCAACAATTTCGCGGCGGAGAAAATGCGCGTTGGTGCTGATCGATACGAAAATCCGTTTCGAACGGGCATAGGCGATCATGTCCACCAACTGGTTGTTGATGAACGGCTCTCCCTGAAAGAAAAGTTGAAGGTAGAAAACGTCCCTGGAAATTTCGTCCACAATTTGGCGGAAGTGTTCGAGGTCCATCATGCCGAGGGGACGCACCATTTCGCCGTTGCCAGAGGGACACTCCGGACATTTCAAATTGCAGCGATTCGTGGGTTCGATAGTGAGGGTGTAGGGCCGTCCCCAGACAACGCTCCGGCCGCGGCGGACCGAAAGTTGATAGGAAAGACCGACGAGCAGCAGGTTCCAAGCGCGGCGAAAACTGAAGCAGCGTGTGAGATTGCGGAGAGTCCGCAGTGTCATCAGTTATCCTTTCTGCAGATCAGATACCAGGTCGGATTGAACCAGGTGTTGAAGAGTCCGGGCTCATCGCTCACGAGCCGGAGGACGAAATTTTTCAGGCCGCTGCTCTTCAGCAGCGATACCATTCGGAGGTGTCCTGTACTCCAAACCAGAGCTTCCGGACGAACAAAAAGCATTTGCGCCATCTGGCGGTTGATAAACGAGGCGTGGAGGCCGCTGTGCTTCAGCAGTCCGGTGAGTTCCGGGAAGCTGAACAGCTGCGCCAGATCTTCACGATCGGCATCGGCAGGACGCTTTTTCCTGAGCAGCGGACGCAATTTCTCACGCGTCTTCAGGCTGGCAAACGGCAGTCCGAAATGCGGATCGGAAACAATGTTGGAAAGGGCTTTCCGGTTCGGCGTGCTGAGGTAGAGCAGTCCTTCCGGCGTCAGTACTCGCGTGATTTCCTCAAGCACGCGCGATGGATCAACGACATGCTCGAGCACATCCTGCAGCACGATGGCATCGAAAGACGCATCCGGATACGGCAGTTCATCCAGAGCCGTCAGATCGGTTTCGATGTCCGGCAGACTTTCATTCAGTGCAGCGATGCGGTCGGGATCGCAATCCACGGCTATGACATCCGCGCCGCGGGCGTAGAGCGCCGCGCTGGTCCCGCCGACGCCGCATCCGGCGTCCAGCACAACAGCGCCGTCGATGGTCATGAATTCGGAGAGGGCTCCGCATACCGCATCGCCCCGAAGCCGGGCATGATCGATGGCACGCTGCCAACGATCATAGTTCGGATGCGTGTTGTCGAGAGTGTATGTCGATTCGAATGTCGTTTCTATCACGGGATTACCAACGCGGCGGTTTGACAAAAGACGTGAAACCGGTCAATGTTGAAAAGAAAATATGGAATCCTTCCCAAAACGCAAGACGAAATCTGCCGGCCTTGCTTTCATTCCAACGAAATGCATGCTGCAGAAAGCCCACATCATACCACAATTTCCAAAACCACAAGATGAGTGGGATCACCCGTTCCGGCCCCTGGATGAAGATAGTGAGGGCGATTACTGCGAGGGGGGTGAGTCCTTCGCTGATGACGAACAACGCGAGCAGAATAGCGGCACGGCCTCGATAGGCGGCGGATACGCGATAGTGGCGGAGCTTCTGCCTGAAAAGATCTCTCCAGGTTTCCAGTGCTGGTGAAACAACTATGGCGTCCTGCTGCACACAGACTCCAACGCTTGCGCCATGCCGCAGCATCTGCTGCAGCAGTAAATCATCATCGCCGCCGAGGTGAGCGTAGATCGAAGGGAGGCCTCCGCATTTTTCGTACATCGTGCGCGAAAATGCCCAGCTGCGGCCGCTCGCCATATACGGAAAACCGGAAGCAGCAGCGGCGACGGCAAGCGTGGCTGTGCGCCGTGATTCGAATGCCGCATACGCCGAGGCGCCGCCTTTTCCGGCGGAGAGCGGTGCGAGTCCAATCACAGCATCAATGCCTTCCGCAAATGCGGATACCATGCCGCGGATCCACGATGAACGGGGAATGCAATCTGCATCGGTGAATAGCAGGAGTTCATGCGACGCGGCCATGATCCCGGCATGGAGCGCATGCTTCTTGGGTGAAACTCCATCGGGTACCGCATCGATACGGAGAATGCTCAAGGGCAGAGACTCGCTATATCGGAGTGTAGAGTCCGCTGTTCCGTCATTGGAGCGATCATCCACGATGATGATTTCGAGCAGCTCGCGCGGATAGTCCTGCGCCTCGAGTGCATCGAGCAGTTTCGGCAGCGTCCCGCATTCATTGTGCGCGGCGACGATGACCGAGACCGGCCTGAGCTCAATGCGTACGGGCGGCTTTCTCAATGCCCGCATCCATCCCCGATACGTGAAGACGAAGAAGGCTGAACTGAGCACGGCGCATAATACGGCGATTATCTGGAGGACGATGATCATGACGGAATCTCTTTCGCATCGCGGACGGCGCGCAGCATCGGCGGGGTCAGCCAGGCATTGGCGACCAGGCGTCCCGTCACGAGCGCGATGGCGGCAGCGACGGCTCCGACCGCATCGAAAACCATGATGGCGATCGCGAGCGTGACGATGATGAAGCCGACTTCAAGTATGGTGGCCAGCGTTACCGGCCCCGTGCGTTTTGTTGCAACGAGCACCGAACGCTGGAATGAAAGCAGGACGGAGGTCCCGGGGATCAGCACCAGTATCTGCGCTGGGAGGACGGCGAATAATGCGAGCAGCGGGGACAAACCGGACAGATCGAGGAACCAGAAATCCGCCAGCGGTGTCATGGTGATGAGCGCCAGTCCTGTGATCGCCGCGACTCCGAGTCCCACCGCGAAATTCCGCACCACTGCGAAATGCTCCATGTGTTTGCCGAAGCGCGCAATGGCGACTTCCTGATAGGACAGTCCGAAACTGCGGAAAATAAAGACGAGGGAGTTGATTACAGGCATCACAGCGAGTGATTCCAGCGGCATGCGCGATTGTCCGAGAAAGAACGTAATCATCGGATGCACTCCCAGAGCGAGCATCGATGTCATCGCGAGGGGATAGTAGAAAGTGAAGATGGATCGGTAGCTCATGGCGGGAGCGGGATCATCAACGCTGTTGAGCAGACGGCGCACGGTGCTGTGCACCATCACTCGGCTTGCCGCTGCCTCGATGCTCACGCCGGCCGAAAGTGCCACCGCTCCGACAGCAGCTCCCGGAAGATCCGTGTACATCACAGCCAGCAGTGCAGTACCCGCCATGGAACCGAGCCGCACGATGGTGCCGTAAGCGACGCGGCGCGTGAGGTTGTGGCGGATGAGCAGTCCCTGATAAAAGCGTCGGAATCCGATCGCACCAGGCCAGGGAAGCAGGATGGCCGTCGCGAGATGCGTCAACCGGGCGACCTCCACGGGC
>JBATDG010000088.1:0-6322 GCA_049663345.1 Bacteroidota bacterium
AGGCGCGCTGGTGCGCGCCGTTCCCAGGAGCGCTGGTGCGCGCCGTCCCCAGGTGCGCGCCGTTCCCACGGCTTTACAATATTTCTTAACTTTGTGCCTTTGTGCCCCTGTGCCTCTGTGCCTATTCTCTTAATCATTATGCTAAAATTTCTCTCCGTCGTGGGCGCCCGGCCCAATTTCATGAAAGTTGCTCCGCTGCATCGCGCGCTGATGCCGTATGCGGATCGCGTGCAGCATCTGATCTGTCATACGGGGCAGCATTACGACGAAAAAATGTCGAAGGTTTTTTTTGAGGACCTCGAACTCCCGCAGCCGGATATCTATCTCGGCATCGGGTCGGGTTCCCACGCTGAACAGACCGCCCGCGTGATGGTGGAGTTCGAGAAGGTCTGCATTGAGCAGAAGCCGGATCTGGTCATCGTCGTCGGCGACGTGAATTCCACTCTCGCCTGCTCGGTCACCGCCGCGAAGCTGCATATTCCCGTCGCCCACGTCGAGGCGGGACTCCGCAGCTTCGACCGCGACATGCCGGAGGAAATCAACCGCCTCGTGACGGATGTGATCGCAGACTACCTCTTCGTCACCGAAGAAGCAGGGTTGCGGAACCTCAAACACGAAGGCATTTCCGACGATAAGGTGTTTTTTGTTGGACATGTGATGATCGACTCGCTTTCTTATTACAGAGAGAAAGCCGCCCTTTCGCCTGCGCTGGCGCAGTTCAGCCTCCTCCCGAAAACGTTTACACTCGTCACGCTGCATCGCCCAAGCAATGTGGATGTGAAGGAGAATCTCGAAACCATTCTCACGATCTTCGAGGCCATTCAGGAGCAGACACGTTTTATTTTCCCGGTGCATCCGCGCACGCGCAACCGCATCGCGGAATTCGGCCTGCAGGAGCGCTTCGACGCGATCGCCTCGCTCACGCTCTGCGACCCCATCGGCTACCTGGATTTTCTCAAGCTCATGGACAATGCCGCGCTCATTCTCACCGACTCCGGCGGCATCCAGGAAGAAAGCACCTGGCTGCAGGTCCCTTGCGTTACGCTGCGCGAAAGCACCGAGCGCCCGATCACCTCCGACGTCGGCACCAACGAAGTCGTCGGCCTGAATATCGAGCTGGCAGTCCAAAAATCCCGCGCTGCATTGAACGGCAGCGCAAAGCGTGGTAATATTCCTGAATTGTGGGACGGCAAAGCCGCCGAACGCATTGTGGAGATTTTACTGGAACGGTTTGAGGCGAAAGGATGATGAAAGGAAATGAGGGAAATAATGGGAATGAGGGAAATAGGCGCTTCGCGTCGGCCTCGTCGCGTCTTGGACCGTCGAGCGCCTGCTCGACGCTTGCGAGCTCCGAAGCTTCCGACTTTGTCGCGCTGGTGCGCGACGTTCCCAGGCGGACTTCCCACCGTCTTAACGTCCTTACGTCCTCACGTCCTAACGTCCTTACGTCCTCACGTCCTAACGCCCTAACGTCCTCACGTCCTAACGCCCTAACGTCCTCACGTCCTCACGTCCTAACGATCCTAACGATCCTAACGATCTTCCTCGCAACTTCCGCTTTTTCGCAAATGGATACGAAGGATCCTTTCTCACAGACATCTGCGAAGGGGAGTGATGCCGGGGCGGCGCTGCTGAGCCGGGAAGCGGTGCCGGTGGCGAGGACGGTGGATCCGCGCTACTATATATGCGGAGCTGGCGATGTGCTGGCGCTTTCGCTGACGCAGCCGATCAATCTCGAGACGATGCTTTCGGTCAGTGCCGACGGCGCGCTGGTGATTCCCCGAATCGGTGCGGTGCAGGTGGCGGGACTTTCTCTCGCCGACGTCAAAACCGCGCTGTTTACCGCGATGAAGAAAAAATACGCCGGTGCAGAATTCTCAGGAGCCGAGGGCGGACTTTCTCTCGTACAACCCCGCGCCATTATTGTGAGCATTCAGGGTGAAGTGAAAACGCCCGGACTGCTGCAGGTCACTGCCGGTACGCCGGTCTCCACCGCGCTGCAGCTGGCCGATATCGAGCAGAAGGATGCGGGGCAGTCGCCGATGGCGGCGATGCAGGGAGAAAGCAAGTCCGCTAGCCCGACCTACCGCGAACGGCTTGCCAGCCGGTATTTCGGATCGCAGGAAATGGAATCCCGCGCCATGCGCCGCATCGTCGTGCAGCATGCTGACGGCAGCGTCAGTCGCGCGGATCTTTCGATGTACGAAGCCACGCGCGACAGCAAATACGATCCCTTCCTCCGCGAGGGTGACGTCATCATCGTGCCGCATCGGGAAGTGGGCGTCGCCACGATCAGCGTGCTGGGCGCTGTGCTGCGTCCGGGAGTGTTTGAATTCATCGAAGGCGACCGCCTCGGAGATCTCATCCGCATGGGATTCGGACTGGATCCTCTGAAAACCATTCTTTCCGCCGAACTCGCCCGCGACGGAGCCGAGCCGATGACGATCGACATCGCATCCTTGCGGGATGGGTCCAACAGCACGGCGCTCAAAGCCGGCGATCGTTTGCTGGTGTATGCTGAGCCTCCGCGCAGCAATGCAGGCGGTGCGGCGGCGGCGGACGGTGAAATGCAGAAGCCCGGGGTTTACCCCATCCAGCCCGGCAAAACCACGCTCTCTCAGCTTGTGGACATGGCCGGCGGCTTCACTGCCGGCGCCTGGCCCGGACTCGGCGAACTTTATCGCCGTCCCACCGGCGTGGACGGCTTCGCGACCGATGCAGCGCGCGACAAGGACAGAAGCTTCGAGAAGAGCAACCTCGTCTATGAAGACACGCTGTACTGGTCGATGAACTCGCGCCTGCGCGAGGGACGCGTAGCAGTGGATTTCCATCGCCTGTTTGTCAACAACGACCGCGCGGCCGACGTGACTCTCGAAGACGGCGACATCCTGCTCATCCCGCGCAACACCGGTACGGTGTATGTGTACGGGCAAGTGAACAACAGCGGATTTATTCCCTGGTCCAAGGATCACGATTTTGACTGGTACATCGCGCAGGCGGGTGGTTTCGGAGAATCCGCCACCTCAGCTTCGGTGATCAAGGCCAACACCCGCGCCTGGATGGATCCCGATGATGCGGTGATCGAACCCGGCGATATGATTTATGTGCAGCACGAGCCGTTGGTCCCCCTCGTCAAAACCACCGACATCCTCGCCGTCGCCGCCGCCATCGTCGGCGGCCTGGCTGGCGTCGCGGGTTTGGTGATCTCGGTGACGCGGTAAATTTACCCGCCCGGGCGGGGCGTTGAATTCGTGCGGTGTTCGCCCGGGGATGAATCGTCCGGGCCTATCCGCCCGGGGTTAAAACCCCGGGCTATGGATGCTACGCCCCTTCGGGGCTTAATACTACTCACCCCGGAGGGGTGACACAACCCAAGCCCGAGGTTTTAACCTCGGGCGAACGTCGGGCGAACCAACCCCGGGCGAACCCCGGGCGAAGATGGCGCGCTGGTGCGCGCCGTTCCCACGCTATCATCCTAACGTTCTCACGTCTTAACAAAACCTATGACCGACACAAATTCCTCTGAAAGCCGCCCGATTCTCCGCTCAGTATATGTGCTGCTGCGGCATTGGAAATTTTTGACGGCGGCGTTTTTTACGGCGGCTGTTGTGGCGCTGGTGTATGCGCTGATGCTGCCGAATTGGTACCGATCGGACGCGACGTTTCTGCCGCCGCAGGGAAATTCGAGTCTGCTGGAAGGCGTGACGGGCGGACTCTCGACGACGCTGAAATCTTTCGGCATCGGGGGACTCGGCGGCAGCGGCGACGGCTACAGCTATATCGCCATTCTCGAAAGCCGCCGCATGGGCGAAATCCTTATAAAGGAATTCGACCTCGTGAAGGTCTACGACATTCCCGATGGCTCGATGGAAAAAACACTGAAGGCGCTTTCGGAGAATTCTGCTTTCTCATACGAGGAAGACGGACGCGTGGTGATCAGCGTTTGGGATACGCAGCCGAAGCGCGCTGCCGGCATCGCCGACGCCTACTTCACGCATCTGAATGAAATCGCCACTGAACTCAACAGCAACGAGGCGCGCGACAATCGGGAGTTCGTGGAGCTGCAGTACAACGGCATTCGCGACAGCCTCACCAAGCTCGAAAATCGCATGGCCGTGTTTCAGAAGCGCACAAAGATTTATTCTCTCCCGGAACAGACCAAGGCCACGATTGCAGCCGCAGGCGAAATGTACGCGGTGCTGAAGATGCAGGAAGCGAAGCTCGGCGTTATGGAGCGCAAGATGGGTCCTGACGACGCGGACGTCCGCAGCCAGCGCCAGCTTGTGCAGGAACTGTCGAAGCACGTGCCGGGCCTGGGCGACAACGAACTGACCGGCCTGCTCGGCGACAAGGGCACGGATCTTCCCGAGGAGGGTCTGACCTACCTTCGTCTCTACCGCGACATTGAAATTCTCAGCAAACTGCAGGGCTTTCTGCTGCCGATGTATCAGCAGTCCATCATCGAGGAACAGAAGAAAATGCATGTGCTCGTTCCCCTCGACCGCGCGCATCTGCCCGAGCGGAAGGATCGTCCCAAACGCTCGATCATCATTCTCGCCGCCGGCTTCAGCTTGCTGGCGCTGGCGATGGCGTTTCTGCTGCTGCGCGAACGCTTCCGCTACTACGCGCAGGCCTATCCTGACGAATGGGCGAGTGTGCGCCGCAATATGGGATTCAAACGCGGAGCGGAATGAACCGCCTGATCACCATGCTCGCGGGCGCCGACGAGGCGCGGGGACATGACACGCCGCTTTCTAAAAAGGAGACGGCGGTCTTCCTTTTTGGCGCCGCCGCCGTTTTGGCTCTCGCTTTCTTTCTCCATCTCGAATTCATCCTTTTTCTCGTCGTCATCGGAGTGCTCGGGGCGCTGCTCGTGTTTCAGAGTCCCGTCGCATGGATCGCCGTCAGCATACTCGGCTTCATTCCCGTATTCTGGAACATCGAAGCCGGTTTGACTCCCCCCGAAATCGCGCACACCTTCCTTTATTACGGCGGATTGCTCTGGTGGTTTTTTCACCGGGTGGTCATCGCACGCAAACCGCTGCACTGGACCATCGGCGGAATACTCGCCTTTCTGCTTTTTCTGCAGATGGCGGTTCTCGCCCCGATATCACTCGGCTACGGCGCCGATCCCTATGTCTGGATCCGCGAGCTGGTGATTCTCTCCACCGTGCTGATGCTGGTCCCTGTCTCGCATGAATGCGACACGCGGACGAAGCAGTACATCGTCGTCGCGGCGCTGTTCATCACGCTGTCCGCCCTTTCCGTGAAAAACATCTACATGTACAAGCAGAAAGTGCTGGAGGCCGTGTGGCTCTGGCAGGTAGGCGCCAGCCGCGCATCGGAGACCTTCTATCTCGTGTTCACGCTTGCCGTGCTTGCCGCTGCGCCGCTCATCGCCGCGCGCGGAAAGAAGTGGCTCGTACTCTGGGCGGCGGTGTTCGCTCTTGGAGTCTCCGCCACCATCATTTCATTCTACCGCACGGTCTGGGTCGGAGCGCTGGCCGGATATTTCTTCATGGGACTCATGCTGGGCCGCATCTTCTGGAAGCGTGCGATCAAGTATTCCGTCGTCGCTCTGTTTCTTCTCGCCATCACCTACCCGTTTTTTCTGGCTGAAATAGTGCCTCTGGATGTGATGTGGACCTCCATCTCCAGTCGTTTCGAATCCATCGGCAGCTACCGTACCGATGTGTCCGTCACCAATCGCGAAGCCGAGGCCCGCGCCGTGCTCGAGGACACGGATGGGAACTGGCTGCTCGGGAAGGGGCTCTCCACCACCGTGCATTTCACGAAGCTGACGTCGATGACCAGCATCGAACCCACGTGGACGCACAACGGCTATGCGTGGATACTCAACCATTACGGCATAATCGGGTCTCTGCTGATATTCGGATCCTGGATCTCCTACATCATCCTCGGCCTGCGCACCGAGCGCCGTCTGCGCAGCGCCTGCTGGCTCACCGAAGACGACCGCTTTCGTCTCCGCAGCTTCACTGCCGCCATCGTCGCCATCATTGTCTCCACCTTCCTCATTTCCCTCACCATCAATCAATTCCTCAGCCACGAATCGGGGTTGGTGTTTGGGGTGCTGTTCGGATTGCTTGAGGCGTGGAGCCGGGAAGAGGTCAAAGGGTCAAAAGGTGAAGAGGTCAAAAGGTTAAGAAGTGAAGAGGTGAAGGGGTTAAGGGGTGAAGAGGGTGTAAGAATTTCGGGGAAGAGTATATGATTGCGCAGAATTCCGCCCTGCAAGTCGAAGACTCGCCGTGGCGAGGGCGGGCTATTGCAGCCCCGGGCTATGGCCCGGGGATAGGGCGAACGC
>JBATDG010000089.1:0-19667 GCA_049663345.1 Bacteroidota bacterium
CTGATGTATATAATATTATGCTTAAAATGATTCCATCGGGATTAGCTCGCATTATGCGACGCTGCGATTCATGCTTCGTGTCACAGGAAAAATTGGATGAATCGGTCCATACTTCAACAGGCTGTTATGCTCATCCTCTAAAAAAGGTCCGCCATGAACGCTTTGCTGATAATGTTGCTCTCTTTCGTGGGGTACTTGCTGATGTATCGCTTGTACGGCCGATTCATAGGTCGCCGCATTTTCGCGATGAATGACGAGAACACGGCGCCATCGGTAAGTATGGAAGACGGCCTCGACTATGTTCCCACCCGCAAGGAAATCATTTTCGGACATCATTTCACCTCGATCGCGGGCACCGGACCGATAGTGGGTCCGGCAATCGCCATCATCTGGGGTTGGCTCCCCGCACTGCTCTGGGTATTCGTGGGCAGCATCGTGATGGGGGCGGTTCATGACTTCGGTTCGCTGATTATCTCCATGCGCAACAACGGAAAATCCATTTCCGATTACACGGCAAAATACCTCAACAGCCGCTCACGGATGTTTTTCTTTATCATCGTCTTTCTCGAGCTGTGGATCGTCATCGCAATTTTCGGTATGGTGATCGCAATCATATTCGATATGTTCCCCACTTCCGTGATTCCGGTCTGGCTTCAAATACCAATCGCAGTCGCGCTGGGAGTTATACTTTACAAACGCGGCGGCAATTTCGGACTATGGTCGTTCGTGGCTGTGATTCTTATGTACGCAACAATATTGCTGGGTTCGTGGATGCCGGTTGCAATGCCGACCGTGCTTGGTATCCCGCCCACCGGAGTGTGGACGATTCTCCTTCTAATCTACGCCTTCGTCGCTTCGGTTCTCCCCGTGACCACGCTTCTTCAGCCGCGCGATTTCATCAACGCCTATCAGCTCGTCATAGCCATGCTGCTGCTGACGGTGGGAATAATTTTCGCCGCGTTTTCGGGAGAACTCACGATCGTTGCGCCAGTCTTTCAGGCCGCGCCCGCCGAGGCGCCTCCGCTCTGGCCCTTCCTTTTCATCACCATAGCCTGCGGAGCGATCTCTGGCTTTCATGCGCTCGTCTCCTCCGGCACATCCGCAAAGCAGGTGCGCCGGGAAAGCGACGCGCTTTTCGTCGGCTACGGATCGATGCTCATCGAAGCTGTGCTGGCCACGCTGGTCATCGTCGCCGTGGCGGCTGGTATCGGCATGGGATACACAAACGCCAACGGCGAATATTTCAGCGGCGTTGCTGCATGGACGCAGCAATACTCCTCCTGGGCGGCCGCATCGGGTATGGGTTCGAAAATCACAGCCTTCGTCGAAGGTGCGTCAAACATGATCGCCATGACGGGCGTGCCGCGTTCGATCGCCGCCGTGATCATGGGCGTGTTCGTTGCCTCCTTCGCCGGCACAACGCTCGATACCGCTACGCGCATTCAGCGCTACGTTGTGACGGAGCTCTTCATCGGACTTCGCCTCCACGTTTTCGAAAACCGTTTCATCTCCACCGGTTTCGTAGTCGTCACAGCTGCTTTGCTGGCCTTCGCATCCGGCGCGAATGGCGCAGGAGCGCTCAGTCTCTGGCCGCTCTTCGGTGCGGTAAATCAGACCCTCGCCGCGCTGGCGCTCATTATCGTGACGCTGTATCTTAAGCGTTCAGGAGGATTCAAATGGATCTACGCCGGAATTCCCGCCATCTTCATGAGCGTAATGACGATTTGGGCGGCCATTCTCAATCAGTTCGACTATGGCAGCTCGGAGAACATCCTGCTTCAGGTGATCAATGCAGCCATCATCCTGATCGTGCTGTGGGTTGTGATGGAGGGGCTGATCGAATTCTTCCGCATCGACTCCCGCAGCTCCGTTGCGATTGAGGAAAGCGGAAAAGCATGAGTAGAATAAATCCCGATATCGAGAATACGCCGGCGCCTCGTAAGCAGGCTGAGCCGGATCGCGCACAGACTCCAGCATCACGGGAGCAGACGGAGCGAGATCACGGGCCGCTGCACGGGAGCGAGGAGCCGCTCAAGCCTGGTCAACTGCTCGGGAACGAGGAACCGCTCAAGCCTGGTCAACTGCACGGGAGCGAGGAGCCACTCAAGCCTGGTCAACTGCTCGGGAACGAGGAACCGCTCAAGCCTGGTCAGCCGCTCGGGAACGAGGAGCCGCTCAAGCCTGGTCAGCCGCTCGGGAACGAGGAGCCGCTCAAGCCTGGTCAGCTGCCCGGGAACGAGAAGCGAAAGCCCGCGCAGACTCAGGTTCCGGATCGCGATGCTGCGCTGGAACAGCTGCGGCTGCATTTGCGCAAGCGCTTCCTTATTCTCCTGCTTCCACCAGGACTCCTGCTCGCCGGACTCGAAACTGCGCGGGCCGTCGGTTCCTTCACGAGCCTCCCTTACGTCGACCATCCAACCTGGGATGTGCTGCTGTTTGTGCTCGCCGCCCTCTTCGCGATAGCGCTTCCGCTGCTCTACCGTGTGATGTTCGCCAATGCTCACCGCGGCAGGACGGGAGTGGTATTCGGCGCTTTCTACCGCTTCGAAAACAACAGCATGGTAGTCGCGATGTTCTCGGTCTGGATCGCCGTGGGCGCCTCACTCATCGCCGTCCAAGGGTATCACATGGCCGGTATTTTCCTGCTCGCACTTTACGCCTGCTATGTTTTCTATCCTTCACGCCGGCGATTGATTTCGGACGGAAAAGTTTTCCGGGCCGGTTTCCTTGCGAATGGAGACAAGGTATCCGCTCCGCGGAATGCGGGTCCGGCGGCATCGGAGCCGGAATGAGGTCCCGCTTGCGCAGGTTTTTCAGCCTGCTCTCCGATGTGCATCGCGCGCGGGCGGTGGACACACTGGAGTGGGAGCTGCAGGAATTGAGGCAGGTGTTTGCCCTGCTGGTGATGGGACATGCGGTCGGACTCCCCGCTCCCCCGGCGGAACTGACGCTGTCGCTGCTTCCCGATCTCGAAGAAGAGCTTCGGATTCTGATTTCTCACATGGATACTGCGCATTCGCCGCTTTCGCAGTTGTTCTCTTCACTGCCGGTGGACTGATGCCGCAGCATCCAACCCTTCACCGCAGCATCCGGACTTCCACTATTGCTCACAGGATGGAATTTGCCAACCACTGAAACGACCCGCGCCAAGATGCCGGCCTGCCTCTTCCAGATCGGGAAAGGCGGCGTGGGGAAATCCACGCTCTCGGCATTGATGGCGCTCGAACACGCGCGGACAGGCCGTCGGGTGCTGCTTCTCTCGCTCGATCCGGCGCATAATCAGTCGGACATATTCGAGACACAGTTCGGGGATCGAGCGGTGGAGGTCCGCACAGGACTCGAAGTGCGCGAACCGAATGTGGATCGCTGGATCGCGCGTTATCTCGAAGACGTGCAGCAGCGCATCCGCGAAAGCTATGCGTATCTCACCGCGATCAATCTCGAGCAATATTTCCGGGTGCTGCGCCATTCGCCGGGACTGGAAGAATTCGCCCTCCGCGCCATTTTTCTGGATGCCCTGCGCACCCATTCCGATAGCGATCTGATTGTGGTGGACATGCCGCCCACCGCGCTCGCGCTGCGCTTCTTCTCTTCGCCCACACTTTCGGGCGTGTGGATCGGGGAGCTCCTCCGCCTGCGAAACACAATTAAGGACAAGCAGGACATCATCACGCGCATACGCGTCGGGAAAAAGGAAATCGAGAAGGATCGCGTGCTTCGCCGACTGGAGGAAGAACGCGACAGCAACGCTGCTCTGCGCGAGCTCTTTGCTGACGGCAAACGCACAAAGCTGACCATCGTCGTCAATCCCGACAAGCTTTCCTGGATGGAATCCCGCCGCATAGTCGAGGCGCTTGCGCCCCTGGGCATCACACCCCAGCGCCTCGCCATAAATAAATGCGACACCACCTCCGATCTCAACGCTCTTCCCGACGAACTCGCCCGACTGCCCCGCATCACCATCCCCTCTTCCTCCAATCCCCTCCTCGGCCTCGATCAGCTCAACACCTACCTCAACACCCATCCCGACCTCACCCTCCCCTTCCACTGACCCTCCATTCTTCCATCAGCTATCAGCTATCAGCCATCAGCCATCAGCTATCAGCCATTCGCCATCAGCCATCAGCTATTCGCCATCAGCCATCAGCTACTCGCCATCAGCCATCAGCCATCAGCTATCAGCCATCAGCTATCAGCCATTCGCCATTCGCCATCAGCCATCAGCCATTCATTCCCTCTTCTCTTCCCGATAAAAGTAAACCGTCAGCGTTCCAACTTTCTTCTCCTCATCGCTAATGAGCATATCGCCATTGGGAAGGAAGGCTAATCCTTCCGGTTGTGGATGGCGCACGGGATCGAGGCGCTGGAGGCCGAGAATTCTGCCGGCCCCGTCGAGTTCCACGAGGCTTCGTCCGTCCGAGGCGAGGATAAACCAGGTGAAGCGGAGCGGATGACGAGCGATAGCGGAGGGTTTGAAGTGTTTCCCTTCGATGTATCCCTTCAAGGATTTCTCCTCAATCAGGAAACGCGGGATCGGGTCGAAGCGCTGCGCGGTGAGATAAAAGGAGTATACGGCCCTTTTTCCCGGGAAGCCGGGTCCGGGCGAGTCCTTGCAGGCCAGCAGCAGCGCATTGGCGTCGCGATCATAGGCGAGACCTTCAACATTATTCTTGCGCGAGAGTGAGGTTGCGAGCACGTTGTAATCCACCCTTTCATCATTGCCGCCCTCGCGAAAATAAAACAGCCGGCCATCACTGGTGACGAGGTACAGATACTCTCCCACCGCAGCGATGTCTTCGAAATCCTCATGCACGTTCGTCCTTCCCAGGTGAAAGCGCGAGAGCAGCTTTCCGTTCATGGGATCGATGCGGTAGATCACCCCTTTCTCGTCGTCATGCGCGAGAAGGTGTCCGGCATCCGTAACGGTAAGCCCCGACACCTCCCGCAATTCGTGGGTCAGTTTGGACTGATGGAACCCTGCCGGACCGAAGTCAAACACAGTGATGGGTTTCTGGGCTCGGGAACCGCAGGAAAACAACAGCATGGAGAAAAGCAGTATCAGGGTCGGACGAATATGCATGATGGACAGCGAAAGAGTGTTCCTGGGGCTGTGATGCCGTCAATGTACGATTTTTCCAATCGTCCTGAATCCCGGGCGTTAAACCATCATCATACCGAGGCGATTGAGATGAATTCCATCCCCCGGGTTCTCATTCATTTCCATGAGCGGCCCCTGATTCCGCCACCCCGCTCTTTTTTTCATTCCGGGGCTCTTGAATTTCAGGAAAAATCTCAGTAGCATGAAAGCTGATATTCCTTTTCCACATTCCACCCATCCACTGTCACGCGATAAGAGGAACACACTATGCCCAACACTGTTCATGTCGCAGTCACCGGTGCCGCAGGCGCCATTGGCTACGCCATCCTCCCCCGCATCGCTTCCGGCCAAATGTTCGGCCCCGACACAAAAGTCGCACTTCACCTGCTGGAGCTTCCGCAGGCAATCGCGGCGCTTGAGGGCGTCGTCATGGAACTCAACGACTGCGCATTCCCGCTCCTCGAGAGCATCATGGTCAGCGACTCTGCCGACATTGCATTTGACGGCGTCAACTGGGCGCTGCTGATCGGTTCCAAACCCCGCACGAAGGGAATGGAGCGCAACGACCTGATTCGTGAAAACGGACCGATCTTCGTCGGACAGGGCAACGCCCTGCTCAAAGGCGCTTCGGATGTCCGCGCTGTGGTCGTCGGTAATCCCTGCAACACCAACGCCCTGATCGCGATGTCGAACGCGAAAGAACTTCCGCGCGAGCGTTTCTCCGCCATGACGCGTCTCGATCAGAACCGCGCAATGGCGCAGCTTGCCGGCAAGGCAGGCGTCGGCGTCAGCGCAGTGACCAACGTCACCATCTGGGGCAACCACTCCAACACACAGTATCCCGACAGTGAAAACGCAAAGATCAACGGCCAGGCCGTTTCCGCCGTCATCAGCGACAGCGAATGGCTGCAGGGCGAAATGATCAAGAAGGTGCAGAATCGCGGTGCTGAAATCATCGGCGCACGCGGATCCTCCTCCGCTTTCTCCGCCGCCAACGCCGCTATCGACCATGTGCGCAGCCTGATCATGCCGACACCCGATGGCCAGTGGTACTCGGCCGCCGTTCCCAGCGATGGCAGCTACGGCGTCGAAGAAGGACTCCTGTTCTCCTTCCCGCTCGTCACCGACGCTGCTGGCAAGTACAGCATCGTTCAGGGACTCCCCTTCAGCGATTTCGCCAAAGAGAAATTCGCCGTGACTCTCGCCGAACTGCAGACCGAACGCGAAGTGGTGAAAGACCTGCTCTGATCCCATTTCAAATCACTACGTTGCAAGGCGTCCCTCACACGGGGCGCCTTTTTTTTTGAACCGAGCGCGAGATCGAAATCGAGCCCGAAATCGAAATCGAGATCGAAATCGAGCGCGAGATCGAGGGGATGGAGCTTCCGAAGGCGACCGGAACGGCGCGCTCTAGCGTACTTTCGGATACCGCGAGATAGGTCACGCGCTGAAAGCGCGCACTATTGCAGCCCAGGCCACTTGCCACGTCGGAGCGCAGCGAAGACGGGGCAGGTGCCCTGGGTTGCGCGCGGCCCCAACACCTCCCCCTTCACCGCCCTGAAAGTCGCTGACTCGACGTGGCGAGGGCGGAACACCCCGAAATCGAGCGCGAGAGCGAAGACGCCAAGCAAACACTCGGCCCACCCGATCCGCCCATCCTTCAATATCCTGAGTCCGATATCTTAAATCCTATATCCTACATCCTACATCCTACGTCCTAAATCCTACATCCTCCATCCCCTGCGCGCGCTACGAAACCACCTCCTCAATTACGCCGCCCCCGACAACATCGTCGCCATCGTACCAGACGGTGGATTGTCCGCGAGTGATGGCGCGGCGGGGATTGTCGAAGAGAAGTTCGATGCGTCCGTCGGGAAGGGGACGCAATTCAGCGGGCGCGCCTTCGTCTTTGTAGCGGATCTTTGCGAGAACGCGAAGCGGCTCGGTCGGGAATGCGTATTTCTGCATGTTCACATCGCGCACAATGCAGCGGCGGCGCTCGAGGTCTTCCTTGCGACCCACGACGATGGTGTTGTCGCCGACGTTTATCTCGGTGACGAAGATGGGCTCGCCAACGGCCACGTTGAGTCCGCGGCGTTGGCCGATGGTGTAGAACGGATAGCCGTCGTGCTCCCCGATTTTCTTTCCTTCGAATAGCACATCCCCGCCCTTTACTTTCTCATCGAGTCCCTCGACATTTTCGCGGAGAAAGCGAGTGTAATCGTTGTCCGGAATGAAGCAGATTTCGTAGCTCTCCTGTTTCTGCGCGGTACGCACATTGAGCCGTTCGGCGATGCGCCGCGCTTCATCCTTGCTGATCTCGCCGAGCGGGAAAATCGTCCGTGCGAGACTTTCCTGCGAAACTGCCCAGAGGGCGTAGGACTGATCCTTCGAGTGATCCTCCCCGCGCGCAATCCAGTAGCGGCCGCTTTCCGGATCATGCCGCAGCCGGGCGTAATGACCCATCGCCACAAGATCTGCGCCGAGGGACATTCCTTTCCGTATCAGCTCTTCCCATTTGATCTTCCGGTTGCATATCACGCAGGGATTGGGCGTATTGCCGGCCAGATATTCCTCGATGAACATGTCGATGACATGCTCTTTGAAGGGACGCGAGAAATCCAGTACATAGTGCGGAATACCCAGATCGAGGCATACGACGCGCGCGTCGTTGATGCCGTCAAGCGAACAGCAGCTGCTGTCGTTTGCGGCGTTGCCCCCGACCTCGTCGTAGTTGTAGGTCTTTATCGTGATGCCGATCACGTCGTAGCCCTGCTCTACCAGCAGCGCCGCGGCGACGCTCGAATCCACACCGCCCGACATTCCCACCACCACTCTCGGCTTCGCTGCCGCCGGCATCTCTGCCATAATTCATCCTTTCCTGATTCCTAATTCCTAATTCGTAATTCCTAATTCCTGATTACCTCCTCTGCGGCTGAAAAACCGCTCCTCACCGCGCCTTCGATTGTTGCGGGAAGTCCCGTGTCCGTCCAATCCCCTGCCAGATAGAACCCTCGAATTGTAGTTGCAGGCTTTGGCCTCAATTTCTCCAAACCGGATTTCGGCACGAAGGTGGCACGCTTTTCCCGGATGGGCAGCGAGCGGACGATGTCGACATCCTGCAGCTCCGCATTCAGCATGCGCAGTTCGCTGAGCAGCAGCGCAACCAGCGCAGCAGCATCATCAGTTTCGTCACCGCGGGCGGAGGAAACGGTGCAGGAATAATGGAAGAGCCCGTCATCCGTTTTTCCTTTGAAGAACACCCACTGCAATGTGCTGCCCAGCAAACCGGTCATCGGCGCCTGTCCGAGGTCCCGCCGCAGCCACACGTGAATTGAAAGGATTTCGGACGGAATAAAGGCCGCGGTATCGACATCGATATTCACGCCCAGCTTCGCGAGAGCCCAGGGCGGAACGGCGGCAATCACCGCGTCGGCGGGTAGTACCTCTTCCCCGCATCGCACGGCGGAAACGCGCACGCCCCCGCTTTCTTCCACGGATTCAATCGCAGTCACTTGAGTACTCGTGAGAATGCGAACCCCTCTGCTTTCAAGCTCCCTGCGCACGGGATCGATGAGCAGCGGTGAAAGTCCTATCTCCGGCAGCAGCATATCGGCGGCGTCGGCCTCGCCGAGAAAGATTTCCCGCAGCACGACGACGAAAAGCTTGGCGGAGGCGAAATGCGGCTCGGTGTTCATTGTAGCCAATATGACGGGCTGCCAGTAAAGCTGAATTTCCTCATCGCTCTGGCCGCAGGAACGAAGCCATGCATCCGCGTTGATCTGGTCGAGTGAAAGGAGGGCTTCGCCTTTGAGTGCGCGAAGTCTGAGTGCCACGCGGAGGATGCGCAGCCGGCCCCGCAGCGGAAGCATGTCATAGCGGAGGAAGGCCTGCACAAGCGAAAGCGGATGCGGCAATCCGCCGGCCTTCAGCATTGAGCGCCGGCCATCGATATGCACAAACGGCAAGGCGAGTCCGCGCAGCCGACGGAGTGCAGGATTAACAATCCCCGCCTCGCTGAGATACTCCAGCGTGGAACGATAGCAGCCCATGAGCACATGCTGACCGTTGTCGATTTCAAGCCCCGAAGCGCGGTCGATGAACGAGCGTGCCCGTCCGCCGAGCGCCGGAGCGCCTTCACATAAAGTGACGGAATATTGTGATTTGGAAAGTTTGAGGGCGGCCGCGAGTCCGGCGAGTCCGCCGCCCACGACAACGCAATGCTTCATGAGAGTGCGGCGTACTGCAGCGGCGCGCGGCTGAAATATTCGGCCACAGCAATGCGCGTTTTGGAGAATGAGGAAATGGAAATGCGTTCGTCGAAAAGAGCGAACTGTTTCTGCTCGATTTTCTGAAGAATGCGGTAATAAATGCGGTCCATAATTCTGGCGGCGAAGAATGCCGCGTAGTCCTCATGCGCGAGAGAGCCGCGGGCACGCTGATAATATTCACGGGCACGCTGAGTTTCGAAGCGCATCATGCGGACGAAGTTTTCATTGTAGGTTGAGGACAGCAACTCATCGTACGAATACCCGAAGCGCTCGAAATCATCCATCGGCAGATAGATGCGGCCGATCGCCGCATCGTCTTTCACGTCGCGCACGATATTGGTGAGCTGCAGGGCGATGCCGAGGTCCACGGCGTACTGCCGTGTTTTCTCATTCTTGTAGCCGAATATCTCGCTGCACATCAATCCCACGGTGGAGGCAACGTTGTAGCAGTATTCGTAAAGTTCGTCGAAGGATTCGTAACGTGTCCGCTCAAGATCCATTCGCATGCCGCGAATGAGATCGAAAAAATGCACTGCGGGAATGTTGAATCGCGTGGCGATGAGGTTGAGCTTGTTGAGCAGGGCGTGGCTGCTTTCGTTTCGCAGCCCCTTTTCCAATTCCTCTCCCCAGCGCTTGAGCATGGCGGTTTTGCTCGCGTGGTCCCCTCCCTCGTCAACAATATCGTCGGTGCAGCGGCAGAACGCATACACGGTATTAATCGCGTCGCGCTTGTCTTCGGGCAGCATGGCAAACGAGACCAAGAAATTGGTCTTGCTTCTGCGGGTGATATCGGCAGCGAGGTCAGCTTCCTGCATGGGGAATTCCTTTCAGCACGGCACCGGAAAAAACGGACAACATATCAGTCGCGGACAATGCGGGTCGGGATTGAATAACAGTATAGCTTTGTTTTTCTATTAATTCAAGCACCCTCATTCCTCCGCGCCAGATTGCATTCAATTCGAGGCGAAGCCGCGTTGGTACGAGTGCAAATAACGGAATTGAGCGGATGAAAAGTTCCCGCGTGCGTTCCACTTCAAAAGCAATCACCGCCTTTGTCGCATGCGTGTCTTCTCCATGCAAGATGTCGTCGGGACAGAGTTCGAATCGGAGAAGATCCGCCAGTGGAATGTACAATCGCGGTTTACGCCGGTCGACCGAAACATCCTGCCAGAAATTCACAAGCTGCAAGCCGGTACACAATGCGTCTGAAGCCGGACCGGTCCGCTCATCCAGACAGTCGAAAAGGGAGAGAATGATGCGCCCGACCGGATCCGCCGAGCGCCGGCAGTAATCCAGCAGTTCATCGAAATCGGCGTAGTCCTGCTTGTGCGTATCCTGAACGAAAGCGTCCAGCAGATCATGAAACAGCTGTACGGGAATGCGAAAGCGCCGCATAGTATCGCCAAGTGCGACAAATACCGGATGCTGGAGTCTGTTATCTTCCCCGCTCCGGCACCGCGTCGCGCTACTGTTCGCCTGGGGGACGCTCCTGCTCGCCTGGGGGTCGCTCCCGTTCGTCTGGGGGCCGCTCCCGTTCGTCTGGGGGACGCTCCCGTTCGCCGATTCTCCGCTGGCGCCCGTCGGATTCATCTGGCCTATTTCGATTTCCATGCAGTCCACCAGCTGTGCGCGCCATTGCTCCAGCGCCTCGCGGCGCTCTTCTGCCGAAGCATTTCCTTCATCAGCGATATCATCGGCATGCCGGGCGAAGGCGTAGACCGCAGCGATATGCCTGCGCAGCCGCCGGGGCATCAGCAATGATGCGACGGGGAAATTTTCGTAATGGCCGCGTGCCAGCCGCATGCAGTACCTGTAAGCCTCGTCGGTGCTGAATTTCTGCCTGAGTTCCATCCGCCCAAATTGCCTATTGCTTCCCCAATATCAAAGCCGCCGCTCGTCTTTCCACCTTACATTTTATTAATCCGGAAGTGCGTTTTCCCTATTTTTACAGACGAAATATTGTTGTATGTTTTTCTCTCTGAAGTACATAGCAATCCCAAAATGAATCGCAGCAGGGTGTTCTGCGATTGATGATTGTAGCTTCACCTTTCCAGCAGTCGATTTTCGACCAAAGGATCGGGCAACGATTTCGCCGTGATAGGTTTTGAGAACATATAGGAATGAGAACGTGCATGAGAAGGACGGGGAATCCAGCTACACGCAAGGCGTTTCCGCAAGCAGTCACTCGTCGCTTGCAGAACGCGACTATTATCGCGCGATCTTTGATGCGGCGACAGACATCATAATTGTCATCGATCCTGTACGATGCCTCATTATCGAGTCGAACCGTGCGACGTACGAATCCTTGGGGTTCAGTAACGAGGACCTCCGAAACATTCCCTGCCTTGATCTTTTCGTTGCCGAGGATGTGGACGCCGTATGCGCGCATCTCAACCGGCCTGAAGAAAACGGATCCCTTCTGCAGGCGACCCTGCGTACCCGTAGAGGCACGCTGATTCCGGTCGAAATTTCAATCGTTCATTTAGATCTCAACGGAGAACATCGCTGCGTGGCGATCTGCCGGGATGTGACCAAACGCCGCGCCGAGGAAATTGAGCTCATCCACGCAAGGGAAAACGCTGAACGATCGAATCACTTGAAGTCGGTGTTTTTAGCGAGCATGAGCCATGAATTGCGGTCGCCGATGAACGCGATTCTTGGCTTCAGTGAATTGCTCTGCGAAGAACTGGGAGAAACTCCGCAGCAGCGGATGGCAGAGATCATCAACACCAGCGGACACCGCCTGCTCGAAACCCTCAATTCCATTCTTGATCTCTCGCTGATTGAGGCGGATCGTATGGAAGTGTTCCCGGAAATGACAAATGTGATCGGGGTCGCCGAAGAGGTCTGCATGCTCTTCAAACCGCTGGCAAACCGCAAAGGGCTCCGACTTGAATTTCTTGCCGAGGAAACAGAGCTGGAAGCCTGGATCGATCAGCGTCTTCTCCGGCAGAGCATCAACAACCTTGTCGGGAATGCGATCAAATTCACTACGCAAGGCTACGTGCATCTGCTTATCCGCCTTGAGATGTTCGACGATGCTCCCCATATCCGCGTTGACGTCGTGGATACAGGCATAGGAATCAGCGAAAAAAATCTGGCACTGATTTTTGATGAATTCCGGCAGGTCAGCGAGGGGTACGGACGCAACTTTGAAGGCAGCGGACTCGGACTGGCAATCACCAGAAAATTTACCGACCTGCTCCACGGACATATCGAGGTTCAGAGTTCCCCGGGCAAGGGTTCTCGCTTTTCGCTCCTGTTGCCGTATTACAGTGAAGCCGGAACTAACGCATGATGTGCTGGCTGCGAACCGGGCTTTTCCTGCTGCTTCTTCCCTGCGTCGCCGGAGCACAGGTGAACACAGAAAAACTGCGCCGTGCCGACAGTACCAGCGGCGTGTTCTTCAGCACAGGCATCGCCCTCGGACTCGATCGGGGCAATTCGGACTTTGTTTCCGCTTCGGGTGGACTCCGCCTCGATTACACAAGGCCGGGGAATGACAATTTCATAGTCGCCCAATACGATTTCAAGGAATCCGACAGGGGGAAAATCACAAACAAAGGTTTTCTCCATCTCCGCACTATGTGGCTGCTGTCGGATCTCCTGACACTTGAGGGATTTACCCAGGCGGAGTTCAACGAATTCACCTCTCTCGAAAACCGCGATCTTCTCGGAGCGGGAACCCGCTGGCATCCCCTTCGGACCGGATACGACGAAAATGATATTTCCTTCGAATTGTTCATCGGCATCGGCCTGATGTTTGAGCACGAACAATACGTAACTTCACCGATGGAAATAGCGACCGACAGGATGCGATCCACGAACTATCTCACATTCAATACCTTATTCACCCGCAGTACCTTGCTGCGAATCGTCACTTACTATCAGCCTGTGATTTCTTCGCCAGCCGATTTCCGCTTCAGCAATGAATCTTCCCTGGATTTCAAAGTGACAAAGGCGCTGACGTTTTCCCTTACCGCCTCTTACCGCTATAACAGCCGGCCGGTGCTGAATGTCAAACGCTATGATTTGCAGTTGAGAAACGGACTTCAATTGACGCTTCCCTGAATATCCCGCATTTCAAGGGAGCCGACCCTGCGTCTGCAGAAGCTTATGCTACCACCGGCGGACTTCCGCATCGGACGGAATTCGAACGTCGTGCTCCCTGTCTTCCTCCCCGCGTATGACAATCGCATCGTATCTCTGAAGGTCATCGAAGGCAGCATTCGTGTCACTGCGATCGCGCCGATTGCGCTGATACACCCTGCGGCCGCTTTCTCCACAACCGAAACACCAGCTTCGCCCCTTCTCGACAAAGAGTTCGCTCACCACACGCAGAGGACTTTCATTCTCAACACCCGTCCGAGCGGAATTCTCATCGCGCTGCAGTACCACGCAGCTGAATTTCAACGACCGCTTGATGTTTCCAATCTCCTCATCGAGCCAGGCGATGAAGTCGGGTCGATTCCAGTGCAGGTCGTGGTGGCACCAGTCCTTCTCGTTAACGAGTGCGGGGCAGCTGCCCTGTCGAAAGCATGGGGCTGCCACGGTCCACCCTTCCTGCACCGCCAGATCGCGTAGCTGCAGGAGTCCGCGGGAGGTCGCACGCAGCGCGGGTTCGATCAGAATCAGTGCGCCTGATGGAGCAAGCAGTTCCGCACAGCGCTGAAGAAATCGAGGCCGTGCAGGTTCAGGGATCTCGTTCAGAACATTCATTCCCATAACAAGATCGTATTGACCGGAATCGCCTTCCAGGTGCCGGGCATCCCCTGCCATGGCATCGCATTCGATCGTGTGGCCACTGTGTTCACGAATGACCTGTCCCATTTCGCGGTAGAGTACGGCGTTAGCGTGAACGGAGTCAATCCCCTTCACATGAATCGGACGCGGACCGGGAAAAGCATCGCGCCACGCGTGCATAGCCGCGATTCCGGTTCCGGGACCGCAGCCAACGTCCAGCACGCGGAAAGGTGTGTCTACGTCCTTTGCGTTCACGGCGGGAGGTCCTGCCGGCCACAGTTCCTGCAGAGGCCAAAGAAGCTTGAGCAGGTTGCTGGTGACGTAGTACAGAAGGTATGCTTCGCGCAATCGCTTGTCGCGCATGTACGACGACGACGCATTCCGCCGCTGATCCACATCGTTGAGATGCGACGAGAGCTGCTTCACAAATGGCACAATATGTAGAAGGTCGTGCGGTTTGAAACCGGGAATGCCAGCCATCTTTTTCAATACCGGCATCCACCATATGGGCATGGAGCCGCCCGCACCTCGGGCTTCTATCTCCTTCGGCGCCGCAATGTCCGAAGGAGATGCGATTTGATCAGAAGATCCGGCAGCCGCCCGCCTCTTTTCAGTCTTCTTCTTCAAGATTGACATCGCCGCCGGAGAACTCGATTTCTTCGTTGGCATCAATGATCACCTGTGCAAGATCAAGCACAGCGGCAATTTTGTCGTGGGGGACGAAAGTTCCGATCAGGGCGAGTCCTGAATCAAGACGCACCGTGGGATCATCATCGTCAAAGAGATCGCCGAGAAGCTGGTCGGCATCATCCTCCGAAATATTCAGAAACCCTTTTTTCATCGCTTCTTCGAAAGTCATAATGTCTCCTTGAGAATAGTTAGAGATGGTTCCGTGAATATACGCAATCCCTCAATCCGGCACGCAACAAACTCGTCTTTTTGTATATTGTTGTTTCATGAATATCCAGCCTTCCATATATGCCATCGCTGCGGCTGCGCTGATTTTCTTTGCGGCCCCATGCCAGTCACAGGAACGCATCGTCGAATCCGCGCATGGTTCCTTCGGTCCGCATCTCGCCGTGGGGTCGGTCAACGGATTCCGTGCAGGACTGCGCTACTTCCCGCATAACGCCATCGCGCTCGAAGCTGCCGCCGGCTACATGCAGGTAACGCTGCTGCGCGAGAATGCGCGCAAGGAATACACCGATGGGATGTCCTTCACCTTCGGCGGCAGCTGGTACTCGCATCCTGAAGCCGGGATCAGTCCGATGATTTCGCTCCTCGGCGTGTATGTAGCCAGCGCCACGCTGCCGGACGGTTTTTCCCAGACACGTTTTGCCATTGTCCCTTCACTTGGAAGCGAATACTACATCCACCACAACTTTTCAGTATTTTTCCGTTTCGGACCCGCTTTTCAGTTCACAAAGGAACTTCAGAAATCCAGCTTCGAAACGGCGACCCAGTTCGACGCGGGTGCCTCGATATTGTTTTAGAAAAAACTATCGCGGCGAGTTTCCCTGCGCAACCTCCTCCTCAATTTCCGACGCACCACCGCCCTATGCAGTCAAATCCTGATCTATCCCACATTGCCATTCGAAAAGCCAGCCAGTCGGAGAGCGGAATATTCCTTTCTCTGATCGATGCATTGGCGGACTACGAAAAACTCACGCGGCCCGATGCGGATGCACGGAAGCGGCTCGTGGAAGACGGCTTCGGCGCACATCCGCGCTTCGAGGCCTTTCTCGCCTTCGTCGACGAGACGGCGGTGGGATACGCTATCATCTACGAAACCTATTCGAGCTTTCTCGCGCTGCCGACGCTGTATCTTGAGGACGTCTTCGTGCTCCCCGAATACCGCAGCCGGAAAGCCGGCCTCGCTCTTTTCCTGCATTGCGCCCGTCTTGCGCGGGACCGCGGCTGCGGACGGATGGATTGGACCGTCCTTCATTGGAATGAACTGGCATTGGATTTTTACAGGCGTCTCGGCGCTGAACATCTCCACGAATGGCATCTGTATCGACTGACGCGCGACCGGATCGAGGCGCTCCCGCTCGATTATTAAGCCGCCCTCTCCCGATGTTCGAGGCGCTCCCGCCCGACCTCTGATGCTGCTGCGCAACACCGATTGATTGTCTCATACACAAGGAACATACCCTATGCAACGCAAGGGATTTTCGTACCGCACACTTCTTCCGATTCTCATCGCTCTCCTGGCATTCAGTGCACAGGCCCCTGCGCAGAAGAAGCCGGTCACGCTGCAGGACGTTTTCATGAACTCGAAGTTCTTCGCTCCCCGCATGGCCGACCTGCATTGGATGCCTGACGGAAAGCAATACACGTACGCGAAAACGGATAAAGGCGTGCGCAGCATCCTGAAGGTGGATGCGAAAACCGGGGATGAATCGATCTTCATCAACGGCAGCAGCCTCAAACTTGCAGGGAAGGATGAAGCCGTAAGTTTTCAATCCTACTCATGGTCTGAGGATCAGCGGTTTATCGTGTTCACTCTTGAAGAACGCAGCATCTGGCGACGTTCATCGATCGGTACTTACGCCGTCTACGATGTGGAGAAAGCGAAGCTGATCAAGCTGCCGGAGCATGCCGAGGGTGTGATGAATGTGAAAGTCTCTCCCGATGGGAAATCCGTGGGCTATGTGTTCGAGGATAACATTTATATGATGGACCTCGCCACCGGAGTTGAAACGCAGCTGACCAGCGACGCGATTGAGAATGTACATAACGGCCGCTTCGGCTGGGTGTATGAAGAGGAATTCAGCATCGTCGACGGCTGGAAGTGGTCGCCCGACAGCAAGCACATCGCTTTCTGGCAAGAGGATGAGCGTGAGGTACCCGAATTCACTCTGACGAACTTCATGCCGCTTTATTACGATTTTGTACACATCCGCTATCCGAAGCCGGGTGATAAAAATCCGATAGAAAAAATCGGAGTGATCAATGTCGCTTCGAAGGACATCCGCTGGATGGATATCGGCGAAGAAAAAGACATCTACGTCCCGCGCATCGAGTGGACGCGAAACCCCGGCACACTCTGCATCTATCGCATGAACCGCAAGCAGAATGAGTTGGAATTTCTATTCGCCGATATCGCAAGCGGAAGCACGCGCGTCGTGATGCAGGACAAATCCGAAACCGGCTGGGTCGGAATTGAAGATGGCTCCTGGCTCCATTTCCTGAAGAAAAAGGACCAGTTCATCTGGACTTCGGAGCGCGACGGATACAATCACCTCTATCTTTTCGATTACAGCGGCAAGCTCATACGGCAGATCACTACCGGGAAATGGGAAGTCATCGACGTCCTTGGCATCACCCCGAACGAAAAAACGCTGTATTACTCGTCGACTGAAATTTCGCCTCTCGAACGTCATCTCTACCGCATCGATATCGATGGGGATGACAAGGAACAGCTTACGAAAGAAAACGGCTCCCACTCCATAGCGATGAGCCCCACCTGCAGCCTGTATATCGACTCGTGGACAAGCGTGAACCGTCCGATGCAGCGCAAGCTGTTCGATGGAGACGGCGACAAATTGCGCGACCTCGCTGAAATGGATGCGTCGGTATATGACGAATACTTCTGGAGCGAAAAAGAACTGTTCACTGTCACGACCAGCGACGGTTGGACCCTCGACTGTTCTATGATGAAGCCTGCGAACTTCGACCCGACGAAAAAGTACCCTGTGTTCTTTGATGTGTACGGCGGTCCGGGCACTCAGGCCGTTCGCAACAGCTGGCCGTCGACCATGCAGCAGTGGTACTGCAGTGAAGGATTTATCGTCATCCAAGCCGACAATCGCGGCAGCAGTGCGCGCGGTACGGCATTCAAACATGCAGTGTACAAGCAGCTCGGCAAATGGGAAGTCAATGATTATGTGGAGGTAGCGAAGCACCTGGGCACTCTCCCCTACGTCGATGCGGCTCGCATCGGAATCTGGGGTTGGAGCTATGGTGGTTATATGGCTGCACTCACCATGCTTCAGGGGGCGGACTATTTCCACACCGGCGTTGCGATTGCACCTGTGACGGACTGGTCCCTCTACGACACGATCTACGCCGAGCGATTCATGCAGCGTCCCGAAGACAATCCCGACGGCTACAAGGTCGGCTCCTGCCTCGAATACGCGGATAAACTCAAAGGAAATCTACTTATCATTCACGGCGGTATGGACGACAACGTTCATCTGCAGAACACGATGAAATTCGTTGACCAGCTTGAGGAAGCCGGCAAGCAGTTCGACATGCGCATCTATCCCAACGGGGATCATGGCGTCGCGGGCGGCTTCAAGTCGCGTCTCGGACTATTCCAGTACTACATGGACTACATGAAGGAGCATCTGATCGGCGGATGAGCAGGCGCAATTTCCGTTCATTTTTCTTTTTCCCGCTTTTTCTATTCTGGAGTGCGGTTAGCGCCGCACTGTCGCCCGATGAACCGGGTACGGTGCGGCGCTACCCTATTTTCGGCAAGGAGCATGCAGAGGTAACCCTCAGCGACCACAGACTGACCGACGCTGTTTACTACATTGTAAGCGGACATGGCGGACCCGACAGCGGTGCGCGCGGAGAACGCGACGGCAGCACGCTTTGTGAAGACGAATATGCCTACGATGTTGCGCTGAGGCTTGCGCATAGACTCCTTGAGCATGATGCGAAAGTTTATGTCATCGTGCGTGATCCCGACGATGGCATTCGCGACGACAGCCTGCTTATCTGCGATAGCGATGAGATGGTCTGGGGAGAAAAAGAAATTCCTGTCAGCCAGCTGGATCGACTGAAACAGAGGACCGAGGTCGTCAACCGGCTCCATCGCCGAAATCATCACATCCCCTACCAGCGCATGATCGTGCTTCATGTAGACAGCCGCCAGGAGGGCGACCAGGTCGACATCTTTTTCTACCACCATTCTGCCAGTCCAGCGTCCCTGCGGACCGCTACGGTTCTCCAGGAGACCATCGAAACAAACTACCGTTTGCATCAACCCTGGCGCGGTTATCAAGGGACCATCGCCGCGCGCGACGGGCTGTACATGCTTCGGAATACCCGTCCGCGCACAGTGTATATTGAACTCGGGAATATCCAGAATCCGCTCGATCAGCGCCGCTTCACCTCCGTCGACAACCGAGACGCCCTTGCCGACTGGCTGAGCGAGGGCCTCCTCAAAGACTACCGAATCTCCCGTTGATTCTCGCTCGCGCGCGGGCTTAATCCGTCTTCGTCCGCTGGCGCGGACTCCGCCGAGACAAGAAGCCCGGGCTAACGAGATGTCGCCCTCGCCACGGCGAGTCTTCGACCGCCGGAGCTTCCGCCATAGCTATCACGCTTGCCTTTGCGCTTGCCACGGGAAAAGGGCGCGCTGGAGCGCGCCGCTCCGGTTGCCTACGGAAGCGCCTTACTATAGCCATCCCTAACGCCCTAACGAAGTAACGCCCTAACGACCTAACGTCCAAACCTCCACTCGCCCTCACGTCCTTACGTCCTTACGACCTTACGTCCTTACGACCTTACGTCCTTACGACCTTACGTCCTTACGACCTTAC
>JBATDG010000090.1:0-26044 GCA_049663345.1 Bacteroidota bacterium
CTGTGCCTATTAGGTGCCTTTCTCACCGCTTTGTCGTATTTTTGGGGATACTACACTTTTTTGAAAGCAGACAGATGCAGCCAATAGAAATCGAGATACCAGGGAAGAAGAAGGAACGGGAACGGAGGCCGGAGTGGCTGAAGATCAAGGTGCCGCTGGGAACGAAGTTTTCTGAGTTGCGCAAACTGGTTGATGAACAAAGGCTCAATACGGTGTGCGAGGACGCCCGCTGCCCGAACATGGCCGAGTGCTGGAACCGCGGTACGGCGACGTTCATGATTCTGGGCGACGTCTGTACCCGAAGCTGCGGTTTTTGCTCCGTGAAGACTGGCCGCCCGCTGTATCTGGATATGGACGAACCCCGCCGGGTAGCGGAAGCAGTCGAACGCATGGGATTGCGTCATGCGGTCATCACGTCAGTCAATCGCGATGAACTCCCGGACGGCGGTGCGGATATTTTCTCAGCAACAATACGGGCTATTCGCGATCGTGTGCCGACCTGCAAGATCGAAGTGCTCACCCCGGACTTCCAGGGGAAGCGCGATGCAATTCAAACCGTCATCGATGCTCGTCCGGAGATCTTCAACCACAATATGGAAACCGTGCCGCGGCTGTATCGGCGGGTGCGTCCCCAGGCAAAGTATCAGCGATCGCTCGATGTTCTCAGCATGTGCAAGGAACAGGGGTTGGTGACAAAGACCGGCATCATGCTTGGACTGGGAGAAGAATCCGGCGAAATACTTCAGGTTATGCAGGACCTTCGCGCGATCGATGTCGATATCATCACGCTGGGACAATATTTGCAGCCGACGAAACAACATCTGCCCGTCGAGCGCTACGTCACGCCGGCGGAATTCGCGGAATGGAAGGTCACGGGAATGCAGCTCGGATTTGCCCATGTGGAATCGGGACCGCTGGTTCGCTCAAGCTATCACGCTGACGAGCAGACAGTGGTGTAGGATGTAGGATGTCGGATGTAGGATCTGGGATGTGGTAGGTAGAATACAGAAGAACGCCCCGTAGGGGCGAGCCTACTTCCTGGAGCAGATGAATCGTCAGAACAGATACGCTACGTCGACGCCAGCGGCTGTCCGGCTCGCACATCGGCTCGCCCTGGCGCATAACGAAAAAAACGGGACCCAAATGGGTCCCGTGAAACTTTGATTGCCGCTGTGAAGCTTAGTTTGCGGGTGCCGGTGCAGGCGCGGGTGCCGGAGCGGGCGTCTGTCCCTGAGGCGCTGCCTGAGGCTGCTGTGCCTTCTGCTGCATCTGCTCCTGCTTCTGCTGCGGAGAAATCGGCGCTTCAGCTGAGCCTCTCTGGATGATGCTCTCCTGGGTAGCTTCGGACGGGAGGAAAAACATGTTGACAGCGAAGATGAGCACGGTCATGGCAATCGCCAATCCCCATGTCGTCTTGGCAAGAATGTCGGAGGCATGACGTACGCCAAGCATGGATCCAACGCCGCCGCCGGCGCCGCCAAACGCGGTCGAAAGGCCGCCGCCTTTGGGATTCTGCATAAGAATCGAGATCGTCATTACGACGCCGACAAGAACAATAATAAGCAGCATGAACGTGAACATATCTTCATTTCTCCAATTTCATAACGAAAGGGAAATATAGCAGTATCGTGTTTCAAATCCAAGCAGTTGTGCGAGGCAATTTATGCTACTTGTCCCAGGTTTTCTGCATTCTCTCTTTCAGCGCCATAATGCGCTTCCACGACGCATCGATACGGGCGGCAGAAATGCGTCCCCCCGCCACAAGCGATTTCATGATGGTAAAAGCCTTCTGCGCAATGTCCGGTTCGAAGGTGTAGGTATTGTTCGCGAAAAGCAGAATATCAGCACCAGCATTCACTGCTTTCTCTATGGCCGTCTCGAGTCCGTATTGTTCGCTGATGGCTTTCATCATCATATCGTCTGTGATGACCACGCCCTCGTATCCCATTTGTTTGCGGAGCAGCCCGTCGATAGTAGCATTGGACAGTGTCGCAGGAAAAACCGGATCGAGTTTTTTATTGAAAATGTGCGCGGTCATAACCATGTCGCAAAGCCCTTGCTCGATCATCGACGCAAAGGGCAGCAGTTCTTTTTTCGTCCATGTGCTGCTGACATCGACAAACCCTTCGTGGGAGTCGTCGCGGGAACTGCCGTGTCCCGGAAAATGCTTTACGCCGCAGAGCAGTCCGCGTTCATGATGGGCCTTGATCATCAGGGCTGCGTTGCGGATCACGACATCCGGATCCGCGGAGAAGCTCCGATCAAGCTTTCCAATCACCGGGTTCCGGGGATTCACATTCAGATCGAGTACCGGTGCGAAATTCGTGTTGATTCCGACGACCGCAATTGAGCGGGCAATGACGTCGCTGAAGTAATTCGTACTGTCGATATTGTCGAGCGCACCAAGATGAGCATGTGATACAGTGGCTGGGAAACCGTCCTTTGTTTTCAAACGTCGGACTGTACCTCCCTCCTGATCGATCGCGATGAAGAGAGGAATTTTCGCGAACCTGCGCAGCGTGTTATTCAATTCGAGAAGCTGCATAGGCGACGTGATGTTCCGTCCGTATTCCTTGGTCGCGACGTCGAAATCGAAAAGCACGACTCCGCCCAGATGCAGTTTCTGCATATCCTTGACTATCGGACTTTCCGCAGAAATCTGGCACCCGCGAAAGCCGACCATCAACATCTGTCCGATCTTTATATCCAGACTGTCGTCGGTGGATGCGGGCACCGGCATTGGGAGCGCCATTGCGCGGAATGACAGCAGCAGGAGTACGAGCATCGCAAACGGGAATCCGCGGGAACTGCCGCGAATTGTCTGCAATGAATTGAAGTGAGAATGAATGGCCATACCGATTTCCTCAGGGAGCGAGAAACAAGGAATCAAGGATGTAGAATACGGTTTTTCCAACTTATCAAAAACAATTCAAGGCCGCAACGCTCAAAACGCCGCGGCCCCGGATTCGCCAGGCCTCTTTAACAAATCAAGGCCGCAACGCTCAAAACGCCGCGGCCCCGGATTCGCCAGGCCTCTTTTCAGGAGATTCTGAAAATACACATGTTCATTCCCCTACAGCTGCTGCAAATGCATTTCTGCTGAAGTTATCGTACGAGCTGTTTTTTCCAGTCGTACAATCCCGAAGCGAGATTATAAACCTGCGCGAATCCCAATTTAACCAAGACTTTCCCGGCATGATGGCTGCGGCTGCCGCTATGGCAGTACAACAGCACCGGGGTGGATTTGTCATAGGACTGCACTTTTTCTGAGAAATCGCGATCTGATATGTCGCGGTTCACCGCGCCGGGAATATGCCCGGAGTGAAATTCAGCCGGGGTGCGGACATCGAGTATGACGGCGTTTTTATGTTCCTGCATCAGACCATGAAATTCATCGCCGTTGACATTGGGAACGGTTGTACGCGGGCCGCGGAGTGAGGATAAAAGATCGTTGAACATGAGTTGTATCCGAATTGATGATTACATGCTGTGATTTGGCGGCCGATGATCAGAAGCGATGTCCCGACCGCGAGTTTCTTTGGGAGAATTGCCAGGATCGCAGGAGTGCTTCAGAATACAAGTGTGATGCGCAGATTGCTGCAGCGATTCGCTGTATCGGAAGTAATTTCTTTTTGGGACCCTCCGAAAGCCGACACACAGGCGTCCTGCCGCGCCTCTGTGATCAGCGTGAGCAGTCAGATCAATGTCCGCTCCCCTGGGATTGGATTTCTGCCACGGCTTCCGGGTTTACGAGACCGGAGGTATCTCCCGGATCCAGCCCCAGATAGGCGCTTCGAACGATTCGACGCATGATTTTCCCGTTGCGTGTTTTCGGGATATCCGGGACGAAGAGAATCGCATGCGGAGCCAGGGGCTTTCCCATCGAATGGATGACGGATGCACGCAATGCTTCGACGAGGTTCGCATTCGGCTCATGACCGGGATTCAGCACGCAGAAACACACAACCGCATTCCCCTTCAGTTCATGCGGAACGCCGATCGCAGCGGCTTCGTTGACCGCAGGATGCTCGACGAGTATGCTTTCGATTTCTGCTGGACCCACCCTCTTCCCCGCGACTTTTATCGTGTCGTCAGAGCGGCCAAGGATGTACCAAAGTCCGTCTTCGTCAATTGCTGCGAAATCGCCGTGCACCCATACATTTTCCCAACGCGCCCAGTATGAATCGAGGTAGCGCTGGCGGTCCCGCCAAAAACCGCGGGTCATCCCGATCCACGGCGCAGTGATGACAAGCTCGCCCACGGCATTGCGCAGCGGCTTGCCATCCTCATCATAGATGTCGGCCGCGATGCCGGGACAAGGACCCGAAAACGCCGCGGGTTTGAGCGGCAGCAGCGGATTCCCCATCACGATGCCTCCGCTGATTTCCGTTCCTCCGGAATAATTGATAATGGGACGGCAGGATTCGCCCACATCGCGAAACAGCCACATCCAGGGCTCGGGATTCCACGGTTCGCTTGTGGAAGCGAAAAATCGGAGCGAGTTTATGTCATGGGCGCGCACTGGATCCAGCCCGTGCTTCATGAGAGAACGCACAAGAGTCGGGGAGATGCCCAGCACCGATATTCCATGCTGCTCGACCTGCTGCCAGATGCGGTCAGCGCCCGGGTAATCCGGAGCTCCGTCGGAAAGGAAAAAACCCGCACCGAGAAGCGTGGAGCCGAATACCAGCCAGGGACCCATCATCCACCCCATGTCGGTCATCCAGTAAATCAGATCATCGCGGTGCACGTCGGTGCCGAAAGCCATGTCCTGCGCCGCCTTCACCGGGAAGCCGCAGTGCGTATGCACCGCGCCCTTGGGCCGGCCAGTCGTGCCCGAAGTATATATGATCATCAGCAGATCTTCTGCAAGCGTGGGTTCGGTGACCGCATGTCCCGGCTGAAGCGCGACGAGGTCGTGCCACCAGTGGTCGCGTCCTTCAATCATCGGAGTTTCTCGTCCTGTTCTCCGCAGCACGATCACATGCTCTATCGTCGGGACTGTGGCGAGCGCCTCATCCGCGACGGATTTCAGATCGATCGCGGCACCGCGGCGGAAAAATCCATCCGCGGTGAACAGCGCTTTCGCATCGGCATCCAATAGACGCGAGGCCACTGCCTGAGCACCATAGCCGGAGAACAGCGGAAGAATGACGCCGCCGATTTTAGCGATGGCAAAAAGCGCGATCACTATTTCCGGCGTCATCGGCATGTAGAGGCCGATCGCGTCGCCTTTTCCGAGTCCCAGAGAGCGAAGCGCATTCGCGCAGCGATTCACTTCGACGGCCAATTCCCCGTAGGTCAGTGAGCGGGACGTTCCCTCTTCGCCTTCCCAGACAAATGCCTTGCGTTCGCAATGCACGGCGTCTGCGGCCCATTTGTCCACACAGTTCGTGACAATATTCATTTCGCCGCCAACACACCAGCGTGGAAACTGCATACCATCGGTAAGATCCACTACCTGCGAATACGGCCATGCGAAACGGATATCGAGAAAGTTGAGCACGGCCTCTGTGAACCAGGGCACGTCTTCCGTCGACCGACGCATGAGCGCATCGAAGGATTCAATACCGTGCGCTTGCATGAAAGCGTGGAGGTTGCTGCGTTCGATATCATCGCGTGTGGGGCGCCAGACAATGTCGCCGCCGAAAGAAAAACTTTCGTTCATGGAACTCATGGAAATGATGGGGATGTCACTCTGACTGAAAAAAATGTGCTCAGCGTTTCTTTCTGGATTTCCCGGGCTTTTCTTCCACAGGTTTTTCCACCGGCGCCACGGCAGTATCCGGCGTCACGGGCACAACTTGTTCGGTTGGGGCCGCTTGTTCACTACTTCCGCTCCATACCATAAAGGTGCCGGCTGCGATCAGAATATTCAGCAGTAGAATGATGATGAGAATCATTCGCGTTGCGCCGAGCTGTTTTTCCTGCTCTTTGAGCCGCTTCTCCATCTCATCACCGTGCGTACGCAGAGACTTGTCGGTGAACATTTCCAGACGCCCGAGCTTTGCGACCACATCGTCGCTGAATGCGGCCATCGCCTGCTCATTGGATTTCGCGAGTGCGTCGAGCCGGGACATTGCGGAATTAAGATTGAAGTGCAGCGTACGTACATCGCTCTCGATGGACTGCAGCCGGGTAGGAAAATCGATGGCATCGATCGTGCGCACAAGCTTGCCGGAAGCAGCGATAAGGGCATCGGCGGAAACGGTTACCTTTTCAAATTCGTTGGTCTGCTGCTCCTGCGATTTCTTGATCGCGGCAAAAATTCTCTTTGTCTGCGTGCCGCCGTCCTCAATGCTGGTTTTCGCCTGCATCATGATTTCGCGAAGATTTGTTCTTGCCAACGCACCGATTTCGTCAACATGGTTCTTGGCCTTGGTATCAAGGCTTTCTACGGCCGCTGCCGCCTTGCCCGATATCTCTTCGATGCGCCGTGCAACACTGCTTCCGCTTTCCTGTATCACCTTGGCTGCAGAATCGTTCAGGGCATTTATCTGATCTCGAACGCGGGCGAGTTGTTCCTGAAGCTGGGACTGCAGCTGCGCTCCGGTTCCTGAAATCTGGGACTGCGCCTGGGCACCTGCATTGGCGATTTTATCTTCGACCTGCTGTCCGGCATCCTGCAGCATCTTCCCGATGCGGCTGCCTGAATCTCCGATGATCTTCTCGGCTTTCCCGGCAAGTTCATCCATTCGGGAGCCTGCGGACTGGATGATGTTGCCGGCTTTCAGCGCAACATCCCTGACTGAGCCTCCGGCTGTCTCTCCCGCGCCGTCGATGACTTTAATTACGTCGGCGTTGTAGTCCTCAAGGTATTTTTTTGCTCGCGCGGCGGATTCGAGAATATGCCGTTTCGCACCGGCGCTCAACTCATCGAAGCGCTGCTGCTGCGCGGAGCCAATGTCGCGCACAGTATCCTTCTGTATTTCAAGCAGCGTGTCGAGATGCTCGGCATATTTTTTTTGTATCAGACCAACAGCGCCGATCACCTTTTGCGCCACTGTTTTAGCCTGTTCGATATGTTCGACCGCGGAACGCAGTCGTTCAAGCTCTTTTTCAAGAGCCAACAAGGATGCTTGAGAATCAGGATTCATAATGCTTCAAGAAGCTGTGATTGAACATTTGCAACCATTTGAGGTGCTGAAGAAGTTGGGGATCCACCGCTGGTGGAATGGGAAGTCGATCCGGGGAGGCTGTTCTAGCTGTCGTTCGTGCCGCGTCTGCCGGTGTGTGATTCGAGAGATCCACAGATTGCTGATCGGTCCTCGGCGAGTCAATATCGACAAGAATGCCTTCGATCTCCGCGAGCATCTGGTCGAGTTCGTCAAATCCGCCGGGATGCCCCGACGCATTTGATAATCCAGTATTCGAAGAGCGCGATGCGGGTTCTGTGGTTCTTTGCTCTGCGGTCTTCTGCTCAGTGGTCTTCTGCTCTGCGGTCTTCTGCTCTGCGGTCTTCTGCTCTGCAGTCTTCTGCTCTGCGGTCTTCTGCTCTGCGGCCTTCTGCTCTGCGGCCTTCTGCTCTGCGGCCTTCTGCTCTGCGGCTCTCTGCTCTGCGGCTCTCTGCTCTGCGGCTCTCTGCTCGGCGGCTCTCTGCTCTGCGGCCTTCTGCTCGGCGGCTCTCTGCTCGGCGGCAGATTGTTTTTGTGCTGCAAGAGTTTCCACAGAAACGGCAGCGGGGAGCGGTTTGGACTGAACGCGTTTTACCTCATCGTGCAGCTGCGAAAGCGTCATTGCGACGGACTGATCATCGAAGCAGCGTCTCAGGCGCATATCGAAATCGGAAACAGCGGCGAGATAGGATTCGCCCTGCAATCCACTGGCGGAGGCCGCGCGACCGAAGGCAGCTGCAAATTCTTCACTTGCAGATTTCCAGGACTTTTCTTCTGCAAACACAAGTCCGGCAAATGCTTTCAGCAATGGAAGCGCCGGTTCATCGGGGAAAGACCGTGCCAGTAATTCGCAGGATGCCTTCAACTGTGCGGCATTCTCAAACATACTGCCGGTCCGATCTTCTTCCATCAGCAGCATGTATTGCTCGAGCAATGCAATCCGGCTCGTCACCGTTCCCAGCGCCGCCGGGAGTTTTGAGGGAAGGGCGTACTTTGCCGTCAGCGCCTTTTCAATGAGCTCACGCAAGTTATTATCGTCATTCTTCATCGCCAAAAGGCAGAGCGAATCCATCAGCCTGGCACTCGCAAGCTGCTTTCGGTTGCAATACTCGTTTGAAAAATCGATCAATAGATAGAGACAGCGTTCGAGCAGCGTGTCGGCCTTATATGAAGAGAGAGCTTCGAGTTTTCGTTCGACTTGCCGGGGTGTGAGAAACAGGCCGAGATATTGTTCAAGGGACGAACGAATCTCATGATCAGCCCGAACTGCGATCCGCAGCGAGTATCTCCGGGCAGCGGGATGCGTTTTATAGTCGTGCAGCACACCGAGCGTGGCCAGACGAAACATGATGCGTTCGGTGTCGCTGCGTGTGCGAATCATGTTGAAGATATTGACAAGTCGGGCTTCGATCGCTCGGTCGAGCTTCGCAAAGAGGTCGGGCCGCCCTACGCGCAGGATGAGCTGTTCCCGAAACTCCGGCCAATTGTTACCAGGCACATCCGCAAAAATCTTGCGCTGAATCTCGATCTCGGCCTGCCTCCACAGAACCTGATGAATCTGATTCAGAAGGGGTTCCCTGTCGTTTTCATAGCCTACGCGAAGCGTGAAAACAGAGCCGGCTTCGAAATCCTGCATCTGCCGGGCGATGCCATCGTCGATATCAGCGGCGAATGTGGCGGCCACCCAGGATGAGAGACTCTGTCCCCCGCCGGCGGCATCAAGACTCGTTGCAAATGCGAATTCGATGGTTTCCTTTGCCAGAACCTGGTCAGGACACTTGGGCTCCGGAACAAGCGCCTGTGTCACAAGATCAATGTAGCCGAAAATGTTTCCTTCGTGCTGGACGTACATGCGTTCTTCCAGCCCGCGCTGCCAGTAGCTGATTCGAACTTCGACGCCGAACTCATCCGTGACCAGATTGGCGATGCGGTTTGTATTCGAGTCTTCAGGGAAGCTGATCTCCATCATCAAATCATGGATCAGCTGTTTCTCCCGTGCAGGATCGCTTGCGGAGGCGGACAGAATAGCGGCGCCCAAACGCAGATCAAGACTTTCACCTTCCCTGGCCTCACCTCCGAACATCACAGTATGCAGGGACAGCCGCCTGTCTCGTCCTCCGCGCCCGCATTCCTGCACGAACCGTTCTACTCCGGGAGGAGGAAGCAAATGCATGGTGCAGCGGATATCGGGTTTATGCGTGCCAACGCCGTAGGCGCGGGTGGCGAGAAGCAGACTATTGGCTCCGCTGCGAAACAACCCGCTTTGTTCAATGGCGTCATTCACTCCATGACGGCCAACCTGGTTATGTCCGCCATCATTCCCGATATAGCTGCCAATCCGATGTCCCGGCATTTTGAGCGCTTCATCGAGGGCCGCTTCCGAGACACCGGCCGCATATCGATTAGTCACACCAAGCGTGCCGGATGAGTACGGGCAGTACAACACCGTCGGAAGCGATGCTGAAGCGCTATAGCCCGGCACGCGGTGCGAGACCGGTGCCTGCTCATGTCTGGCGCCGAAAGACTCTCGCTGCGCGCGCAGCGCATCTGCAGCACCTCTTTGCCGGGCTTGTAGAAGGGTCGGGATATCGCCGCCGCGCGAAGGCAGCACGGCAACCTGAAATTGCTGCTGCGGCCAAAGCGCAGACTTCATGACAACGCATTGCTCGTTTTCCAGTGACCATGCACGGCCCAGCCCTGAGAGCTGAGAACGAAGATCGGAAACCACATCAAGTGAGTTGCTTGCAGTGAGAAAACGGACAGCGACGTATTTATTTTTCCCGGCAACCATGCGATCGAGCATGAAAGCAGGAGCGCGCAGCATCAGAGGACGAGGTTCGTGACTCCAGTCGGACATGCATTGCGCTTCGTCGATTACGCATTGAGCGAAATATCCCTTGTCCTTGCGGATTGACTCCAGCAGTTCGTCGATTTCTTCATTGCGAAACACTTCAGCTGAGATGAACAGGAAAAGCGCCTCGCGGTTTCTGAAGCGTTCGCGCACTTCCATACGCGCTTCTTTTCCCAGGCCCTCGTGCAGACATTCAACGCAATCAATAAATACCGACCCTAACTGCTCACGCTGATCGATCACAAGGGAAGCGAGGGGAAAGACCGCAAAGGAAAGCGCGGGCTGCAGCAACCCGGCAAATTGATAGAGGAGGGATTTTCCGCTCATGGCAGGGAGAGCTGCGAGAAATGACCGATTCTGCAGTACCTGATCGATCAGTTGGAGCTGTTCCTGTGTTGGCCGTCCTACTCTGAAAAAATCTTCAAGCAAGGATTTGACTGTCTGAAGAATCTCAGGATCCAGCGCAGCGCTTCCCTTCACAGAAAGCGGCTTCCATGCCAGCGTCTCTGTGAGCTGGAAGCGTCCGGGTTCCGCGTTTCCGCGCGAAGTGCGGAGAGTGACGCGTGTTTTAGCCTCGGCCTTGATATCGGGTAAGCGTTCTCCGCTGCGGTGAAGCACGGAAACATCGAGCAACACATCGCTCGAAGAGATGGCCGCACCCTTTCCCACAAGGCGCACGCCATTTTGAATATGCAGTTTTGAATCCTTGAAGGCCTCAAAAGCAACGACGGTGGCATCGATCTCAGGCACACGACGGCCTTTCCCCTCGAGAGTAAACAGCGTTTGAAGCAGACGGCGGAATTCACCGATGCCAAGAGCGGCGCAGGGCAGGTCCCTCTCTATAACGGTGATCGTCCATGATGCTGCAGCGAGGTCGAGTCCGCCTGCAATCAGAACCTGCATGAGTGCGCGTTGGACGCGTGCCGCACCAAGCGGCGACAGCGCCAGCTGCAAAGCCTCGCGGCCCTCTCCGGTGGCGAGGAGACTGCCGGCATCGAAGGCCATTTTTCTAGATGAGAAATCGGCTGACATCGCTTTCTTCAGAGCAGCGATGTCTTTCTGCAGTTGCTGCGCATTTCCCGGAGCGATGAGGATAGCGAACCAGCCATCCGACTGAAGACCGCTTTGCTCTGATCCGCCTTCCTTTGCGACAGTGCGGGCACGAACCCCGCGCACACCGCCGATCGGCTGGAAAAATGGGAGCAGTAGATACCCATGCTTTTCATCGCTCTCGAGAAGCTGGAGAGAAGCATTGCCGAATAGCTGACGGAACAATGGGACAAGCGGTTTCAGCAGCGGCGCTGCTTTCGTTTTCCCAAGACGCAGCTGTATATCCTCATCAGATGGCGGGGACACTGCATGAAGAGCGTGCAGAATCAGTGACAGGAATTCTTTTTCGGGAGAAACAATTCGCGAGCAGAGAACACCCCTCTCGTCTTCGCTGAAAGTAAAGCGCTTGAAGGTATCGGCGAATTTTTTTTCAAATGCTGCTGAGGGAAGCGTCGGCAAACCACGTGAAATCATATTTGCGGCAGTGAGCAGGATGGGATCGTCCGATACCTTTCGGCCAAACAGATCAAGCGCAGTTTCGCATTCCACAGAGCACAAATTACGCCAGAGCGCTCGCAGTTCGCTATTCCCGATCAATTCCGATGCGAGCAGTGCATCATGAAAAGCCGGGAGCAAATATCCCGCATGGCAAGCAGAAATCATTTCATCTTATCCTTCCAGACTCCACTCATAGATTGTTCGCCGTGCGATAGCTTGAGATACACCAGTCCGAATGAAATGATGATAGTGGATCAGGGCCTAAGAAGCAATGATAAATAGATTAATTCCCTGAAAGATCGCACAAAATGGGGGATATATGCTAGAATGTGGATTCATCGACTGCATATTCGGTCATGTCGGCTACCGGGGCGCAGATGCGCTTTTTCTTTGCCTGGATCAGCGTCAGCAGCCAGCTGCGGGCAGTCTGTTCGTAATACGTCAGATCCTCGTTCACCCAGAGGGTGTAATCGGTGATTTTCCTGAATTCCGAAGCGCAGAAATCGTCGAATTGGGCTTCTTCCGAAACACCATTCAAACTGTGCTCGATTATGATCCGTCCCGGCTGACCCGAAGCGGGCGACTGCAAGGCGCTGACATGCGGAGGAGTCGCATAGTACTGCCGGGGGCGAAGCGTCAATAACCGCACAGATCCGCAGTACTCCACCCACCGGCGGACTCTCCGCTTCTGATTGACATCGGTGTAGGATTCCTCGCTCATGGCCCCATCCAAAACCAACCTGCCTGGATTCAGGACGGTGAGGATATTCTCTATGTGAATATGTGCGGCTTCCGCACAGAGATCTTCATCGCTGATGTTGAACACCCGACGTTCCGCAAGCTGCGTCACCGTAGAATCGTAGAATTCCTGCACAGAGAATTCTGTAAATAAGGCAAGGTTCATATCAGGTGTATTGCGTCCTGCCCGCCTTCCTGAACCTTCAGGGCCGGACGGGCGTGAGTGCGTCAGATGGGCGCTATTCCCAGAAAGGCCTAACGCACGTTCAGATTCTCAATACTAATACATCCGCGAAACGTGTTTTGCAGAAAATTTACAAAAAAACTCCTGCAAACCGAAAAAAATTATCAGGCTATAGACAATCAGTAACAATTTACCTACTTTATCTCAAAATCGCGACATTTTTCTCGAGATCTAGTCTCAAACCTGTTGAGGTGATCATGCGCACGTCCAGCAACCGTGTTATGCATGCAGGAAAATTGGATATTCCCATCCGATTATGGCTTGGGAACCTTGTATTCCTTCTTCTCTTCCTGTGGTCAGGGGTTCGGGCACAGGATCTTTCATCGGAAAATATTCGGCCTTTTTCATTGACCGGCTCTCTGATCACCGCGGGCGAGATCCGCAAGATTCCCGGCCAATCAACATCTCTGCCGGAAGAGTCTGCCAGGCTTTATTTCAATCCCACGTTGTCCATTTACGGACTGCAGCTCCCCTTCAGCTTTGTGCTCTCCACGCAGGAGCGCAGCTACAATCAGCCCTTCAACCAGTTCGGCGTCAGTCCCAACTACAAATGGCTCACGCTTCATGCCGGGTATCGCACGCTGCGGTTCTCGGATTTCACACTAAGCGACGCCGTCATCATGGGCGGAGGTGCGGAAGTGAACAGCGAGATGTTCCGCGCACGCGGTATGTACGGGCGCTTCCGCCGAGCCGTTGACGAAGACACGATAAACGCGATTCGGGCAGTATATCAGCGCATGGGCTGGGTGGTAGGAACCGGCGTAGGGACGAAGGACACGTACATCGACCTCAACATCCTGCATGGCTGGGATGACTCCACCTCACTAAGCACACCACAAACCATAGCGAATGTGCGTCCGGCCGAGAATGTAGTCGCCGGATTGAACGGGCGCCTGCCTCTTGATAACGGTCGCATCGTACTCGACGCCGAGTTTGCGGGCAGTATGATGACGCGTGATACGGAACAGCCAGCGGTAGAAAACAAGGACGTCCCGGACGCCATCATCGCGGAAACCCTCTATTCCTCCCGGCTGAATTATGCCTGGCGCGGCGGCGCTACCTACAACGAAGATCTCTGGTCGCTGCGACTCGAGTATGCCCGGGCCGAACCGGAATATGAGACCATGGGGTCTGTTTATACGCAGAATGATTACGAGGACATTACCCTCAAGCCGCAGTTCCACCTGGCCGACGGATCACTTCGCGCAGGCGGAGCGATCGGCTGGCGGCATGACAATCTATTCGACGACCGGCAATACACTACGAATCGCATCATCGGTTCCGCTAATTTCAACTGGATGCCTGATCCATTATTCACGATCGACGGCAACTACAGCAACTACAGCATGTCCAGCGCTGCCGGGTCCATCCCCGTCAACGACAGCACCCGGGTCGACAACGTCTCCGAGTCCTGGTCGCTTTCTCCCCGTCTCGCCATATCAGGCACGAGCACGCAGCACTTTCTGATGCTGCTTCTGACAAAACAGATTTTCTCGGATGAGAATCTTCTCACAGGCGCGAATTCGGACAACGATGTGTTCACCGCCGTGCTCAGCTACACGCTCGGCTTTTCCTCGGGCTATGGTTTTTCCGGTTCGTTTCTCTTTACAGAGGTGCAAACAGCCTTTCTGACGAACATCGTCCGCGGCTTCACTTTGGAGGCGAACCGCGGATTTTTCAACAACACGCTCAACACCAGTCTTTCCTATGGCATCAATCTTATGCGCGCTTCGAGCGAAGGCGAAACCGATACGCAGCACCTAATTACGCTAAGCGCACGATATCGGCTCAGCCGGGCCGATGCTATGGAGTTCCGATATCAATTCAATAAATACCATGCTGTGAATCCGATGCGCAATTCCTTCGAAGGCAGCATCATTCGCTTGCAGTACAGCCGTGCATTCTCGTTTGGGACAGACTGATGTCTCCGGGATTGCCAACCATCGAAAAGTTATCTATGTCATACAGTTTCTTGCCAGGAGCTGATCATGTTTAAACACACAGCCTTGCTCTGCGGACTTCTGCTGACGCTCACATTGGAAGCGGGCGCGCAGTTGAACCTCGCCACGCAGATGGATCCAAATCCATCTCCGTACATCTCCGACTGGCGCAACAATCCGAATGTCCTTCGCTTCATTGTCACGAATTCCACCGGGGCGGACGTCGAAGTCCGTTTCGTCGGATACATCGAGGGAGAAGCCCGCGGGAAAGTCGCGGAAACAATCGACGATTCACCCATCCCGCCGGTGGTGATTCCACCAGGGACCACCGTATTCAGCGCTGTAGACATCGGCATCCTGGAAGAGGGTTCGGTGCTCTACACAGGTCCGACCAGCGAGGAAACAAAGCGAAGCGGCCGGCTGCCGGAGGACAATTTCCGCATCTGCGTTCGTTTGCAGGCTTACGGTCCACCGTACAACCTGCTCACGCCGGAGTCCTGCTCCCGCTTCACTATCCGGCTGATCATGCCGCCGACACTAATCGCACCCCTTAACAATAACGATGTGAAGACGGCTCCGGGATTCCAGTGGTCAGTCGTGCCGCTTGGCACCGGGAAGTTCGCACGCTACGAAATTACGGTCGTGGAACTCGCCCCCGGGCAGACTAACTACGCTCAAGCGATCAAGAGCAACATTCCGCTGATCCAGCGCGAAACGAACATCGCCATGTATCAGATCCTGCCCGCAGATCCGGAGCTGGAGAAAGGCAGCTCATACGCCTGGCAAGTCCGGGCCTTCGATCTGGATGACAGCTACACCTTTGCCAACCAGGGATACAGTGATGTCTGGACCTTCCTTTACGACCCGGTAGTTCCACCAGGCTTCGATGGCAAGAAACTGTCGGCGGGTGGGAAAGGCACTTCCAAATCCGTCAAGCCCGATCTCTCTCATCTCAACACGCAAGCGAATTTCGTTTTCGCCGGAATGACCCGGCTGCAGGGAACGCTGCTCACGACGTTTTACAAGAATCGCATACCGGAAGCGAAATCCGTCACCATTCATGATCCAAAACCCGGTACGGGAAAGCCCTCGTCTTCGCAATCCCAGCAGGGAAAACCACCGACCGGCACGAAGCCGGCAACTGGAGGCAAAGCCACGCCGGGGAGCACAAAACCTGGTTCCCAGGTTACCGTCTCGAGCGGGATAAAGGCTTCGACGAAACTGGGAAATGTGTTTTTTCTCAATGCCAAACAGGATCTCCCGCTCGGTGGCATCCATCTGAAACTCTACCGTTACGTTCGTACGGTGCCGATTTGCGGAATCTACCCCTTCGCTGCCGGCGGAAAATCCTATTCAAGTGAAGAGCTGGTGGCTACAGCAACGACGAAAGATGACGGGAGCTTCGAATTCGTTTTCTTCTCCAAGGATTCCACCGGAAGGATTCTGAAGAACGCTGCCATCCACTCCGGAGGATCCGGAGACGTCGGAGTCTGTGATTTTACGGGCGACCTGTACCGCTACTATATAATCAGAGTAGCCGATCCGCATTTATGTTCACCCGATGACGAGTTTGCCGTCCAGCCTGGAGAAACAAAGGACATCGGCACCGTCTATTCTCTCGTGCGGAGCTACAACGTAACCGTACAGGTGCGGGATCAGAAGGACACGACTCAATTGCTTCCCGGGATGAACGTGCTTCTGATACGCCGCAATCGACCCTATGACGTCCCTCCCAACGAAGGCACGCTTGATCCACACGAGCCCGCCGCCTTCCCGTTCAACTCCGAGATCATCGGCAGAGGTGAGACGGATGCCGACGGACTCTGCACGTTCAAACATGTCGCCAAGAGTGTTGGCGCGGGAGATTATTACGACCTGTGGATTACCAATCCCGATGAAAGCGTGTACTGGTATGCCACGCGATGGCAAACGTTTCGTTTCTCATTTCTCCTTTACGAAAAAGATGAGCTCGGAAACGGGATGGTCTGGGACCAGACTATCCACAATGCGGGCTATGATCCCGAGATCATGCATGCGACGGTGAATGCCGGCATGTACCCGAAGAATCCACGGGTCAAGGGAAGAGTGTTCCGCGCCGATAACCGCATCCAGCCGCTGGCCAATACCTTTGTTTCACTCTATAGAAAATCCCAGACCCTGACATGCGTTGCATTCCAGAAAACAAACGATTCGGGCGGTTTTATCTTCGACAACCTGCTTCCCACCGAAGGCGAGGACTACTACTATCTGAAATTCGAAAAGTATGGATATAAAAAACACCAGGAGCCCCCGAATCTGCAGGTCGACCAGATCAAGCTGAAAAAGGGTCGGCAGCGCTCCTTCCCCGGCGTTCTCCTCGAGCCGAAGCTGGTTGTGCACGGCAAGATCATCGATGAGTTCGGCCGTCCGGTCGCGGCGACGATACGGATCGGAACGGGCCTCGACGAACACACCGTCAAGCATCTCAAGCCGCTTGCTGTCATGCCCATCCAACCGCAGCTCATGGCGGCGACCATGCAGGTGAATCCGAATATCAAACTCTCCGCGACCGCCCAGCGCGTGAAATTCACAACGAAAAAGGCTGCCGTGAAACTGGTAAAGAAGAAGATCAGCTACGACGAGGTCTTCACATCGGCTGCGCCCACAGGGCTCCAGCAGATATTCATCATGCCCGACAACATCGAGCTGTACCACTGCGATACGCTGATGATGTTTCTGCCCGAGGGGACAGAGGATCTCGGGGAATTCGTTGTCTACGTCAAGGCGCACCGTCTCGCGGTCAGGGCCATTTCGCTCCCTCCGCCTCCCCCGCCGGCAGCGCCGAAGTCAAAGGTGAAGAGTTCGAAAAAGTCCAGCCAGATTGCTGCGGTCGCGCAGCAGACTCCGCCGAAGACGCCCGGCAGCATGATCACGCAGTCGACGGTGGCAGGCGGCGCGGTGCAAATGAGCTTCAACCAGTTCATGATATCGCTAGGCACTTCCCTCATCGTGAAGGGTTGTTCCATCACCGTCAACGGCGAGGAAGCGGATTCTGTTGATGCCAACAACGTGCATTACTTCATCTGGTTCTCTCCGGGAGATGATGCTGAGATTGCTGTCGAGGGACCGTCTGACAAGGATTATGTCCCCAAAACCGTCACAGCCACAATTGAGGACGAAACTCCCGCATGGCATGAAATGAACATACCTATGGAACTCGGCGGCCGTCTCAGTGGCACGGTCATGGTAGGAGCGGTACCTATTCCCGGTGCGCGTGTGGCACTGTACGATAATCCTTCAGAAACCGAGCCGCAGCAGACCTATACGGATGCAGCAGGTAAGTACACGATTCGCGGCCTTCGTGCGGAGATGCACACCTTTCTCGCAGCCAAGTCGAAAAGCCAGTTCATCGGAGACACCGCTTCGATCGGGATTGCGAAAGGCCAGGAGAGTATTCTGGATTTCGAACTGACCGCATACAACGATATGGATATCACATCGCTGCTCGGCTTCCCGATCGAGGTGACTGCGCTTGATTCAGGCAGCGGTGTGGTGACGATCTCGGGCACATTCATAGAACTGCCATCAAATACGCAGTTCGCCCCCGAAGACAGCAGCAAGGGCATTCCTTTCGCCAACATCGGCATCGCAGCGACCACGGAAATGAATCCGAATGGCATCCCCTATGCTGAGCCAACCGTGTTGCCGCTTGTGACACCGGTCAACAGCTGGGATATCGGTGCTTTCGGCGGCCTGTACAAGGCGACACAGAAGGATCAGACGAACGGCGTGCGCGTGCGGCGTACGGATGAACGCGGGGAAATTATCGGCGCGGTCGCCATCAAATCTTCGTCATTCTCCTTCCCGGGCGGCTCTCTCGATCTCGGTTCGACCAACATTGCACTTTCTATGGCGCCCGGTACTCCAGAGGGAATGATCATTCCTGCCATCACATCAGACGCAGGACCAGCCTCCACTCTGCCACAGGGGTTTTATCCTCTCGGCGAAGACGGCAGCGCGCTGCACTACGAACTGTATGATTTCCAGACTTCCTGTGACTCCATGCGTTCATACTTCCACGATGACACGCTTTCGCTCGCGACGGTTCTGCACACGAATATTGAGAATATCGCCACTCCCGACCTCGCGGTCGACATCGGTGCATTACGCGTACATCACAATGATGTCGAGAACAACGGATCCGGCGAGGAACTGCAGGTCTCGCTTGAAGGCGACTGGAAAATCATTTCGAGGTCGTGGACGCTGGATCAAAATGGTCTCTCGCTTGACAGCGGCACGATACGGGCAGGCTTCCTCGGTGTACCATTCAAGGGCCTGCAGATTTTCCCTGATCAGATCGCCTTCGGCGATTTTGATCTCGACAGATTGATCATGTCCGGCGTAGCGGAAATCTTCATCACAGGCGACACGCAATTCGGATTCGATCCGGGCACCATGCACTGGTCGCTTTCCGTCGGACCCAAGACCGTGCAGGAAGACGAATGCGGCTGGATGATGCCAATCTTCCCGATGGATCCGAACGATCGCATCCGTTTCAACAACTTTTATCTGCAATCCAGCGGTGCTAAAGGCTTCACGATGAAGCCTGGAGCCATCGTGACGCTTTCCAAGGTTGGTCAGTACGTCATCAACCAATTCTTCCCGAAGGAAGACTACATTCAGATAGCGGGATCACTCGACCTCGGCATTCCGAACCTCCCGATGATCAATCATATCGCGCACATCCGCGAGGTCGATGACGAAATCCTGTTTCAACCCGATGCAATCAACGAGACGATTTCCGTCAATGGAGTAAAGATCAAGTTCAAGACCGCGAAAGGCGAGCAGGACTGGCAGGTCGGCGGGCTGCATTCCGGTGTGAACGTTTACGAGGAAGGCGCCTTCAATCTCGACTGCATGCTTCATCACACACCGGCGAAGACGGAAGTGATCGTCAACGAAGCCGAGGTCGTGGAAATCGGCACCGAGGTATCAATGACGGACGTCGTCGGAGAGATGCATGTCGCGGATGCCGCATGGGAGCTCTTCTGGTTCGAGGGCGACCTGCAGAACAAAGACCAGGGCGGGCGGCTCAAATTCACCGTCCAGGGCGACATCGTGGCCGACGGGCAGTCGATTGGCGTCGACAAGATCGAGACACCCTTCGGCGACATCTCGCTGATCTACAATTTCCAGGAACAGCAGCTCGAAGGCACGCTGCACGTGGAGCAGGACCTGAGCGGCGTTTCCATTGTTGGAGACGCGACACTGCTCGTCAGCGGGGCGGGCAAAGGCTGGTATTTCTTCGTCGGCGCTACGTTCGAACTGCCTGCCCCAAAAATCGACGGGACCTGTGCGTTCGCCGTCGGGAACTTCAAACTCACGCAGAAGCAGCTCGACCAGTTTGCCGCGTACTCCTACAACAACGTCGGTTTGCCACAGCAATTCCACAACTTCAACGGCTTCTTCTTCGAAGGGACGGTGAAATTCCCGCCGCCCTTCCCATGTCCCAACTTCGATTTTGATTTCGGAATCGTGCGTGCCTACATGATCTGCCAGATCGGTGTGAACTGCCGGTTCGGAATGAACTTCGGTCCGGTCGATACCTATTTCATCGCAATACGGGCCCTCGGACAACTGGAAGCAGGCGTCGGCTTGTCCGTCGTTATCGCATGCAGCGGAGTTTCGGCTGGGGTTATACTCGAGGCTGGCTTCGAAGGCATATTCCAGTCGAACGGCAACTGGTCCGTCATGGGAGACTTCGGCATCACCCTCTACGGCAGCGCATACGCCGGCTGGGGAATCTGCGATGCGAATTGCGAGGGGTCGCTTTGCGATAAAGAATCGGTCAGCGCCAGCATGAAGCTCGGTGTCCGCGGCACAATGACGCAGGACGGTTCGAATTTTGAAATCTACTTCGAATAATGGAGGAACAGCCATGCGTCATTTCATTCTTTTTCTGACTCTGTGCGCTACCCTGTTTCCCTCCATTACCGGGGAAACAGTTCTCGCCCAGTCCGGCCTCGCACACGGAGGACCCGACGGCATCTACGTCGATCTCGGGAACTGGGTCTTGCCCGCGACCTTCGATGGAAAGCAGGTCACCGCTTACCGCGTGGAAAGACGCGTCAAAGAGACACGCGAGTGGACTCGTATCGCAGATGTCACCGGTCCGCAGTCCGCGGCCGAGCTTTCCACAAATCTCACCGCACTCGGAGCACGCTTCCCGGAGCTGCGAAACGTCACTGTCAATGCCGCGGGGCTGTGGCAGCGGATTGAACAAGCACGCGACCTCAAGGGCATGGGTGTGGCGACCCGGCTGCTGCCGGTGCAGCTCGCGCTCGGCGTACGCTACCTCGACGATGCGGCGGAGCGCGCACAGCTCACCGAGTATCGAATTTCCCATGTTCTCAGTGACGGCAGCGTGCGGGAGGCGTTCACGACACCCGCAGTGACCTGGCCGGGGGTCGGTGAGGTTTCCACGCTTTCCGTCGATGAATTCCATGGCGAAACGACATCGGCGCGCGTCACGTTCCGCGTGGGCAACGGTCTTCCGCCTTCCGCGTTCCGTGTCTACCGGCGCGAGGGCATCACCGGTCCGTTCGCCGAACTGGCCAGCAATATCACCGACAGCTGCTGTATCGTCAACAAGGGACTCACCTCACGCGGAGATACCATTTTCTGCGTGGTCGTCGATAAGTCGGTGGGTCCGGGGACGGTATATCAGTACTACGCCGTCCCGATGGATTATTTCCGGAACGAAGGCCTACTGAGCGATACCGCTACAGTCATGTCCTTCCGTATGACGCAGGTGCCGCTGCCCGAGCACTTGAAGGTCAGGTCCATCGACACGGCCGGACTGCTGCTCACCTGGCGCATCCGCGAACCTTCAGCCATCAACGGCATTGTTATTGAACGCGGACCGAAGATTGATTCCGGTTTTGTCGAGCTGTTTACAGCGGGAGCAAAAGACACGAGCTTCATGGATATGACCGTGACTCCGATGACGCGCTATTATTACCAGCTGCGATTGATCGGTCCCGGCGGTCTCCGTTCACCACCCAGCGCCGTGCTCATAGGCATCTGGAAAACGACGGAGGAGCCCACACCGCCCTACGGAGTCGAGGCGCAAGGAATAGACGGTGGTGTGCGCGTCAGCTGGAACCTCGATACCGCGCAGCAGCTTGACGGTTATTTTGTCTTCCGCTCCGGTGGAGAAAGCATGCCGCTCATTCAAATCTCATCACTCATCCCTGCCCAGCAAACCAGCTATGTCGATACATCCATAGGTCTGGAGGGAATGCGGGCATACATGTATGCTGTGAAGAATGAGAATTCGAGTCATGTGCAAAGTATTTTTTCCGACACAGTATCTGCGATGCCGCTGATCAACATGCCGATTGAGGCTCCTCGCGGGCTCATTGCACGAGTCAGTGGTGGTGAAGTGTCGCTGTACTGGGACCAGCAGCACTATCGCACTTCTGGTCCGGTCGAATACCGCGTCTATCGCAGCGATGAGGGTTCCGATCACTGGCAAGCGTTGGCCGATACCCTGAACGAGAGCGGGCGGAATTCCTTCACAGACACGAAAGCAACGCCGGGCGTAAAATACAAATACTCGGTGCGTGCATTCGGCATAAGGGGCGACAGCAGTGCAATGAGCCTCGTCGCCCGTGCTGAGGTGTCGGTGCCGGAAGTGTATCCGCCTGCCAACCTCACGGCGCAGCCGCAAGGCCGTGTCGTCACGCTGCGGTGGGACGAGGTCGCCCAGCCGGGAGCGAAAGAATTCCGGCTCTACCAATACAGCCGAGGCGTCAAGCCCAAACTGGTGAAAACACTGGGACTCGATACGATCGGCTATACTGATGAAATCAAGGGCAATGACAGCCCGGTATTCTATTATCTGACGACCGTTGGAATCGCCGGGCAGGAAAGCCGTCCCGGCAAGGAAGTGGCGGTTATGGTGAAGTAGCGGGAATCGATTTCGCCAGTACAAACACGCTCGCGCACTAACCCGCTTCCGCAAGCTGCGACAGGCTTGCGGAAGCGCAGGCGGAAGCGCAGGCGGAAGCGCCGTCACACCCGGCCGGCACTTCCGGGGGAAATCACAACGGACTGTGAAGTCGGAAGAAAAATCATCCGTTTGGGCGATTGCGTTTCGCCGCAACTTCACGGATAATAAAGAAAACATTCCCCGTCTATACGGTGATCTCCGCATTTCACGTCGCACACGGAGGTGCACGATGAATTGTCTGCTCGTTTATCCCCGGTACCCTGACACGTTCTGGAGTTTCCGGCACGCCCTCAAATTTATTTCAAAAAAGGCGAGCTTCCCCCCGCTCGGTCTGCTGACCGTAGCCGCGATGCTTCCGAAAGAGTGGGACCTGCGTCTGGTGGATATGAACATTCGGGAGCTTGGTGAGAAGGACATCCGCTGGGCTGATATTGTTTTTCTCAGTGCGATGTCCGTTCAGAGCGAAGGCGCGGAGGAAGTCATCAGCCGCTGCCATGCGATGGACAAACCGATCGTAGCGGGCGGGCCGCATTTCACAAGCAGTCCTCAACTCTACCCCCATGTCGAATACCTGGTACTCAATGAAGCTGAACTGACGCTGCCCGCTTTCCTCCGGGATCTGGAAGATGGCCGGGCCCGGCACATCTACACAGATCCTGAGTGGGCAGATCTGCGGATCACTCCGCTTCCGGTGTGGGACCTGGTTCCCATGAAGCACTACTCATCGATGAACGTGCAGTACTCGCGGGGCTGTCCGTATGACTGCGATTTCTGCGACATCACGGTGCTTTACGGACGCCTTCCAAGAACCAAATCTAAGGAACAGGTGATCACCGAACTGGATGTGCTGTATAATCAGGGGTGGAAGGGGCCGGTCTTTTTCGTCGACGACAATTTCATCGGTAATCGCAGCAAGCTCAAGAAGGAAATTCTTCCCGCCATCGCAGAGTGGATGGATGAGCACAACCGTCCTTTCTTTCTCAACACGGAGGCCTCAATCAATCTGGCCGATGATCCCGAGCTGATGCGATTGATGGTACAGGCGGGCTTCGAAGCCGTTTTCATCGGCATCGAAACGCCGAATGAGGAAAGTCTGATTTCCTGCGGAAAGACACAGAATCGGCATCGTGATCTATCGGCCAGCGTGCATGATATTCAGCACGCAGGCCTGGAAGTGCAGGGTGGCTTCATTCTCGGCTTCGACGAGGATCCCCCCGCGATTTTCGATAATATCACATCATTCATTCAGGAAAGCGGCATCGTCACGGCGATGGTGGGATTGCTGAATGCACCTACCGGAACACGTCTCCACAAAAGGATGGAAGCCGAGGGACGGCTGCTGCACTCATTCAGCGGCAATAATGTCCACAATATGAATTTCACTCCGCAGATGGACACCAGGAAGCTGCTCGACGGATATCAGAAAGTGCTCGACACTCTGTATGCGCCTCCTGCATATTATGCACGCGTACGGCGATTTCTCCACGAATTCGAACCGAAGAAAAAAGTGTTTCACATCAATGCGAGCTACGTCGCAGCGCTCTTCCGTTCGATGTTCGTGCTGGGGATGATAGGCGAGGAACGGCTCTATTACTGGCGGCTTTTCTTCTGGTCCCTGTTCCGCAAGCCGCAGATGTTTTCCCTCGCGATCCTGTTTTCCATTTACGGGTATCATTTCAGGAAAGTCTCGAATTCCTTTCACTGACAGGACCGCGGAGCGCCTGCTCCGCGCCAGGACGGAAGCGAAATTCAGGGTCCGATACTCAATCCACTCCTTGCTTTTGAAAAGCACTTTCCATACTTTTTTCACGATTTCCCTTTATGGCCAGAGAGGTCGCGTTGCGATCCAGCAGCGCCCGCGGCTGTCATGTATGAATCGAAAAGCCGCTGCGTAAAAAATCTGAGAACCACCAAGGAAAAGGCGTTCACAATGAAAAAATGTCATCATTGCGATGCAGAACTTGATGCGGCCGCGGCCGTTTGTCCTCAATGCGGGACGGAGTATACAGAGATCAAACTACCCGATGCAGTTGTTGTGAAATCGATGTTCCGCGCCGGGATTGCAATCAGCAGCTTCGCGCTGCTGCTGCTGATCGGCCTCGGCATCGTTGTGGTATCCGAAGCGACGAGGAACACAACTGCCCTGGAAATAATCCTCTACTACTCAATCGCTGTTCTTCTGCTGGGCCTGGGGATTCTCGCGAAAAACCGGGTTGCAAAATGGACCTTCCTCATCCTCTTCCCCCTGGAGATATTGTTCTGGGTCTACGCGTTAATCGAAACAGACAAGTCCGAAATTGTTCCTGTAATCTTCGTAAAAATCGCTCTGTACGCATTTGTTCTCTACTCCTTCCGATCGCAGAAAGACTCTCAACCCGAGGATGAGCTTGCAGAAGAGGAAACAGAGTAAGGGATAGCGATCGCCTCATCCACCAATCGCCGCTACCTCGTGTAATTCAGCATAACGGTTCGTGTCGCAGTGCCTGTTCGCAACACGGCGAAATACAGACCATGGGAAAGGTTGAGCGTGACCGGGTCGAAGCGCGCGTGGTATTCACCCGCTTCGCGTGGTCCCTCCACCAGTTGGTCTACCTCCTGGCCGAGTATGGAAAATATTTTCAAGGAAACATTCTCCGCACGGGGCACGCTGAACGTAATCTCCGTTCTAGACTGGAATGGGTTGGGAGCGCTCGAAATGCGAAAAGCTGTCGATGCCCCGCTAATGTCATCGGCGATTCCAGTCGGAGAGGCGTTGATGCGGAAAGCGTGAACGACGAGTGCGCCATCCGCTTCGCGCACGAATTCTGTGACGTAGAGAAGCCTGCCAGCAGGATCGTATGTCGATGAGAAGATTTCGTGCTCCGCACTGAAAAACAGACTCTCATCGAAACGTACGGCGGCGTAGGGCTGGGGTTCCTGGGAGGCCATGCGTCCTTCAGCAACGTCCGCCAGATCAGCCGGATCGAAGAGCACCATCATCGGGCTCCGTCTATGCGCGCGCCACCCCTTGCCGTCCGGATCGGTTTCGTCGAACGCGTAGTACGGCACATCCGCAATGATCCAGTCATGCCGCATATGCTCGCCGGTATAGCCGTACCAGTTGTCGCCATGCGCCTTGCGTCCAACGATCGCGACTGCGGACTGAGTTCCAGCAGCGAGCCAGGAGGCCCCGCGCCAATCATCGCTGTGCTTGTATCCGTCGATGGCATCGGGGAAACGGTAATTGTCGCTTGCCTCCACTGGACCATATTGAAGCAGGGTCTTGAAATCGAGCTCTGCCTGCCCGGCAGGCGGAGAGTTTCCCGCTGCCGCGAATGCGTATAGTGTGGGGCCAAGCCCGCTCAGTCCCCCGTCACGGCAGCGGCCGACGACGAGATTCATTCCTCCTGTGTGTTGGGCCGCCCACGCATCGGGAATGGAGAACAGGTAGTCACTCTGCTGCGCATCAATAGGAGGCTGGCCGGCCGTCCCCACGTACCACGGTCCTGAATACGGTCCGGACGAAAGCGCAGCCGCAGGCGTGCAGCTGATGCTCGCATGCTTCTCCCCCGTGACGGTGTAGTGGATGCTCCATGCGCTGTAGAGTCTCTGCTCCGAGGGAAGGTATTCGAGTCC
>JBATDG010000091.1:0-15063 GCA_049663345.1 Bacteroidota bacterium
ATTTCGGCGCTTCCTTTTGTTCGCGATTGCTCGAATTTCTCATTGACTTTCACCACTCTATGAAGCTATATTGTACCATGTTTCAGCTATAACTGAATCTCAATTCAGCTTCCCGGCGACATGGTACGAAGCCACTGCCGGGCTCTGCTCCGATATTCTGATTTCCAACGATATAACAGGAGCCCCTGTGGATTTATTCGACAAATGTAAAGCGTTTACCCGCGCTGATGAAGTCAAGGCCTTGGGATTGTACCCCTATTTCCGAGCTATTGAAGAGAGTGAAGGTCCGGTAGTGTCGATTGAAGGCCGCAAGATCATCATGGCGGGTTCCAACAATTATCTCGGACTGACCGCCGACCCCCGCGTCAAGCAGGCCAGTCTCGACGCGGTACACCGTTACGGTACCGGATGCTCAGGATCACGATATCTGACAGGTACGCTCACGCTGCACAATGAAATGGAAGAGCGTCTCGCCAAATTCCTTGATAAGGAATCCTGCCTCCTGTTCTCCACAGGCTACCAGACAGCGCAGGGGATCATTCCGACACTGGTGCAGCGTGGTGAATTCGTGGTTTCGGACAAGGACAACCATGCCTGCATCGTTGCCGGCAATCTCATGGCTAAAGGAGCCTTCGCATCGTTTGAGCGCTACAAGCACAACGATATGAACGACCTCGAACGCCAGCTCGAAAAGATTCCCCTTGAAAAGGGAAAGCTGATTGTGTCCGACGGCGTGTTCAGTACAACGGGCGAGATCGTCGAACTTCCCAAGCTTCTCGAACTGGCAAAAAAATTCAATGCGCGTGTCCTCATTGATGATGCGCATTCGACTGGTGTGATCGGTCCGGGCGGTAAGGGCACCGCACATTATTACGGACTGCAGAACGAACTTGACATGACGATGGGAACGTTCAGCAAGACCTTCGCCAGCCTTGGCGGCTTCGTCGTAGGCGACCGCTCGGTGATCAATTACATCAAGCATCACTCCCCCGCCCTGATTTTCAGCGCGAGCCCCACGCCTGCAAGTGTGGCTGCCGCTCTCAAATCGCTCGAGATCCTGGAAGCAGAACCCTGGCGCGTGACAAAGCTGCGTGAAAACGCTGACTACATGCGCAATGGATTTTCAGAAATGGGCTTCAAAGTTATCATGGGCGAAACCGGAGTAGTGCCCGTAATCATTGGCGACGATACCACAAGTTTTGTATTCTGGAAAGAACTTTTTGATGCCGGCGTGTTTGTCAATGTGTTCATCAGTCCAGGAGTACCGCAGGGCATGCAAATGCTGCGCACCAGTTTCATGGCCACGCATGAAAAGGAACAGCTTGACCGCATCCTTGAAATCAGCGGTGATATCGGACGCAAGCTCGGCGTCATTGTATAATCAGACAGACCGAGGTCCTGGCGGCATGAAATCCGCGCGCCGTTTTTCCCGATGAAATCGAATTTATAAAAGGACAAAATATGGCCATCACGGTTCGTCCTATCTCCAGCAGCGCAGACATCACGCGCTTTATCAAGCTGCAATGGAAGTTCTACGAGAACGACCGCAACTGGGCGCCTCCTCTGCTGATGGACAGGCAAAAGCTCCTCAGTACAAAAAAGAATCCTTTCTACAAACACTCGAAAATTCAGCTGTTCATCGCAGCGAAGGATGGCGAGGATGTAGGGCGCATAGCGGCAATCGTCAACGACAACCATAACCGGGAACACAACGATAAAATCGGATTTTTCGGTTTTTTTGAATCGATAAATAATCAGGAAGTCGCCAACGCACTTTTTGACGCCGCTGCGGAATGGCTGCGCGGCAAGGGCATGGACACGATGCGAGGTCCGGCCAATCCGTCGGTCAATGACGAATATGGCATGCTTGTGGAAGGCTTCGATATGCCAGCGGTCATTCTGATGACCTACAATCCCCGGTATTACCCTTTGCTGGCCGAGGGCTTCGGCTTTAAAAAGGCCAAGGATCTGTACGCGTATCTCCTGCGCACAAAAAATGTCATCACCCCGAAGCTGGAGCGCGGACAGCAGCTGGTACGCGATCGTTACGGCATCACCATCCGCAATCTTGATTTCAAAAATCTGGAACGCGAGACAGTTGTTCTCAAGGATCTCTATAACCGCAGCTGGGAAAAAAACTGGGGTGCGGTCGCAATGACGGATGAGGAGTTTGACACCCTCGCAAAGGATCTGGCGCAGGTGGTCGGGAAATTCAAGGATCTTGTATTTATCGCCGAACGCAACGGCGAGCCCATCGGCTTTACTCTCTGCCTGCCGGACCTCAATCAGTTGCTGATCAAGAATAAAAAGGGCTGGCTGCTTCCGGCCTTGTGGCACATAATGACCGGCTCCAGCAAGGTCGACCTCGTACGCATCATCGTACTCGGTGTGCTTCCCGACCATCGAAAAAAGGGTGTCGACGCTGTCATGTACTACGAGACCGTGACCCGCGCCGCCAAGCATGGTGTGTTCAAGGGCGAGGCGTCCTGGGTACTCGAGGACAACGACATGATGAATAAAGGCGCGAAGCTGATGAATGGCGAGCAGTACAAAACCTACAGGATGTACGAAACCGCAATCTGATTGCTCCATCCGGCGATGTGGTCAGTCCCTTCGCTCAGCATATACTTTTTGTTTTTTTCAAGAGCTCGCCATTCACCGTGTCGAGCTCTTTTCATTTTCATTCATTCTCTCAGCCGATCCGCATTCCCCTGCAATTCTCACGGCTGTTTCCTATTTTGCACCATGATAAAAAAGTACATAATCGTGATTCCGGCCCGATACGCCTCGACACGATTTCCCGGCAAGCCGCTCGCGGCAATCGCCGGAAAGAGTATGATCCAAAGAGTCTGGGAGCGCTGCACGGGAGCCGGGACCGCGGTACGCGTTATTGTCGCGACCGATGATGACCGCATTGCTGCTGAAGTCGCTTCCTTCGGCGGAGAATCGATGATGACGCCCCCGGATCTGGCATCCGGATCGGAACGGATGGCCTGGGTCGCCGAAAGGACTGACGGCGAGATATTCATCAATGTTCAGGGTGATGAACCGCTGATGCCGCCCGCGACGATCGATGCCGTGGCCGCTGCACTGCATGATTCGGATGCCGACATCGCCACCGCAGCATGCCCGCTCTCAAGTCTAGCGGACCTGAACAACCCGAATGTGGTCAAGCTGGTAACGGATTGCAGCGGAAATGCGTTGTATTTCTCACGTGCCGGCATTCCATTTCACCGGGATGCGGCCGAAATGTCCGTGCGCGGAGGTAACCCATTCGGCGAAGGCGGTGTCTACTTCAGGCATATCGGCATTTACGGCTTTCGCCGCGACGCCCTGCTCCGTTTTGCTTCGCTCCCTCCCGGACGACTCGAGCAGCTTGAAAAGCTCGAGCAGCTGCGGGCGCTGGAAAACGGGATGCGTATACGAGTGGCCATCGTGCCCACGGATTCACAGGCGGTAGACACTCCCGAGGATCTCGCAAAAGTAGAGGAACTGCTTCGAAATATGGTTCCCATTTCCCCAATCCAGGATTTAATGAATGAATAAAGATAGACAGGCGCCCTCCCGCATTTCCATTGTCACGCTCGGATGTTCAAAAAACACCGTTGACTCCGAAGTGCTGATGAAGCAGATCGAAGCGAATCACATGACGCTGGTCGAAGACCCGAATGACGCGGACACGGTCATCATCAACACCTGCGGCTTCATCGATCTGGCGAAGGAGGAATCAGTCAACACGATCGTTGAGGCAGTGGAGATGAAAAAAGCCGGAGGCATCCGGAATCTGTACGTCGCCGGCTGTCTCTCGGAACGCTATCGCTCGGATCTCGAAAAGGAACTCCCTGAAGTCGACCGTTTTTTCGGGGTAACAGATTTCAAAAATATCATCGAGACTTTAGGCGGCAGCTACAAATATGACCTTCTGGGAGAACGGCATCTGACCACTCCGAGGCATTTCGCGTACCTGAAAATTTCAGAGGGCTGCGATCGGCCCTGCTCTTTCTGCTCCATTCCACTGATGCGCGGCGGACATGTGTCCAAGCGCCTTGAGGAAGTCGTGCACGAAGCGAAGATGCTGGCTGCTGGCGGGACCAAAGAATTGGTGATCATCGCTCAGGACACGACCTATTACGGACTTGACCTTTACAAGGAGCGCAGCCTCGGCCGTCTCCTTTCGGAATTAGCAGATATAGACGGCATCGAATGGATGAGGCTGATGTATGCATATCCCTCACATTTTCCGCTTGAAGCGCTGGATGTCATGCGCGAACGGCCCAACATCTGCAAGTACATCGATATTCCGATTCAGCATATCAGCGATGACGTATTGAAATCCATGCGCCGGGGCATCACCAGGCGAGCCACCGAAGAATTGCTCGGCAGCATACGTGACCGTGTGCCCGGTATCGCTATTCGCAGCACGCTTATCGTGGGCTATCCGAATGAGACCGAGCAGGCCTTTCAGGAACTTTACGATTTCGTAGAACGGCAGGAATTCGACCGCCTGGGCGTCTTTCTCTATTCGCAGGAAGAAAACACCACCGCGCATATTCTGGGTGACCCGATTCCTCACGAAGTCAAGGAAGAACGCCGGGCAGCGATCATGGAACTGCAGGCCGAGATTTCGCAGCGTAAGAATGATGCGAAAACGGGCCTCCGTATGCGCGTGCTATGCGACAGTGTTGAAGGCGAGTACCTCATCGCACGCAGCGAACACGATGCGCCGGAAGTGGATAACGAAGTGCTGATCCCTGTCTCCGAATTCGAGGGCGATCCGCCTGTCGGCTCATTCATTGACGTGCTCATCACCGAAGCCAACGAATTCGACCTCATTGCGACAACCCGGAGTTGATCATGCGCATTCTCACAGCCCTTGCCCTCACCCTGCTGATCAGTGGTTTCGTCCACGCGCAAGACACTGAGGATAGCCGCACTGTGCAGGATGTGCGCGTCCAGCCGTTTTATTTTGACGCCCTGAATTTCGCCAGTTACGAAAGCTTCGGGCTGCAGGGACGCCTAGACATCTACGTGCACGTGCCTTATGATATTGTCACGTTTATCAAGAATGAAGAATTTTACGTCGGCGGATACGATGTCACCGTGCTGGTGATGCAGACCGAAGGCTCAAAGCTGGTCAAGGAAGAAAGCTGGGAAAGACGCATTGAAATCCTGACCTTCGAACGCACCAATAATCCGAACTATTATGATCTCACGCAGCGTGCGCTTCAGCTGGATCCCGGGAGCTATCTCATCGAAGTGCTTTTTGAGGACAAGGAATCACAGAAGGAATTCCGGCTCTCCAAGAGTGTTGAAGTACGCAAGTTCGACGCGAATCTGCTCGGCATCAGCGACCTTATGCTTGTCCGTGCTGTAGAAAGCCAGGGCGAAAAAAAACAGATATCACCGCAGATCAATCCCAATGTCGCTGCTCTGAAAGACGGGTTCGAGGTTTTTTATGAGGTCTACAATCCCTTCCTTCTCGCGGGTATTACTATCGAATACTCGATTCTCCGCAAGGGAATGGAAGTGTCGGAGAAAGAGACGACTCAGGCAATCAAGAAGGGCCTCAACACATTTCTCGCATCGATCAGCAGTACTAATCTCGGTGTCGGCAGCTACGCGCTGAAAGTGAAAATGCGGCGGGCCGGCGACAGTACTGAAAGCGGCGTGCTGGCTACCATTGAGCGGCCGTTTATCGTCGAATGGCTGACAGCCGGCGTCCCTATCTCCATCGTCGATCTCGAAGAGGCGATTGAACAACTGCGCTACTATGCGAAAAGCGAAGAACTCGACTACATCCGCAAGGCGGAGGATGAAGACGAGCGCAGACACCGATTCGAGGAATTTTGGGAACGGCATAACCCTGCCCCGGGAGCAAAGACGAATACGGCAATGATCGAATACTACAACCGCGTCGCATTCGCCAATCAGAAGTACGGGCATTACATCGCAGGCTGGAAAACCGATCGCGGAATGGTGTACATCTTATATGGTCCACCCGACTACATCGATAGGCATCCGGTGGATGTTGAATCAAAGCCCTACGAAATCTGGGAGTATTACGACATCAACAAGCGGTACGTGTTCATGGACGAAAGCGGCTTTGGTGATTACCGTCTGCTGTATCCCTTGTGGGACGACCGCAACCGCTTGCGCTGATCCACCGCCCGGCTGCGACGGCTGCGCACTGACGACGACGATTCTTCAATCAGGACACCGCAGCTTCCTGCTCCTTGTACTGCAGCTGGTAGAGCCGGTAATAGATGCCCCGCTGTGCAAGCAGTTCCTGATGATTCCCGCGTTCGCGTATCTTGCCTTTATGCATGACCAGAATGGCATCGGCATGCTGTATCGTCGAGAGACGATGCGCGATGACGATGGATGTACGTCCCTTCAGCAATTTGGTGATAGCGTCCTGAATCATCTGTTCTGATTCAGTGTCCACGCTCGAGGTTGCTTCATCGAGGATCAGCAATTCCGGATCGAAAGCCAGCGCACGGGCGAAGGCCAGAAGCTGCTTCTCACCGACGGAAAGAGAACCGCCACGCTCCCGGATTCTGCTTTCATACCGTTCCGGAAGCCGGTTGATGAAGCGCTCCACTCCCACCATCCTCGATACTTCCTCAACTTTTTCCATGGAAATGCTCTCATCACCCAACGTGATGTTGTTGCGCACAGTACCCGAAAAAAGAAAAACATCCTGAAGCACTATTCCGATATGCCGCCGCAGTTCCTGTGTGGAAAGGTCGCGCAGATCTGTTCCACCAACCGTAATGCGGCCTTTCTGAACGTCATAGAAACGACAGAGCAGATTGATGATCGTCGTTTTACCCGACCCGGTCGCACCCACGATCGCGATGGAGTGTCCACGCGGTATCTCAAATGACACGTCGCGAAGAACCCACTCTTCATCGTTGTAGGCGAACCACACATTTTCGAAGCGAACCGTCTCTATCGCCGGCAGTACCTGTGCGCGTCCAGCGGGAGGGTCCGGGATTATCGTATCATCATCGAGCAGATTGAAGATTCGCTCCGACGATGCCATGGCCGTCTGCATGACATTGTACTTTTCCGAGAGGTCGCGAATGGGGCGAAAGAACATTTCGGTGTACTGGATGAACGAGATAAGCGTCCCGACGGTCATCAATCCTGCGATAATCGACCCGCCTGCGTACCAGATGATCAGCGCGACTGCGAGTGAGCTGATAAAATCCACGCTCGGATAAAACAACGCGTAATAAAACACCGACCGAATATTCGCGTCGGTATGCGCTTCGTTGATTTTGTCGAAAGTTTCGGCTTCGTGTTTTTCCCGCCCGAAAAGCTGCACCGTGCTCGTGCCAGACATGCGTTCCTGCATGAAAGAATTCAAGCGTGCGAGCTGTAGACGGACATCGCGGTAGGTCCCCCTGACTTTTTTCCGGAACAGGAAAGTGCCGTAAACAAGGAGCGGCAGCACGCTGAACGTTACCAAAGCCAGTTCCCAGTTAATCGTGAGCATGAAGATCACGATCCAGAGCAGAATAAAAATATCGGCGAAAACTGTGACCAGTCCCGACGAAAACATCTCATTCAGCACTTCCACATCATTCGTCACACGCGTTACGAGACGTCCCACCGGATTGCGATCGAAGAAGCGCAGAGCCAGACGCTGCATATGTCTGAAAATAGCCATCCGAACGTCGACGATGATCCGCTGACCTATCCACTGGGTGAAATAGGTCATGAAATACTGTGCGAGACCCTGCAGCAGAAGGGATGCCAACAGCAGTCCGGCGATCAGGAGCAAACCGTCCTTATCCCCAACCGAAATGTAGTCATCGACCGCAAGCTTCGTCAGATACGGCCGAAGAGGACTGAGTGCGGAAATGAAAACGGTGAGCAGAATTGCGCCAACAACCTGCGGAGCGTACGGACGCGCATAACCCAGCAGACGCTTCATCAGCCGTCCGTCGTAGGCTTTTCCCAGTACTTCTTCTTCTTGCATTAAAATCCGTTCTTTCGTATCCGTTCAAAACACATCAAGATACCGAAATAGTTCATGGGAGTGGAATCATTCCGCTTTTGCACCCACAAAACGGCAATAAGCGCCAACCCCGCTGTATTTCCCGGGGAAATGCGGCATACCCGCTCCAATTGACTGCGGAGCGGAATTCATAACCTGTTTGAATGGGGGGAAATATGCGATAGGGGAAAATAAAAAGAGCCAACTAAAGCTGAGGAGGAGGGACTCGAGTTGGCTCTTGGAAACAGTGAATGCGTTGTAAATATAAATAAGCCGATCTCTTAAAGCAAGGGTTTAGCAAAATATTTTTTCGCCTTATATTTCAACGACTTATCAGGAGTTAAGCTGTCGCAGCGCCGCTTTGATCAGTTCCGAGGCATTGGCAGCCTTTCCATCGGGCAGTGAGGTGGAACTGCCAGTAATCGCCTTTTCGGCGGCCGCACGGCTATATCCGAGCGCCTGCAGCGCCATCATCGCTTCATCACGAACACTGAGCCTTCCACCGGCAGCCGCTCTATCCTTTTCATCGAGTCCTTTCGCAAAGTTATCGCGCAATTCGACCACAATGCGTTCCGCGGTTTTCTTTCCGATGCCCGGAATACGCGTCAATGCACCGATATCGCCATTGCTGACACGCACACGAAGATCGTCAGGAGAAATTCCGCTGAGGATATTGAGCGCCATGCGCGCACCGATGCCTGATATTCCCTGCAAGAGACGAAATATCCTGCGCTCTTCGGGATGCGCAAAGCCATACAGCTGCATCGCATCTTCTCGCACATGCAGATGTGTGAGAAGTCGCACTCGTTCACCCAGGGACGGCAGTTCATCGTGCGTCTGCAGTGAGATGTGCACGGCAAAAGCCACGCCGCCAACATCGATGATGGCAGTGACAGGTTCTTTCGCGGCGAGGATGCCTTCCAGATACTCGATCATTTTTTAATCCTCTCGGGATGCTCGTTAACAAAGCTTTCCCAATTGCTGAATTTTTTCCGGGGCTCGGTGACATGCATTGCGTGACAGATGGCGATAGCGAGTCCGTCGGCCTCATCCGATTTTTCAAAACCGGTTTCAAGATGAAGAATCGCCTTCACCATGAACTCCACCTGCTGTTTTGCAGCTGCTCCCGTGCCGGTGACTGAGCGCTTGATCTCGCGGGGAGAATACTCGCTGATGCCGAGCTGGCGATGCACCGCGGCAAGGATGGCCACTCCCCTCACCTGACCAAGCTTCAATGTGGATTGAATATTTTTACCGTAGAAGGCGGTTTCGATGCAGAATTCATCCGGTTGATGCGCATCGATGACCTCGATCAGGCCGTCATAGACTTTTCGGAGACGGATTGCAACAGAATCCGCCGGCCGCATGGTGATGACACCAGATGCGAGCCGGCGGTACTGCTTTCCATTTGCTTCGATAATACCGAAGCCCGTGACGAGCGATCCGGGGTCGACGCCGAGAATCAGCATCGGTCCCTGCTATTGCAGCGATTCCATAACACTGGCATCGATGTCGAAGTCCGCGAAAACATTTTGCGTATCGTCGTGCTCTTCCAGGGCTTCGAGCAGACGGAGCACACCTTCGGCGTCCTTGTCATCCACCTTGACCGTGTTCTGCGGAATCATCTGCAGGCCAGCTTCCAGGATTTCGATTTCCTTTGCTTCGAGCGCTTTCCTTACGGCATCGAAGGAGGGCGCATCGCAGATGATTTCGAAAAATTCGTCTTCTGTGGACAGGTCTTCAGCACCTGCCTCTAAAGCGATCATCATCAGATCGTCCTCGTCATAATTCCTGGGAATGCTGAACACTCCCTTGCGGTCAAATTTCCACGAAACGCTGCCATTTTCGGCCAGACTCCCGTTTCTCTTTGAAAAAATGTGCCGGATTTCTGCGACGGTGCGATTTTTATTATCGGTGATGGTTTCTACGATGAAGGCGACTCCTCCGGGACCGTAGCCCTCGTAGGTCAGCTCTTCGTAATTGACTCCTTCGAGTTCACCGGCACCGCGCTGGATCGCGCGCTTCATATTGTCGGCAGGCATGTTGGCAGCCTTGGCCTTGTCGACCGCGAGACGCAAACGGGGATTGCCGTCAGGATCGCCGCCACCGTCGCGGGCAGCAATTGATATTTCCTTGATGATGCGGCCGAACAGCTTGCCGCGGGCGGCATCCTTGGCCCCCTTTGCACGCTTGATCGTCGCCCATTTAGAATGTCCTGACATCAGAGCCTCCAAAAAATAGTAAAAGGTAGTTTATGCTTCTTGTTGTTGATATGCCTGTATCTGGGCAAGGATCTCGTCCTGTGTTCTCTGCATGTTTGCAGGGCGCACATCACGGATTTTCAGTTGAGGAAAAACGTTTCCGTTCCAGGAATTCTCCTCGATCGTGAACAGCATATCGATCCGCACATCTCTGTCCGAAACGATATCGAGCCGCGACCCGAGATTGAAGCCAATGCAGTCGAAGACTACACCGTCCTGCCGCACTTTCAACTTCAAGTGGTCGCGTCCAACGATGCGAGGTGTTCCAAAAACTTCCAGATCATTCGAGAAGAAAATCGGCCGCATGTTGCCAGGCCCGAAAGGCGCGAACTGCTTCAGAATGCGGAAGAACCGCGGCGTAATCTCGGTAAGCCGGATATGCGCATCGGCCAGAATCTCATGCGTGAGCATTTCCTCGTCAAGCATTCCCTTCGCGATACTGGTAAACAGTTCCGTGAATTCCGGAAGCTTTTTAATCTCGATAGCCAGGCCGGCAGCGTATTTGTGGCCGCCAAACTGCAGCAGCAAATGCTCGCAGCGTCGGAGTGCTTCGTAAATGTTGAAGTTGATGATGCTGCGGGCCGATCCTTTCGCTACACCGTCGATCGTCGTGAGCAATACAGTAGGACGATAGAACTTCTCCACCAGTCTCGAGGCGACGATGCCGATAACGCCCGGGTGCCAATCGCCATTGTGCATCACGATGGGCTTATTTTCATCACCTTCAAGGAATTCGGTTGCGGCAATCGTTGCCTGATTGAAGGTTTCTTCGTCGATAACGCGTCGGTTTCGATTCTCCTCTTCAAGAATCTGCGCACATTCTTTCGCTCTTGTTTCCTCGTCACATGTAAGTAGATCGACCGCGCGTGTTGCGTCTCCAAGACGTCCCACTGCGTTAATGCGCGGGGCCATGACAAAAACGATCTGCTGTGCGGTGAGATCTCCATAGCGGAGATTCGACGATTCCATCAGCGCCTTGATGCCGGCTCTGGGATTCTCGTTGATGATCTTCAGTCCGTAATACACGAGAATACGGTTCTCGCCCACCATCGGCACGATATCCGCTGCGGCTGCGATCGCGACGAAATCCAGATACTCGTACGGCACCTCGCGCATGGAATAATATTCCGCGAGGCCCTGAATGAGCTTGAAACCCACACCGGCGCCGGAGAGATATTTGAACGGATAATGATCGCCCGGTTTGAGGGTATCGAGAACCGCATAAGCATCGGGTATTTCCTGCCCGGGCTCATGGTGATCACAAATGATCACGTCCATATTTTTCGTCTTCGCATATTCGACCTGCGTCACGGCGGTGATGCCGCAATCGATCGAAATGAGAAGCGATGTTCCTATGCTGTCGGCGTAATCGATCCCGGCCTCGGAGATACCGTATCCTTCGCTCATCCTGTCAGGGATGTAGACCTCGACTTCGCAACCTATCCTGCGTAAAAACAGGAAAAGCAGGCTGGCACTATTCGTGCCGTCGACATCGTAATCCCCATACACGAGAACTTTTTCCTTGCTGTCTTTCGCTTTTACAACACGCGAAACCGCCTTTTCCATGTCATGCATGAGAAAGGGGTTGTGCAGCTGATCGAGCGATGGGCGGAAGAAAGCTTTCGCGGTCTCGTAGTCCTCGATCTCTCTGTTGATCAGGATCGAAGCGATGACTTGAGGTACATGAATCTCCTCAACCAGCCGACGGACTTTGGCAGGGTCCCCGGGGGGTCTGATGCTCCATCTGGCGTCCATGAGTGTTTCCTTTTTTTAAATTGAATTATATACATTTTCTCAACTCTTTTTTCCAATTTCATTTTGAAAAGACAGCGAAACCCGCGTCCATCTGTAAGCCGAATTCTGTCTATCCCGTCAAACGGGACGAGGCAGCCATCTATCTGGATCCCGTGTTACCACGGGATTCGTGCGACCTACCCGAATGCCAGAGCGCCGAAGCACTCACTGCACGAGCAGCACAGCTCCGAAGACGGCATTCCTATATGGTCTTGCTCCGGGTGGGGTTTACCAGGCCAGCCTGTCGCCAGACTGCCGGTGCGCTCTTACCGCACCTTTTCAACCTTACCTTTCATATACCGCCAAAGGCGGCAGATGACGGGCGGTGTGTTTTCTGTTGCACTTTCCGTCGCCTTTCGACGCCCGGACGTTATCCGGCACCCTGCCCTGCGGAGTTCGGACTTTCCTCCCCTGCCAATGGCAAAGGCGGCTGCCCGATGAGCGCGAGTCCGCTGTCTTAGATCTTCAGTGACTGAGCAATTTCTTCTGAAACCAGGATGCGTCCGCAATGCTCACAAATGAACAGGCGGTCATTCTTCTTGATTTCGAGTATGAGCTGTGGCGGTACAACATTGTAGCAGCCGCTGCAGGATTCGCGTCGGATTGTTGCGACGGCCTTTCCTTTGGCTCCACGAATGCGCGTATAGAGTTCAAGATCGCGTTCAAGAAGTTCGCCCAGAGCTTCCAGGCGGCGTTTTTCGAAGTTCACTTCTTCTTCACGCGTGGCTTCCAGAATCTCGGTGAGCTCTTCGCGCTTGACCGCAAGTTCGTTTTTGAGTTCATCGCGCTTGGCTGTGAGAGTTTCGAGGCTCGCCTTCAGCTGAGCATTCTGCTCGAGCCATTGCGCAACCAGCGACTCATTCGTTGCGATCGTTGTCTCCGCGGATTCCATTTCCCGCGTAAGCGCGTCGTACTCTCTGTTGTTCGTCACTTCGAGCTGCTGACCTTTGTATTTGTCGATCTTAGTGATCAACTCAAGCGACTCTTTTTCTTTCAGGCTTCGCTCGGTCGTGCCGCGCTTGAGCGTGGTTTCGATCTCTTCGATCCGCTGCTCCGCTGCCTCTAAATCGACCTCCATGGCGTTGACTGTCTCCGGAAGATCGCCGCGAAGCTCGCGGAGGTCATCCAGTTCTGTGTCCAATAATTGAAGCAGGTACAGCGATTGAAGTATGCTTTTCAAGGGATCTCCTTCGATTCTTCTTCTACTCGAACCATATCGGGTTTGTGTTGGTCATCATCGGTAAAATATCAATTTTTTCGTTGTTCTCGAAAACCATATTTGCAAGTTGTTTTGCGCACAGGTCAATAAACAGTCGTTCAGTATCGTAATGTCCGGCATCAACAAGCAGGATATCATACTGATTATCGAGAAAAACATGGTGCGTCAGGTCGCCGGTCACAATGGCATCGGCACCCGCCGCAATCGCCGCGGGGATGTAGGAAGCCCCGGAGCCGCTGCAAACAGCGACGCGCCGGACAAGCTGTTTCGCGTTAAACGGAGAAACGCGAAGCATGGTGCATCCAAGAGAGCCTTTGACCATGCCGAGAAACGCGCGCACGTCCATCGCATCTTCGAGCTCGCCGACAGCTCCAATTCCGTATCCTGATAGGGTGCCTTCAAGACGCACTTCACTGAAAGAGTGCGGGATTTCTCCCAGCAGCTGCGTCAGTTCCGTCCTGAGTGAATTCAGACGCCAATCGGCAATTTCTATTTCAACAGCAATCTGATTCTGCTCGAGTCCGTGCGAAGTCCACAAGAGATCCGCATGATTCGCGAGATGCGCCGTCAGCAACGCTGCTATGGTCGGGTCCTCCGGAACGCGGAGAGTCAACTGGCGAAGTTGTCCGCGTGAGGGCTCCAGCGACCGGACCTGCTTTATCTGCAGCGCCTCGGCCAATGCATGATTCAGGCCGAATCGCGCAGCGTCGGCATTGGTATGCAGAGCGATGACGTTGATTTCCTGGCGCAGCAGCTCAGCAAGCATCGCACCCTGAGTCCGGTCAGTGCGAACAGCCTTAAGCGGATGGAAAATGACAGGATGGTGCGCGACGATGAGCTGCACGTTTTCACGTACCGCTTCCTCGACGATGTCTGGAGTGACATCGAGGCAGATGAGGGCTCTGCTGACAGCTGCATCACTGCGGCCGATCAGCAACCCGACATTATCCCGTTCCCAGGCAATGGAGGGAGGCGCCCACCCATGCAGCGCGGACAATATGTCTCCGACGTGGAGCATAAAAAAAGTGCACCTCTAGGATGCACTTACTTCCGAGTTGCTGGGAGCGGAGCGGTGTGCGAAATATTGCAATAAACAGTTAACGCGTTCATACAACCAGTCTCTGATCCAACATATTTTTCTTTCACTGGTGGAGCTGAAGGGAATCGAACCCTCGACCTCTACAATGCGAATGTAGCGCTCTCCCAACTGAGCTACAGCCCCAGTGGAATATTTAATTTAGCGCGTGACAGGCGAAAAAGCAAATTGCGCTTGAAGCCGTTTCGCGCTTCACACCCAGTGCGGTTCAGGTTTGCTGAGCCTGAATTTCGGGTGGAATGCCGGGCACGAGCCCGGGACAGGATCCCGGGGCAAGAGCCGGGGCAGGATCCCGGGGCAGGATCCCGGGGATTTGCACTGCCAGGGCGAGCCGGCGAGCGAACCGGAAAGCCGGTGGTGTCAGCCCCGCAGTTTCGTTGCGACAATTCATCCGCATCAGGAAGGAGGCTCGCCCTCGCCTCGGCGAGTCTTCGACCTTCGGGGTTGATTCCTGCCAGGGCCGAGCCGCTGGCTCGCCCCTACTCTAATGCAACCGATTGCCATCGTAGGGTGCGTGATCAAGCCGTTGGCTGGATCACGTTTGACATTCAAAGCAATTTCCCAGCAATTCCGGAAAGCCGACTGATGTAAGTCGGCTTTCCTCTTTCTTTTTCAGGGGACAATAACAAAACCCACGGATTTTCACGACCTTTCTATTTTCGCATTCAGCGAAACATGTTGCATTTTC
>JBATDG010000092.1:0-59256 GCA_049663345.1 Bacteroidota bacterium
GTATCATACTGCTCGTACACCCAGCGCTTCGAAGCAATGTTGGGAGATGAAAGCAGATCCGTAAGCACCTTCACCGTATCGGCAGGAACCGGCACAGATTCCATGTGGAATGCCATGGTGGTATCCAGATAATCGGGGCGACTTGATTCGCGATGGTAGACCGGGGCGCCTCCTCCCAGAGCGAGGCTGTCAGCCGGAACGACTGCTTTGACTTCACCATCACGCTCGATGGTCACCATGCCGTCGTTTGTGACCTGACCTATCGTCACTGCGTGAAGATCCCATTTCTTGAATATCTCCTTCACCCGGGCCTCGTTCCCCTGTTTGGCAACGACCAGCATGCGTTCCTGTGATTCGGAGAGAAGGATCTCGTATGCGGACATCCCTTCCTCACGAATCGGCACCAGGTCAAGATTCAGCTTCATGCCGCTTTTTCCCTTGGCCGACATTTCGCAGGAGGAACAGGTAATTCCCGCCGCACCCATATCCTGAATGCCGACGATCAGATCTTCACCTATGATTTCCAGAGTCGCTTCGAGCAGCAGTTTTTCTGTGAATGGGTCACCGACTTGCACCGAAGGACGCTTCGATTCCGAATCGGCGCTGAGATCTACCGAGGCGAAGGTCGCTCCGTGAATACCGTCGCGTCCCGTAGAGGAGCCAACGATCATCACCGGGTTCCCCTCTCCTTCAGCCGTCGCGGTTGCGGTGGCGCCATGCTTGACGAGTCCGACGGCCATGGCATTTACTAACGGATTTCCCTGATAGGAAGCATCGAAGTAGATCTCTCCTGCGACGGTCGGCACGCCGAAGCAATTGCCATAATGTCCGATGCCGCTCACGACGCCTTTGACGAGGTACTGCACGCGCGGATTTTCCGGATCTCCGAAGCGCAGGGAATCACAGGCGGCGATCGGCCGCGCACCCATGGTGAAGATATCGCGAAGAATGCCGCCAACGCCAGTCGCGGCGCCCTGAAACGGCTCGATTGCCGAAGGATGGTTGTGGCTCTCGATCTTGAACGCCACGGCCAGGCCATCGCCGATGTCCACGAGTCCGGCATTCTCCTCACCGGCATCCACGAGCAATCGTCCCCCGCTGCGCGGAAGCGTTTTGAGTACGGCAATGGAATTTTTGTACGAGCAATGTTCGCTCCACATAACGCTGTACATACCCAGCTCGGTATAGGAAGGTGTACGTCCGAGATAATCCAGCACCATCTGATATTCTTCTTCTGTGAGGCCGAGTCCCTTGGCAACTTCGATGGTGACGATGGGTTCCGTTTTCATGCGTGCTCCGATATTTCATGCAGGTGAGGACGGTCGAAATAGCATTTCTGCTTTCAATCTAGAAAAATACGAATGAACGGGGACAATCCCTTCAGAAAAAACCCGCGCATCCTTTCGGGACGCGCGGGCTTTTTGATTCTCGCAAAAATCGCGTGAGGTTATTTCACGCCAAAAATGCTGTACAGATTCTCGGTCGGGAAATGCATATCGAGAGACCAGGGTGTGGTCCCGCGCTTGCCCGTTCCAGATGTGACCGGGGCAGCGATACCAGGAATATCGTTGAAGTTGACGTAGCGGATATTCGCACCGTAAGCGCTATTCATCGCTTCGATGAATTTATTCGCAACGACAGCGTTGCCGCGGCTGCTCAGGTGAACGCCGTCGAGACTGAACAATCCACCCGTGATGAACGACGTAGTGTATTTTTCACCAGCAACGTAGTAGCCATTCACCTTGATATCGTCCAGCAGCGCGTTCACGTCAACAAGAATGAATCCGTTGCGTTCTGCTTCGGTCCGCAAAATATTGTTGAAATCCGTGACCGCCTGAAGCGTCACCGCGACTTCGGAGTTATCCAGCACATACTGTGAAGGAAGCGGGGCGTTCGGTGACAATCCGATCCCCTTCCCGAGCTGCTCCTGAGCAGTAAGCAGCACATAATCATTCTCACCGGCGATACCGACATTACCACTCTTGTTGCGATAGTAAATATTGAGCATCTGGGTGGGATTGGTAGGATTCGGAATGCTGCGCGGCACCGTGGTGACAAACGGAATTGATGTGACGTTCGGAATATTCGCAACAAGCACCTGCGTGTTCGGAAGCGACGCCTTGATTTTCGCGAACGCGCCCTGAATCACCTGCTGGAACACGGCCCGTTCGGTGGGCATGGTCCGGGGAGGATCGCCGCCAACGCCCGTGTTCGTGCCCTGCACGCCGCCGGATACTGCATAGCCGAGCACATCGTTGTTGCCCAGCCAGAAGCTCAGCAGTGTGGGCTGAAGCTTGACTGCCTGATCAACCATCGACTTGCCGAAAGAGGCCTGGTCGCGCATGATGAACATGTAGAACGGATTCGAACGCTGCTGCGCACGATCAAGTATGCTGGACTCATCGATCGCATCGTATACGATAGCGCCGGGGATACCGAGGTTATTGTAGGGACGCAGCAATGTCAACATATCCGCAGGAATATTCTGCGTGAGGCCGTTCGAAATGATCGAGACGGAGGGATAAAGGGTCTGAAGGATTCGCAATTCGCCGGTTCCGGGATACGGCATTAACGGCTGCACAAAATCCACGCTTCCGAGCTGCTTGGCCAGCAGGTTCGGATAGCTGTACATCTGTCCTTCCTGGAAAAGGGCGCCGGATTGATAGCCGGCGGTGAGGCTGTTTCCGATCGCCACATATGTTGTGGCGTCGAGCGAACCCATGCTGGGATCGGCTATGGGATTGTCTTTCGATGAGCACGCACTCAGCAGAAGGAATGCGGCCGTCATCATCCAAAAGAGATTCAAGGATTTTTTCATTGCCGTACTCCTTTAAAACACGTAGGAAATATTGAATGCAAAGAGAGTGGCGGAGCCGGTGTAGCGTCCGTCAAGGTTTGCGCCATCGGGGAATGAAGTCGCGTCGGTCACTCGATCAAGAAACACCATCTGCAGCACTGCCGCGTCGAGCGTGATGTTCGAAAGCAGATCTATGCCGACACCGAAGTTGAAACCGTGTCTGTCGGAATCAGGCAGCAATGGTTCGAGGCTTTTATCCGGTACAGGGTTCTTATCGTAGAAATATCCCGCACGCAGAGCGATGCCCGATCCGGTCAGTCGGTATTCGCCACCGAAGCGTGCGATCCAGCTGTTCTCATAATCCTTGTACGAAGTCACATCGGCCTGCGCCACACCGGGAGTGTTTTGTGCGTCTGTGACAAAGTCGATGCTGAGCTTATCGTAGGATTTCCATTGCACGCCCTGGAAATCGAATTCCAGATCAAAGTTTTCTGCTGGCGAATATGCGATGCCGGCAAGCCATGTGGCGGGCGGGGAAATCGCAGTCTTGACATCGCCACCGGGGAAAAGTGCAGCGAGCGAAGGCACCGGATGGAAATCCGCCGTACCTTCGAATTCAATATCGGTTTGGGCGCGATAAGTAAAGCCGAGAGAAATATTATCCATCGGCTTGAGCATCACGCCTGCATTCCAGCTGATGGCAGTATTGCCTGTTCCTTCGAGTTCCAGATTCATCTCTGGTTCAAAATTCGTCACAGCGCGACGAAGAATAACATTCGAAAAAACGATATTCAGACCTGCTCCAACGGAAACGAAATCATTGAACGCATAGCTTACCGTTGGCATGACGTAGAACGTCTGAAGCTCAATCTCACGCGTCACTGCGCGTCCAACCCAATCATCCGCCCACTCGGTGCCAAGACCGTACGGTGTTGTCACACCGATGCCGACAGCCAGCCCTTTGAGCATGCCGTCATTCCATGTGTTTGTGATATACAGGTTTGGCGGAGTGAACATCTTCGTCTCCATCTTCCACTCTTGATTGGAGTTGAGATTGCTCGGTCCGTAATAAGAATAGCTGGGCATGATCAGGGTCGCCCCGGCCATGATGTGCGTCCCGCGCATGAACGAAAGTCCAGCGGGATTAAAAAACAGAGCAGACGGATCATTCGCACGAGCTGCGAAGGCTCCGGCTTGTGCCATCGCGCGTGCGCCATGCTCATTGAGCTGGAATCCGCCCGCGAAAGCAGCAGAGGAAAACACGAAACTGCATAGCAGGATCGCCGGGATCAGTAGACGTTTGTTCAAAACGACCTCCGAATGGTTATGCAAATCAGGAGATTTCTATAAGAACTGCGTTTTTTTCCACGGCTTCAGACTCAGTAACGCGGATGGATTTTACAATACCCGCTGCAGGTGCTTTAATTTCATTTTCCATTTTCATGGCTTCAAGGATGAGTACTCCTTGTCCGGCTTCAATCAACTCACCTTCACTCACCATCACCCGGGTAATTTTTCCGGGCATCGGAGAGCGAAGTATCGCGGAATGAACTTTCGTGGCTTTTTCACCGCCAAAAGCTCTTAGAAGCACTGCGCGTTCGTCTTCCAACTCAACGCGCAGACTCATTCCGTTGAGAAGGATGTGATAACCTTCTTCCTCGTCACGAATTGAGGAAACATCGTAGCTGCGTGCACCGATGCGTAAGTGATGCGCGTTCCCCGCGAAAAGTCGTTCGATTTCCACCAGCTTTCCGTTGACCGAAATCGTACCGTCCTCCGCATGCTCGATCAGGTAAGCCTTTCCATCGACCTTTGCGTTGAATGTGCGTTTCATCTCTCACCCCCTTGTCGGTGACGCAGCAGCCAGGGAGAACTGACTTCCGCAGCAGTGCTGCTGCCATTGGCAGGCGATTTACGGACAGTACTGTTATCCTCCTCGGCGAAGACAGAGGCAAGAACGGCGGCAAGCCGCTCCTCTTCTGTCGGCTGACGAAGGAGTTCAGGTCGGAAATATTTTTGTACGAAATCGATCTGGAAATCACCGTCGTTGAATTTCGGATGATCCATCACGAAGCGGCAGAACGGGATAGTTGTTTCCACTCCGTCAATGACAAATTCGTCCAGTGCGCGGCGCATCTTTTGTATGGCATCGTTCCGGTCCATTCCCCAAACCACAAGCTTGGCGAACATGGGATCGTAGTGGATTGAAATCTCACTGCCCTCGGCAACACCGGAATCGTCGCGCACGCCGAAGCCCTGCGGCGGACGATAGCGCCTGAGCGTGCCCGTATCCGGGAGAAAATTACTGCGAACGTTCTCTGCGCAGATGCGGCATTCGATCGCATGTCCCCGGACCTCGATGTCCTTTTGCGCAAGCGGTATGGGCTTCCCTTCCGCCACCAGGATCTGCATTTTTACAAGATCGATGCCTGTCACCATTTCCGTGACCGGATGCTCCACCTGCAGACGCGTATTCATTTCGAGAAAATAGAAATTGCGCTCAGCGTCAACGAGAAATTCAATCGTTCCGGCGTTGACATAGCCGCAGGCCTGAGCGGCCTCCGTGGCTGCCTTACCCATGCGTGCACGCAATTCGCTGTCGACGATCACCGACGGAGATTCTTCTACCACCTTCTGATGGCGCCGCTGAATCGAACACTCGCGCTCGCCGAGGTACAGATGATTTCCGTGAGTGTCGGAGAGTACCTGTATCTCGATATGGCGCGGCTGAAGGACAAACTTTTCGATATAAACCCGATCATCCCCGAAAGCGGAACGTGCTTCATTCTGAGCGGACTCAAGAGATTTCAAAAGCTCAGACGCTACTTCCACGACGCGCATCCCTTTGCCGCCGCCGCCTGCCGCCGCTTTCAGCAGCACCGGGTAGCCCACTTCAAGGGCGATGCGTTCCGCTTCCTGCGGCGAAGTGATGGCGCTTTCAGTTCCAGGCACAACCGGAACACCCCGCTTGATCATCAGTCTCCGGGCAGAGGTTTTGTCTCCCATAAGTTCGATGACATCCGCCGGCGGCCCGATAAAGATCAAACCGGCATTAGCCACTGCTCTTGCAAACACAGCGTTCTCGGAAAGGAATCCATAACCGGGGTGAATAGCGTCGCAGCCGGCACGCTGCGCGGTTTCAATTACCGCATCCATGCGGAGGTAGCTCTCACGCGAGGGCGCGGGTCCGATGCAATAGGCTTCATCGGCGCTCAATACATGCGGTGCGTTGTGGTCTGGTTCCGAATAGACGGTAACTGTTCGAATTCCGAGCTCTTTACAGGCACGGATAATTCGTACGGCAATTTCCCCTCTATTTGCGACCAGGAGGGATCGAATAGTTTTATTCACGAATTGTATTAAAGGTGGCTCTGCTGTTCCGCGCTAATATTACGGAATCAGGGGTCTATTCGCAAGGAAAGTAAATCGTGAAAAATCACTCGTTTCTGAAAAACGCTCTGGTCATCCCCGAACCGCCTTCGTTCCATTCCGCTATTGAGAAGTTATCCACGAAAGGGAGACCCCGCAGAAAACCATGAACGCGCTGCCGCAATGCTCCCGTGCCCTTACCATGAATGATGTCTACCCGCTTCAGCCCACCCATGTAGGCCTGATAGAGGAAGCGGTCGAGTTCCTGAATTGCTTCATCCCCATACATGCCGCGAAGATCGATTTCATTCTTTTCTATCGGGTCATCCAGATGCGCCGTTGAGACATGTTCACGTCCTGCGGGAGCCGAATAGCGCTGCAGGGAATCGAGTGGAACGCTCATGCGGAGGGATCCGAAAGCGACTTCCACTTTCCCCTTCGCCGGGTCAGAGAGTACAACACCTTTTGTCGTTGGATTCTCGCGCATCATAACTTCATCGCCAACCGTGATGGAAGGATCCGCACTTCCTTTGTGCACAATGGCGGGCCTCAGCTCCTTCAGTTTTTCGGAGACCTCGGTTTTCATTTTCTCAACGTTTTCATGCGCACGATGGATTGCTTCCTTCGACGCCTGCTCTTCACGGATATCGCGGATAGCATCCTCCACTGCTGCGTTCGCTGCGAAGAGAATACGTTCCGCTTCTTCGAGGGACTGCCGTTTGAGGTCCTTCCCTTCCTGCTTGATCGTCTTGATTTTTTGTTCGTACTCCGCAGCGAGAGTGTTGTATTTCGCTTCATGCTGTTCGCTGATGCGAAGGTGCAGACCCAAATCCTGCGACTGCCTTTCCACTTCTGCAAGCAGCTGTTCGAGAGCGTCGGACTGCGTGCCCACGATTTCACGCGCTCGGTCAATGATTCCGGGATCCATTCCATGCCGCCGGGTAATTTCGAAGGCGTAGCTGCTGCCGGGGAGTCCGGATCTGAAAACATAGGTTGGCTGCAGGGTATGGAGATCGAACTCCATCGCCGCGTTCTGCATGCCTTCCTGCGCATGCGCGAAGGCCTTGAGCATCCCGTGATGCGTAGTCGCGATGACATGTGCACGAGCATGCGTCAGACGCTCGAGAATCGCGGCGCCAAGGGCGCTGCCCTCCGCAGGATCCGTTCCTGTTCCTATCTCGTCAATCAGCACCAGAGATCTCTTCCCTGCCTCGTCGACGATTCTTGCCAGCCGGCTGATATGCGAACTGAACGTACTCAGATCGTTTTCAAGCGACTGCTCATCACCTATATCGACATGCACGTTTTCATAGACCGGAAATTCGCTGCGTCCGTCACAGGGCACAGGAATGCCGCTCTGCACCATCAGCACCATCAAACCGATAGTCTTCATCGTAACGCTTTTGCCGCCGGCGTTTGGCCCCGTGATAATGATCGTCGTGGCATCCTCGCCGAGAGTGATGTTCAGCGGGATAACGTCCGTCATTTTTTTATGCAGAAGCAGAAGCGGATGCCGACCGTGCTCAAGAGTAAGCGTTCCTTCGAGCTTGACTTGCGGACAGGATCCCAACACCGTGTTTCCGTAGCGTGCCCTGGCATAGAGGCTGTCTATGTCGCCTACGAGCTCCACAGAGCGCAGAAGCGGCTGTACGGCGCTTCTGAGACGGTCGGTGAGGTCGGTGAGAATGTTTGTGATCTCGCGCATTTCAGCGAACTGCAGATCGCGAATCTCATTGTTGAGATCGAGGGTCTCCGTCGGTTCGATGTAGACTGTCTGTCCCGAAGCTGAAGACGAATGAATGAAGCCCTGAATCTTCCGCTTATACTCCGCCTTTATCGGAAGCACCATCCTGCCGTCGCGCAGCGTAACCAGTTCCTCCATGACGAGGTCGTCTTCAGAAACGCGTTTAAGAATGGTTTCCATACGGCGGCGCAATTGTCCGCTTTTTTCTATGATTTCGCGTCGAAGATTCCGCAGTTCCTTGCTGGCTCCGTCCTTGACCTGACCCTCCATATCAACCACACGATCGATATGGAACTCGAGCATCTTGTCCTCATACAGCTCGCTTACCAGCTGCCCGAGCAGAAACAACCGTTCCTCGCGCTTCGCGAAGAATGCGCGGAGTTTTCGGCTGACGATGAGCAGCCGAAGGATCTCGAGAAAATCCTCCGAGGCGATCATGCTGCCGGTCTTTGCAGCACGCATTAGTGCCGGCCTCATATCTTCAAGGAATTCGAGCGGAGGAGCATCATCCGCATCCACCAGCATACGCATTTCATCAACGCGGGCGAGTTCATCCCGCACGAGTGCGAACATCGGCGAGGGAGAAAGCTGATCGATGCGTTCTTTTCCAAACAGTGTCGCGCAGAAGCCGGCGATATGATTGCGCAGGCGAGCGAACTCCAGTTTGGATACGGCATCAGCGAAAGGAGCGTGTTCGGTCATCGATCAATATCTCCGGGTTGGGATGGCCTGGAATGCGGACAGATTGCTAAACGGGTAAACCATGAGAATGTTGAGGCAAACGGGATAAAACTGGATTATCCGGTAAAATGAAAAAGGCAAACGCCATCGACGCTTGCCTTTTTCAAACACGGTCAGATGGGATCAGAGTTTGAGAAGCGTCGAGTAATTGATGCGCAAAGCATCAGCCCGCCGCAGCTCCTGCTGTACATCACTGACGATACCCATGCGGGATCCCTTGTCGATACGAAGGGACATAATGATGTTGGGATTATTCATGCGCTTCTGGTAGGCGATATCGCTTATCGCACCCACCGGAAGAATTGAATCGTCAATCTGGATTCGTTCATCGTTGCCGATCCAGATGTAGGACAGCAGTCGTTTGTTATCGATTTTTTCTACAGCAACGGCTTCCGGCAGCGTGTACTGAACCTGAATATCCACTTCTCTCAGCACGGTTGTAACCATGAAAAAGATGAGAAGCATGAAAATGATATCAGGCAGCGACGCAGTTGGAATCCCCTGCGAGGTCTGTGCCATTTTTTTCTTGAATTTCATGGACATTCGCTCCTGCTTGATTACTGCTCTGCCTGGGTCGGCTCGGCGAGGGAAATGCGCTGCGGAATTGCTTTGCGAATTTCCATGATCTGCTCTTCTGTCGCGTCCTCGGCCGGAACGCCGAATTTCTCACGCGAATATTCGTCACGCAAATCACGATAGGCCAGTTTCAGTTGGTCCATAACGCCGATATAAATGTTGTACGGAGTATCACGGACGGTTTTATAGCTGATAATCAACTTAGGATTGGCTTTTATCCGTGCGATGATTTCCGGCTTGATCTGCGGAACACCGTAGATCTTTTCATCAAGCAATACATCCCCTACCTCGTTGACCAGGAGATTTGCGATATTTTGGGACTTGACCTGCACCTGCTCCGCATTTTCCACCCAGGGCGGCAATACAAGATCGATACCGGTATCGATGTCGATCGTCGTTGTCACGAGGAAAAACAACAGAAGCAGAAAGGAAATGTCCGCCATCGAGCTGGTAGGGATTTCAACCGGCGGTTTCTTTCTCTTTCGAAACATGATGAGATACTCCTTCGGAGTTTGATGAAAACGGAAGAGTGCTTAGTTGCTGGTTTTCTTTCCTCGTTGAAGCATAACCAGCGAATCGATAAGTTCGATCGAGCTTTCTTCCATATCCACCACCAACTTGTCGATACGGGCAACGAAGCCGTTGTAAAAGACCTGGAGGATCATGGCGACGATCAGACCAAACAAGGTTGTGAGCAAGGCCACGGAAATACCGGTGGCGACGATTTCCGGAGAAATATTCTTCGCAGCAGCGATAGCGTCGAAGGCCTGGATCATTCCCTGCACGGTTCCTGTGAAGCCGAGCAGCGGAGCGAGCGAGATGAAGGTAGAAATCCAGATCAGTCCGCGCTCAAGGAATGACATCTCGATGGATCCATAGCTGATGACCGCTTTTTCTGCAGCATCGATGCCTTCTTCAGCGCGCATCAGGCCAGCCTGGAAAACACTTGCGATGGAACCGCTGCTCTTTGAGCAGACTTCGATCGCGCGCTCGACACCACCCTCATCGAGACCGCGCTTCACGTCGACGATGAATTTTTTGGTGTTAACCGATGCACGGGACAGGGAAATAAATTTGAAAATCACGAATGCGAGACCAAAAACCAGGCATGCGAGAATCGGCCACATGAATCCGCCGCCCTGATTGAATTTCTGAATCAGATAATTGACGACACCGTTATCGTTGCCGGCTTCCTGAATGAGCAGGAGGAAGGTTCCAAGAACATGCTGCATGTTGATATGCCTCCGTTAAAAAGAATTATGGGTACAGATTTCGATCGTTACAATTGTCGCCCGTTTTCAGCATCGGGCAGAGAAATGGATAAGTCATCAAAAGTACATCGAAGGCCGAGATATCTCAGCCCGAAACATCATATCTAAAATACGCCTCCCTCGTACGAAACTCAAGCAGGAAATTTACGAAAATGACTTCTATATGTGACCGGAGCTGCTGCAAATAGCCGGCTGATCTTTGCTACTGCGGCGCCTTGACTGCGTTTGCAAACATTTGTGTGACGATATGCGGCCGGGTGATGGCGGAACCCACGACCACCGCATGAGCACCGAGGGCGATCGCATGAGCAGCATCTTCAGGATTCCATATGCGTCCTTCAGCGATGACCGGGATCGTGAGTGAATTAGAGAGTTCGTGTATTAATTCAAAGTCGGGGGTCCGATAATCTTTCGCTACCGTTCCGGGAGTATAGCCGGCGAGCGTCGTCGCAACGAGATCCGCCCCGCTTTCGGCCGCCCGGACTCCCTCGCGAAAGGTCGCCACATCAGCCCACAGACGGCCGGACACGCGTTTTCGCAACTGTTCAAAAAACAGAAATCCATCACTGCCGTCTGGTCTCTTTCTTTTGGTACAGTCCACGGCGACAATATCCGCTCCGGCGTCAAAAAGATCTTCCACATCTTTGAGAGCTGGAGTGATCAGTGGTGAACCGTCGTCATAGCTGCGCTGGGTAAATCCGATAATCGGAAGACGGGTGCGCGAACGAAGGGAACGCACGTGCTCAACGCCTTCGACGCGCAGCCCGGCAGCGCCTCCCCGCTCCGCAGCACGAGCAAAATAAGCGAGAAGTTCGGGCATGGCGTCCTGCTCCTCCTCGTCGACGTGGCAGGAGACAATCAGTCTGTTCAGCAGTCCAAGAATTATTTCGTCATTCAACGGCATGCAGGTCTCCGGATTAACGGATAGCTAGACAATAGCGCGCAGGAGCTCAGCTCCGAGCGCGATGAAAGCAACAAGCAGAAGCCACACACCTGCCTGCTGAAGGATGAGAGTCCGGTATGACGGTCCATAGACGCGATACCCAAGCGGCAGCAGGAGTATGCTCCAAGCCAGCGCAACTACTGCGAGCGTGCTCAGCATCCAGAACGGAAGCGGCAGCATTATCCAGGGAGCGGGATTTGTAGAAAACAGAATGAGTCCGAATACACCAAGAAAGACAGGCAAAACCAGAACCGACACCCAGATCAATGGAGTCAGGCTCCAGGCGAACCAAGCGGCGGCTTCACGATAAGGCACTTGAACACCGTTCGACAGCCGAATAATTATCCGCAGGAACGACGCGACTGTTATGAGAAACAGCAGTCCGAGCAAAGGTCCGAAGATTGTTATGCCAAAAAGCATGTAGCCAAACGGCATGGAGGTGTCGCCGATGCGCGCAGCGAAGAGCATTACCGCAAAGAGCAGCGGACCACAGAGCGCAAACAAGAGGTGCGTATAATTTTTCTGCTCGCTGCGTCCAATACGAAGGGTCGTGCTCGAAGGATTTTCCAACATTCCCCACATAGTGGAGAAAAGATTTAATGCCGGAACGCGATCCCGGACGTAGGCACCGCAATCGCTGCAGCGAAGCAGCAGCGTGAAGCTTTCCTTGCCGCAGGATGGGCAGGGACTCGTCCACTCTGCCGTTGCGCTCTTGCTCTCATTCACCGGAACGTTCCGCCGCGCGCAGCCAGGCTCATATTACTCTCCGTGGCAGCTTTTGTATTTCTTCCCGCTGCCGCATGGACAAGGGTCGTTGCGGCCCGGACGTTTTTCAACACGAATAGGCTGCTGCTTACCTGCGGTGGCCTCGCTTGGCGCCTCATAGCCTGGGATGGCGCCCTGGTTGCCGCTGAAGCCCATGCCTTCGGTGGATTGATGTGTCGTGACGAGGTCCGTGATTCTGGGACCACGGGGACGCTGAGGCATTTCCTCACGCATGGGATAAAGACGGAACACCATGCCGAGTACTTCGCGATTGATCATGCCCAGCATCTGCACAAACAGATCAAATGCTTCGCGTTTGTATTCGATAATCGGATCCTTCTGACCGTATGCACGCATATGAATGCCCTCTTTGAGGTCATCCATTTCACGCAAATGCTCTTTCCATCTGAGATCGATGACCTGCAGAATGGCCATGCGCATAAGCTGCTGCATCAGATCGTGGCCAAGCTGTTCTTCTTTTCTATGAAGGAAGTCCATCGCGTTTTTGACGATCTGTTCTTTGAGTTCGGGGGCGCCGGAAATGCTCATGCGCTCGTTGTCGAGTTCTAGATCGACGACTAGATTGCGGCGCACTTCCTCGCGGAGAGCGTCCATGTCGCCCTCTTCCCAATATTTGTTCGCATTATCCTCAGCGTACTGATCGACCATATCAAAGATTTCATCTTTCAGGTTTTCCCCGATCAGAGCCTGCCTGCGCCGGGTATAAATAACCGTTCGCTGCTGATTCATCACGTCATCGTATTCGAGCAGACGCTTACGAATTCCGAAGTTGTTCTCTTCAACCTTCTTCTGCGCACGTTCGACCGACTTGGTGATCATGCTGTGCTTGATCACTTCGCCCTCTTCCACACCGAGCTTCGTCATCACCGATGCGATGCGATCGGATTTGAAGAGACGCATCAGGTCATCTTCGAGCGAAAGGTAGAAACGCGATATTCCCGGATCGCCCTGACGGCCTGCACGGCCGCGCAGCTGCCGATCGATTCGTCGCGCTTCGTGGCGTTCGGTACCAATAATCACCAGGCCGCCTGCATCCTGTACGCCGGGACCAAGCTTGATATCCGTACCACGACCGGCCATGTTGGTTGCGATCGTAACCGCTCCGGGCAGGCCCGCGTTTGCAACAATTTCAGCTTCACGGCGATGCTGTTTAGCATTGAGCACATTGTGCGGAACACCGCGGCGCTTGAGCATGCGGGACAGCGTCTCGGAAACCTCAACGCTCGTCGTACCGACAAGCGTCGGCTGCCGATTCGTCCGGCACTCCTCAATAAAATCGATAACCGCGTTGTATTTTTCACGCCGGGTTTTGTAGACGTGGTCTTCCTGGTCATCACGGACACAGGGCTGATTTGTCGGAATTACCGTTACGTCCAGCTTATAGATTTCGAAGAATTCTCCGGCCTCTGTTTCCGCCGTACCAGTCATACCGGCAAGCTTCTTGTAAAGGCGGAAATAATTCTGCAGCGTGATCGTAGCGAGGGTTTGTGTGTCCCCTTCCACCTTCACGTTTTCCTTGCTTTCGATTGCCTGATGCAGACCTTCGGAATAACGGCGGCCAGGAAGAATACGTCCGGTGAAGGTATCGACAATCATGACCTTGCCATCCTGCACCACGTACTCAACGTCCTTTTCATAAAGACAGAAGGCCTTCAGCAGCTGATGCACGGTATGGATTCGGTCACTTCGTTCGGCATATATCTGGTGCAGTTTGTCTTTCTGAATCTGGAGTTCCTTCGGATCGGGATATTGGCCTTCGAGTACGCTGAGTTCGGACGCGATATCCGGCAGCACGAAGAAATCCGCTTCCTCTTTGGACGGGGCGAGGAAAGCCCGGCCCTTTTCCGTCAGATCGACGATGTATGTCTTTTCATCAATTGCGAAATAGAGTTCGTCGATAATCTCAGGCATGCGGCGGGCGCTGTCGGCCCGATACACATTTTCGGTTTTCTGCATCAGCGTCTCGTTTTCCGGGTCGCTGAGAATCTTGAGAAGCCGCGTGCTCTTCGGCAGTCCTCGCTGTGCCCGGTAGATGTAGACACCGGCCTCCTCGCGATTGCCAGTCTTCATCATCCGTTCCGCTTCAGCAAGAATTTTCGCTACATACGCGTTTTGTGCATTCAGAATGCGATCGACGCGCGGTTTCATTTCATCGAATTTATGGTCCGTGTCGCCGACCGCACCGCTGATGATAAGCGGGGTACGCGCCTCATCGATAAGCACGGAATCAACCTCATCGACGATAGCGAAGTTATGTTCCCGCTGCACCATCTCGATAGGATCGATGACCATGTTATCGCGCAGGTAATCAAAACCGAACTCGTTGTTGGTGCCGTAGGTGATATCCATGTTGTAAATTTCACGGCGCTGCTGCGGACTCATGTCGTTCTGAATACATCCGACTGTTAAGCCATGATATTTGTACACCAGGCTCATCCACTCGCTATCACGGCGGGCAAGGTAGTCGTTCACCGTGATGAGATGCACGCCCTTGCCGGTCAATGCGTTCAGAAAAACAGGTAGTGTGGCAACAAGGGTCTTTCCTTCTCCCGTGGCCATCTCGGCGATTCTTCCCTGATGAATGGCAATGCCGCCGACAAGCTGAACGTCGAACGGCACCATGTTCCAAACTACAGTGTTGTCTACGACATTATACTCAGTTCCAACAAGGCGGCGGCAGGTATCCTTGACCACGGCGAACGCTTCGGGAAGGATCTCGTCGAGGACGTCCTCCGTCGTTTCGTGCAGTTCTGTCCGCAGCTTCTCCATTCGATCGTGCAGACCGTCCCTATCGATCCCCTCACGGTCCTCGCTGAGTTCAGCAGTAATAACCTTGATCTCGTCTTCTATTTCCCTGCTCGCCTCGGCGATTTTGTCTTTGAACCCCTGCGTTTTCGCACGCAGTTCGTCATCGCTCAGCGACTGCAAAGTTTGATAGTACTTGTCAATTTCTTCGACGATCGGCATGACCAGCTTGAGGTCACGTTTTTGCTGTCCCCCGCCGAACATGCGGGTCAATAAATTCATCATGAGTGAAATTTCCTGAAAATGTTGATAGAAATACGATTTGATCCGGTTTTGCGTTTACGCCGCCGAGGGAGCGCGTATGGGACGCGAGCTCAGAGATCGGCTTGCCGGAATAAATGGAATCGTATTCCCGTCGTAGCAGCGCTGTGGCTGGGAGAAGGAGATCCGTGGCTTTGGGGTGAGATTCGTCGACAGCTGGCTCTGCGTCTGCCGGCTTCGAAACACGCGATGCAGCCGTGCTGAAGGTACAACAGCCTCAATGATCTGCCGTATGGCTGTGAGCTCAGCACGTTGAAGTACAGCGGGATCCGTATTGAGTACCGCTGTGCAGAAAAGAGAAAAAGTAAAGACGAAACCAGTCATGACTGACGGTGCTGTTTTACATAAAAAATAAAGTTACGTGTTTTGCGATGCTCAAACAAGGCAGGAAAACAGCACAAACCATGGCCGATAATTTTCAGTCCCCGCCCCTTCCCGCGGCGTCATCAGTGTAGGGCACGAAAGCCACAGGTTTCAGGGAAGAATACCAGCCTGCTTGAGCTGCTCGGACAGTGCGATGATTCGCACGTTCTCCCATTCGTGTTCACCTACCGGATCGGAGACGAAATGGAGACGGCCAAATGTTTCAGGTTTATCCGGAGTGTATTCCCGGGCGGAGGCGGACACCGACACCCACTGAAGCTGTGCCGGATGGTCAACATCATGATAGGCACAGACAAATCCGGCAGACGGCAGTCGATCCTGATCCGCGAACAGAGTCAAAGGGACTCTAACTGCAAAAGAATAGGTCTGGTACTCGCTTTCATCACGCAGGATGGAGATGCGCACGGCGTCGCCTGTTCTCTTAGCAATGGACTCACCAAGCAGCTCCACCACTGGCGTCCGATTCGCTCCGTCACCCATGATAATTCGGATGGTAAATTGCGTATTCGGGGAGAATTGCTGATGGGTGCCGTCGGGCCTTACCCGGTTGCGCCGGCTGAGATCGAAAGACAGGTCGAGATAGTCCGCGGAATCAGCAACGTTGTTGTACAACAGGCGGTCATCATGGACGCGCAGGTTGAACGTCACAGTGCTGCTGTCGTAAACAGCGGAACAAAACACACTGCAGTCATCAGGCCCATACCAGCTGCTTCCCCCGCGAACGATCATCAGGCCGCTGGAATCCCCGATCACATTCGGCATTTCGTCAGGGAGACTCAATTCGGCAGGATATATCGGGAGATCATAGTATTTCTGCCTTATGAAGCTGCGATTGCTGTTCGTTCCGTAATAATGTTCGTCAGAAAGCAAGCTCTCGTAGGAATATGTGTGTTCGTATCCGACACCGGTTTCCCGTCCGCCAGTGCGCATACGATCTGTTGTCCATTCAGAAACGCGGTGGAACGTACCACCTGCGGCGGAATATCCCGTGATGCGCCAGGCGAATTCACCAGTTTTCTCAGTCACGTGGCAAACACCCTGGTCGATGGAAAATCCGACTTCAATTGGCTCGAGTATGTACTTTCGCTGCAGTGTGCGAAGGAGACGAAATCCGGGTCCGTCATTGAGGAAGAAAAAGACTTCGACCGTGCGGCGCGCGCCTTCATCAGGCATCACCGACAGCACGATATCCATTCCGTCATCGCCCGAATATTCTCCAATGTCGTATCCGAAGATTTTGCACTTCGGCGGGAGTTTTGATAGTATGGATGCGATTTTGTCCTGCGAAAATATTACGCCCAGGGCGGCGGCGAGTCCGGCGAATTCCAGACTATCGGAAGCACTCGATTTCGAAGTGAGCTCGCAGCAGACTGTTTCCCGCACTGTTTCAGTCGTATGGTTTCTCGCCTGAAGCTTCGAGCTCTGCGGAAATACGAGGCAAAGTCCTGAAATTACCAACAGTATGAAAAACCTGATGCGCATGAAATTCCGTTTATTAATGATCGCCTTTCTTCTCCTGCCATGTTCCACGATACCGGCACAGCAGGCTAAAGAACTCTCGCAGCTTCGCAAAGTCATTTCCGAAGAACTATCCGGACCGCTCTTTCAACGATCGCTCGCAGGCGTCGAGATCACTGATGCCGCAAGCGGGACCGTGCTCTTTTCTCAGAACGAAGCCCTGCTGCTGCGGCCCGCATCAAATGCCAAGCTCTTCACTTCTGCTGCCGCGGTTCTCGGACTGCCGTCAGATTTCCGTTTTGAAACCAGATTGGCCGCCACTGATTCCGCGAAGCACTCGCTTGTCTGCATCGGCGGCGGCGATCCATTGACAAGCACACAAGATATTCAAAAACTCGCGGAAATCGCACAGGCGTCAGGAATTGTCAGCAATTCCGGAAGGCACGGTTGCAGGCAACCGCGCCGGCACCATCCGGAGGCTGGTTGCGGAGGTTCGAACAAGTTACGGGGTATTGAGTGACTCGTGTTCAGGCGTAAATTCAGGAGAAGCGAATGGTATCCCTGGCGCGACGGTGGCGCAATTTGTATCGGAAGCTGGCAGAACGTGATGGGAAAGAATGCTAAGGAGTGTGCGCGGGATGTCAGCTCGTGTCGAACTGACGATTGGAACCAAGAGAGCAGAACAACTTCGCCCACAGGTCGATACCGCTCATAACGGGATGTGTGCCTCGATGCAGGTGACGCACACGAAAAAGGCACTCGATATTCATCGCCAGAAAAATCAGCAGCCACTGCACTACCATGCTGTTCGTTTCATGATGGCGAATGTGCTCAAGGTGGTACTGATTTTTCGCCACATTGAATCCTTGGTTCTCGATTGTCCAGCGGCTTTTCGCTGCAATGGTAAGCGGGCGGCTCCTCATCGTTGTCCGAGGTATGTTTGTCAGCCACCGTGCTTCAATGACCGTGCCATTGGGTTTCTGTTGTCGATAGCAGAGCACGCGCACCGATTGCCAATGCAGAGTGTCCCACGGCTGGAAGTTTTCGGCATCCCAAACCTGGTAGACATCCTTTTTCACGCGGAAGGTTCTGTGTGGTGCCGCGGAGGCAAAACGCTGATCGACCTGCTGCATCAAGTCGGGGAGGTTGCTTTTCAGGCGGGCAATGACCGGGATTTCCATGGCGTCCGCCGTACGGAGAAAGGGTGCCGTGGCGAACGCTCCATCGACCACCAGATAATCGGCGAATCGTTGCCCCAGCAATGGCATGGCACGGCGAAGCAGGCGCTGGGCAGCGGCATACTCACTATCCCCTGGCCCGTAGGGCTCGAGGTCGATCAGCAAGTGCAGATTGTGCCCGACAACGCTGAGTGCGACAAACTTATGTGCGTAGGCGTAGATTGTGCCTGAGGTGTCGCGCAACGGGCGACACCAGGCACACCCGCGTTCGGTTCGTTTGCCGGCGTCGGTTCCGTCAATCACTAAACCAATGTGTGGTGTCTTGTCAAAAGCTTTCTTGCGCTTTGCTCTGCGCACCAGCTCGTAGAGGGTTTGTCGCAAGACCGACACATCGAGTCGTTCGGTGAAATACGGGAATGCATCATCACAAAAGCTGCGGGTAACTCCTGTGCGGGCGGTATCTGCGGTTGCGATAATCCGCGCGGTTCCCAAGGCACTACCAATACGAAGCATCGTTCCGGCAAGCATGCCCCAGATCAAGTCCCGGGAAGTGATCTGCGGAGAAATGCGTCCATCTCCCGGGTCATTGAAATACGCATCGAGCGCGAGGCACGAGGATGCGTACTTCATGATACCGGGGAGGGAGGCGGTTGTCATTTCGGTGGTGCGTGAGTTTTCTTTCGGGATTGACTGCGCTGTAAGGCAAGGAGCTCTGCATTGGCAGTTAACACATCACGAAGGGCATCCTGAAGATGGCGTCCGGCGTCGACACGACGTCGGACTTCCTCGACGAGATCATGGGGGATACGAATGACACGCTTCTTGCCATCAGACATAAAGGTCAGGGACCATGCGGGGTGTCCCTCTCCTTGCGCACAATGACAGTTGGGATTACCACAGCGTGTAGCACTCATCGACAGAGAGCCTGGCAGTGCGTTCTCGGGGGATGCAATCAGGGCGAGCGCCTGGTACTTGCGTTTGCGCCAACTGGCGGCAATCGGACCGAAAGGTGAATGTTTCTTCATCTTGCTGTAATAATACTACAAGTTTTTGGAAAATGCAACATGTTTCGCTGAATGCGAAAATAGAAAGGTCGTGAAAATCCGTGGGTTTTGTTATTGTCCCCTGAAAAAGAAAGAGGAAAGCCGACTTACATCAGTCGGCTTTCCGGAATTGCTGAGGAATTGTCAGGATCGATACCCTCTTCATGGATGGGACATTGTTCGACAATGATTATTTCGGCAGCGGTTGGATGTGGGACGACGAACCCGATCCGTTCATGCCCTACCTCGGCGCATTTTCAGTGAACGGAAATACAGCTACAATCAACGTGAAAGCTTCCGCGAAAAGCTCATCCATTATTGAGTTTAGCGCTGTGCCTTCGAGTCGCATTTTCAATATATCTCGGGCAGAAAATACAGGTACAAAAACGCCATTCAAAATAGAACGTCTACCCAGAAGCAATGATTTCGTCGTTCACGGATTACCGCGGACAGGAAAAACAGAGCACGATAAATTCAGTATCTGGCAGCCCCAGGTTTTATTCGCAGACCTGCTTCTTGGAGAACTGCGTCAAAGAGGACTCGCGTCCGACAGCGTAGTATTGCGATTCGCTGCATCACCCGCCGGTTTGCTGCCAATTGGCGAAGTCGGTCGTCCCCTCGCAGAAGTGCTCGCAGCAATGAACAAGAACAGCGATAATCTCTGCGCCGAAGCCGTGCTGCGTGCTTTAAGCTACGGAACGGGAAGAAAATTAAATGGCGTTGCGGCGGCGGACGGACTTGCAGCGATGACGTCGATTTTCAGTAAATACGGAATCAGTTCTTCCGACATAGCTCTGCGGGATGGTTCGGGGATATCTTTTTACAATCTGGTGACAGCGTCCTCGATCGGACGCGTGCTGCGGTCCCTGGCCGCACCTTCAACTTTTGATCGCTATCGCTCATCCCTCTCTATCGCCGGCATCGATGGAACGCTTCGAAGCCGAATGACCAACCTCTCCCCTTCCTCAACATTTCGTGGTAAAACAGGAACAGTGCGCGGAGTCAGCGCACTGTCTGGATATGTTCAGGCGCCCGGGGGGCGCCTGCTAACGATCGTAATACTCATGCAGAATTTCGTAGGGAAACCCTCTCCTTACAGAGAGGTGCAGGATCGAATAGTAAAGCACTGTTTGGATTACAGCGCTTCATTCAAAGCAATCAAAGAGCTTCGATAAGAGTCTTGTATTCCGTTTTTCCGTCTTTGATGAATTCATCCACGATGCGATTGATAAGCTGCTCGGTGATTTCATCCGCATCGTCTTCCAACGCATCGTACTCATCCATCGAGTCACAAAAATAAACCTCGTTGAAGGTGTTCGGACGCGTTTTGCTTTCGAACACAGAGTATTTCTTTCCGCGTTCGTTGGTAAGATAATTCTTCAATTCCCGGACGGTCTCCAGGTATTCTTCACGTTTCTCCTCGATAATCGGATAGGAGATTGAAAATATCACTGTGGGCATTGAGGTCTCCATGTGCGCTAATTGGAAAAATCCTGGATGAAGGAGCAACGTTTCGCCGCACTGCGGGAGTCCCGCTGTGCGGCGCTACGTTCCATCCATTGGTCAGCGGCGATCTCCGCCACGGCCGCCGCGATCTCCGCCACGACCACCACGGTCACGATCCCGTCCACCACGATCACTCGGGGGACGCTGTTCCGGCTCGACGTAACCCTCGGGCGGCTCCATGAGCGCCTTCCGGCTCAACACCATTTTGCCGTTATCTTCGACACGAAGCAGCTTGACCGTTACAACATCGCCGACCTTCAGAACTTCTTCAACGGTATTGAGGCGGCGGAAGTCGATCTGCGAAATATGCAGAAGGCCTTCCTTGCCGGGAAGAATTTCAACGAAGGCGCCGAATTCTGCGATGCGCTTCACCGGACCAGTGTAAATCTCGCCTGCTTCCGGCATCTGCGTAATGCGGCGGATAAGTTCAACCGCCTTTTCGCTGTTTTCTGAGTTAACGGCTGCAATGATGATGCGGCCATCGTCCTCGATATTGATTTCCGCACCGCTCTCTGCGATGATGCTCTTGATATTCTTTCCACCGGGTCCGATCACAGCACCGATCATATCAACCGGGACATAAATCGTTGTCAATCGCGGTGCATAGCGGGAAAGCTCAGGATTGGTCTCGGCGATTGCTTCATTCATTTTATCGAGAATGTGCATACGGGCATCGCGAGCCTGATTCAGCGCACGTTCCATGATCTCGAAGCTGATGCCCTTGATCTTGATGTCCATCTGATAAGCAGTGATGCCATCGACTGTACCGGCGACCTTGAAGTCCATATCACCGAGATGATCCTCGTTGCCGAGAATATCAGTAAGCACAGCGACTTCGTCGCCATCCTTGATGAGTCCCATTGCCACACCGGCCACTGCTTTCTTTATAGGAACACCTGCGTCCATGAGCGACATGGAACCCGAGCATACAGTCGCCATCGAAGACGAACCGTTTGACTCAAGGACGTCGCACAGAAGACGGATAGTGTACGGGAATTCTTCGTCGCCCGGAAGCATGTGCTTCAGCGCGCGCTCCGCAAGATTTCCATGACCTATTTCGCGGCGGCTTGTAAAGCCGAAACGGCCCACTTCACCGACAGAGAATGGCGGGAAATTGTAATGGAGCATAAAGCGTTTGCGGTATTCTTCCTGAAGACCGTCAATGATCTGCTCATCGGATTTGGTTCCCAATGTACAGCTCATGAGTGCCTGAGTTTCTCCACGAGTGAAGAGAGCCGATCCATGGGCGCGCGGCAGAATGCCAACCTCGCCGTTGATCGGACGCACATCCGTCAGGCCGCGGCCATCGAGACGCTGTCCCTTCTCAAGAATTGTGCGACGCATCGCATCCTTCTCGTAATCGTGGACCAGGTTTTTGATTGCGTTTTCCTGCTCCGGGAACTCCTCGGTAAGCGCCTCTGCAACTTCGGCGTACAATGCCTTGGTTGTGGTGGCCCGCTCATCCTTCGCAAACACTGTGCCGGCGAACTCTTTCAGACGATCGTAGCACAATTCGCGCACGCGTTCTGCCATACCTTCGGGAAGCTCAACTTTAACGACTTCCATACGGGGCTTGCCCGCTTCCGCGGCGAACTCACTGATGGCATTGCAGATTTGAGCAATGAACTTGTGACCGAATTCGATAGCGCCAAGCATGTCGCGTTCGCTGATTTCATGTGCTTCGCCTTCGACCATGAGGATGGAATCTACCGTCCCGGCCAAAACGACTTCGAGATCTGCATCTTTCAGTTCGGTGTAGGTCGGGTTGATGATAAATTCATTTTTCACCCGGGCGACTCGCACTTCGGCGATTGGTCCGTCGAATGGTGCGCCTGCAATCATCAACGCTGCAGAAGCAGCGGTGGCAGCAAGCACGTCGCCGTTGTTCTCCTGATCAGAAGAATACACTGAGGCGACAATCTGCACTTCATTGCGATAATTATCGGTAAACATAGGTCGGATCGGGCGGTCAATCAGACGCGCCGAAAGGACTTCCTTTTCAGAAGGCTTGCCTTCTCTTTTGAAGAAACCACCAGGGATTTTACCAGCAGCGGAGGTTTTTTCACGATATTCACAGCTGAGCGGGAAGAAGTCAATGCCTTCCCTGGCCGTATTTGCCAGTACCACGGTCGAAAGGACCATGGTTTCACCCAGCGTGATCATTACGGCGCCGCTCGCCTGTCGTGCGAACCGGCCCGTTTCCAGTGTCAACGTCCTGCCGCCGAGGTCTATTTCTTTTTTCGTTATCATATCCTTGTTCTCTTGTAGGAATAAATCCCTGATGATGTCGTTTCGACTACGAGATTATTTACGCAGTTCCAGACTCTTGACGATAGCACGGTAGCGGTTCATGTCAGTCTTCTGCAGATAGGCGAGAAGACGACGGCGCTTGCCGACCATTTTCAAAAGGCCACGACGACTGTGATGGTCTTTTTTGTTCACATTAAAATGGGACGAAAGCCCATTAATGGTTTCGGTAAGAATGGCGACCTGGACTTCGGCTTTCCCGCTGTCCTTCTCATGACCGCCGTGTTTTTGAATCAGTTCCTGTTTGCGTTCTTTTGAGAGTGGCATACTGTTGCTCCTTGTACAACCTGTTATTACGTTATCCGTTAATGCTTAGATGTTCTTTTGCGAAATATGTCCGCGCAATTTCAATGTCAGATTGAATTTGCGCGGTTAATTGCTCGAGTCCGTCGAACTTGATCTCATCCCGCAAGCGCTCGAGCAGATCGACTTGCATGTGCATTCCGTACAAATCGCCGGAACGAGTTAAAATATGAACTTCCAATGAAATATGCATCTGTTTTGATACAGTCGGTCGACGACCGATATTCATGATTCCTTCGTGGCTCTTTCCGTCACAGTGCACGCGAACAATATAGACTCCGTTTTTGGGAAGCAGTTTGTTAGCTTCCTTGAGCTCGATGTTTGCAGTTGGAAAACCAATCCTGCTGCCGAGCCCATCGCCGCGGACTACAACGCCGGACAGACTGTACGGACGTCCGAGAAAATCCAACGCTCGCCTGACGTTGCCTTCGCTGATCGCATTCCGAATGGAAGTACTGCTCACTTTCACGCCGCCAAGCAGCAGTTCGCTAATCACTTTTACACCGACACCGTGAGATTCTCCAAGCGCACGCAGAGCTTCCGCATTACCTGAGCGGCCCTTTCCGAATGCATGATCAACGCCAACAACGATCTGCGCGGCATGCAGCCGACGCACGATATACTCGTTGAAAAACATCGCTGCGTCGAGCACAGAAAGATCTCTCGTAAACGGCAGCACCAGACAGGCGTCAAGCCTGGTTTGCTCCATGAGATTCAAACGCTCTTCAATAGTCGTCAACAGATAGGTGGGTTCACCGCGTCTGCCGATGACCTCTCGTGGATGAGGTTCGAAGGTCATGAGTAACGACCTTCCGCCAATCTCCTCGGCCGTAGAAACCGTGCGCTCGATGATCCTGCGATGACCGAGATGCACGCCATCGAAAGTCCCGAGAGTCAATGAAACCGGGCCTCCGTGAGGAACCGCGTCAAGACTGCGATAGACCTTCACCAGAGGGCTCCTGTGTTTTTTCACGAAAGAAACCGAGGGCTTTGGATTCTTCCGCTATCTGTTCGATGCTCCAGGCTTCAGCCACGGAGAAATTCCCGATGAATGTCCGCCGTAATTCCGTCAGATACGCTCCGCAGCCGAGCAGTTGTCCGAGGTCGTGTGCGAGCGTGCGAACATAGGTGCCTTTGGAGCAGTGTATTTCAAAGCCGAGATCTGGTAGTGACGCTGCTTGAATGTCAAACCGTTCGATAGTCACCGGACGAGGCTGCCGTTCCACTTCCACTCCCTTGCGTGCAAGTTTGTACAGGCGCTGGCCTTCAACCTTCACAGCTGAATACATCGGTGGCAGCTGTTCGATATTTCCTGTCAATCCTTCGACCGCCTTGCGGATACGCTCTTCGTCTATGCCATCTGTCGGCATCGGATTGGTTGCTTCCGTCTCGGCGTCAAAGCTCGCGGTCACAGCACCAAGGCGCATGCTTCCTTCGTAAACTTTCCCGAGGGCCTGAAACGCATCGATCTTCTTGGTCAGAAGCGAGGAACAAAGAATCAGCAATCCCGTCGCCATTGGGTCAAGGGTGCCGGCATGTCCGACCTTCTTGACGCGGAGCGCGGAACGAACTTTTTTGACAACGTCAAACGAAGTCCAGCTTTTGGGCTTATCAACGAGGAGCACACCTCCGGCGGGAGAACGAAACTGCTCAATAGTATTGAAACCCTGCGGCTGCGTCAACGCCCCTGCTCGTCCTCGTGAATTTGTCGGATCAATTCTTCTATGCGTTCGACCTTTTCGAGGGTCTCGTCAATGTAGAAGCGTAATTCAGGTGTGAATTTAAGACGTACTGCCCTTCCAACCCCCATTCGAATTTCTTTCGCATTCGTCTCGAGAAAAGCCAGCACCTGTTCGTTCGATTTTTCAGATCGGAAATGACTGACGTAGACTTTGGCAAGATGAAGATCAGGTGTGACGATTACTTCCGTGACCGTCAGGAGGCCGTAGCCCTTGGTTTCGATGCGCGTTGTAAGCGCCTCGCTGATTTCATGCTTGATAAGCTGCGCAACCCGCGCCGGGCGAATAGACATTTGTTATTTCGACTGATCCAGGGAACGTTTGATTTCAACCTGCTCGAATGACTCGATGATGTCACCGACCTTGATGTCATTGAATCCTACGAGATTCAATCCGCATTCGAAACCGGTTTCCACGTCGCGCACGTCATCCTTGAAGCGCTTGAGCGAGTCGATGCCGCCTGTGAACATCACAATGCCATCGCGAAGCAGGCGAATGCGGCTGTTGCGGTTGAGCTTTCCATCCTGCACGTAGCAGCCCGCAATCGTACCGACTTTCGAAATCTTGAAGGCCTCGCGAACCAGAACGGTTGCGGTGACTTTCTCCTTGATTTCGGGACGCAGCATGCCTTCGAGCGCAAGACGGACGTCTTCAATCGCATCGTAGATGATCTCGTACATGCGGATGTCCACATCCTCAGCTTCCGCAAGTTTGCGGGCGTTGAGGTTGGGACGAACACGGAAACCAATAATAATGGCGTTTGACGCACTGGCGAGTAGCACATCGCTTTCGCTGATTGCACCGACACTCTTGTGAATGACAGCGATGCGCACTTCTGCTGTCGAGAGCTTCTCAAGGGAGTCGCTCAATGCCTCGACAGAACCATCCACATCACCCTTCACCACTATCGGCAGATCCTGCACACCACCGAGCTTGATCTGTTCGGAAATGTCATCCAGAGTGGTGCGACGGACCCTGCGGAAATCAGATTCGCGCTTGATTTGCTGGCGGTTGGATGCAACTTCGCGTGCCGTGCGCTCGCCGTCGACGACAACGAAAGAATCGCCGGCCTGCGGTGCGCCATTGAAGCCGAGCACCTGCACCGGCGTAGCGGGCGGCGCACTTTCAACACGGTTTCCTCTCTCATCAAGCAGGGCGCGTACCTTTCCGAATTCGTTACCTGCAACAAAGGAATCGCCTACCTTCAGTGTGCCCTTCTGCACAAGCACTGTTGCGATAATTCCCTTGCCCTTATCGAGTTCCGCTTCGATAACCGTACCGCGCGCTTCACGATCTTCGTTGGCTTTCAGATCAAGAATATCCGCTTCGAGCAGAATTCTCTCAAGCAGTTCTTCGATATTTGTACCGTTTTTGGCAGAAATGGGTACACAACCGACTTTACCGCCCCATTCCTCAACAAGAAGACCGCGATCGGCAAGCTGCTGCTTGATCTTGTCAGGGTTAGCTTCGGGCTTATCCATTTTATTGAGTGCGACGACGATCGGCACCCTTGCGGCAAGTGCATGGCTGATAGCTTCCACCGTTTGAGGCATGACTGCGTCATCTGCTGCAACGACGAGCACAACGATATCCGTAACCTGGGCGCCGCGTGCACGCATTGCCGTGAAGGCTTCGTGACCGGGAGTATCGAGGAAACTGATCTTGCGCTTGTTCTCCAGCGTAACGGTGTAGGCACCGATGTGCTGCGTGATGCCGCCGCTTTCACCGGCAACGACGTTCGTCTTCCTGATGGAATCAAGCAGCTTCGTTTTACCGTGATCAACGTGACCCATGATAGTCACAATCGGCGGACGGGAGACAAGAGTCTCTTCGGCATCCACCACATCCACCAGCTCATCTTCAGTGTACTCTTCGTGACGCTGAACCTCAAAGCCGAATTCAGAGGCTACGAGTTCAATCGTCTCCATATCGAGGCGCTGATTGATCGATGCCATTACGCCAAGGCCGATAAGGGAACCAATAATCTCGTTAACGCCGACATTCATGTAGCCGGCTATTTCACTTACTGTAGCATATTCATAGATGCGCAGAATCTGCTTCTCGCGCTCCATCTGCTCAGTTTCACGTATCTGCACTTCTTCGCGGCGAGCACGCTTGCGTTTGCGGACGGAAGAACGCTGCGAAATCGGCCCCAGATCGGACATCGAAGCGATGGTTTTCTTGATCGCACTTGCAACCTGCGCCTGATCCACTTCACGGGGACGTCCCTTCTTGGCGCGCTTCTTCCTTGCCTCTGCCTCTGCCGGATCCTCAACGGTACCGGGTTTAGCAACTTTCTTCTTTTTCTTCTTCTTGCGGCGAAGCGCTTCAGCATCGGCGGCAGCTGTAGTTGCAGTTGTACCGTCTGCTTTCTTTGCCTTTTCCGGCGGACGCGCATCCTCAAGATTCATCTTTCCCATCACCGTCAGGCCGCGCATCTTGGGCATACTCGACTCGATGCTGACATCCATATCTTCTTTCTTCGCCTTTTTACGGGGTTCCTTTTTCGCATCTTCAGCCGCAACGGCAGCTGCGCTTTTTTCCTCAGCGACAGGAACCTCCACAGGCTTCACATCCATACCGGCGACAGGCGCATCATCCCTCGCAGCCATCTCCGGCTCTGCTGTCTCCGTTGGCTTTTCAGGCGCTGCTATTTCCTCTGCGATGACAGGTTCCACCGTTTCCGCCGGAGCTGCTTCTTTTGTCACCACCACAGGTGGTTCGACAACGGCTGGAACTTCAGTTTCCGGTGCGGCCTCAATTTGGACTTCTTCCTGGACAGGCTCTTCGGCGACGATTTCCGTCGCGATCTCATCTGTCTGTATATCTTCCGTGACGGGCATTTCGACAGGAACTGAGGCAGCTTTATCCGGAGCATCCGACTCAGGAGCGCTTTCACCCTCGGCCAGATCGTCCCCGCGACGCTTTCGGTCTATCTCATCGAATTCCCGGCGCTTCCGGGCGTGGCGCTCGGCATCGGTCTTCTCTTTCTTGTAATGCTTCTCTATAAGCTCGAGCATATCTTCGTCAATGATAGACATGTGGTTCTTGACCTCGTGCCCTCGCTTGGTCAAAAACTCTGTCAGCGTATCGTGCGAGAGGTTAAACTCTTTCGCAACCTTATAGAGCCGCGTCTTACTCGTCTTTTCCGTTACTGCCATTTCGCCGGTATTGCGTTAAAAAAAATGAACTAGAACTAGAACTAAAACGACAACTATTCTTCTTCTTCAGCAAATGCCTTTTTCATCTCGACAACGATATCGTTGATCTGCTCGATGCTGATGCCGGGGATCTTGGATAAGAGTTCCGACACCGGTGCGAGAATGATATCATTGGCGGTGTGGAAGCCTGCGCTGACGAGACTGCCGATCAATTCCTCTCCAAATTCTGGAATGAATTCGTTGAGTTCGATTTCGTACTCAGCCATCGACTTGTTGATCTCCTCGCCTTCCTTCACGATTTCAAGACGGAAGCCGGTCAGTTCCGAAGCAAGACGGATGTTCTGCCCGTTGCGTCCGATGGCAAGCGAGGCCTGCTCGGTATCGACATGCACTTTTGCAGTGCGCGTCGGACGATCGATCTTGACTTCAATCAGTTTTGCAGGAGCGAGTGCACGCTGTATCAAAAGATGCGTGTCGTCGGTCCAGTTGATGACGTCGATATTCTCATTGTTAAGCTCCCGCACGATCGCGTGGATGCGAACGCCCTTCATTCCAACGCAGGCGCCGACGGCGTCGATGCGGTCATCATGAGATTCGACGGCGACCTTTGCGCGTTCGCCGGGTTCGCGGGCGATTTTGCGGATGGTGATCACACCATCGTAGATCTCCGGAATTTCCTGTTCGAACAGTTTCTGGAGAAAAAGAGAATCCGCGCGTGAAACAACCACCATCGGCATGCCGCTTCCTTTGCGAACGACTTCCTTGATAACGCAGCGAATAACATCGCCCTTGCGGTAGCGCTCTTTGGAAATCTGCTCCGATTTCGGAAGAAGAAGTTCAGTGCGGTTATGATTGATGAGCACGTCGTTGCGGCGCACCTGATATACATCCCCCACGACAATATCGCCGACCTTGTCGGAATACTCGTCGTGAATCAAGTCCTTCTCAATTTCCTTGATGCGCTGGTTCAGGTTCTGCTTTGCGGTTGATACAAGGCGGCGGCCGAATTCAGCCATGTCGATGATCTCGACATACTCTTCACCCACCTCAAGCTCTTCACCTGATTTGTCTCGAGCGACACTCAGCTCGATCTGCGTAGTCGGATCCTCGACATTATCCGTTACTTCACGGATGAGAAATATTTCAATATCGCCCTTATCCATATTGACGACGATCTCGTAGTTGGCCTCCAGGCCGTACTTCTTCTTGACCATCATGCCAAAAATGTCTTCGATAACTGAAACAAGGCGATCGCGATCGATCCCCTTCTCGCGAACCATCTGACTGAATGATTCGACGATTTCGTTGTTCATGGTACGGCTCATGATGCTCTCCTACCTTCAGCGGAGTGTATGCGGTTCATTAGTCTTTGGTATCCTGCAGCAATGCCTGAATAAAGGCGCTTTCGATCCGCTCAAACGGAATCGGCTGCGCTCCATCATTCAAACTGATAATAAGTTGCTCGTCTTCCACTTCAAGAATCCGACCAGTGATATTGCGTTTTTCATCGCCTTCGATGATCGACAGCGTAACTGTGCGTCCCAGATGGCGGCGAAACTGCCAGGGCTGGCGCACCGGTCTGTCGAGACCGGGAGACGATACGACAAGATGGTACGTTTCGGTGATCCAGCCGTTTTCGTCGATTGCTGTTCCTATGGAACGGCTTAATGCGGCGAGAGTATCGGCCGTGATTCCGACTTCTGTATCAGCATAAACCTCAAGTACCCGGCGTCGGCCCTCGGGATGAAACACGAGTTCCACCAGATGCGCCCCACCAGCTTCTACGAGAGGTTCAATATGCGTTTTCAGAGAATCCGTATGTACCAACCAGCTTATAATAAAAAATGCGGGATTGGCCCCACATTCAGACTGTAAATATAGATTATATTATTCTCACTTGCAATTGTCCTCAGGTCTTTTTTCTTTTGGAATCTAGTATTTTTACATCGATCAGTTCGCGGATCACTCGAATGAACCAAGCCAAGGACAATGTCCGGCATATCCTGACCAACCGAAAAGCGCGTCACGAGTATCTCGTGCTCGAGACGATTGAGGTCGGCATTGCTCTTGTTGGCACCGAGGTTAAGTCCGCGCGCGATGGAAAAATAACTGTGCAGGACGCCTACGCCAGCGTCGAAAATGGCGAGCTTTTTCTCCATAATCTTCACATAAGCCCTTTCGATAAAGGGAATATCCACAATCACGATCCCTTGCGCGTTCGGAAACTTCTCGCCAGGAAAAAAGAAATTGTGAAGCTTGAGCAGAAGATAAATGAGAAAGGCCTTACGCTGATTCCCCTGCAAATTTACTTTCTCGGTCCACATCTGAAAATCGAATTGGGTGTGTGCAAGGGAAAGAAAACCTACGACAAGAGGCAAGCGCTGAAAGAGCGCGACGTGAAACGTGAAATGGAACGCAACAGAGAATAACATGACATTTCCTCCTCTCAACGAACAGATGGACATCATTCGCCGCGGTGTTTCGGAAATTATTCCGGAAGACGAGCTGGTCCGAAAGCTGGAGCATTCCATTTCCACAGGAACGCCGCTCAATGTGAAGCTCGGCTGCGATCCCAGTCGTCCCGACCTGCATCTGGGACACTCGGTTGTACTGCGTAAAATGCGGCAGTTTCAGGATCTCGGCCACCAGGCCATCCTTATTGTTGGCGATTTTACCGGGATGATCGGCGATCCCACCGGCAAGAACAAAACTCGTCCCTCTCTTACACTCGAAGACACCAGAGCAAACGGACGTTCATATTTCGAACAGGCATCGAAAATCCTGAATATCGACAGTGTCAGCATCCGCTATAACTCTGATTGGCTGGCACCTATGACTTTCGAGGATGTTATCAAGCTGGCGGCGAGATACACTGTCGCGCGAATGCTCGAGCGGGATGAATTTGAGAAACGCTACCGCAGTCAGGAGGCCATCAGCATCCATGAGTTTCTTTATCCGCTTGCGCAGGCCATGGATAGCGTCGCGATCCATTCGGATATCGAACTTGGCGGCACGGACCAGAAATTCAATCTGCTCGTTGGCCGAGATATTCAGCGCGAATACGGACAGAAGCCCCAGGTCATCCTGACCATGCCGCTGCTGGAAGGAACCGATGGCGTGGAGAAGATGAGCAAATCGCTCGATAATTACGTCGCGTTCAATGATACTCCCGAAGACATGTATGGGAAAACGCTGTCCATCCCGGATTCCATGATTCTGCCCTGGTTCCGGCTTGCCACTGTTGCCGCAAACGAACAAATCGAAGAGATTGATGCGAGCTTGCAGCGTGGAGATAATCCTCGCGATCACAAGCGCGAACTCGCCCGTACCATCGTCGCGGCCTTCTACTCCGAAGAAATCGCCCAGCAGGCTGAAGAACATTTTGACAGGGTTATCAAGAACAAAATGGCTCCCGAAGAAATCGAGATCTTTGCGGTTGCCCGAGATAATGATAAATTGCTTATCGATGTAATTTTCGAAGCCGGCCTGGTGCAATCGAAGGGCGAAGGCCGGAGACTGATGCAGCAGTCTGCAGTCAGCATAGATGATGAGAAAATTACTGATCCCTCTGCACTGGTTCCGGATGGCGACGAATGTATCGTCAAAGTTGGAAAACGCCGCTTCGTCAAAATCGTTCGTTCTTAATATCCATTCACAATCATATTTGATTTCCGGAGGAGCAGCATTGTTCGTACCCAAGAGGATGTATTTTACTAAAGGTGTCGGCCGCCACAAGGATTATCTGCAGTCATTCGAGCTTGCATTACGTGACGCGGATTTGGAGCAGCAAAATCTTGTCACCGTGTCCAGTATCTTTCCGCCAAATTGCAAAATCATCAGCAAAAACATTGGCTCGAAAGAACTCCAGCCCGGCCAGATTACTTTCGTTGTCATGGCCCGCAACGCAACGAACGAAGCCAACCGTCTGATCGCATCCTCAATCGGCGCTGCCATTCCGGGTGACGGAACAACCTACGGTTATCTTTCCGAGCATCATCCTTTCGGCGAAACTCAGAAAGTCGCCGGCGAATATGCCGAGGATCTCGCAGCCACAATGCTCGCCACTACCCTCGGCGTGGACTTCGACCCTGACTCCGCATGGGATGAACGCGAACAGGTGTACAAAGCCAGCGGCAAGATTTTCAAGTCCTTCAATGTGACCCAGTCAGCCGAAGGCCGGCTCAATATGTGGACCACTGTGGTTGCCTGCGCGGTCCTTCTACCGGAATAAGATTGTGGGTGATGGCTGATGGCTAATAGCTAATAGCTGATGGCTGATGGCTGATGGCTGATGGCCGAAAGATAATTGTTGATCAAGAAAAAGGCTGCTCCGCCTGGAACAGCCTTTTTCTTTTGCACTAGATCAAGCTTTCCCAGGGCTGTGATCGTTCGCCCCTTCAGGGCGGCATCCTGCATACTGCATATTGCCTCCTCAGTTCTCCACGAAGATCACGTTCTCCCCTTCAAAGTTGCGGATCATTTCGCGCATTGAGTCTGGGACGCGGGAGGGACGGTCGGTTTCAAGATCGACGTGGACGAATACATGCTCGGCACGCGTCACGAGCGTACCGTCTTCCTTGAGAGCAAGATGCTCGAACGTTATGCTGGAATTTTTCACGAAAGCGATCCGCGTCAGGATCGTCAGCTCTTCGTCGAAATAGGCCGGAGCAAAATAATCGCAGGAATTTCGCACGATGAAGAAACGGTCATGGGTCACAAATATCCCCTGGTCGACAGGGATACCCAGCCCGCGGATGTATTCAAGGCGCGCTTCCTCGAAGAAAAAGAAATAGCGCAGACTGTGGACGACATGCATCCGGTCTACATGATGAAAGCGGACGCGCACCTGGTGTCGATGGCTGAAAAGTTCGGGGCGAATATCCATGTGTCAGGCTAATAATTTGTTGAATATTGACGTTGCACGATTCAATGCTTCATCGTCGAGGTCGAGGTGAAATACCGCGCGAAGCATATCTCCCATTCCCATTCCTATTTCCACGCCGGCCTCATGCAGCAACGCCTGGGCCTCCCCTGCACGCATGCGGCTGGAGGTGAAATCCAGCAGTACCATGTTGCTCTCCACCCTTTCCGGCTGAATTTTGAATGCGGTGCATGATGTAAGCGCTGCGGCGAATGCACGAGCCCTTCGATGATCATCCGTGAGCAGCGAAAGGTTGTTGTCCACGGCATACTGTGCCGCCGCTGCCAGCATACCTGACTGACGCATTCCTCCACCGAATATTTTTCGATACTTGTGCGCACGAGAGATTACATCCTGCGGTCCGAGAAGCATTGAACCGGCAGGCGCTCCGAGTCCCTTGGAGAAACAGATGGAAATCGATTCCACCGCCTCGCCGTAGCTGCGAAGGGGTGTCCCGGAGGCGGCATGCGCATTCCAGATGCGCGCGCCGTCGAGATGCAGAGGTACCCGCTTCTCCTGACAGAATGCATGCAATTCCTCAATACCCTCAATCGGATGCAGCGTGCCGCCCATTCGATTGTGCGTGTTTTCTATGCAGACGAGCGCGGTACGGGGATAATAATAAGCGTCAGGCCGAATAGCCGCCTGTACGTCTGCGGGACGCAGAATACCCTGCTCCCCGGCAACGGGATTCAGCTGCACGGCCGACATCATCGAGGGGGCCGCGGTTTCATAATTGAAGATATGCGACTCTCTTTCGACGATGACTTCATCGCCCGGAGTGGTCCAGGCCTTGATGGCGAGCTGATTGCTCATCACGCCGGTCGGCACGAAGAGTCCCGCTTCTTTGCCGAATAGAGCAGCCATCTCATCCTGGAGACGGTTGACTGTGGGATCCTCGCCGTACACATCGTCGCCCAACGGAGCCTCGCACATGGCGAGCTTCATTTCAGGACTGGGACGAGTGACAGTGTCGCTTCGTAAATCAATTATTGAAGGATTCATTTTTTGTAATACACCGAGATGAATGCCAGGAGCATGAAAAATCCGGCGATAATGGATACCCCGAAAGGAAGCCAGTCGCCATGGGTAGTGTAAAAAGTCCGATCGCTGCGCAGGGAAATGTCCCGCACAATTCCGGTGCGAGTGTAGAGCCCGGTTTTATCGAAGACGCGTCCGTAAGGATCGATGAAGCAGCTGATTCCATTGTTTGCACAGCGCGCCACAGAGCGCCGGTTTTCTATTGCGCGAAGCACGGTGTACTGCATGAGCTGATGCGGCCCGGAAGACTTTCCAAACCAGCCGTCGTTGGTTATGACACCGAACAGCTGCGCCCCTCTGTCTGCGAAGCCGGCGACAAAGGAAGGATAAAGGGTTTCATAGCAGATCATGGCCCATATTCCCGTGTTTCCGTTTTTACCTCGCAGCTGCATTACGGTGGTGTCGTCGCCGAGTCCCCAATTGCTGATTCCAACGCCCCAACTGAGCGCATCCTGCATGAACGGGAGCTCGTCAAGATACGGAATTCTCTCGCTCAGAGGAGTAAGCCGGGACTTATGATAAATCTCCGGCAACCTGTCGCCCGGCTGCAGAAGCATAGCAGAATTGAAATCGATGTATCGGATATCCGAATCCTGTATCCGGCGCGCGCTCCCCGGCGCTGTGGCTGGATTTTCGTAGAACACCGTATGCGGAAAGCCGCAGAGGAGCGGCACGCCGACACTGTCGATATGATTCCTCAGCCAGCTATACTCTTCGTAGTAGGAAGCCTGTATGATGCGGAATGGGATAGCGGTTTCAGGAAGCAGTGCTACGTCGGGATGAAAGGCGGCCAGCGAATCGTAGAGCGCGATCAGGTTTTGCAGTTTGCGCATGGGGGTATCGCCATCGCTCCACTTGTCGTACGGATCAATATCGGGCTGAATGATTGCAGCTCTCAACATCGGACCGCCAGTCACGCTTTCCCGGAGCGCGAGAATTCCCTGCACACGAGGCAATGCGAGCAGGACGACAACAGCAATCAGGGAGAGAACTGCGCTGCGGTCTAAATTGAATCTCGTTTGAGAAAGCCAGCGTCGGAGCAGATGAAAAAGCACTGCGTTGATGCTGGCGATCCACAGCGTTATGCCGAATGTGCCGGTGAACGTGATAAACTGGATGCTCTCGATGTCGTAAGTCTGTGTGTTGGCGAGCAGCAGCCATGGGAAGGAAAGTTCCGGCAGATGCATCAGCCATTCCCATGAAGTCCACACCAGAGGAAAAGCGATGATGCTGAAAATGGCTCCCAGGCGTCGGCGCAGAAACATGTACGCAAACACCACCGGCATAAAACCCATGGGATAGATGAAATTCACCACGATCCCAGCCGCCTTCAGCCACGGATCTTCGCCCCACCAGCCGCTGATCCACCAGAGGGTGCCTACGCTCGCAACAAAAAAGGTCAGATATGCCCAGCGAAACACTGAGGTCCAATCGGGAAGATCCTCCATCAGGAATAGAAACGGCACCAGGGCCGCGAAGGCAGTTACTCCTGTGGGAACCGGTGGAAAAGCGAGAGCAAAGAGCAGGCCTGAAGAAACCGCCAGTGCGATGCGTCTGCCTCTGTTCTTTGCTGGATCCGCCGCAGCAGCCTTTTCGATCCGGTTTGTAATAATTTTCATGCGTCAGCTTTCTGATTGTTCACAACTTCGGCGCTGTCCGACCGACGGCTTCCCTTTCTCCCTTCCCAAAATTTCCGGGACTGCTCATACGCTAGAATCACCGCTCCGGCAATAAGGCTTCCGAGCAGCGCACCGCCGATAATATCGGAAGGATAGTGCACACCCACGTACACGCGCGAAAAAGCGACAAGCGACGCCCAGCCAAGCATCCAGTAGCGAGCTTTGGGATAAAAATGACTGACGAGCACTGCCATCGCGAAGTTGTTGGTGGCATGGGAACTGGTGAAGGATTTTCCCCCGCCGCATCCCACAAGCAATCGAACATGATCAAGCGTGTGGCATGGACGCAGACGATCAAACAGCGGCTTGATGACAAAACTGCTTATCTGGTCGCTGAAGACGATAGTGAGTAGGAGCAGCAGGACCGTGATCACGCCACGTTTTTTACCAAACCACATGAGAGAAAGCAGCGCTACTGCGTAGATGATATAGAAATTCCTGATCTCTGTGATAGCAACGAAAAACCAGTCTCCAACGGGATTGACGAGCGCCTCATTACCCCATCGAAACAACGTGAGATCAATACTGTATAACCATTCTATCACAATAGTATGTCCACTAATTCTTAAAGTTCTTTCGATTTACTTGCACGTCTCTTCGTATACCAGATTTTTATACCCCATCCCAGGAGGATTAAGGCGAGAACCGCGGTCACTATCTTGCTGTAGGACGCCAGGTAGCCGCCGATGACTCGCCAGTTATCTCCAACCATGTAGCCCAGATAGATTAGAATGCTGTTCCAAACAAGAGCGCTTGCAGCCGACAAGAGAGTTGTGATGGTCAGATTCATTTCCGAGGCGCCGGCAGCAAAACTGATCACCGCCCGGGTACCGGCCAGGAAACGGTTTCCAATGACCACCCAGTAGCCGTAATGCCGGAACCAAGCCTCCACTCTGTGAACAAGATTGATGGAGACGAAAGGGATTTTACCTGTCTCAAGTACGCGATCGCCAAACTGATCTCCGATCCAGTACATACTCATGAATCCGAGTGTGCTACCTGCAGTTGCGAGAATAAGTGTGATAGCCACACTTCCCGTGCCGATAGCGACCAGCGACCCTGCGAAGACGACAATTACATCGCTCGGGAAGGGTGGAAAAATATTTTCGATGTAGGAGATCAGAAAAATGGCGACGTAAATCCAGATAATGTCCACCTGCGAGAGATATGCGATCACATGTTCAAGCATAGCGGGTTTCTCAGTCCTTTCTCGCAATAAGTGCGGCGGAATGAGCTTCGACGCCCTCTCCCCTGCCGACAAATCCCATGCCTTCCGCGGTGGTTGCTTTCAATGAAACAGCGTCAAGTTCTATACCGCAGGCCTCTGAAATGCGGGTACGCATTTCTAATTTATAGGGCAGAATCTTCGGCCTTTCTAGAATGAGAGTTGCATCGAGGTTGACGATGCCGTACCCTAACTCATCAAGCAATGCAGCGCAATGTCTGAGCAGGTCAAGACTTGAGATTCCACGATAGGCGGGATCGGTATCGGGAAAATGTTCGCCGATATCGCCCAACGCGGCAGCGCCGAGCAGCGAGTCGCAGATCGCGTGAAGCAGCACATCGCCATCGGAATGCGCAACGGTGCCGAATTCCTCCGACACAAGCACGCCCCCCAGCACCAGAGTTTCTCCAGCAGCCATTCTGTGCACGTCGTAGCCCAGTCCTATTCTGAATTGGTTGTTCATGTGCTCCGGATATCGAAACTGTTGTACATTTCCGCCTCATCCTGCCAGACCAGCTTCACTCCTTTGACGTGTGCGGACCTTGGGCCGACCTTCAGATCTCTCAGGAATGCGTCCAGCATGCTTTCCTCTGCCTGTGCCACAACCTCTACTTCACCGGAATAGAGGTTGCGCACGAACCCGCGTATTCCTGTTGCGCGAGCTTTCTGCATGGCGAAGTAGCGAAAACCTACGCCTTGCACTAGTCCCGATATGACGACATGCATGGTCTTCATGAGACGGTGGCAAAATACGGTCCCGTTGAGTAAGGACAAAACGCGCAATCCCGGACAGAGAGCAGCGCAACCCGCAGAGCGGGTGCCGGATAAACAGCGGGACCGATAAACACACCTGCAGGGATAAAAAAGCTCCCTATGTTTCACAACTCGACAGGACTGTCTATCTTACTGCACTGGATTCACTTTTAATCGAAACAATGCAACGACGTACCTTTCTCAAGACTTCCGCCGCGCTTGGCGCGGCCAGCATGCTTCCCTGGCAGCGCAGGGCTGAGGCAGCGATGCCACCGGTAGATCCTCCCACTGAAGACTGGATGCAAAGTGCCGTGAGCGAGGCGAAAGCGCTTGGCGCCGTCCACGCGGAGCTGCTTTTCATTTCCGAGCGACATCAACGCGCACAGGTGCGGAAAGACACCTTGCACTCCATCACGGACAGCGAAGATGCCGGAATAACACTCCGCGTCCGCTTTGCCGAAGGTTTCGGATCAGCTTCGGTTTCCGCCGTCAGGCGCGGGTCGCCATCCGAGCTCGCACAAATGGCTGTGGAGTCGGCAAAGATTGCGCGTCCGCCATTAAAAAATTCAGTGCGAAAGAATTCGAAGGCCAAGGATTCCGACGTTGAGGACATACCTCGGGATTCCGGTGGTAATGACTCGGCGGATTCTCCTTCGAATGGAAATACGCAGCGACAGGTCTGGAGTCCCGAAGGAATTCAGGATCCGTTTCTCACCAATCTTGACGAACGCATCGCCTTCCTCATGGATCTGAACAAGACCGCGACCAAGGTGCCTCAGATTCCATACGCGGTTGCCAATCAGTTTATGCAGCGACGCTCCAGCATCTTCGTCGACAGCCTCGGCAGCAAGATCGAGCAGCAGCAATACGCCACGTATGTCAATTTCGCTGTCACTGCTTTCCAGCAGAAGCAGAGACGGATGGATACTCGTACGAGCGACCGCGAAGCACAGGCAACCGACTGGACCGGAGCCACGGCGAATATGCAATCGGAACTCGAAACCGCTATGCAGGAGGTCCTGCAGGCGCAGCAGGCGGATTCTGTGACACCGGACAAATATGACCTGGTCATTCATCCGACCATGCTCTGGAATCTTTTTCTTGAAACCCTGCTTCCCCATCTCGATCCGCGACAGCTGCTCGAACGCGACGGACGCGCCCCTGGAGATCGATGGCTGACGCTGGCAAAACTGAATCAGCGCCCACTGCGCTCAGAGGCTCTTCGTCTGCGATGGGACAACACACTTCCCCGCGGACTCGCCACCAGTGGATGGGATGATGCGGGAAGAAAGACAGGCTCGTCAGTACTGCTGGGCAAGGGCGGCGCTGTACAGTCGATACCGGTGTCTCCTGATCTGATCGCCGCGGACAGCGCTTTCGGAGCCGGATTCCCCGGCACGAACTTCAGCCGCGCAGCAGCATGGTACCGGCCAGCGACAGTCGCGATGCCGAACATGGTGCTTGAAGGAGGAGTCGGAAAAAACATTGACGATCTGTTTGGCGGCGTGGACAACGGACTCTTTCTCAAGGGCCGTGGAACGGTGATGACGAATCCGGCAAAAACGCTGTTTCGGGTGCGTCCCCAGGCAGCCTGGGCTATCCGCGGCGGAAAGCTGGCGGAGATGTTGCGCGACGTAGAAATTGAAACATCCGCAGAGCAATTCTGGAATGCACTCGAGGAAGCAGGCCGTTCCGAAGATACTTTCCTGGGCGGGGACCTCTTCCCGCAGCGCGCTTTCCCGCTCTGGGACACGCCCTTCTCCGTCGCAACGCCACCCGCATTATTCCGCGGCATCCCAGTATTCCGCACGGAGGCTCAGTCATGATGACAAGGAAAGAATGTGAGAATCTGCTTGCCGTCGCTGTGCAGGCTGCTCCGGGTGTTGACGAAGTTTTCGTCACACTAAACGGCACGGACAGTATTTCAAGAACCCTGGCTGGACGGATAATACAAGCACCGCAGCGTATGCGAAATGTTTCTCTCACCGTCACTGTGCGAAAGGGAAAGCGCTACGCGCAGGCAAGCGCCAATGTCTACAACGAAAACAACGTGCGTGAACTGGTCACCCGGGCAGCAGAGCTTACCGCACATATGCCCGAAGCGCCGGAGTCTCCTCCATTTCCCGGACCTGCCGCCGTCGAGGAAGCAGCGATGTTCCGCGAGCATGAAGGATACGATGAGTGGAATGCGCTCGAGGATGGATTTTCATCCTATTCTCTCTACACGAAATTCGCAAAAACCCAGCTCTACGGAAGTATGACGAGCGCCGAATCCGTAGTCGCCCTCGCCTCCTCCAACGGTCTCTTTTTATATCAGCCGTCGTCGCTGGTACATCTGCAGGTTCGCGGATATGCATCGGACGGAAGCAGTACCGGTTTCGCAGAACGGTACAGCATTGACCGAGCAACGATGAATGCTGCCGAAATTCTCCGCAACGCTGCGGAGAATTGCATCACATGGATCAAACCGATCGAATTCAAGCCGAAGCGCATCACAACCATTTTCGAACCGCGCGCATTGGCCGATATTCTGCTCCCGATGCTCGGACAATTCTCCCGGCGCGCCATCGAACAGGACCAGAGCTTTCTCCGCCGTCTCGACGGGACATCCTTTCTCGGCACGAAAATGTTCAAGGAGATGGTGACACTTCGGTCCAATCCATTCGACACAAGACTTCCTTCTCTTCCGTTTACAACCGATGGACAGCCGGTCCGGGCCGAGACCTGGATCGACAAAGGTACCATCTCGCAGCTTATCGCAGACCGCTACGATGCAGCCGCATACGGAACGCCGGAGGTGGCACCGCCAACGAACCTCAGCATGGATGTCGCCGAACCGGTTAAGGACCTTGTCGCGAATACCGAAAACGGACTTCTGGTCAAGGGGTTCGCAAATCTCAATATCATTGATCCCAAAAACTGCCTGCTCTCCGGATCCACTCGCGACGGCGTCTATTTGATCGAGAAAGGCCAGATTACAAAGGCAGTACGGAATCTTATTATCCGCGAGACCCCGGTATATTTCTTCAAAGAATTAGAAGCTTTAGGCAGGCCCGAACTTACGTCAACCACAGGCAGCTATTTCCCGATGCTGCTGCCGCCGATGCGTGTAAAGGACGTCATGTTCACTCAGCAAAGCGGATTAATTTGACACGGCTTTCTGCCGTGAATGTATGACCGCTGCATAGATTTCGGAGAAAAGCAGTCCTGCAAACATGATGCCCGCACCGAGGACCTCGATGCCCGACATCGATTCGGATAACACTATGTAGGCGATGATGGCAGCGTAAACCGGCTCCATCGTAAAAATGATGGCGGCCTTTGTAGGCGTGGTTTCTCGCTGGTACTTTGACTGAATGAAAATCGCTATGGTCGATGCGAAGAAACTCAGATACAGTATGACCCCGATTGCACTCAGTGAAAACACTGCCTCTCGTCCGGCTACAAACGGCGCCGCCGCGAAACCTACAATCCCTGTGATTACAAATTGGTAGAAAACGATTTCGCGGTCAAAGCGTTCCTTCGTGAACACATCGAGATAGACGATGTAGAAGGCGAAGACGACCGCGCAGAGCAGGACGAGCACATCTCCGGAATTGAACTCTCCGCCGGCTGGTGAAGTGAATATCCATAATCCTGCTCCGACGATGACCACGGAAATGGCGTTGCCCAGTGTCGGCCACCTCCTTTCAATCAAGAGCTGCACGAGCGGCGTGAACACTACCATCGTTCCCGTCAGGAAGCCGGCTTTCGAAGCCGTGGTTTCAACGAGTCCGATCGTCTGCAGTGCGAAGCCGGCGCCGAGCAGCAGGCCGAGCACGATTCCGGCGCGCAGGGATTTCCATGTAGTTGCTTTGATGTCGCGCCATGTATAGATTCCGACCATCAGCGATGCGGCAAAAAAACGCGTCCCCTGTAAAATCATCGGCGGAAGATCCGCCAAACCGAATTTGGTCACAGTAAACGTAGAACCCCAGATGAGCGTAATCGCGAGCAGATACCGATCGGCCCTCGGAAAAAAGCTGTATTCCCTTTTAGTCATTGCTCTCCTGTCTATGCCGGGCGGTTGTGGTCAGAATCAATCACCCACGCTGCCGGATGAAAAGTTTCAGAAAATATACGGCGACATCCTCTTTCTCGGCGAATTGCATCGCAGCGATTCAACGGCGCTTCACCATGCGCTCGATTCTCTTCTCAAGGCGAACGAAATCGACACGACGATTCTCTTCGCATCTGCACGTGAACTCGCCATCGATCAGGAGCGCAGCGCTGAACTTTACCGCGTGGTTATCGAGCGTTTCGAAAAACAATCAACTCCTGACTCAATCGATCTCGAAGACCTGCCTGCAATGGGTGCTCCTGCAGCAGATTCGACTACAGGCATGAAGCGAAATGCTCCTGCGGTTCAGGACTCGCTCACACCTGCGACCAAGACTCCAAAGTCCGGTCCTCCACTCTACTGGAAAGACTAGGTACGCTCAGCTATCCCTTCCGCTCTAATCCGTATTTATTGATCTTCTTGTACATGTGACTGCGCTGGATGCCGAGTTCGTCCGCCGTGCGGGTCACGTTCCAGTCATACCGTTCCAGCTGGCGGCGCAGGAACATCTCTTCGGTCACGTCCTTGAATTCCTGGAATGAGACATCCATCGGAAGTTCGCCGGCGCCTGCGTCGCTGACACCCAGGACGTATCGGCTCACATCGCTTTGAGTGATCGTTTCCGACACCATTATTGCTAGTCGCTCCACGGCATTGCGCAGTTCGCGCACATTACCCGGCCAGCGCATTTCCTGAAGGCGCTGTATCGCCGCAGGATTTATGACGCGGGGCGGCAATTTGTTCTTTCTGCAGGTCTCGGAAAGGAAGGAGTTGATAAGTGCCGGAATATCATCCCTCCGTTCGCGCAGGGGCGGTACATAAATCGGAATTACATTGAGCCGATGGAAAAGATCCTCCCGAAAACGGCCTTCGCGTATTTCCAATGCCAGGTCCTTATTTGTGGCCGCGATAACGCGTACGTCCACGGCTATCCGTCCATTGCCGCCCACGCGCTCGAACGTCCCTTCTTCAAGGACGCGGAGCACTTTCGCCTGCGCGGAGGAGCTCATGTCGCCGATCTCATCAAGGAACAGCGTGCCCTTGTCAGCCTGCTCAAATTTTCCGATCCGCAGCGCTGCGGCTCCGGTAAACGACCCTTTTTCATGTCCGAAGAGTTCGCTTTCGATCAATTCGTGAGGAATCGCAGCGCAGTTGACCTCTACCATTTCCTTGCCGGCGCGTCCGCTGTTGCGGTGTAGGGCGCGAGCAACGAGTTCCTTTCCGGTACCGTTTTCGCCGGTGACGAGGACGTATGCTTCGGTAGGAGCCACGCGCATGATAGCTTCGCGAAGCGACTGAATGAGCGGTGAGCTGCCGATCATCTCGTCAGGACCATGGATCTCCTCGCGCATGAGCAGATTCTCACGAAGCAGTGCAGACTGCCGTATCGCGTTGCGCAGGGTTATGAGAATCTTTTCGCGGTCGGGAGGTTTGGAAAGAAAATCGAATGCACCCTTTTTCGTGGCTTCGACCGCGGTTTCTATGCTGCCGTGTCCGGTCAGCAGAATTACAGGCACTTCGGGATATTCTGCCTTCATTCGTTCGAGGGTTTCGATTCCGTCGAGGCCGGACATCTTTACATCCAGTACCACCGCGTCCGGGCGGCTCTCGGACATACGTTTCAGACCTTTCAGTCCGCTTTCCGCTTCGTCTACGGAGAAGCCCTCATACTCAAGCGTCATCCGAAGCATTTCACGGATGCTCTGTTCATCATCGACGATGAGAATGCGATGTTTGTCCATAGTCATGTCAAGCTGTCTATTTGAAAAATACCGATGGGAGTACGTTTCTATGCTGCTGCAGCGCGATAGCGAAATCTATTCCGCGCAAGTTTACAAGAATATCGCGTTCGTCGCGTGATCCTTCTAGCTTGAACAATTCTTCACCGAGCTCCAGCATTTCGCCTGCCATGACCACCAGATCCGGATTTCTGCTGACGCATTGCAGCCAGGCGGATCCGAAAAAGTGCGGCAGTTTATCGCGGTCGAGCGAGGGCGGAGAATCCGGGAGCAGAAGCCCGGGCAGGTTCTCCATCCGGAGTTCGTAATCCTCGTGTGATTCGGTAGAAACCGGCACAATGACGCCTATGTTGAGCAAAGGTACGCGTGCGGGAAAAGTGTGATACGGCAGCGTGGCGATGCTCAGTGCGAGAAGTGCCAGGAACGGATCTCCTTCGGCAAGATACACCGCCCGGATGTAAATCGCATCCAGCCGACGCAGGTCTCTTTCCCTGCTTCGAGGTGCCAGCGGCTGTTGTGCGCGAATCAAAGATCGCAGATCGTACATGAGACTGAGTTCCCTTGGAAAGATCAGGCGGCGGAGAAAAGGCCAGAAACCAGCGGGGGCTTCACGCAGCTGCTCTGGCTGAAGTGGTTCTGCCTGAAGCTGCCCTGCTCCCGCCATCCCCGATGACCGACTCCACTGCGCGAACTCAAACCGAATCGAACTGTGCTGTTTCGTATCCTCGGAAATCCACGCCTGCTCAGAATTATGCATCGGGGTCATTTCATCGGAAACGGTTGACTGCGCAGATGCCGGAATTGAGGCATACATCGCAATCAGGAGAAACGCTATGCTGCTGCCGCAGCGCATCGCCATCAGGTCTGAATAACGCCGGGATTAAAGCGCGGTATATCCGGATTATGGTCAGTGAGCTCAATACAATAGCTGATTACGTCGCGGGTATTAGCGGGATCGATGATTCCATCCACCCAGAGCCGTGCGGCAGCGTAGTACGGACTCAGCTGTGTTTCGTATTGTTCCTGAATAGTCTTGAGCAATTCCTGCTGCTCCTGTTCGCTGATATGACGTCCGTCCCTCTCCATCTGCGAAAGGCGAATTCCCAGCAGGGTCTTGCTGGCTTGCGCTCCTCCCATTACCGCGATCTGCGCGGTGGGCCATGCGAATATGAAGCGAGGGTCATACGCCTTGCCGCACATGGCATAGTTTCCTGCCCCGTAGCTGTTGCCAGTAATGATCGTGATTTTCGGAACCACGGAATTAGCAACTGCAGACACCATTTTTGCGCCATCTTTGATAATGCCGCCGTGCTCGGCGCGGCTGCCGATCATGAAGCCGGACACATCCTGCAAAAACACGAGAGGAATCCGTTTCTGGTTGCAATTCATGATGAATCGCGCGGCCTTGTCAGCACTGTCGCTGTAAATGACGCCGCCAATCTGCATTTCACCGCTTCCGCTGCGAACGATGCCGCGCTGGTTAGCCACAATGCCGACCGCCCATCCATCGATCCTGGCGTAGGCGCAGATAAGCGTCTGCCCATAATCGGATTTGTATTCCACATACTCCTGATCATCGACGATGCAGGCGATGAGTTCATGTGTGTCGAAGGGCTTGGATCGATCCTTCGGCATGACTTCGTAAATGTCGGAGGCAGGGCGTTTCGGCGCCACTGCTTCGATGCGGTCGAAGCCTGCCTTTGCTCTGCTTCCCTGCTTCGAAATCAGCTCACGAATCGTTTTCAGCGCCGTCTGATCATCGGGCATGCGGTAATCCGTCACTCCGCTGATTTCACTGTGAACCCGCGCACCGCCGAGAGCCTCATTGTCGATTTCTTCCCCGATGGCGGATTTGACCAGATGCGAACCTGCGAGAAATACTGTTCCGGTATTTTCGACGATCAACGATTCATCGCTCATGATCGGGAGGTACGCGCCGCCAGCGACACAGAAGCCCATGATCGCAGCTATCTGCGGAATGCCCATCGAGGAGATGACGGCATTATTGCGGAAGATGCGTCCGAAATGCTCTTTGTCGGGAAAAATGTCGTCCTGCAGCGGGAGGAACACGCCGGCGGAATCCACCAGATACACGATAGGCAGCTTATTCTCAATCGCAATTTCCTGTGCACGGAGATTCTTCTTCGCGGTAATCGGGAACCATGCTCCCGCCTTTACGGTCGCATCGTTCGCCACGATCACACAGTCTCGCCCCATTATGCGCCCGATGCCGAAGACGGTACCGGCGGAAGGCGCACCACCGTAATCTTCATACATATCCCAGGCGGTAAACAGGCCGATCTCGAGAAACGGGCTCCCCGGGTCGAGCAATCCATCAATGCGATCGCGGGCAGTCATCTTGCCGCGGCTCCGATGCTTCTCAATCGCTTTTGCTCCTCCGCCAAGCTTCACCTGCTCTTCCCGGGCGTGCAGAATGCGTACGAGGGTTTTCATCGCGTCACTATTTACTTCTGCGGCCTGTTCCTGCGCTGTGGATTTCTCTGATGTCATTGCATTTCATGTTTGTTGTAAGGGAGAAAGAAAATACATCAGCAGGACCGGCGACACAAATGCCGGTTGTCTGTTGACGGGACCGGTAGTATTTTACTTTTCCATCCTCAAAATAAACAAGAGCACGATGCCCCAAACCGGTCGCCCCATTCTCGAAGTCAAAAATCTGACGACCGTCTTTGAAACCAGCGAAGGAAAGGCGGTTGCCGTCGATGACACTTCATTCGCTCTCTATCATGGGGAAACGCTGGGCATTGTGGGAGAATCCGGCTGCGGGAAATCCGTCACCGCTCTGTCAATCATGCGACTGATTCAGCGTCCCGGCTATATCCGCAGCGGCGAGATTATTTTCGGAGAACGCGATCTTCTCTCTTTGAGCGAGAAAAAGATGCGCATGGTGCGTGGGCGCGAAATCGCTATGGTTTTTCAGGAGCCCATGACCTCGCTGAACCCGGTATTCACTATCGGGGATCAGCTGACGGAAGGATTGCTCTATCATCACAATTTCTCATGGACTGACGCTTACGATGCATCTGTGGACATGCTGACGCGCGTCGGAATTGCCGATCCTCACGATGTGATGCTCGCATTCCCACATCAGCTTTCCGGAGGAATGCGTCAGCGTGCGCTTATCGCTATGGCGCTCACCTGCGGCCCGACAGTCCTTATTGCCGACGAACCGACAACGGCAATAGATGTGACTATACAGGCGCAGGTGTTGAAACTTCTCAACGAGCTCAAAATCGAATTCGGCATGTCTGTGCTTCTGATCACACATGATCTCGGCGTCGTCGCGGAAACCTGCGATCGGGTTGCGATCATGTATGCCTCTCATATTGTTGAATGCGGTCCGGTGCATGAAATATTCTATTCGCCGCGACACCCGTACACACTTGGTCTCCTTTCTTCAATCCCTGCCTACCACAAACCCAAAGAGCGATTGACCATTATTCCAGGGCAGGTGCCTCGTCCGACCCACTACCCGATAGGCTGCAACTTCCATTCCCGCTGCAGATTTGCTACCGAACGCTGCGTGAGCCATCAACCGGAGCTCGTGTCGATTGAAGATGGTCACAGCGTAGCATGCTGGAACAGCAGCCAGGTTGCCCTGCCGCAGAATATAGCTCGCCATCGCAGCTGACCCTTCGCAAGGGTTGCTGACCCAAAATCCGATGCATTTTCGACTGAACTTTGCTGATTGCTCATCCACCGGCATCAGGAACCTTGAATGCTGTTGATTTCGGTTTCTATTTGCTGTAAACTGCAATAATAACTGGTTGACGGTACCCCAAGATATCTCGCAGTAACGATTTACCGGTTCAATTGTCTTTCAATATTGGCCGGCCCTCCTGGGGTCCTCCCTCACATATTTTCCGAGGAGTCTATGACTAGAGTCTTGCTCGTGGCAGTGCTTTTCCTTGCTGCTTTTTCCCTTACAAACGCTCAGCATCGTGCCGATGAAGGGATTGCAGTCCCGCTTCCTGATGCACACGTGGTTCTGACGGCTGCGAAGTATCAGGAATCCATGTCTATGTCAAAAGCACACTATGCGCTTCGTCAGTTTGCTCTCGAAAATACTGACTGGAACATCCGTTATGATGACCTCCGCGCAACACCGCATCGCGCATGGGGACGCGGCATCGCAATTGATGGGTTCTCTTCAATCAATTTGCTCAATGCCCCGCAGGCAGGACGCCAGTTCATCGAAAACAATGCCAGCGTCCTGAACCTGGATCCGCGCAATCTCCGGATGCTTTCCTCCGAGATCGTCAGTGGAAAGGTCTATCAGAAATACACGCAGGTTTACAACGGCATCGACGTGCTGTTTTCCTACGTCGATCTTCGCATCAGTGACCGCGGAAAAGTGTTTATGTTCGGTTCCGATTACAACAACGGAATCAGCGTCGACCCGACTCCTACTGTCGCGCGAGATGCCGCTCGCGAGTTCGCAAAAGCCGGGCTCCCGTATTCGCCGTCAAATGATAATATTACCGGCGGGACCCTTTATATCCTCCCGCTCCGCTATGCTGACCACATAGATTACCGTCTGGTCTACAACTTCCAGGTGCGCTCTTCGGTGGAAGAAGTATGGGATACGTATGTCGACGCGCATTCAGGCACAATCGTCTGGCGTGCAAACCTCATTACCCACCTGCACGGTGGTGAAGGCCCCAACGCTATGGCCAATGTTGTCAACGGTCGCGTCATGATTACTGTTTTCCCTGAAAGTTATCTCGACGCGCCCCAGGTCGTACCGATGGCGGGGGCGTATGTCTGGGTAGCAGGTAAAATGTACACGACCGGTGCAGACGGACGATTCTCCGCCGATCTCGGAGCCAGCACTACAGGACAGCTTATAGCAAAAATGAGCGGTCCCTATGTGTCCGTTCGCCGAGACGACACGACGCGCGTGTCGGGTGGAACGCCTGCAAACGCTATGCAGTCGATGACCGTTGCTGCCGGACAGGATCTTGAGATCGTATGGGATAACACGAACTCCATCTCCTCGGAAAGAAATACGTTTTATCATATGAATCTCGTTCGGGAATTCGCTCGCTCGCTCGATACCTCTCCGAATCTTTCTAATCTCGATGCACAGATTCCCGGACTCGTAGAAATTGCCAGCGAGTGCAACGCCTTCTTTGACGGACGCGGCGTTAATTTCTTCCAGTCCAGTCTAAGCTGTGGAAATACAGGAGAAATTGCTTCCGTTATCCATCATGAATTAGGACATGGAATACATATCTGGCTGACTACGAAGCTCACTGGCAGGGGTCCGGTGGATGGGTCGCTTAAGGAAGCGATCGCGGATATGACAACAAATCTGCTGACGGACGATCCACGCATCGGTGTCGGATTTCTCAAAGGCAGCCCCGATAACGGCATCATCCGAAATTCCGACAACACCCGCCGTTATCCTGAAAACGTAATCAACGAAATCCATGATGATGGCATGATCCTGACCGGCGCAGTGTGGGACGTTCGGAAGGCCCTTGGAATCGCCCACACCTCCCGTCTGTACATGGATGCCATGTACGGCGCACCGGATGGTTCGTCGCTTGGCGAAACTCTTGCCGATTATTTTCTTGAGTTCCTTCTCGCCGATGATAACGACGGTGATCTTTCAAATGGAACACCTAACTCTGAAGTAATCATCGCTGCATTCAATGCTCATGGAATTCCCGGATCAGCGATCATCGTGCTCCACCAGGGCATGCCTGACCAGAATAGTGTCACCGAACCCTACGAGATTACCGGCGTCGCCCGCATCGCAGGAAATATTGATTTGAATCTGCTTCACATTGTGCAGGTTGATGTCGTCTATTCTGTGAATGACTGGCAGAGCAGCGAGCGCATGACTGTAGAATATCGTCAGGCCACGCAATCCTTCATCGGATCCTTCCCTCCTCAGAAAGCCGGTACGATCGTCCGCTACTACATCGAGGTCTTCGACAACTTCGGCAGCAGCCTGCGTGAGCCGATGAATGCGCCCACGGGCAGCTATCTTTTCCTCGTCGGCTACGAGCGCCGCTATTATCACGATGGTGAAAGTACTGATGACTACCGCGTCCTTACCGATGCAACGACGGGTGAATGGGTACGTGCCGCCCCTGTCGGTACATGGAATACCGCCTTGGGCAAGGAAGGTGAAGTACCTTACGTCCAGCCGAATGAAGACAACACGCCGGGCACCGGAAAAACCAAATGCTGGGTTACCGGAAACGCCGCCCGCGGCGCAGGCCTTGGAGACAACGATGTCGACGACGGCGAAACGGTACTCAACAGTGCGGACATTGACCTGACCGGCATGGTGCAGCCAGTGCTGCGCTACTACCGTTGGTACTCGAACGACGCAGGTGCGACTCCGGGAACCGATTACTGGACCGTCAGGATTTCATCTGATGGCGGATCAAGCTGGGGAATTCTTGAACGGACAAAACAATCTGATGCTTCCTGGCAGCCGAAGGTATTCGTGCTGCGCGACTACGTCAGCATGACTCCAACAATGTCATTGCGATTCATTGCTGCAGATGACGATCCTGGTTCCTTGATTGAGGCGGCCGTCGATGATATCGAAGTACTTGATATCAACCAGGCTCTTGTCGGAGTTGAGAACGAGCCGGTTTCTCTATCCCTCCAACTCGAGCAGAATTATCCGAATCCGTTCAATCCCACTACGACAATTTCCTTCACGATTCCGTCTGCGACGGAAGTCAAGCTCGTTGTCTACAACAGCTACGGACAGGAAATTGCCTCTCTCATTAACGCACGCATGAACGAAGGCCGTCATTCGGTTTCGTTCAATGCAGGCGAACTTCCGAGCGGTTTGTACATGTACGAGCTTCGCGCAAACAACGTGCGCCTGACTCGCAAGATGATGCTGCTCGAATAATTCCACGCATTAATCGACTCGCGAGGCTGTCCCGATTGTAAGACGGGACAGCCTCTTTTGTTTTGCGTCCTCCTTCAACTTTCATAGCTTGAAGTATGAAATCTTCCACCCAACATTCTATTTCTGCTGCTCTTCTCCTGCTCTCAATCCTGTTCGCAGGCTGCGGCAGCAAGGAGGATCAAGGAAGCACGATGAAAAGCCTGTTCACTCCCCCGGTCTCTTCTCCGGCATTCGATGCTCAGCGATGCTTTTCCCTGCTTGAGCAGCAGGTCGCGTTTGGTCCTCGCGTGCCGAACTCTGCTGCACACGCCCGCTGCCTGGATTTCTTCATCCATTTTTTTGATTCGCTCGGTGTGGCAGTTGAACAGCAGACTTTCGATATCACCGGACATCAGGGTGAAATGCTGCAGTTGACGAACGTCATCGCTCGATTCCGACCGACTGCGAAAGAACGCATTTTGCTCGCCGCCCATTGGGATTCCCGGCCGTTCGCAGACATGGAAAAAGATCCGGACAGAGCATTGAAGCCAATTCCCGGAGCAAACGATGGCGCAAGCGGTGTCGCCGTGCTCATGCATATCGCAGAAATTATTAATGCGAATCCTCCCGGCACTGGTGTTGATATTGTGCTCTTCGACGGAGAGGATTACGGGACTGAGGGCGACGAATCGATGTTCTGTCTCGGTGCGAAATACTACGCGGCGAGTCTTGAGTCGACCGCCGGTACATCGTTCGGCATTCTGCTGGACCTCGTAGGTGACCGTGATGCCGTCTTTCCCAAAGAGGGACTCTCGCGACAATACGCTGGCGACATTCAGGACATGATATGGGGGGAAGCTGCTCGATTAGGCCTCACACGGTTTTCAGCGCAATCCCATTCTTCAATTATAGATGATCACATTCCGCTGAATACCGTCGCAGGAATCAAGACGGTGGACATCATCGACGCGGCACTTGTGGGCCATGACAAATCCTCACCGAGACGCCAGTACTGGCACACGCTCGGCGACACTCCTGAGCAATGCGGTCCTGCGGCTCTGGGTGATGTCGGGAAGCTCCTCTTAAGCATTATCTACGGCCTGCGTGCGTCGTAAACTTCGCAAGTAATATTCAGATATTTCCTGACACCATTTACCGACTTCAGACACCTCCCTACAATGCAAAAAAACAAACGCTTTCTCCGTGCACGCTTTCAATCCACCGCTCACGACAGCACCATTCAGGGGATGCTTATCACCCATGATCCGCTCGGCTTTCTTGAAGAAGACCGATGGTGGGAGGTCTATTTCGAGGAATCCCTTTGGCCTGAAATCGAGGTTTCATTATTGCACCTGCTCGAGCAAGAGGGATTGACCGCTGCGTATGAACTCGAAACTTTCGACCAGCAAAACTGGAATCAGGAGTGGGAAGACAGCATTCAGCCGATCCAGGTTTCGGACCGCTTCCTGATAACGCCATCCTGGCATCCCGTGGAAAAGCCGGACGGTACCACGGTGATGATAATAGATCCCAAAATGTCATTCGGCACCGGCTATCACGCGACAACCCGGTTGATGCTCAGGTTAATGGAGACCACACTTCGGGACGGAGACCGCGTGCTCGACGTCGGAACAGGCACGGGTGTCCTCGCGATCGCAGCCATCATGTGCGGCGCCAGTGAAGCTGATGGAGTCGACACGGATGAGTGGTCTTACGACAACGCAGTTGAAAACGCCGAGCGAAACGGCGTCGATAATCGCTGTCATTTTCGTCTCGGTTCGATAGAACAAGCATCAGGTCAGTACGACCTTATTCTCTCGAACATCACAAAGATCGACAATCTTCAACTCCTCCCGACATATCTGCATACCCTTACGAATGAGGGGCGTGTGGTCCTCTCCGGGTTCTATGCGCAGGATGCACCTGACATCCATATGGCGCTTACAAATATCGGGCTGAGGGTCATCGAAACTCTCACCGAAGACGAGTGGTGCGCCATTAACGCAATAAAGGATCCCGCATGAAAGTTGCCTCGATAGATATCGGTACTAACACAATCCTGATGCTGATCGCCGAAATTGGAGATGATGGGCTCCTCTCCGTTATCTCTGATCAGCAGGTTGTCGCTCGTGTCGGCAAAGGTGTTGATCGCAGCGGGACTATAGAATGGGACGCATTTACACGCAGTGAGCAATTCCTCGCGGGCTACCTGCTCGAAGCGCGGACACATGGTGTGGATTTGATTCGCTGTACCGGAACAAGCGCTCTCCGGGATGCAAGAAATGGTGATGAATTTATCGGGTACATGTTTCAGAAACTGGGACTCGAGATCGAAATCCTCAGCGGTGCAGACGAGGCGCTGTGGACGTACGGAGGTGCCATCTCCGGTTTCAAAGATCGCGATCTGGACTATGCCGTGCTTGATATTGGCGGCGGGAGCACAGAGCTCACAGTTGGAAAAGGCTTTCAAATCGCTGACCGTTTAAGTCAGGACATCGGCTGTGTGCGTCTTACAGAAAAACTGCTGCATCATACGCCGCCGACTGATGCAGAAATTGCATCGCTTATTTCAACAATCGACGATGCGATTCTGCACTACCCGGATTTCGACTCCTCGGCAACGACTTTTGTCGGCGTTGCAGGGACCGTCACCACTCTCGCCGCGGTGGAATTGGGACTCCCTGAATACGACAGAGAGAAAATCGCGGAATTCGTTCTCACACGGGAGATGATACAACAGCGCTTCGAGCAGTTTCGACGGTTGACGAATAATGAATTGCAGGAGACCATGCGGATTGATCCAGGCCGTGCGGATATCATCCTGGTAGGAGTCGCAATTCTGAAACGCATGACCGAGCTGCGCGATATCCCACGAATCGTAGTATCCGAACGTGGACTCCGCTATGGAATAATCATGCGTGAATGGGAAAGGGAATTCGAACGCGCCGACATCTCCTGAACCACACGGATCAAGATCTTCATACCCTGACGCACTTCCTCATCTGTGGTAAATGCGCCGAAGGAGATGCGCAACGTGGCGGCTGATTCCGCATCTTCACGACCGATCGCGCGGATTACATGTGACGGTTCGATGCTGCCGGCAGAGCAGGCCGAACCGCTGGAGATCGCGAGTCCTGCCAGATCACAATTCATCAGAAGCAGTCCACCGTCGAGATCATAACGGGCTGAGGGCAGGGTGATGCTCAGAATATTTGGCAGTGTCGCTGCTCCGCCCCCGTTCACGTGTATATCAGGAAGTTCGGCAGAAATCAATTCAATGGCCATCTCCCGCAAAGCTGTCCACAGCCGATGCCGGGTCTCCATCTCTTCCATTGCGAATCGCGCTGCTGCTCCGAAACCGATGACGGAAGCCACGTTTTCGGTCCCTCCTCGCCTTCCCCGCTCCTGTCCCCCGCCGTATTGCAGCTGTCCGATACGCAGGCCATTGCGAACGAACAATGCGCCCACTCCTTTTGGCCCGTGAATTTTATGCGCTGACATCGACAGCAAATCCACATCCATTTCCCGGACATCGATGGGAAGCTTGCCAGCGCTCTGCACAGCGTCGCTGTGGAAGCACACACCGATCTGACGCAGTGTTTGTGCGGTTTCCGAAAGCGGCAGAATGCCCCCGGTTTCGTTGTTCACATGCATAAGTGAACAGAGAGCGGTTTTTTCTCCTGCCATTTTCGAGAGCAGCCGTGTATCGGCAACCGCCGCGCCATCGACAGGTATGAACAAAATGCGGGCGCCTTTCTCCGTCTCACGTTTGCATGCGGATAGTACCGCTTGATGCTCAGCAGGCGAAGTGATGATTTCGGTTTTATTCTCACCCGCCATTTCCATCGCCAGCCGAACGGCGGCATTGTCGCTTTCCGTACCTCCGCTGGTAAATACGATTTCCGCTGGCGCAGCATTCACAAGCGCAGCGACTTCTTCCCGTGCCCGCTCGATCGCTGCCTTCACACGGCGGCCGGGTCCGTGAATGCTCGATGGATTTCCGAAGCTTTCACGAAAATACGGAAGCATCGCATCGAGCACCCGGGGATCCACGGAAGTGGTAGCGGCATGATCGAGATAAATCAAAGAACTTTCCGGGCTGTTCATTCTTCTTCCTCAGGTAATAAAACATCGCCTGCAAACAATCGCTCAACGCTGCCATCGGGAAGTTCAGTCACGAGTGCACCATCCTCCGCCAGATCGATTGCGCGGCGCTCGGATTTCGTTCCATTTTCCTCAACGACTATTGTTTTGCCAAACATGCGGGTTGCACCTCTCCATTCTGCAAGGATAGGAGGGTTGCCTTCAACGCGCCAAAGTTCATACAGCTGATCGAGCTCTTTACAGACGGCAGAAAGTACCTCATCGGTATCGAAAGTGCGTCCGGCTTCCAGGGCGAGCGATACCGGAGTGAGTCGATAATCGTCATCAAAATGCAGCTGATTCACATTCAAGCCAATCCCTACAACGGCCCACGGCATTTCGCCGAAACGCCCTGTCTCCACAAGAATTCCGCAGAGCTTTCTGTTCTCAATGAGCACATCATTCGGCCATTTCAAATGCGCATCCACTCCTGCCACGCGTCTGACCGCTTTGCAGACGCCGAGCCCCGTCAACAGAGGCAGGCCTCCCCAATCCTCCACTTCCCGTTTCGGATAGAGAATGATCGAAGCAAGAATATTCTGCGCAGGGGCGGATAGCCACTTCCGATCCAGGCGTCCGCGTCCGGCAGTCTGTCTCTCAGCGGTGATGAGGCTGCCTTCCAGCGGCTGGGAAGGAATCAGATCCCGGGCATATCGGTTGGTAGAATCCACAACCTCAAGATGAATACGTGTCTCGCCAATCATCGTAAACGCTCCTCATTTTCATGACAAAATCTAGCCACGATCACGGTAGGGAGCAAATTTGCAGCAGAAAACAAAACATGATTGCACGACTTTACGCCTTGATTTTATAGCAATATTTGAAGTAGTTTTCAAGGTGAAAGAATTGCGCGTCCTCTTGCCGCCAAAGGGGGGCCTTGGTGCAATCGGTTTAACGTATCTTTAAATTTGCATATTTTTCGTTACGAGACGAATACAGCTGTTTTTCTATCAACTTCGAGGTACTCTATGCGAAGAGCTGTTACCGTATTTTTGCCTCTGTTATTCATCCTTCTCTCTGGAGGGGTGCTGCAGGCACAGACGTTCGGTATGGTGATTTATGTTGGAGACAACTCTGCCGACATTTACATGCCCAACCTTACGGATGGAAATTTCACCAAGGTCGAATTTTACCGCGGAGCCAAGCTCCTAGGAACGGTGAATCTCAATGCCGGAGACGGTGGTATTGTCATTGACCGTAATCTGACGATTGGGAACCAGTATCAATATCAGTTCCGCGCATACCGCTCGGCTGGCGGTTTCCTCGACGGAAATTTGGCGTACGGAACGTTCCTTGGCGGGGATATGCGAGGCATATTGCTGCATCCTGACACTATCAGCATGACGACCAATATGGTCGACACCATCTTCGTCTGGCCAGGAGGCAATTTACATTTTGCGAAGAATGCTGATATCTCCTGGATACTCGGTACTGCCGGTATTCTTTCAGGCATCGAGGTCGTTGGCAGCGATGATCCTGCCACGGTTTGGCACGGTGTATTCAGTGCCTCGGGTGGACGGCTGAACGATATCAACATCGGTTGTTCGGGACAGATTGGTCCGCTGAAAAACATCACTTTCGTCGGATCGGATATCCTCATGAACAATACCGAAACGGAATCACGATTCGACAACGTGACGCTGAACTGGGTCACGGCGGACAATCGAAATGATTACGTGTACATGAAGCATTTCGGCAACAAGATTTATGCAGACAACTGTCATCTCACTCAGGAGGGACAGATGTGGGGTGTGGCGGAAGCAAACAACTGCCTGATTGATAAAAACTCCACGATGGTTGTAAGCAAGATCAAGAACACTGAAGTGAACATGGGACAGATCACCGTTGCTCCAGCAGGCATGCCGACATCCATTGAAAACTGTCACATTATCGACGGCAATGTTTCGCTGAGCAATAAAACCACAGTGAAATTCAATAAGTTTGAAAACTTTGCGACACTGAACATCTCTCCGCTTGCCGGCAATTTCGATCCTGCCGATATCAAGGGCGTACACGTCAACTACAATTACTTCGTACGCACACTGGACGCTATTGGCAACGTGTCGAATTTCCAGGCAGACTCGATCGATGCCCGCTACAACTACTGGGGACGCTGCGAAGGACCAAAAGCCGGAGAGCGTGCTACCATGGGTAAGGTGTTTCTCGATCCTTTCCTCCGAGTGGAATACCCGGAATCAAGCTACTGGGGAGAGATCGTCTCGAGCAAAACAAAAATCACTGCGAACGGCGAGGACTCCATTATTTTCTCAGGTCATTTTTTCAATGTGATCAGCGGTTTAGACAGTGCTGGCGTAGTTGTTCGTTATCGTGTTGAAGTTCAGGGCGATACCATCTACATCGGTTCGACAACCACTGACGCACAGGGCAATTTCACCTTCTCAATAAAGGTCGCTCAACAGTATTCACAGGTCACCGGCATGGTCGCCTATTTCTCCACAGATCTGCAGTGCATTGAAAAGTCCTTCTTCCTCACGATCGAAAAACAGACCGGCCCTGACCTCGAGATCTATGATCCTTCGATAGTCCAGGTACTGAAGGCGGAAAACTTTTTTGTCCCGAACAAGGGCTTCGCCGTGAAAGCCACGATTTTAACGTCGGAACCGATTACTACTCCGTTCAAAATCGTAGCTGAAGCGAATGGTCACAAATATGAAACCTTCTTCATCCTCGACCGGATGAACGTCGGCGTCAATTACAGCATGATAAATCCTCTCACAGAAATGACGATGCCAACAACCAAACCGGTTACGGTCGTCTTCTTTGTGAACGAGACCGGCTTCAATGCCGGCAATGTTGAAGTCTCCCTCACTGTCGATCCGACCGAGCCGGGCAACAACAAGGGTCGTATCGTCGAAGCCAACGAGCTGAACAATACTCAGACGATATTCTCGGTCGCAAAAAATATGCTCTATGGAAATGAAGGCGTTGCCGACCTGAACGTTTTTGTTCAGGGAGCAGACGGCTTTGCAAATGCCGGCCGCATTAAAACCTGGGCCGATTCCACCGCGACATTCCTCGAGGCCGCATGGCCTATGACTGCCGGACAGGCGAAATTCAAATCCGACACAAAGGTCGCCGATTACAGCTATATTGGCGCCGCAGATACCCTTCTGCAGGAAACCTATCAGCCATACCTGACGAAGGTCTATAAGCAGATGGTTATTGCCAATCCGGCAGCTGACCGCTATATCATGGGCGTCGCCGCAGACTGGTTTGAGACTCGCCTTGATAAGCAGGAGTTCAACCACGGTGCTTCGCAGACGCTTTCCTGGTCCGGTACCTGGGACTTCATGGTCGCCAGCACCGATCACTGGAAACACGCGGCACACACACTCGGTCATTCCTTCGGCCTTCGTCGCGCCGACATCGACCCGAACAATGGCGATATGAAGGAACAGTATCTTGAAAACTTCATCGGTGTCGATGTTATCGACGGCTATGATATTCGGTTCAACCGCATCGTCAGCAATTTCCTCGAAAACTTAGCTTCCCAGCGTATGAAAGCCAAGTGCTTCATGGGTGGAAGCCAGCTGCCTGACGTTTCTTCGTTCGATTACTACCTGTGGATCAGCGATCTCGAATACAATTCGCTGATTGGCGAAGTCTCGCAGTTCACCGGTAAGAAATCACAGTTGAGCAAAACTAGTACTGTAGCTAAAACGCTCTTCATCGAAGGTTCTATCGACAGTACGAGCAAAGCCATCAGTTTCGGCCCATGGCTTCGCATTGCTGATGCCACCCCATCTTCGATGGTACCGGCGGTATATGCGACGCATACATTCAAGGTGCTCGATGCCGGCGATCAGGAAATCGCAAGCTATCTCTATCGCCCCACCTTCAGAGCACTTGGGCTTGATGAAGTGGACGCGCTTACGGGGCCCAATCCTGAAATGGAAACTGAGTACTTCGCTTTTGTCGTCCCCTGCCCCGACGATGCCCGTAAGGTCGTAGTGGAGAAGGACGGAAACATCGTAGCCGAACGTATCATTTCGGCCAACAAACCTGTCGTTAGTATTAATTTCCCTGCGGACGGACAGGATTTGAAGGAAGCCGAATTGAACGGCAATTCTTTCCTCGCCCGATGGAGCGCAACTGATCCGGACGGAGAAACACAGTTCTGGTACACTGCCTGGTACAGCTCGAATAATGGTGTGACGTGGATGCCGCTGCAGTTTGAAAAGACTGCCGAGGCCGACTCCGTTCCAGTCATAACGGGACGTACTGGCTATATGCTTCGCGTGGTGGCCAATGACGGTGTGAATAACTCAGACACCGTTGAGGTCACGTTCAGCGTAGTAACCTCGACTGATCGCGTGCCTTCACCAGCTGCCTTCAATCTTGCGCAGAACTATCCCAACCCGTTCAATCCCAACACCAGCC
>JBATDG010000093.1:0-19647 GCA_049663345.1 Bacteroidota bacterium
GCGTAGGAGCGCCTCCGGCGCGGAAGAACGCCTCTGGCGCGGAAGGGTGCCTTCGGCACGGAAGAGTGCCTTCGGCACGTATAAGCGCCTCTGGCGCGCAGTAAGCAGTACGCGATACGCAAAGAGAGACCGATGCATCAAAGCACAGGTCTCTCTTTGCTTACAGCGTACAGCGTACAGCTTACAGCGTACAGCGTACAGCTTACAGCTTACAGCGCAAAAGCATTCCGCGAAGCGGGAAGCTTTTGCTACAGCTTTATCCTGTAGGCGGCGCCGGCGCCGATATAAAGATCGCTGCGGTAGATGGATGTGTAATGAGGCGAGGAGGAGGAGATTTCCGGTTGTCCGATGCCGAAGCCGCCCCAGGCATCGATTTTGAAATTCTCGTTAACGGTGAATACGAGTCCGGCATCCGCGCTGTGCAGTACGGGAGAACTGGTGTTCGCTTCGAAGGCGTATTCGATGAACATGTCCATTTTATCATCGAGAGTGATTGTGAGCATCGTGGATCCGTAGCCAAGTGGATATGCGGTCCAGCCATCCCACGATAATCCCGTGCAATAGCCAAGGTGCAGATTCTTCGACAACGTGTGCGAGAAGCTCAGTGCCAGGTCCGGAGCTGGTTGGTTGATCCCGTATACCCTCGAAGCGGTAGAAGGCAGAGCCAGCGATGCGATCAGCGCCGAGCCGGGTATCCAGCCATTTTCCCTGGTCAGCGAGGATTTAATCCCCACGCTCAAGGCGGTAAAACCTGAGTTGGAATTTTCGTTGATCGGCTGCACGCTGTTGGTCGGGGTGAAGAAATTCGGATCGAAGCGCCACGATAGCCGCATGTATTGCGAAGAGAGTCGGAATTCCATGTGTTCACTCACGCCTATCCGCAGCATCAGCGCTGGAAGCTTCAAACGCGTGTGCTGATAAACTTCACCTCCACCGAGCTCGCCATCGGCGCGTTCCGGAGTGAATCCCGCCCGCTCCATCAGCAATCCAGCTTCAACATGCACGTACCCGGGAGCAGCCACTTCCGTGCTCCACGTCATTCCAGGACGCTCTGGAACAAAAATATTCTGCTGGGCCTCCATCATCGCGGACGGGAGCAGTGTCAGAGCGGCAATGGCAGTGAGAATCATAGGGAGAGATGGGAAAAGGAAAAAATGGAAAGAGGGAAAAAGGGAATGTGCGAAATGGGAAGAGGGAGAGTGCGGATGACGAAGGGGTCGGCGAAGGGGCATGGAATTCTCCGAAACGATGTAATTCCACAATATGCCGGTCGAATGAATCAGGCGCAAGCGGAGCCGCTGGCTTCTTTCGTTGCGTGCGTGCGTTCCTTTCGTGAGAAGGAATGGCCATGCCACCAGACTAGGGATATCGAACCTCCCGCCGGAAGGTTTGTCCGGCAGAAGGCCGATCTCGTGGATCAATTACTTTTTGTGCTTGCCGCCGCCCTGGCTGTCTTTGCCATGTTTGCCGCCACCCTGCCTGCCGCCCTGCTTGGCATCGCTGTGCCTCTCGTTGCCCCTCTTGCCGCCGCTCTCCATTCGGGAACCACCATCTCTGCCATCCCTGCTGTCTCTGCCGCCCTTGCTGTAATTCCCATTGTTGCCGCCCTTATGCTTTTGCTCGCCAGCCCATTTGCTGTGCTGGGGATGATGCTTATTGACGAAGTATTTTGAATCATGACTATCGCGGATGAACGGCTGCCCGCGGCGCCCCTTGTACGAGGAATATTTGTCGCGATATTTATTATGATGGTGCCATGGATCACGATCGTTGACCACGATTTTATAGGAATTGTAAAAATCGTAGTGCGCGTAGCGGCTCGGCAGGCGCGACCGGTATATCCAGTTCCCGCCCTCCCAGAAGTAGAACCGGTGCCGGGGAACGTCGTAATACACCTCGATATCCGGCAGGTAATAGTACTCGGCATAGTCGTAGCCGGTGGGTCCCCACGCAGGTTGAATATCGAGATTGAAGCTGACACCCACCTGCAATTGTGCAGAAAGTGCGGGCGGCAGCATTAACGCTGCGAATAATACAAATACGTATCGCATGTAGATTCTCCTTCATCATTGTATCGTTGAACGCATCTTCCCTTCTATAAGGTATGCAGGGAAGACGCGGCAAGCGTTACACAACCCCTGAGAAGAGTTATATCATTCACACACCGGCTTCCTCGATTTTTCCCTGATGGCAGACCGGAAATGGAAGCGGGTACTCCGTCTCACCTTGTATTTTGAGCCCCTTGGTGCTAACTTTTCTTTTTGTACACGATCCGGCATTCTTTCATGTACGAATACATCGGTGCGGTTCATATTCATTCGCAATATTCCGACGGAACAGGCGAAATCCCTGATATAGTGCGCGCCGCTTCCGAGGTGGGACTCGATTTTTTAATGCTCAGCGACCACAATACCCTGCGGCCGAAAACTGAGGGCTGGGAAGGGTGGCGTGATAATGTCATGCTGCTGATCGGATATGAAATCAACGACCGGCAGGATCTGAATCACTACCTGGCTTTCGGTCTCGATAAAACCGTCGGCGTACGCATTACGGCGCAGGAATATGTCCGCCGCGTGCATGAGCAGGGCGGTATCGGCTTCATCGCGCATCCGGATGAGAAGCGGAAGAGCATACCCGAACATCCGGCGTATCCATGGCACGCATGGGATGCTGAGGATTTCGACGGCATCGAGATCTGGAATCACATGAGCGAGTGGACAGAAGGACTCACAGACGAAAATAAGGTTCAGCGCTTTCTGCATCCGCTGAGGTCCATCATCGCTCCACCCGAAGTGACGCTGAAGCGGTGGGATGCCCTGGCACGCGAACGCCGCGTGGTCGGCATCGGAGGAACCGATGCTCATGCACACAAGGCGGATGTCATGGGATTCTTCGACGTCGAAGTGTTTCCCTACAAGGTGATGTTCAAGTCCGTGCACACCCATGTGCTGCTGGACGAGCCCCTGCACCGCAACGACGCCGGAAGTTTCGAAGAGGATAAGTGGCGGATTTACGAAGCCCTCCGCCAGGGACGCTGCTTCGTCGCCAATTCTTATCACGCGGATCCCCGGGGATTTGCTTTCTACGCGACCTCCGCTGATGAAACGCTGCAGCAGGGTGATTTCGCTGTTTTCCCGGGCAAAGGAAAACTTGCCCTGCATGTCGAATTGCCGCGGGAAGCGCGGCTGCGCATGATCTGCAACGGTGAGGTTTATAAGGAAGTCACCGCACGTGAGCATACCTGCAGTGTCCCTCATGCCGGCGCATGGCGCGTCGAAGCATGGATAGAAGACTCGGGCTGGATTTTCTCCAATCACATTCGCCTTGGCAACGCCGACGGCAAATGCTGACCTCCATCACTGCTGGCTTCGGCCGGAAAAACAAAAACCATGAATCGAGTACTCAACACTAGACTTGCATCCGAAGAGGAAATAGACAAACCGCAATCCAACTGCGGTATCGTCGGCATTTACGGGGATCCCAGCGCTTCCACGCTGAGCTACTACGCGCTGCATTCCCTGCAGCATCGCGGACAGGAAGCCTCAGGGATCGTATCCTGTATCAGGGGCGACGGAAACTCCGCAGCTTCCCGCCTGCGCATTTACAAGGGTCCGGGGCTCGTGACTGAAGTATTCTCCAACCAGCAGATTCTCAATGAAATCCTTCCCGGCGATGTGTCCATAGGACACAACCGCTATTCGACGACGGGATCCGATAACCTGGAAAACATTCAGCCCTTCATGGTCAACTACCGCGACGGACAGCTAGCCGTCGCGCATAACGGCAACCTGACGAACACGCGTTCGCTCCGCCGACAGTTGGAGCAGGAAGGCACGATTTTCCAGACCTCCACCGATACCGAGGTCATACTTCATCTGACGGCGCGGAGCAAAGCCGAGACGCCGGAGGATCGCATCATGGATGCGCTCAATACTGTCCGCGGCGCCTACTCTTTGGTGATGCTGCACGGAGAAACGCTTATCGCCGCACGCGATCCGCATGGGTTTCGTCCCCTCTGCCTGGGTAAGCTCGGCGATGCCTGGGTGGTAGCATCCGAGACTTGTGCACTGGATATTATTCAAGCCGAATACGTTCGTGAGATCGAACCCGGGGAAGTGCTGTTCTTCGACCGCCGCATGGATTCGACCGGCGAACCCGTGCAGCGCCGTCTTGATTTTTCTCCCGAGAAATACCATCACTGCATTTTCGAATACATTTATTTCTCGCGTCCCGACTCGAAAGTGTTCGGCGAAAACGTGGACAAGATCCGCCGCCGCCTCGGCAAGGCGCTGGCGGAGGAGAGTCCCATTCCCGCCACCGACGACTATCCCGTCTTCGTCATGGCCGTGCCCGACAGTTCCAACACTGCAGCGGTAGGCTTTGTCCGCCGCGCTTCGAAGGATCCCGGCGACACGCGTCTGGAAATCGGTTTAATCCGCAATCACTACATCGGCCGAACATTCATTCAGCCCGGGCAGGAAAAGCGGGAAGTGAAAGTGCGCATGAAATTCAATACCGTCAAGGGTGTGATCGAAGGACGCAAAGTAGTGATCATCGATGACAGTATCGTGCGCGGCACGACCAGCCGTCTGCTCATCAACCTCATTCGCGAAGCCAATCCCGCCGAACTGCATGTGCGCATCAGTTCTCCGCCGATCATGAACCACTGTCCCTACGGAATGGACTTCCCCAGCCGCGATGAACTCATCGCCCCGCAGCATGACGGCGATGTCGACCGCATCTGCAAGGAAATAGGCGCGGACTCGCTGGGCTACCTCTCCATCGAAAAAATGCTCAGCACCGTGAGCCATGAAGGCAAGAGCGGGTATTGCACCGGCTGCTTCAATGGCGAGTATCCCGTGCCGATAGAAGAAAATATGCGCAAAGAGGATCTCGAACTCTGATGATACGCATATCCATGATAGCACCGGCCGCGGCTCGGGCGGCTTTTCTGCTGCTCTGTCTCTTTCCCGGAATGACGCACGCGCAGGAGAATCTGCGCGTGTTTGTCAAGGTGCGTCCGGAAGCGCGGGCGATCGCGGGTGTGAGCAGACTGCAATTCACCTCCGACGCCATACAGGATTTACTGCAAAAGTATGCCTGCACCGCACCGATGCCGCTGTTGAGTGAATCCACAGCCGCATTCGCGAAGCGTGCAGGCGGCAGCGAAAATCCGCTCGCCGATTTGTACCTGATCACTCCAGCGAAGGGCACCGACGCCGCGCGCCTCGCCTCAGAACTTTCCGCACTCCCCGGTGTGATTTTCTCCGAGCCAGAAACAATGCTCCGTCTCGATTTCGTGCCTTCCGATTCCGCCTGGAGCAGCCAGTGGGGAATGCAGCGCATCGGTATGGAGAAAGCATGGGACGTGACGCGCGGCAGCGGCGACGTCGTGATCGGGGTGATCGACACCGGCATTGACTACGAGCATCCGGACATCCGCACACAGCACTGGATCAATACGTCTGAGGACATCAACGGCAACCGCCGTTTCGATCCCTGGCCCGTGAGCGAAGTGCGCGGGGGAGTGCCCGGAGATTTCGACGGCGTCGACAACGACGGGAATGGTTTTATCGATGACGTGATCGGCTACGACTTCGTCGATCAGCCTGGTGTGAGCAACGCAGCAGGCGGAGATTATTTCCAGCCGGATGCCGATCCCCTCGATGAGATGGGACATGGCACCAGCGTCGCCGGCATCATCGGCGCCGCTACGGACAATGGAATCGGCGTCGCCGGCATCGCGCCGGATTGCCGCATGATGACGCTCCGCGCCTTCGATGCACGCGGTGTGGGATCCGAAGGCGATGTCGCGCGCGCGCTGGCCTACGCAGTCGCCAATGGCGTGCGCGTGGTGAACATGAGCTTCGGTGATGTGGTATATTCCCGCGTCCTTCGCGATATCATCCGCTGGGCATACGCCCGCGGAGTTGTGATGATCGCTTCGTCGGGAAATTCGCAGTCCACCGCCCTGCATTATCCGAGCGCCTATGACGAAACCATATCCGTTTCCGCCACGGCATCGAACGACATTATCGCAGGCTTCTCCAATTACGGACAGACGATCGACATCGCCGCGCCCGGCTCGGATATTCTCACTACCGATCTTGGCGGACGCTACACGCCATTCTACGGCACATCCGCTTCAGCGCCTTTCGTGACCGGTGTGGCTGCACTCGTGCTTTCGCAGCATCCGGGTTTTGGTCCCGAAGAAGTGCGCGGCATTCTCATCGCCTCGGCGGAGGATCTCGGCGCGCAGGGGTGGGACGAACGCTACGGCGCCGGCATGCTCCGCGCCGACCGCGCGGTTGTCCTGGAGAATCCCTCCGTCGTGCGCATCACCGCGCCCAGAACCGATTTCGCAACGAACACCAACAGCATCGTCATTCGCGGCACCGCCGCGTCGCCCGTCATGCGCAGCTACACGCTGCAGTACGGCATCGGCGTGAATCCCTCGCGCTGGTATCCGATCGCGGAGCGGCAGTTTCGGCAGGTGGTCGACGAGGAACTCGCGGTATGGAACGTGCAGCAGTTGACGGATACGTCCTACACCATCCGTCTGGCAGCAGAGAGTGAGAAAGGCATCACGCTCGACGATCGCATCGTCATACAGATCGACCGTACTCCTCCGAGATTTCGCGGCGCGCTGCTCGTGCCTGCGGTGGAAGGAGCGTCCTTCGGCATCGCCGCCGGCTTCACCACCGACGACGCCACGCTCGGGAAGGTCTGGTATCGCGAACGCGGATCCTCCGCTCCTTTCCAGTGGGTGTCCGCGGAAGGGGAGACGGAGAACAATCTGTTCATCGGACGCAATCATCGGATTTATCTCGGTCCGCAATTCTTCACGCCGGGCAGGACCTACGAATTCTACTTCTCCGCTGAAAATGCGGTCGGACTCGAAAGCATAGCGCGGGAAGAAAGCGGAGCGAATTTCCTGTTTACGGTGCCTTCGCCTGTCAGCGGCTTCGGCTTCAACCGGAAACCCTGGTCGCTGCCGCTCGGACGCATCGCACGCGGCGCTCCCGACCTCAACGGCAATGGAATTCGAGAGCTGTTGATGAACAATATCCGGGATGACAATATTTTCGAGGCGCTGGAGTTCAACGGACTCGGCTTCTCACGAGTGGACGCCGGAGCACAGACAAAGGAATTTCCGCGCGGCAGCGGCGATCTCGACGGCGACGGACATCCTGAACTGCTGACCTCCTTTGTGCGTAACGGGTTTTTATACAACGGCGCAGCGGGGGCCTTTCCCAGCCAGCGTTTATGGGCTGATACGGTGGGCGGAGATTTCTGGTCCGTCGACATCGCCGATGTGGACGGAAACGGAAAGAACGAACTGCTCGCGGTGATCAACGATTCGACCTTCGGCATCTTCGAGCTGCAGGGGAATCAGGTGGTAGAAAAGGCGCGCTTCGTCAATCCCACTTCTCCCGGTTCGGAGCCCTACAACAGCTTCGACGCGCCGCATGCGGCCTTCGGCGATTTCAACGGCAATGGAAAGTCCGACATACTGCTTGGTGATCGCGACGCGGATTTCTTCATCGCCGAATACAACGGCAGCAGCTATGAAATCATCTGGGGATCGGAAAACGACTTCATCGATGGCGGCGATTTTGTCGCGGCCGGTGATTTCACCGGCGATGGACGGGATGAATTCGCCATCGGTTTCCGTACGACAGAAGACGACGTCGTGCCGTTCTGGTTCTTCGCCATCTTCCGTCTCGACGCACAGAATAAGCTTGAAGCCCTGTGGAGCGTGCAGCTGCACGGCGTTGCCGAAAGTGCGCAGTACGGTTCTTTCACACGAATTCAGAACAGCCTCACCGCCGGAAATCTCGACAACGATCCCGAACTTGAGCTGATTATTTCCGCGTATCCCGAACTTTACGTTGTGGACTATAACCGCGCCACGCACGATCATGATATCGTATGGCAGTATCCGCTGGCCAATACCGATGCTGTGGCTGTCGGGGATTTCGACGGCAATGGCATTCCTGAAATGGCAGTCGCTACAACGGACAGCGTGCTCTTTTTCGAACGCGATCTTCCGTATGCCGGACCTGAGCCGCCGCGTTCGCTGGACGTTCAGTATATGGACAGCCAGTCCGCCCGCGTATCCTGGAGCATCGGACTACCGTCTCCGCAATACCGTTTGTACAAGGGCCCGAATCCCGGAGCGATGGAACTGATGGGCACTTTCGCAGCGCCTCTGCCGCTTACCGATCCCACGCTCACGGCGGGCACTCCGGTGCTCTATGCCGTCAGCGCCTTCGACGATACGCGTGTGCCGGATGAGAGTCCGAAAATCTTCAGCAGAATTCTGCATCCGCACAGCACGCCGGTGATCGACTCGGTGACGTATGCCGGTGAAGGACAGCTGCGCATCGCTGTGTTGCAGGACATGGGCACAGGCATTCCCTCGCCTTCACATTTCCTCCTCAACGGAGCTCAGGAACCTGTGAGCGTGCTTTTGCTCGACACCCGCACGCTGCTGCTTTCCTTCGGTACGCTGGCGGATGGCAGCTACGGACTTGCCCTGCGCGCGCTGCGTGACGGGGAAGGGATTCCCTTCGCAGATGCGTCGTTTGGTCCGTTTACCGTCAGCAATCCCACGCATGAAGAATGCTACATCGCAAGGGTGGAATACCATCCTCCCCGCAGCTTCGACGTCTGGTTCAGCGCTCCTGTCGATCCGGTGACCGCGGGCCTGGCAGGCAACTACGAATTTCTCCCCTCCGGAAAAGTAGAGAGTGCGGTGCCGGATGCGTCGCAGCCCGAGCTTGTCCGCATCATTGTTTCTGAGGACGCCCGCATCGGCGCCATCGGGAAGGAGTACGTGCTGAAGGTGAGGAATGTCCGCTGCGCTTCGGGCGGACTCATCGGCGAGGGCGCCGGCAGTACCGCGGGCGTCGTGCTCAATCAGCAGAATCTCGACGATGTGTTCGTGTATCCAAATCCCCTGAAGCCCGAGCATCAGCAGATGTTCATCACTTTCGCCAACCTGACCGCGCGCGCCGCCATTCGGATTTACACATTGTCCGGACTTTTCGTCGCTGAAGTAAAGGAATTGGACGGCAACGGCGGAGTGGAATGGGATCTGCGCGATGACAGCGGGGCGCTTGTTCCGGCAGGAGTGTACCTGTTCCGCGCAAGCGGCACTGATACGGCAGGAAATGAAGTGGAAGCGAAACTTGGTAAATTTGCAATTATACGGTAGCAATACATGAGCAAGAAGAAATCGAAATCCGTGCCCGAACCGAAAGAGAGCATCACCTCTCCCTCGAATCTTATCAGCCTTCTGAGAATGGTGCTGGTGATTCCACTGTTCTTTCTGTTCTCATCCCCGAAGACCAATCAGCTGGCCATAGCCGGACTCTGTTTCTTCGCATGGATGACGGATCTGGCCGACGGCTGGATCGCCCGGCAGTTCGGTGGTGAAACCAAGCTCGGACGCATCATCGACCCGCTGGCCGACAAGGTGTACATAATTATTTTCGTGCTTCTGCTCACCACCTCGGGGATGCTTCCGTTGTGGTATACTCTTGTAGTGATCGCGCGTGATGTGATTATTTTCTCCGGAGGCATGTATCTCCGCAAAAAGACCGGCCAGCTCGTGCAGAGCAACATGCTCGGCAAGGCTACCGTCGTCAGCATCGGCTTCACCCTCCTGGCCGCGCTCTTCAGCGACGGAGGCACCGACGTGCTGTTCACCTCGCTGATGATAGTGAGTCTCGGGCTCATCTTCGTGTCGCTGTACGTGTACGGTGAACGTTTTATGAAGCTGCTGAAGACCAGCGCGAAGAACTAACCTCTGCATGCAGTGCTGAAGGCACTGATGATCCGACCATAATGTTGAGCCCCTTCGGGGCAAATGCATATACTCATTGTTTTCAAAGGTACTCATGGGCTTTCTCGACAAACTGAAATTCAACCGGCTCAAAGAAGGGCTGACAAAAACACGCGACTCGATCATGACGAAAGTGACGCGCGTGATAAAGGCCAAGCGCAAGATCGACGACGAACTGCTCGACGAAATCGAGGAGATCCTCATCCTCGGCGATGTGGGCGTGGCGACAACCACGACAATTATCGAGAGTCTGCGTGCGCGCGTCAAACGAGAGCGTTTCGAAGACGCCAACGAACTCCATCGCCTGCTCCGCGAGGAAATCGCCGCTCTCTTCGAGCGCCACAATATCAGCGTCAACGGTACCGCCATCGAGATCCCTGAGGGAATCAAACCGTACGTCATCATGGTCGTCGGCGTCAATGGCGTCGGCAAGACCACCACCATCGGCAAGCTCGCCTACAACTACCGCAGCTCCGGCAAGCGCGTGATCATCGGTGCGGCCGATACCTTCCGCGCGGCGGCAAACGAACAGCTCGAAGTGTGGGCGCAGCGGGCGGATGTCGAAATCATACAGCAGCTGCATGGCTCCGATCCCGCAGCCGTGGCCTACGACACTCTGCAGGCGGCGCTTGCGCGCAAGGCGGACGTAGTGATCATCGATACGGCGGGACGCCTTCACACCAAAGCCAACCTCATGGAGGAGCTGAAAAAAATCAAGCGCGTCATGGCCAAGCTCATGCCCGATGCGCCGCATGACGTGCTGCTCGTACTCGACGCAACTACGGGACAGAATGCCATCCAGCAGGCGGTGCAATTCAGCGATGCGGTGGATGTCACCGGGCTCGTCGTCACCAAGCTCGACGGCACGGCCAAGGGCGGCGTGGTCATCGGCATCAGCAGTGAACTCGGACTCCCGGTGAAATACATCGGAGTCGGTGAACAGATAGACGACCTTCAGGTCTTCGATGACGAATCCTTCGTCGAGGCGCTGTTCGGCACGCTGCGCACTGAGGACGAAGTCAAGGTTGAGGATTAGCGTCCGAAAGGATGCGCAGCCATGTTCATGCGAAAACCAAATTACAGGCGGTTCGAATACACACCGCGGTACTACGATGAGAAAAAGGACGAAGGAGCACGCCGCCGCCGTCAGATCAAATTCCAAAGCAATGTCCGGCGCGGAAGCAATCGTCCGCTGATCATCATCGTCATCATGTTCATCATCGCAATTCTCATTTACACGTATCTCAAGTAGCGCATGTCCCAGGATCAACTACCCACGCTCATACAACGTCTTCCGCAGCATCTCGCAAACCAGATCGCCGCAGGCGAAGTCGTGCAGCGTCCGGAATCCGTTGTGAAAGAGCTCCTCGAAAACGCCATCGACGCTGGGGCGGAGCATGTCACCGTCAATCTCACCTCGGCGGGCAAGACGCTCATACAGGTGATCGACAACGGCAGCGGAATGACCGAGGAAAATGCGCTGCTGGCGCTCGAGCGGCATGCGACCAGCAAGATTCGTTCCCTCGAAGATCTCGAACGCATCATGACTTTCGGCTTCCGCGGCGAAGCTTTGCCCTCCATCGCTTCCGTTGCAAAGGTGGAAATCCGCACCCGTACCGCGGACGAAGACATCGCGACATTTCTCCGCATTGAGGGCGGTTCGGTTGAGGAGCAGAGCAAGGTCGAAGGACAGGTGGGCACATCGATCAGCGTGAAAAATCTGTTCTACAACACCCCCGCGCGGCGGCAGTTTCTCAAATCCAACGCAACGGAATACAAGCATATCGCGGACTCCATCCAGCGTTTTGTGCTGTCCTATCCCCACGTGCGCATCACCTTTATTTCCGATGGCAACACCGTGTATGACGCCCTGCCGGGCGAACTTCCAGCCCGCGTGGCCTATCTCTTCGGCGACCGCGTGGCGGAATCACTGCTGCCGGTGCGCGAGGAAACGGATCTGATTACCGTGACCGGGTACATCGGGCGTCCCAGTTTCGCGCGGAAATCGCGAGGAGATCAATTCCTCTTTGTCAACGGACGCTACGTCGTCAGCCGCTTTCTCAATCACGCCGTTGTGAGCGCCTACGAAAACATGATCGAGCATGGCGCCTTCCCGATGTACATACTTTTTCTCAACATCGACCCGAAGCAGGTCGACGTCAACGTGCATCCCGCCAAGCTCGAAGTGAAATTCTCCAACGAGCGCAACATCTACACCATACTCAGCGCGGTGGTGCGGCAGAGTCTGTATCACTACGATCTTTCGCCCAGCATCAGCTTCCGCGACACACAGCCGGGCGGTGCACCGGGCGGTGCACCGGGCGGCGACGTCACCCGCGACGCAGGGTTTGGTGCAGGCGGCGACATGCCCGAAGCGGGAGCAGATCCCACACGCTACGATGGCGGCGGTTCCGGACAGCCGGATTACTCCCGCGTCCGCATTGCGCAGCCCGGCGAGGGCGGCGACAGACCCGAGCAGAAATACGATTCGTTCTCATCGCTGAGGAGGGGGATGGGCGATCGTCCCGCCACCGGTGGACGCATGGATCCCCGTCAGATCGACGATCTCTTCCGTTCCCTCAACATCGATGCGGGGCAGAACCGCGCTGGCGGCGTACGCGACGCAGGGGAGGGCGGTGCGGATTCCGACACCATCATTCTCCCGAGCGAGAAGCCCGTCTCCGACACGCAGTTCCTCTGGCAGCTGCACAACAAGTATATTTTTACCCCGATAAAATCCGGTCTGATGATCATCGACCAGCATGTGGCGCATGAACGGATACTGTACGAAAAAGGACTAGCCGCGCTGCAGGACAATTCCTCTTTCGCCCAGCAGCTGTTATTCGCCCACACCTTCCGCGTATCCGCCGGCGACTTCGCTTTGCTGGGTGAGCTCCGCGACGAACTCGAGCGGCTGGGCTTCACCCTGCGCCTGGCCGAGCCTGACATGGTCACCGTCGAAGCTGTGCCGCAGGAAGTGCGTCCGGGCATGGAAGAAAGCATACTCGAGGAAATGCTCGAACAGTACGCCGAGTACCAGCTCTCCGGCATCACCGACCGCCGTCACAACGTCGCCGCCTCCTACGGCTGCCGCGCCGCCATCAAAGCCGGCGACAAACTCAGCGCCGTCGAAATGCAGACCCTCATCGACCAGCTCTTCGCCACCTCCAACCCCTACGTCTGTCCCCACGGCCGCCCCATCGTCATCCGCCTCTCCCTCGACGAGCTCGATCGGAGGTTTGGGCGGACGTCGTAGATCATATCCATCGAAATAACTAAACGACAACGCTAGCACGAATGTATTACTCTCGGAAATCAAGGAGCAATAATGATCAAGTCTGTAGCATACACTGGAGTACCAGGAATCACGGATAATACATTCGAGTTTAGGGAAGATTTGAATGTATTCACTGGGGAGAATGGTACTGGTAAAACGACGATACTAAAATTAATGTGGTACCTGTATAGTTCAAACCTATACAGAGCGATAGCCGATGTTAATTTTACTACGGTAAAGCTTTCGACATCAGACTATACGATTAGTATCCACCGAGAGTTATCCGACAAGTATGAAAACATTCGGCTTGTTTTGGATAGTAGTGGCGATGAATCTATCGTCAGAGATGGAATGGTGCCGATTCGCAAACCTGATGAACCACCTGGATTCATCGCGGAGGTGCAGAATTTTATTCGCTCATATCATGAATCGTCGATTTTCTTTCCAACATTCCGGCGATTAGAAGGTGGGTTCTCTCTTGATAAATCACTTAAAAGCTATCCATTCGCTATCCAAACGGATACTGTTGCAGAGGCTATAGCAAAGTACTCTGAGATGATGTCTGTAGATGACCACTTGTTTGTATCATCGATATCAACATCAGATATTGAAAAGCTAATCAATGACCAGTTCTCCAGCTTTATGCAAGATTCATTAAGGTCGTCGGTAGGATTGTCTGATTTTATTACAAAGGAGATTCATAAATACGATCGGTCTCTGAATATATCACAGAACCCAGATGACAGTGACTTAAAAGATGTGCAAAGACTGGTGGATGCGATTCGGACAAGAGTTAATGAAAACAACGAAGATAGAGGGAAAAGATACAAACCGTTCGATGTTCTTTCCGATGTTGTAGGTGAAATATTCAAATCGAAAGGAGTGACGGTGCGAAAGAACAGCCTCACTTTCGGCCAAACTACATCAATGGTAACGGCGGATAAGTTATCAGCTGGCGAGAAGCAAATGTTGGGCTTCCTGTGTTATAATATTTTTGTTAAGAAGGGCCCTTTCTTCATTGATGAGCCCGAATTAAGTCTCCATACCGATTGGCAAAGCATGCTGCTCCCAGTGTTGATTGAGCAGGGGACGCAGAATCAGTTCTTTATCGCCACTCACTCAATGCTCATCTATTCCAAATATCCAGATCGTGAGATTCGGTTGCCTTTGCGGGAGTCGTTATGACCGCATTTTCGGACATGACGGAGGACCACATTATTTCTTTGTTAGTTCATGGTACGCTTCCAGCGGTTCTTGTTGAGGGTAAGGACGACATGACAGCGATCCGATATCTGGAAAGTAAGCTGGGGCCCACACGTGCAACATTCATCAACTGTGGTTGCAGAAAACGGCTAATGAACGTTTATGCGAGAAGAGAAGAGTTCGAAAATCGGTCTGTTGTGTTCCTTGCCGATTTAGACACATTCGTCTTTACTGGAGTACCGCTAGTGTATTCAGAGATAATATTCACATCCGGTTACAGTATAGAAAATGACGTATTGCCAGGATCACCAATATGGCAACTCTTTGAGGTAGAAGAAAAGAATAATTACGAGCAAGATCTAGCGGAGTTCTTGAAGTGGTATTCATATGAGGTAGAGGAATGCTTTGCTGGTAGAGCCAGTAATCTGGCTCTACACCCGAATAATGTGTTGAGAGGTCCTGGTAGAACATTTGACGCAGCTGTAGTGACGCAAAGAGTTTATAGGCGAGCGGATGATACAACAATAAGCTACATTGCACAGAACTGCCTAAAGCTAGTGCGTGGTCACAGTCTATTCGAACTGATTGTCTACTATTTATCAAGTCGACATCGAGAATCGAAATACTCTAAACACAACCTGCTCGAGATCTCCATCAAAAATAATGCAAGTGCTTGGGAGAGGACAATAATATCTTGTTTGCGTGCACGGTTGGCATAAACTCAGCATACATGTAAATTGGCTTTATCAGGATGAATGATTTTGCAGCCGGAGATTTGTAGGAACAAGCGATCTATAGCCTGCTGGCTGGTGATGGAAAATCAATCCTGAACGCACTCGCTTCGGTAGAAGTTACTGGTGACAGGTAGTCGCCTCAAGAGGATTTGGCACATAACTCGGATGGTTTCGTAAATTGAAATACTCTACATATCATCACGAATCATTTGCTAAACTGACTCAATGACACAGCAACCGCTTCTTGACGAACCGTTCCTGCGTGCCCAATGGGGTGGCGAATTCGAGGCATTTGAAAATAGTCCGGCTGCTGCCGCGCTTCTGGCCCGCCTGCATGCGTGGACCGACCGCGAGCAGCTAAAAGAGCGCTCCTCCGAGGCCGCCTTGATCCAACGCTTCTTTGTGGAGACCTGGGGTTACGAGCTGTATGGTGAGGAAACGCCCGCCTAAACTTGCCGTCCGCAGTTCGAGATCGGGGGGTTCGGGGCAGTCGGGTGGTACCGGCTTTGCGGATTCGGCTCTTGGCCGCTTCGGCGCAGGCGGCGACGGCGTCGCCCAGGTGCTCTGCGAATTCAAGGACATCCACTCCGGCCTCAATGCCCGTCACTTCCGGATGGCTAATAACCGTTCGCCCGTCGAGCAGTGCTTCGACTACCTGCAATCTGCCTGGCAGGCACGTGACCTCGACCTTAATTTGCGGAGACTTTGACGGTTCTACTCGACTCCTGTTATGCTGAACGCTATATTGTCTTCATGAAAAAAACTGAAACCAATCGCGCTAACCCGGAAGCCAGAACACCGGATTGGATCGCAAAAGAAGAGCGCAAGGTGTATCATGCCAGGGAGACCGGCCAGCTGGCTCGTAAACGAAAACGTTATCGTTTGATCGATGTTTTTGCAGGTGCGGGAGGCATGAGCCTCGGTTTCTCGAAGATGATGGGACATTCTTTTGAATCGGTTTGGGCAAATGACTTCGATGATGACTGTGTTCGAACGTACAATGAGAATTTCGGTGATCACTGTGTCGGGGGGGACATAGTCGACATTCTCAATGATCCCGCAACGGTGATTCCACAGGCTGACGTCGTTATTGGTGGCCCGCCGTGCCAGGGATTCAGTTTGCTGAACAAGAATCGAGCAGATGATGCTCGGAAGGAGTTGTGGCAGCCATACTTGGAGATCGTGAGGCGATCCGGGGCGTCAGTTTTTGTCATGGAGAATGTCCCGCAGCTTCTAGGTTCATTCGAACATGGTGAAATCATTGGTGCGGCGGCGGCCATGGGCTTCAAATGTGTCAGTGGAACTCTTCTCGCAGCTGATTATGGTGTCCCACAGACCCGACGCCGGGCATTCATCATCGGCAGCAAAGTAACGGATCCCTCCCTCGTTTTTCCTCCGAAGAGAACGCATTATAATCCCAAAGCCAACGGAAAGCAGCCCTCCTTGTTCGATGTGGATTCACATCTGCCCGAACCTAATGAATGGCGTACTGTCGGGGATGCGATCGCCGATCTGCCGCCTCCGGAAGGCACCCAGATTCGGGATGTTGATCCACCGCTGGATTTACACTTTGGTAGGTCTCCAACGCCATTGAGTGTTGCCCGCTACCATGCGATTCCCGAGGAAGGCATGAACCGTTTTGACCTCCAAGAGCGCGCTCCGGAGCTGACACCTGACTGCTGGATAAGGAAAACCAGCGGTGGGACGGATCTCTTTGGTCGGCTTTGGTGGAATCGACCGGCATTCACCATTCGGACTGAATTTTACAAGCCTGAGAAAGGTAGATATCTACATCCTGCGCAACATCGACCCATTACTCACCGCGAGGCGGCCCGATTGCAGTCCTTCCCCGATGAGTTCACCTTTAAGGGGTCCAAGATAGAGATCGCACGTCAGATCGGCAATGCGGTTCCCCCCAGGCTGGCGGCACGTGTCGCAGATGCTGTCTATCTTCTGTTAACGATGCAAGAGAAGTGAAGTGACGGACACCATCCCGGCAGACAAACGCAGCTGGATCATGAGCCGTATCAAGGGTCGTGATATTATGCCGGAATGGGAGTATTCGAAGAGATATTGCTGTTTAACGAAAATTGCGTTCTCAAGCTTGGAAGGTGCTCGTGAGTTGGGAGTGTGAAACTAAAAACATGAAAGTATTGTCCGAGAAGTTTAAAAGGTATTTTGATGAAAGTTGTGCGAAAAGCGGTTCAACACTCGCCTGAAAGTAATCTTCGTGAGCTGACGAGGCTGATTGAGAATTTTGAGTCTGAACTCAAATCGGGTGAGCTTCGGCAGAAGGTTCTGGCATTGGCTCCGGTATTCCACCAATTGCGCGGTTTGGGGAGCTCCCTCATTCCGCAGGAATACGCGTCCGCGGCGAGGGATAGAATCTTGTACTACTTCCGTACGTATCCGAAAACCGTTCTTAGCGGCGACGAGTTGCTCGTAGTATCCGGCATCCAGGAATATGCAAGACGTGTGCGAGAGTTGCGTGTTCAGCACGGGTGGTCGATCGCAAGCGGCCTCACGTTGAAGGAAATGAGCGAGGAAGGTGATCTTCCCGATGATCTATCCAGCATGAAACCAGATGACTACATTCTTCTGAGACCAGATCAAGATAGAGATGCCGCGCATCGATGGAACATCGCGAATCAGATAAGAAAACAGCGAGGCTCGGTTAGAGATAAGATCCTTGCATTTCTGCGGGCGAATGTAGGTCGCGGCGTCACGAATGAAGAGCTGCGGTATGTTGCAGGCAATAAAACGGAATGGGCCAGAAGGGTACGTGAGCTTCGAACGGAGTTCGGATGGCCGATCGCTACCAAAACTACAGGTCTCCCAAATCTTGATGTTGGCATGTATGTACTTCAGGCCGATCGGCAGAGCCCTGAGCACGACAGGACCATCAAAGATGATGTAAGAAGGGAAGTTTTACGAAGAGACGCTTACACTTGTAAAGAGTGTCAGTGGTCACATGAGGAGTGGAACCCATCGGATCCCCGCCATCTGGAGATTCACCATGTTGTACCTCATGCAGAGGGAGGTGAAAATACGGAGGAGAACCTGATGACCTTGTGTACTGTCTGTCACGACAAAGCGCATCGACACTCTTGAATCCAGCGCGCCGTCGAATCCTGCGAAACCACTGGGCATGCGGTTTCGGATCATTTTCGTGGCGTCACGAAAATGATCGAGTTGGGCAAGGGCAGTAAGCGGGAAGATGAGCGCGACGATTTCCAGCAACTACATGCTATCCTTCCCATTGTCATCCGCATCTCCCTCAAGGCCAAAACCGCCTGCGAAGTCTCGGATCGTACGGTATCCGATCATTTTGTTGACGTCAACAAAATGATCCAATAGGGGACCTTCCGGTGAACGCAGTACGATGGACGAACAAGGAACTTGCGCCGTTCCGGGGTGAGAAGGGCAATGGTCTTCGCAGCCAACATCGTTGCAGATCATGCTGCGGAAGCGGCACTACAATTCGAATCCCAGGTTCACGACCAGGGAATACGCATGAAAGCTGGTATTCTCATGGACGAAATCCGACACCCATCGTTTCGTCAGCGAATAGCGGAACGCCAGCGACAGCTCGATGTCGTTTGAGAGTCCGGTGAACAGTCCAGCATGCACGCTGACCCTGTCTAACTCGCTCTTCGTCTGATATCGATAATACCCACTGATGTCTTCCTTCGATGGTTTGATATAACTTGCGCCGGCGAACCAGCCGTCAAACCCAATGACGCGTGTGTATTGTCGAAGTGCGAGATCTAAACCGATGATGGACACACGGTCCGAATACGTGTAGGTATTGTCGAACCATCCTGCAAGGAACATACCTGTGAGGGCGTAGCTTCCGGTAATGTTTGTTTGGAACATCAGACCAGCATAGTATTCCAGGCCGCTGTCCCCGCGAATGTCCAGGCCCCAGCTAGCAACGAGGTCCATCCCGAGCACGATGCGGACGCTGTCGATCCCGGATTCGCGCGCACCTGCAGCTCGAGCGTTTCCGGCAAGGACGGCGAGAAATACAATGCCGATGACAAATAAGGGGATGCGTTTCAGCTTGGCCATGTTCGGTGCTCCAGTGTCTGAAACAGTATAGGGTGCAAGTTACGGAAAACACAATCGTCATCCGCCTCTCCCTCGACGATCTCGATCGCAGGTTTGGGCGGACGAGCTGAGCTGCCCTTAAATCGGCACGACGCAGCGCTCGAACTCTCCACGATACCCATTGCGCCGGTCGTGGCAGGGACATCTGCTTGTCATTGCGGATATAGCAATAGATGACGATATTCAGTTGATAAACGCACGGAGGGCTATACGAGAGGAAAGGATAGACCCACAATTCTTGCGTACCGATTCCCCGATTGCAGCGGTGATCCGATAAAACGCATGGAGGCAGAGGAATGAATAATTCGGAAATTCTTATTTATCTGGCCCCCGACGGCAAAATCAAAATTGATGTCCGCCTGGAAGACGAGACGGTCTGGCTGACTCAGGACCACATGGCTGGGCTGTTCGGCAAAAGCAAGAAGACGATTTCCGAGCACATCCGAAATGTTTTCCGTGAAGGCGAACTGGAC
>JBATDG010000094.1:0-13580 GCA_049663345.1 Bacteroidota bacterium
GAGGGCGCGCTGGTGCGCGCCGATCCCAGGGGCGCTGTTCCCGGGGCTGACGAGGTGCAATTTTCGCACCTTAGGCTTGCATTTACCTGTAACTCATTGTAATTTGTATGGCTTATGGAGATTTCGAACGAACATCGTCCGTTTGTTATCGCGATTGATGGACCTGCCGGGTCGGGTAAAACCACTACGGCGAAATCTGTTGCACGCGAGCTGGGGTTCATTTACGTGGACACCGGCGCGATGTATCGTGCCGTTGCGCTGTTCGCGATGAATCGCGGTGTGGCGATTTCGGATCAGGATGCCGTTTGTGCCTTGCTGCCGGAAGTGGACATTCGTCTCGAGATCAGCAATGGCGAGCAGCATACGCTGCTGAACGGAGAGAATGTTGAGGCCCATATTCGCACACAGGAAATGAGCAAGGCCGCGAGCGATATCAGCGCCATTGCGTGTGTGCGCGAGGCTATGGTGGATTTGCAGAGAAAGGCCGGACGAGGCGCTGAAGGCGCGGTTCTTGAAGGACGCGATATCGGTACGGTCGTTTTCCCGAATTCGCCCTGCAAGATCTATCTCGTGGCGGATGGCGATACCAGGGCCCTGCGCCGGAAACTCCAGCTCGAGGAAAAAGGAATTACCGCTGATCTCGATACCATCCGGCGCGAGATCGAGGAACGGGACCGCAACGACGCCGCGCGCGAGCACTCGCCTCTGCGCAAGGCAAAGGATGCGATCGAGGTCGAGACTACCAATACCACTATCGATGAACAAGTGACGATGATTTTGAGCTTGGTAAGGAAGAGAATCGACCAGTTCCAGAAAGGAATTGTTGAATGAATGTCCGCATTGACCCCAGCGCCGGTTTTTGCTGGGGTGTGGTTCGCACAATAGATATCGCGGAGCAAGAGCTCCGCAATGGCAGCGCGCTGGTTTCACTCGGGGATATCATCCACAATCCCAAGGAAACCGGCCGTCTCGACGCCCTCGGCATGAAGACCATCGACCATGCGCAGATGGAAGAATTGCCCGACGGCACGCGTGTCCTGATCCGTGCGCATGGAGAGCCCGCCGCGACCTATCGCCGGGCGCAGGAACTCGGGCTGCAGCTGATCGACGCGACCTGTCCGATCGTGACCAAGCTGCAGGAGCGCATTCGCAAATACTACCTCGAGGACTGGCAGGTAGTGATTTTCGGCAAGAAAGACCATGCCGAAGTGATTGGCCTGCGAGGCGTTTGCAACGACGACTGCATCGTCGTCAAGACCCTGGACGAAGCACGCGATGCGGTTGACCTCACACGGCGCACCGTGCTGTTTTCGCAGACGACGATGGACAAGCCGACCTTTCAGGAAATCCGGGATTATCTGCGTGCAGGAATCGCGGAGTTCCAGGAAGGATCGATGGAAGAAATCGCCATTGATTTTCACGCGAAAGAAACTATCTGCGGACAGGTTTCCGGCCGTGATAAGAAATTGCGGTCCTTCGCAGCGGAAAACGACGTCATGATCTTTGTGGCGGGACGCAAGAGTTCCAACGGCAAGGTGCTCTTTCACATCTGCCTCGAAGCAAACCCCCGCACCTTTTTTGTGGAGGATGCGGATGAAATTGACCCCTCGTGGTTTGAGGGCGTAGAGAATGTAGGAATCAGCGGTGCTACAAGTACGCCGCATTGGCTTATGAAAGAAGTTCAGTCCCATATCGAACAACTGGCCACCCTTTCGAGGGATGGTCTCGCTGCTGCCACCATTAACCAACAGCATGATCCAACTAATCGATAATTAACGCTTCCCGTCGACGTCCGCACGCTGGTGGCGCCTGCGTAAACCAGACGGCGAAGAAATTGTTCAACCAAGGAGTTTTAATGTCTGAAGAAACCAACACCCCCGTCGCTGAAGCCCCGGTCCAGACCGCGCAGCAAGACAGCAACGACAAACACATCTTCCGTACGGTCGGTGTCGTCGTCGAAGAAAAAGATTACGGCCCATCGGAATTCGCTGACATGCGCGCGATGTACGAGACCACCCTCAACACCCTCAAGCAGGGTGAGATCATCGAGGGTACGATCGTCCATATGAACAAGGACTATGTGACGATTGATATCGGCTTCAAGTCCGAGGGGATCGTTGACACAAACGAATTCACCAATGCATCCGAGCTTTCTGTAGGCTCGCGCGTTGAGGTGTTCCTCGAATCCGTTGAAAACAAAGACGGCAACGTCATTCTCTCCCGCAAGCGCGCCGACTTTGTGCGCATCTGGGAGCGCATCCAGAAAGCATACGACACGGACGAAATCCTGCAGGGCCGCTGTATCCGCCGCATCAAGGGTGGTATTGTCATGGACCTCATGGGCGTCGACGCCTTCCTTCCCGGATCGCAGATCGATATCCGTCCCGTGCGTGATTTCGATGCCTATCTCGGCCGTTCACTCGACGTGCGCGTTGTCAAGATCAACCAGCCCGCCGAAAACATCGTTGTCAGCCGCAAGGCGATCATCGAAGAGCAGATCGCCGGTCAGCGCAAGGCCATTCTCGACAGCCTCGAGAAGGGGCAGATCCTCGAAGGTATCGTCAAGGCCATCGCCGACTTCGGTGTGTTCATCGATCTCGGTGGTGTCGACGGTTTGGTGCATATCACCGATCTGTCATGGGGCCGCGTCAACCATCCGACCGAAATCGTCAAGCTTGATCAGACTGTCAACGTCGTCGTGCTCGATTTCGACGAAGAGAAGCGCCGCATTTCTCTCGGTATGAAGCAGCTGCAGCCGCATCCCTGGGAAAACATCGACCAGAAATATCCTTCCGGCACGCAGGTGCGCGGAAAGGTCGTTTCCCTCGCCGACTACGGTGCATTCATTGAAATCGAAAAGGGCATTGAAGGCCTTATCCACATCTCCGAAATGAGCTGGACCCAGCACATCAAGCATCCGTCACAGGTTGTGTCGATGGGACAGATGGTAGATGCTGTCATTCTCAACCTCGATGTCGCCGACAAGAAAATTTCTCTCGGCATGAAGCAGCTTGAGCCGGATCCCTGGTCGAATCTCATCGCCAAGTACCCGGTCGGCTCCTCCCACACCGGCACCGTGCGCAACCTCACCAACTTCGGTGTGTTCGTCGAACTCGAGCCGGGTGTTGACGGCCTCGTCCACATCTCCGATCTGTCATGGACCAAGAAGATCCGCCATCCGGGAGAACTCGTCAAGAAGGGCGACAGAATCGACGTCGTCATCCTTGGCGTCGACACCGACCAGCGCCGCATCTCCCTCGGTCACAAGCAGGTTCAGGACAATCCGTGGGACAATTTCGAGACCCTCTTTGCTCTCGGTACCGACAGCGAAGGAAAGATCGTGCGCTTGATCGAGAAGGGCGTCATCGTCGAATTGCCGGCCGGCGTCGATGGTTTCGTTCCCTCGTCCCAGCTCGCGACCAAGCAGGTCAAGAACATCCCCGAGAACTTCAAGGAAGGCGACAGCCTCCCGCTCCGCGTAATTGAATTCGATAAAGAGAACAAGAAGATCGTGCTCTCCGTCGTCGAATATTTCAAGGGCCGGGACTCTGAAGATCTCGAAGCTTACCTCGCTTCGCATGGCCTGCTCAACGCAGCCGATGCAGAGAACACCGAGGTCAAGCCGGATGAACTCAACTTCGACGAACTCTAAGCCGATTGGCTCAGTTAAAAAAACCCGCTTCGGCGGGTTTTTTTTTGATGTAGGATGTAGGATGCAGGATTTGGGATCGAAGGGACAGCCGAGCGTCGGCTCGGCCATGCCAGATAAAGTCCTACTTGATGAGGAGCATTCGGCTGAGCGGGGCTTGATTCCCGCTTCCCCAACGAAGGATGTAACACCCGGGCAGATAGTGTTGCAAGGAGAGCTGCCGTGTGTCCTGATTTGCGTTGAACGATTCGCGATGAAGTGTCCGTCCAAGCATATCCTGAAGAGTCAGCGTCCCTTCTGTCTGGGAAAAGGGACGGCCGGCCACAACGTCCACCCGAACACTGCAGTGATCCGACGCCGGTTGCGGATACACCTCGATCGACGGGGTGATGGCCGCAGCTGAAGGCAGTGCGTTCGCATCAAGAATCTGGTCATCGGCGATAACTTTCAACCAGGGTATCATCGCGCCGTCCGAGGTTCTCTTCGTCATCCATGCACAGAATACCGTGTCATTTCGCGATATGATAAAGGGAAGGGTTTGATCGCCCTCCGAGGGATCGGCAAGCAGCCATTCTTCGGAATTCCACTCCAGGTCGGGACCGAGAATGCGAAACAGCACGCGGGAACTCTCGTCCGCCGACTGGCGGGTCCACGCCAGCGCCAGCCGGTTTCCCGGCAGGGTCGCCGAGGAAAGATCTGCCCGGGAATATACCGGACGATCGACTTCAACGATGCTGTTCAGACGGTAGATGCCATTTGTCTTCAAGTACGGGAGCGGTATATCTTTTTTCTGCAAAAGACGGCCATCCCTTGAAAATCGTTCGACGACGGCGCGAATCCTACTGCTGTCCATTCGGACAATCCAGAATTCTCCGTTGGACTGCAGCAGGACATCTTCCGTGCGTGTGAATTCCTTTCCATCGACCCTGTCGAGTTCTATGCTCGAAGCGAGGCTGTCATCGCCAATCGACTGGATGGAAAAATACCGGCGGTAGCGTAGCGGAGCTGCCGCACTGGGAATCCAGTCGCGAATATAATAGATCCACTCTCCATCACGCGCATCGATCCTGTGCAGTGATGCCCCGAGACGCGCGCTATCGAAATTTCTGTCCGATTGATTCAGCTTCCATGCAAAATCCTGCGTGTGGTGGATGGTTTTCGTGGAGGTCCAGCCGCCTTCGATGCGATACGAATACAGCTTGCCATAGACAAGCATTGAATCGAGGTAGGAGGGTGAAGGGAACTGGGTATCGAAATTTTGGCAGGTGACGACATCCTCCGAACAGGCAAAGGCCTTGTGGTACCACACCCAATCGGCGTACATTCCCTCCGGATACAGGCTCATCCATTCGGTGAATTTCCCACCGATCAGCTCTCTTTCTCCGCTGCCGTCGGCGTTGAACACCAGCGCTCTCCAGGGAATGTACGCATTCACCTCTGATGAAAACGCGTGTTCCGATCCTTCCATGACGACGAAGCGTCCGTCAGGAAGCTGAACAGGATCTCTGGCCCAGCCCGAGAGAGCGATGGGACTTCCGGCGTCCTGCAGGGAAGGGGTGAAAAACTGCGCCTTCCGTTCCCAGGTCAAGAGCAGATTCGGACCGCCGCCGAGAGCGATCACCGGAGCGCCGATGTTCGACCGCACCGCATGCATACTCTGTTCCACGCCGGAACCGTCGCCGAGAAAACGGACCGGTCCGTCCGCCACTCGTTGTGCCGACGACTCAGTGCAGATAAACATCATCAATGAAAGCGACAGACAGGCGGCATTTCGGATCACAGTATCCCCCGATCGGATTGTGAAACTACCATACAGGTCCCAATATATCATAACCGGGACATTCCTCAAATTTCCGGTGAATGTTTTTGTTTTCAAGTCATAGTTGTACATTATCCTGTACAACTGGAGAATGAAGAATGAAAGCAATCACATATAGCAATGCGCGGCAGAACCTTGCAAAAGTAATGGAAGGAGTCTGCAGCGACCATCAGCCGGTCATTGTCACTCGCGCGATGAATGACAGCGTGGTGATGATATCGTTGGAGGAATACGAGGCACTTGAAGAAACCGCCTACCTTCTCCGCTCGCCGAAAAATGCAAGACGGCTGCTCGAATCGCTGCTTGAACTGGAGGAAGGGAAGGGCACAGAGCGGGAGTTGGTCGATTGAAGCTACTGTTTTCAGAACGGGCTTGGGAAGATTATCTCTTTTGGCAATCGCAGGATGGAAAAATCCTGAAGCGCATAAATGTGCTTATCCGGGAAATTCAGCGCACGCCTTTCGAGGGAACAGGCAAGCCCGAGCAGCTCCGGCACGCTCTTGCCGGCTGTTGGTCCCGCCGCATCAGCGAGGAGCATCGTCTCGTGTACAATGTCTCCGATGATGCCGTCCAGATAGTCCAACTTCGATATCACTATTGACACAGGACCGCGGAGCGCCAGCTCCGTGTCGTGTCGACTACGCCGCGCAGGAAGCAGGAGGTCGGAGACCCGAAGGGTCGAAGACTCGCCGTGTCGAGCAGCAAACAGGATGCCGGGGACCTCGAAGCTCTAGCTCAGCGTCATTAGCAGAAGGTGAGAAAAGCAATTACTTGACAATACAGTCTGAAATGTGTATGATTACGGAAACAGTCTCCCGGGGCCGGAGGAGGACGCGCCTGACCCACACGGATTGCTGATTGCCTGAAGGAAATTCCACCGGCAGGTTGCCGGTGTTTGCCATATGTTCAACATCATTGGAGGTTCAGAATGAAGAACCGATTTCGAAGTAAGGCACCGCCCGGAACCATTGCCGAGGGGGTTCAACGGCGATCGACGCGGCTCCGCATCGCGGCAGCGGCAGTGCTCCTGATTCACACGATACTTCCTGCATCACCTGCGATTGCGCAGCTGGCCGATCCCTGGTTTCTGCCGTCATCGTCGGCGACGAACTTGTCGGCGACGACGTCATCGGACCCGAACATGATCAGGGAATGGGTTGATGTCACGCATTTCGAACACCCGGGTTTTTCGCGCTGGTGCAGCGCGCTGGGTGATATCGACGGCGATGGCTACGATGACTTCGCCATGGCTTCGGGTTGGGACACGACATTCATCTTTCGTGGTGGCGATCCCTTTGATCCCGAACCGGCGTTTTTTGTGCTCGGCGGGTCAACGGGAGTGGTAGCGGCGGACTTCAATGGCGATGGACGCCGTGATCTGGCGACGTCAGTGACCTGGAAGAACCGCGTCGATGACCCGGATGGGCGCGGACGTATTCGCGTCTATTTCCAAAAGTCCGAGGTGCCGCAATTTGGTCCCGAACCGGATCTGGAACTGCGCGGTGACTCCGCAGAATATTGGGGAACGGAAACATACATCCAAGTCATTTCCGCGATCAATGCGCTCGATTTTAATGGCGACGGTTTCGAGGATCTGATTGCATTCAGACACAATGGTAAACGCTGGGCCCAGTTCGAACCGCTTATCTTTTTCGGTGGTCCAGCCTTCGACGCTATCCCTGATGTAAAGCTCCAGCATCAGGAGCAGATCATAAACGATGAGTATGCTACCGGGCTGCTCCTTGGCGATCTTAACGGCGATGGCTGCGACGACGTCCTTATCGCCGGGCACTATATCGCTGAAGACAAATCGAGCGTGCTGTACTGGGATCTGTTTCTCGGGAACCGGGAGGGCGGAACACGCCCGGCGACACAGATGCTGCGTTCGGACTACGGATGGATCCCGGACAATGACTGGTCCGCGATATTCGATGTCAATGGCGACGGATTCGACGACATAGTGGACCCCACCTGGACACGTGAATATTGTGACGCGCTCGTGTTCCGCGGGTCGGCAGATCTCCCGGAGATATTCGTCCCCAATGATTCGATCCCGAATCCCCGACCGGTGGACCAGGGCGTACTCGGACCCGCCATCATATGTCCTGTGGGCGACATGAACGGTGACGGGACACACGACCTGATCATCATCTGGAACACGTATTGGGTTCCCAACGGACAACTGCACTACCTCTTCCCGATGAAAGCGAACGGTCTCGTGCGTACTCCCACCGGAATTATCGGCATCATCCCTGATAACGAATATGTCATGCATCAGGCTCTGGATGTGGGCGATGTCAACGGCGATGGATACGATGATTTCGTGGTGCGTGGGGGAGGGCGCGCAGAACCTCCAACCATTGGTTACTATCGGACCCGTCGCTTCAAGATATTCCTTGGAGCGAGCAACCTCCGGACGGCAGTACATCAATTCCCGCCTGCGTTCGCCTGCAGCATCGACATCTACCCGAATCCGAATAACGCGGCGGGAAGCGGAATAATCGTCCGGTACCAGGGCTTCACACCGGGACCGGCACACATCGAACTCCGCGACGTACTTGGCCGTCTGCTGCTGGAAATGCCGGCCGATCTGAATGCGGCGCAGGGCGAGTATCACCTGTCGCCCCCCGCTCTCCCTTCGGGGATGTACTTCATCACACTGTGCCAGGGAAACACGCAGGCACGGAAACCCCTCAGTATCCTGTAAGCACCTGTTGGAGGTTACCATGAAACGACGTATTTTTCTCTTCTCTTCTCTTCTCTTCTCTTCTCTTCTCTTCTCTTCTCTTTAACTGCTCAGGCACAGGATCCGGATTTCTGGATTGGTACATGGAGTGTCTCGCCGCATTGGAATCCACAGCGACGAACTGCACAAGAAGTGCAGGGCATGATCGATCCCATCACCCAATCCACCCCTGATCTTGGTGCAGAGCCAAGAACGCTGCTCAACTGCCTCTCCGATAGCATTCTTCCACAAGCACACTGGCTCGGTCTCAACCTTGTCAGCGTGAATATCTGCGTAGACGATGATCTCGTTAATCCCCATGATCACCTCAGACGAGACCGAAACCATTGGAATAACAATGCCGTGACGGAGATCTGCGAAAGCGCAGGGGTAGAGGGAATGCAGGTACTAATCGCTGATGCTCAGTTAGGGAGCCGATTTTCGGGCCAACGCATCATGCTGCAACCGGAATCCATAGACGATTTCAGAACGCAAGGGTCCTTCACAACATCTTACCATACTCCGTTCGACGAATATTTATTCATTCCCAGTCCTTTCGCGAGAACACTGCGCGATCGGAAGGGCAACACCCCCAACAGTATTAAATTTACCTCCAATCAGGATACCGTCAGCGGCGTCACTGATGTGCGACTCTCGGAGCTGACCGCCTTGACGGAGGGGACAACTCCAGATGCAGATAACGTGCCGGGGATGTACCAACTGTCGGTCATTCTTGAGCGTGAGGAAGGATCAACCATACCAGATCCACCCGATGATGCGACGGTAGTAGTACTGTTCGTGGATATCACGTATACCGATCCCGGTGAACCCCACGGGGAACTGACCATCCATTTTCCTCTCACCGGTGACATGTTCTACGAGGGTATTCCAGGTACGCGTACCCTTCTTACCGGAGTGCAGGAAATTGCTCTCGGTGCCTTCGAGCTGTGGCAAGCGACGGTGCCCAACGGCGGCACGTTGTACGCCGAGCAGGTCGATCTCACCAATCCTCTTCTTCTTCCGGCGTGGTGGACGGATGCCGGACTCGAATACGTTCGCGGTTCGTCGGGGATGGGCGATCTTTTGACGATCCGGGGAGATTTCGATATACAGATCTCTTATGGCACTTCGAATGTCCCCTTCTGGCTCGATGCCGTGTGTCTGACCAATCCCGCGACCTTCGGTCTCTGGAATCCAGCAAATCGGGCCACACTGGCTGAGCATCAAGCTCATCGTGGGGACATGGACGTGCGACTTGATTTTCTTGTTCATGACAACGGAAATGCCACTCCAATTATCCCCGGTCTGCGCTTCGTCAACGCACCGGAGCAGATCGCTTCGGGCGGTGGGTACTGGTCCACGATGCTTTTCAACAGGCTTCTTTTAGAGGAGAGTGGCGACCGGGTCGAAGCATTCTCTACCTATGGCTCCTGGACGTACACGGAGACAACCCCGGTACTTGCCTCCGAGTTCATCACTGGGCCGTACAACTATCCCATACTCACCGATCATCCGCGACCGACATTGCAGGATGTCGGGCCTATGGATTACTGCGTGCCTCTCTATGATGAAGAAAACACGCTGAACCCGGACCCAGGCCCGGATGGCATCCGGCAGATGTGGGGACTGTTCCGCCCCAATATGGTTACGCGTATGTCGTACCCGAATGTCGAGTCGTTCATCCCATTTATACAGAACCATACGAATCTCCTGATCACCGATCCTAACAATTGGTGGGATGGAATCCCGAACCGCGAACCGTCTGCATCGGAATTGCGTCTGCTCTGCAATACCGCTCTTGCATTCGGTGCAGATGGAGTGATGTTCTGGGCGCTCTCATCCGTACCCTGGTCAGCGGTGGACCCAACAGATCCTCCAACCGTCCTGGCCGGAGATCGCATACTGCCGGATCCTGCACATGGTGTGCCCTGGGATGACCCGATTGATATGAACAATGGTACAATGGGCTTTCTCGGCAGTGAAGGTGTGGAAGATGTACGCCGGACGCTGGACTGGAACGGGGAGAACAAGTGGGATTCCACGCAACAGTACATCGATGACTTCCTGCGTCCGGCAGGTGCGTTCGTTGCGAAACATCTGCACTGGACCAACAGCGTGCAGTGGTATTGCCGAGCCGCGTCAGACGGTGGCGCCAGCGAGCTCGTATCGATGGTCGTCTCGCGGAGACAGGACATTACGAACGGTATCGATCCGCAGGAGAATACCTACGTCCTTGTGAGCGAATTCAAGCCGGATGTCAACGATCCTGAACCTGGCAGCACAGAGAGCACCAGGTACCTGTTCGTCCTCAATGGCAATGCGTACGACGGTGCAGTACACGCCACAACCGGGACGCCAATCGGCCAAAGGCATATCACGGTCAAACTGAGCAGCAACGGACAGACCGTGGACGAATGGCGTGTGACGAATGTGCTGACGAACGATATGTGGATAGTGCGGGCGTCTGATACGCCAGACGAAACATCGTACGCTAATGGCTTTACGGAATATTTCGCTCCGGGTGAGGCAGCTCTGTACCGCCTTGATCCGTATGAGAATGGCACGGTGCCGTTTGATGATGCCTGTTTTGCACATACGCTCACCATCACGCATGGCGCGTCCGTCTCGCTCGCGAATGCTTCCGTCGTTCTCGCGGAAGGTGCTTCGATCGTTGTTGAGGATTCGCTGCTGCTCTCAAATTGCGCTGTAAAGTGTTGCGCACTGGAAGGTACGGCAGATATCTTCGTGCGTGACGGAGGGGGAATGAAGATCATCGGTAACTCCATCCTCAACAAGGAGAGCTCGGTCGAACGTGTATTGATTTCTGTCGGATCGAATTCTCATCTCAGCTCCGAGAGAACGCATTATTCCGGTATTCCTTACATCGAGAGCGCTATCACTGTTGTCGACGGAGAAGCGCGAACCTATGAAAATGCAGCAGATCTCACCGCAGGGGGATATTTCCTCTCCACCTACGGAAACAGCACGGTCTGGGCGCGGCTCGATTCCGTCCAGGGAAGTGGCGGATTTCTCTCGATCGGAATTTACGCGAATGGGGGGAATGTCACTATCGAGCACGAACGGCTTCTTGACCTCACATTCGGCATTTTCGCTACGGGGGCGTCGTATATTCAAGGGTGCAATTTCACCGCACCGATGATCGGACGCAGCAAGATCCGTGCTTCGTACGTCGCCCTATCCTGCCAGAATTCTGAAATGGAGTTCGGACACAGACCGTGGGGGTATCCCGGAATGTGGTATGCTTCGCAAAACTCCATTGGTGTCGTCAATCCTTCGACGGATTATCATGTACACTGCAACGGCGGCGTCGTTCATGCCTATGCGAATTTCTGGGGGTATGGTTCGGCACCTCCACTTCAAACATGTACACCACATGTGTATGGGAATGTGTATCTGGGAGGGGAACTGATAACGGATCCCGTTCCTTTTACAGGAGGTGCCAGTATCGCAACGCCTCATAAGGAAGCATCTATCGCTGCACCGCCGCCATCAGGAATTCGGGAGACCGTGCTGCAGCATCTTGCGAATAATGCAAATGCAAGCGCCCGCAATAGTATCGAAAGCTTCTTGCAAAGTGGCGCCGGACAGACGGCAAGCGTCCAGGATCTTGCCTTCCTTTACCGGACGATGAAGCAAGTGGATGCACAGTCTCTCGTCGCGGATCTTCTCGCCGTCTGCACAAACCGGCAGGATCTGCGCAGCAAATTGCTTGCCGCCGATATTCTCAAATGGGAAGATGATCCGGGCAGCGCTCTGTCGTTGCTGAACGGCTATAGCTTCCTCGGTTCAGACGAGCTGCTGCGTGATGCGATGGTGCGGAAGGCGATTCTGTATCCGCTGTCGTTCCAGGGCGGGTATACCAGTGGATTGGCGGTCGTGGATAGCTTGCGGTCGCTGGTCTCGTTCGATTCGACGTTGAGCCGATTTATCGAGCGATATCCGCGACTGTTCAGCGGCCTTACGCTCCAGAATCCCGCCCACATTCCGAAGGTTGCACGGAGAACGTACTCCGATCTCCTGCTTCCGACGGAGCTTGAGGTTTGGCCGAATTATCCGAATCCCTTCCGTGATGTCACATCCTTCACCTTCAAACTAGACAGCGACATGCACGTTCGTCTTGCCGTGTATGATGCCATGGGCCGGGAGGTGGCCGTCGTGACCGATGCGGATTACGAACGTGGTGTGCATTCGGCAGTGCTGCACAGTGGCGATCTGCCGAACGGCCTCTATTTCTACCGTCTCACCACCAATGCCGGAGTGATACAACGGAAGATGATGCTTATGCGATAATCGATAGTGGCGGGGCATCCTGTTCGTGGGGGTGCCGCGACTGCTTTTACACTCGCGGACTGGGCGACCCATGCGGCTCGGCCCTGTCCGCGTAACCGACGGGAGACAACGAATGAGGATTGTGAGGATAATAACCACCGGGTAAAAACCGGAAATAATTATACCCGTGTAATATTGGATTTGTAATATTATACGGGTATAATTGTGTGTACGAAATTGTAACAAAGGAACGAATCATGTACACGCAAATCGCTGAAACCTGCATCGCCTTCGATGGAAACCGCCTCATCGCAAAAGGGGATATCCTGGAAGTGGTGCGAAAGGTGAAGACGCATGTCGACAAAAAGGAAGATGCATCGGTGCTCATGTTCGATGCGGTTTCTTCCAGAATCGTGGAACTGGATTTGAGAGGGAAACCGGAGGACGTTCTTGCAAGCGTGGAAGCCCGTTTGAAGCAGGCAGGCCTTGGAGCAGCGGAAGCGAAGGAGGAGCCCAGGGGACCCGGCCGCCCGAAACTCGGCGTGGTCTCCCGCGAGGTGACCCTGCTGCCGCGGCACTGGGAATGGCTGGAGCAGCAGCCGGGCAGTGCATCGGTCACATTGCGTAAGCTGGTCGATGAGGCGCGAAAACGCAATCAGGAAAGGGATCGCGTACGCATCGCACAGGAAGCCGCCTTCCGCTTCATGAACGCCATGGCCGGCGACCAGCGCGGCTTCGAAGAAGCCCTCCGTGCCTTGTACGCCGGCGATCCGGAACGCTTCGCTTCACAGATCATTTCCTGGCCAGTAGGTATTCGTGAACATACGCTGGAGCTGGTTCGGGAGGTGTTTGAGGGGTAAAGGAGTCAAAGAGTCAAGAAGGCAAAGAGTCAAAAAGTCAAAGAGTCAAGAAGGCAAAGAATCAAAGAGGCAAAGAGTCAAAAAGTCAAAAAGTCAAAAAGTTAAAAAGTTAAAAAGTCAAGAGGGCGTTGAGGGGCGGAAGGGCGCGCTGGTGCGCGCCGATCCCAGAGGGTATCCTGAGCACTGCGTTCCGCGCAGCGGAACACCCCCGTCCCGCGCAGCGGAACACCCCCGTTC
>JBATDG010000095.1:0-58095 GCA_049663345.1 Bacteroidota bacterium
GAGGATCGCCTGCGGCGCGGAGGATCGCCTGCGGCGCGGAGGATCGCCTGCGGCGCGGAGGATCGCCTGCGGCGCGCGGGAGAGCCCCGAAGGGGCTCAGCAACCATAGCCCAGGGCGCTTGTCTCGGCGTAGTCCGCGCCAGCGGACGAAGACGGATTAAGCCCGGGTATAGCAGGCGGTCTTCGAAAACCCCCGGAATTGAAATGAAGGAAGAATGGATCGCAAAGTATTTATACTGGTGATGCTGGCAATCCTCGCAGCTCCCGCGTTCAGTCAGTTCCGGGAAGAGGTGGGGTCGAATCGCGCTGCGGCAATGACGGAGGTCTCTGATCCAGCCACTATGATTACGCATCCGACCACGAATGCGGATTCGACTACGTCAGGGAAAAAGCTGCTGTACCTTACCGGTGCCGCGATGGGCTTTGCGCTCTTCGACTACATAGGGTTCAATCTGGTTCGGGACAACGACGCTGCGATGCCGTTTTATCGCGTACTTCAGGGAGCGGTGCAGCTCGGAATATCCTGGTTTCTGTACGAGCAGGTGGGACTGCCGACGTCGATCGCCTTCAATGTTCTCTGGTGGACATGGGGGGCGGACGCCATTTATTACGGCTACACAGAGTTGTTCAATGTCGGTGGGAGCTGGCGGGGAAGGGGAATCTTTCAAAGCGATATCATGAACAACAATTGTTACTGGGCGTCCTGGACGCCCGTGGGAATAGCGCAGGGTATGGATCCAGATAAAAAAATTGCTGGGAATACACTCGTCGCTCAAAGTATTGTTGGGGCGTTCCTCGCTGTGAGCATCACCGTAGGTTTCTGATCTCTTCGCGATGCTTCGCTATTGCCTTCCCAAGAGCAGCGCAGGCCATCTTCGCACAGTCGTACTTATTCTGCGGTATTCCCTCCAGCCAGCGTACCAGCTCATGCAGGTCGATTTTCTTCGCCTCGTCGATATGCAGACCGATGATCATTTCAGAGAGTCCGGAAGCGGAGGACTTGAGGCCTGAGCAGCCGACAAACACGAAACCGGCATCACGGATGATATCGTCTTCGATGCGAAGGTCCAGGATCAGAATATCCCCGCAGCCGGCCTCATAGCGAAGCCGAACGGTGGGATCCCTGAGTTCGCCGTAATGGAGTTCAGAATCGAGCACACCCACGGCCTTCTCCGAATATCCAAGCGCTGCCAGCATTTCTTTCCGCATATCGTCCATGTACCGCTCCATTCAGTTCTCAGGAAACTACGAATTTATGTGGGGATACTGACAGTTTGTTTCATCCTGCTGAAATCACTAGCTTTGTAAATATTGAATTTTCTCAGAGCATTTACGTCTATTTCAGCGCGTGGAGAATCAGAATGAGCGTATTAGTTGACAAGAAAAGCCGCGTCATCGTGCAGGGCCTCACAGGTTCGGAAGGGACCTTCCATGCAACGCAGATGATCGAGTACGGTACGAAGGTCGTTGGCGGCGTTACGCCGGGCAAGGGCGGCACAGAGCATATCGGCGTTCCCGTGTTCAATACGGTTAAAGATGCCGTTGCAAAGACCAAGGCCAACGTGTCCGTTATCTTCGTTCCGCCAGTCGCTGCTGCGGATGCCATCATGGAAGCAGCCGCTGCGGGCATTGCCCTGATCGTCTGCATTACCGAAGGACTCCCGACGCGCGATATGGTGCAGGCGTTCGAATATGTGAATCAGTGCGGCGTACGTCTGATCGGACCGAACTGCCCCGGTATTATTTCTCCGGGTCTCGCTAAGGTCGGCATCATGCCCGGGTTCATTCATAAAAAAGGACACGTCGGTGTCGTTTCCCGCAGCGGAACGCTCACCTACGAAGCTGTTCATCAGCTGACTACGCTGGGAATCGGTCAGTCGACATGCATTGGCATCGGCGGCGATCCGATTATCGGTACGCAGTTCATTGACGCGCTGAAGCTCTTTAATGAAGATCCTGATACTGATGCGGTCGTCATGATCGGCGAGATCGGCGGAACTGCTGAAGAAGAAGCCGCCACCTGGGTGAAAAAGAACATGACCAAGCCGGTTGTGGGCTTCATCGCCGGACGTACCGCTCCCCCGGGACGCCGCATGGGCCATGCAGGCGCTATCATCGCAGGCGGCAAGGGCACAGCAGCCGATAAGATGGCAGCCATGAAAAAGGCTGGTATTTTTGTCGTCGAAAGCCCGGCTGTCATTGGCGTCACAGTCGCCAAAGCGCTCGGTCTCGAAAATCTGGGTCAGAATCGTCCCGTCGCCGCGAAAAAATAATCGCAGCCGCTCAAGTAAGTAAAAACGCGGGGTGCATCATGCACCTCGCGTTTTTTTTATCTCCGGAAGAGTAACCACAGATTACACGGATTACACAGATTAGATTTTATGAGCGCATCTCGAACGTCTTGCGAGTTGATTCCCTCAGAACTCACCCCCGCACTTTCGCCATGACAGCTAAAAAATCTAATCTGTGCAATCTGCGTAATCCGTGGTTACTCTTCACTCACCGGGATTTCACGAAGATCTGCGTCAGATAATACGCCCCGTCGCTGCTCTGTGAGACGCCGACGCCGGTGAGGTCGTAGTTCCCCTCGATATTGGCACGGTGCCCATCGCTCTTCAGCCAGCCGTCAAAGGCGACTTTCGCTGGATCGGTGTACCCGCTATTCATTGCCACGTTCTCCCCGGCGCCACCGACGTTGAGCTGCTTCTTGATTTCATCGACCCGCTGCTGGAATCCATCGTGGCCGAACAGCACCAAACCGCTGGCCATGTTCTTACTGTGCTGACGCGCCTGTGTAGTGATGACGCTGCTCAAGGATAACGGCGCGTAGCCCTGCTCCACACGGTACTGATTAATGAGCGTGTTCACCCGGGCTTCGATTTCAGCGATGCCGGTATCGATCGGCGGCGTTATCGGCCCGTCATCCTCGCTGCAGGATACAAGCAGCAGCAGGATAATCGGCAACAACAGGATGGGCCGGAGACCCCACGCAGCGGTTGCAGGGAAGAGGGTTGCGGAGGAGGACGTATTGTTTTTTCGCATTGGAATTCGTAATCAGAAGTGAGAATCGTTTCAACAAAATCAGTCTTCCTATGAAAAGAAGCAACCCGATCCCTGATAGCAAAGAAGATTGTCTGAAAGACCGACGGTTTGAACTTTGGCTGCGCGGGATGTTTGCAGCATTTCTCTTGCTCGGCTTTTGTGATGCAGCTGTTCTGGCACAGTCGGCGGATTGGCCGCCGGAGCCGCTTCAGCCGGCGTCCATCATGCAGAGCATATCGCTCGCCGAAGGACGCTTCGTGCCGTCTACCAGCAGGTGGAATCTCGTTTGGGCCGATCAGATCATCCCCTACCAGCACAGCACTCCGCAGCTCGAATTCGCCGCGCGGCATTATATCGGATCACAGAAATTGTGGGCAGATCAGGCCGCGCTGTTCCGCGCCATCCAGCCGAATTTTCTCATGCTTGCCTACCATCTGGCGGCAGGTCTCAACCCCGGGAAAAACAGCGACTGCCCCGATCCGAAATCAATGGGTGGGGACGGTTTCATCGGAGTTGTATCTCCAGCCGGATATGTGTCGGAATGTTCGACGCATTTCCTGCCCTGGCTCATGGCGCGGGGCATCGATTCCGGAAGTGCGCGCTATGAGGAAATGTTTCAGCATTATGACAGCGTGAGTCCGGCAACGCGTGTCTGGCATCAGGACCCTTACTGGCTGATGAATCTCGACAACCCCGACTGGCGGGAGTACATCGGCGACGCCTGCATTGAATGGATGGAAGGGAATGAAAACGAGGGCTGCTTTTTCGACGTCGCAGTCGAAACGAGTTCTGCGCTCTACAATCCGAAGCAGCAGAATCCGTCGCCGGGGAATTTCGATTGGTGGGCGCCGCCCCATCGCCCGGTGCAGTCCGCTGCGGCCATACCTGATCGCCGCGCCTTCGGCGATTGGATGAACCTGCAGTACCGTGAATACTTCCTGGAACTTTATGCGAGATTTCACGGCGGAACGCCGCACTTCCTCGTGCTCCCGAATGTCGATCAATTGGTGACCACCGTCTATGACCCGGTGTGGCTGGACGACGATGTTCGCGGGAAAACTGTGGACGGTGTGATGATGGAGGGCTTTGGATACTACAACGGCTACGATATGTGGCTCACCCTGGAACGCTGCGTGCGGCATATTACCGGGAAGGGGAAAATCCTGATCGCACAATTCAGCACCAATAGCGACGCCGACCGCCTGCGCCGCACGGCGATGTATATGCTGGTGAAAAACGACAATAGCTTCATCAATGCCGTTTCATCGAAAGTAACCTGGTACCCGGAATATGAACTGGATCTGGGAGAGATGTCCCCGGTTCCATCGGATCTCGAACAGCTGCGCGTATCCGGGAGCGGATCCGATGGCCTCTGGCTGCGGGAATTCGAGAAAGGTATTGTTCTGGTGAACACCGCAGCAAGCGACGCAGTGTACGAATTGCCCGATTACGCGCAGTGGCGCCGTTACGAGCCGGCAGGCGGAGGCGCTGTAGCGACTAATGGCACTCCCGTTGAGCAGCGGCAGCAATGGTCCGCCCCTCTCATGCGAGTCGATATCCCTGCTTCAGGTGGGGTGATCCTCAGGAAAGAAGTGGCTGCGCATACTGAACAGCCCGGTACTGGTCCAGCGCAGCCAAGGATATTGAATTGCTATCCTTTTCCGGTGTCGGGCGACAGGGCGGTGCTGCTTGTGGACGTCCCCGCAGGAATGGAGGGTGTTTGGATGCTCGAATTGCGTGATATCCTCGGCCGCAGTGTACAGCGGCAGGAATTGAATATCACCAGATCGGGCAAGCAATCAGTGTCGTTTGCTTCCAGCGGTCCGGCCGCAGGCTGCTATCTGCTGCGGCTCTCAAATATCCGCGGGGCGCAAAGTGCGATGCGAATTCTTGTACGTTGAATTTCGGCACAGACGGAATACATCGATATAATTCGCAGAACACGCTGACGAACTACACCGGGAGCATTCGCAGAACACGCTGACGAACTACACCGGGAGAAGTTTGCTGCCTGCACAGACGGACTGCATCGACAAAACTTACCTGAAAGCATAGCATCAGGGGGAGAGCGTCAGTGTGTGAGGTGGCTGATGTTTGCATAGTTCAGCAATTCATCCCCGCTTCGAATCTCTGCGGTATGGCAGCCGACCCTGTTGCAGATCCCGATACAATTGCCGAAATCCGGCACGGAGCGGGTGAAGAGTGCTATGATGTCTCCGCCGCAGCTGCAGACATCATAGGTCGGCAGAGGGACTCCGCAATCCGGGCAAAGCAATCTCAGGATATCGCCCTTGTCAAGATGCATGCCGAGTGAAATGCGGGACTTGTCTCCATACACAGGACTGATGGCGACCAGGCCTTCATCCATCCCTTTTCTCACCCGCATCAAGATCCCGCTGAAGTTGGAAAACATAGCCTTGTCGGTGACCAGGTCGTGTCCCCGGGGACAGTAGCACGATTTTACTACCAATGCTTTGCTGTTTTCACGCAGTTCCCGCATGACAGGCGAAGGAAAAACCATCATCCCATTCTCATTAAAAATGCGCATGGATGCTCCAGACGAGAGGTCTCTAATATGTTGTGGAAGTACAGACAATTATACTCTGATTTTGATTGAGAATCAAGTATCTGTTTTTCCATCAATTGTTACCCATACTAATACCTACGCCGCAGCATGATTGCAGAAATTGAGAAATCTATTTTTGGTATTTAGCGAAGGAAAGGCGGGCGGCATTGTCAGGTCTGGTCAACGCTGGGCACCGGCATCAATTTCTGCGGTGGAGAAAAAATCCGCAGCGTCTATTGCCGCTGAAGAGCAAGCTGTGTTGTTTTTCGCCCCTGGCTCCATTCCATGGAAGCAGAACCTGCGAAAACAGCAAAAAAAATGGGCCAACCGCACATTAGCGGTCGACCCATGGGGGGGAGGGAGGGAGATCAAATATACATCATTCGAATTCGATTAGCAAATGATTTTTCATCACCCGTTCATTTTTTTCTACGTGGACGAATTTGATGGTACCGTCCTGAGGCGCGGTGACATTGTTCTGCATTTTCATCGCTTCCAGCACGAGCATGCTTTCACCCATTTTCACCTTCTGTCCGGGTTGCACATGCAATGCCTGGATCAGGCCCGGGATGTAGGCGGTGATCTGTTTTGGATCAGCCTTGCGGTAGCTGACGCGGTTAACGAATTTCCCGGTGAGTCGGGTTTCGTACCGGGAATCGTCGATGACGAGGCTAGTGAGTTTTTCTTGTTCTTCCATGGTTTAGAACGGGGGAATGCCGTGTTTTTTCTGAGGACGATATTCTTGTTTATCGCGCGAAATTCCAATCGCATGGATAAGGAACTCGCGGGTTTCGTGCGGATCGATCACCGCGTCGACATGGCCGTTTGCAGCGGCGATATATGGGTTGGCGAATTTCTCCGTGTACTCCCGCACCTTTTCCTGGCGCATGGCCTCCGGGTCATCTGCTCCGGCGATCTCGCTGCGGAAAATGATGTTGGCAGCGCCTTCAGGTCCCATCACCGCGATTTCGGCGGTGGGCCAGGCGAAGACGAAATCCGCTCCGAGATGCCGTGAGCACATCGCGATGTAGCCGCCGCCGTAGGCTTTGCGCAGAATGACGGTCACTTTAGGTACGGTAGCTTCGCTGTAGGCGTAGAGAATTTTTGCTCCGTGGCGGATGACTCCGGCATGCTCCTGATCCACACCGGGCAGGTATCCCGGAAGATCAACCAGGGTGATGAGAGGAATGCTGAAGGCGTCGCAGAAGCGAATAAAGCGAGCGGCTTTGTCCGAACTGTCCACATCGAGCACTCCTGCGAGCACCAGAGGCTGATTGCCGACGATGCCCACGGTTTCACCGTTGAGGCGGGCGAAACCGATCACGATATTTGCCGCCCAATGCTCCTGGATTTCGAAGAAATCCGAATCATCGCAAATGGCATTTATCAGATTGCGCATGTCGTATGGCAAGCGCGGATTGATCGGAATAATAGTTTCGACATCGTATTCAGGTTTTGGCATGCGGGGAGGGAAGGAGTCCGGTTTCTTCCGGTTGTTCCAGGGAATGAATGTCACCAGTTTTTTGATCTGCTCGAAACACTCTTCCTCGCTGTGCGCAAAGAAATGAGCGTTTCCGGAGATCTCTGTGTGAACCCGCGCCCCGCCGAGATCCTCCATCGAGATTTCCTCGCCGAGCACGGTTTTAATGACTTCAGGACCCGTGATGAACATTTTCGAAATCTTGTCCACTACGAATACGAAGTCGGTGAGAGCGGGCGAGTAAACCGCGCCGCCGGCACACGGCCCCAGAATGACCGATATCTGCGGGATGACGCCGGAGGCCTGAGTGTTGCGGTAGAATATTTCTCCGTAGCCCGCGAGCGAATTGACGCCCTCCTGAATGCGGGCACCGCCGGAATCGTTGATGCCGATAAGCGGGAGACCCAGCTTCATGGCGTGGTCCATGATCTTGGTAATTTTTCGGGCGTGCATCAGTCCGAGGGAACCGCCAGCGACGGTGAAATCCTGTGCGTAGATGCAGACAGGGAAGCCCGCGATTTTTCCGGTTCCGGTAATGACACCGTCTGCCGGCAGCTGCTTCTTGTCCATATTGAAGTCGCTGCACTTGTGTTCGACGAACAGATCGTATTCGTGAAAGGACTCTCCGTCAAGAAGCGTGGTGATCCTCTCACGTGCAGTAAGCTTGCCCATGGCAACCTGTTTTTCGATGGCTTTCTCCCCGCCGCCGAGAACGACCGTTGCCTTGCGCCGGAAAAAATCCAGCATTTGAGATGCGAGAGACATGAATCGAGGTCTCCGTTCTGTGAGTGAAATACAGTGCCCGGATAATATCCGAACATCCGAAAGTCAGTCTCTAAGATACGAAGATTTGAGGGGATATAGAGATAAATTTCACGTTCAGCGGGATGCAGGACTTAGGATATAGGACTTAGGATGTAGGACTTAGGACTTAGGATATAGGACTCGGAAATTACCTACATCCTACATCCTACATCCTACATCCTACATCTTACATCCTACCGCAATAGCAGCATGCTCCGCGTGGTCGCGAAGCTGCCTGAGGACAGTCGATACAAGTACAGTCCGCTGGGGAGTCCGCTCGCGAGGAAATCTACCGAATGATCGCCGGCAGTGAAATGCCCCTGTGCCAGAGTGGCGACATGCTGTCCGCTGGCGCTGTAAACGTCGAGCCGGATGTCTGCTGCAGCCGAAAGCGAAAAGTCAATAATGGTGGAGGGATTGAAAGGATTGGGACGATTTTGTCTCAGCACAGGGGGAGCGGTGTAGGAGACGTTTTTCAGATACTGGTTGCAGATGCTGTCGATGGCCACGCTGCCATCCACCATCAGCGCACGGGGATTGCCGGCGTTGAACACAAGGTTCTGCATTTTCAGAGGACTCAGCGGCGGGTTTTCCCACACTGCCCAGGCCCGCAGGAATAGAAGCGTTCCTGTTCCGGTCAGTGCTGTGCCGTTGGTTGCGGTGACGAGAAGGCGGCCCGGGGCGACGACCGTCATCGCTGTGCTGAACGATTCGCTGAGCGTGCCGCGGACTTCAACTCCTATCGGCAGAAGCAGCCGGCGGTCGTACTCGATTTCGAAGCTGTAGCTGGTCGTATTTGAACCGATGCGGTTGCTGTACAGCGTGACCGGGATCAAATTCTGTTCCTGTGCCTGTGCACGGAGATTGTTCTCACATCCGGCTTCCAGCGTTGTGACTCCGGTTCCGTTCAAAGGAATTCGAATCACGCGAGAGTCGCTGTCGGTGCTGCTGCATTCGAGAAACGCGGTTTTCAGAAACACGCTCGTAGGTGTGAAGCGAAGTGTGAAGCTGTCGCGCTCGCCCGGCTGGAGTATGAAGCTGGACGATCCCATGTACTGGAATTCACCAGCATCTGCACCGCCGATCGTGAGTTCTTCGAGGCGCAGCGCGCCGTATCCCTCGTTTTCAAAAACGATAACCGTATCGCGAAACGCGCCCAGCTCCACTTCCCCGAAATTGATCGCGGAGGAATCAATGCGGATTTCAGGCGAGACGTTGTAGATGCGCACGCGGATGGCGCCGGTGTTGTCGGCATGCCGGTCGATGGAAAGCGGGGGATGATCTTCGATGATCAGCGTCAGCGGAGCTCCCAGTCCGATGAAAGGCAAGCGGTAGCTGTACGACGGACTGGGTCCGGATGGAGAGATGCGCGAGGAAATGGGCTGACCGTTTACGAGGAAGCCATTCGTGCCTGAAGTGGAAAGACCCGGAAAACCGAACTCGCCGGGCGGGATATCGCGGTAGTACGCCGCATCCGCCAGTCCGATGCTGTCGTATTGCGCGTCGCGCCAGAAGGAATATGTTTCAGAACACATGATGTCATAGTTCTTGCTGCGCGACAGGAAGACGGATTGTACCGGAAGTGTGTCGACGGCGAAAACCACGACCTCCTGCATAAAGAGCTGCGCGCTGGCCGGGACAGCAGGGAACAACAGGAAAATGGCGATGGGCAGCAAAATCAGGCGTGACGGTCGCATGGGGCGTTCTCGATACTTAAAGAGTGTGTACTTCCAACATATTGGTTGAGACCCTATTCTGCAAGGGGCTTCCTGCAGAATAAACTACTTGCTGTCCCTTGCTGACAAAACCGGTAGCGAGTACATGCTCGCGAAGTCCGCTGAGCAGGTAGCCCAATTCACTGAGAGGTGGAACCAGCACCGGGATGATCCCCCATGTAAACGCCAGCCGGCGCATGGTCTCTTCATTATCCGTGAATGCGAGAATGGGTGTCGCGGGACGGTATTTCGCGATCACGCGTGCCGTGCCGCCGGAACTCGTCAGAGAGACGATGGCCGCTGCGTTGATCTGTTCAGCGATGACGCAGCTCGCGCGTCCGATGGCATCCGCCACATTCATCGCCATGTTGGCTGGAATATTATGCACGGAAGCGCCTGCCGTGCTTCCGCTGTTTTCAATGGCGCGGACGATTTTGTCCATGTACGCCACGGTTTCCACCGGATACGCCCCTACGCTGGTCTCTGCGCTGAGCATCACGCAATCCGTACCGTCGAGCACCGCATTCGCCACATCGCTCGCTTCTGCACGTGTGGGACGAGGATGCTCAATCATCGACTCCAGCATCTGGGTCGCGGTGATGACCGGCTTTCCGTAGAAATTACAGCGGCGGATGATATGCTTCTGCAGCACCGGGACCTGCTCGGCAGGCATTTCCACTCCGAGATCTCCGCGCGCGACCATGATGCCGTCGGCTTCTGCGATGATATCCTCGATATCAGAATACCCTTCGTAGCGTTCGATCTTCGCGATGATCGGAACAATTCGGCCCAACAGCTTCATCGTCGTTCTCAGTTCGATGATATCTCTTTCGGAACGGACGAAGGACAGCGCGACGGCATCGACACCGGCCGCGAGACCGAAGCGCAGATCTTCGATATCCTTTTCGCTGAGCGGCGGAGCAGAAATTGCCGCACCCGGCACGATGATGCCCTTATGGCTGCGCAGCACTCCGCCCTTCTTGATGCGCGTGTACACCTCGGTGCCGCTTACAGCTTCCACCTGCAGCATGATATAGCCGTCGTCGAGCAGTATAGTCTGACCTTCGCGCACATCGCCGGGCAAAGCCTGATACCCCGTCGAAACACGTGCAGCGCTGCCGATACCGATTTCGTCGGTGGTGAGAATAAATGCTTCTCCGTCGCGAAGCTCCACGCCTCCGTCGGGAACTTCACCAGTGCGGATTTTTGGTCCCTGCAGATCCTGCAGAATCGCCAGCGGCACTCCTGATTCTGCGGCAACTTCACGAATGCTCCCGATTATCTCCGCATATTCTTCGTGTGTACCATGTGAAAAATTGAGCCGGGCGATGTTCATGCCCGCATCCGCAAGTTTGCGCAGCATGGCATGATCACGGGTGGCGGGACCAATGGTGCAGATAATTTTTGCACGCCTGTGTGTCATTTCATTTTCAAGCTGTTGTTCGGAAACGTTTCACAACATCCATTATCACGGGCAAAACGACTCCCGAGGGAGCGATGATGCATTCATCAAGCTGTCGGGCGATGGCCGATGGTTCGGGATTTATTTCTACTACGTAGGCGCCATTCTGTCGGGCGATCAGAGGAAGCGCCGCTGCGGGATAGACGAGTCCCGAAGTTCCGATCGTCAGAAACAGATCGCATTCCCGCGCGCTGTCCTGCGCAAATTCCAGCTCCGCCTCAGGCATGGCTTCTCCAAACCATACAACCCCCGGACGAATCAGTCCGCCGCACTCACAATGCTGTACCTGCTCGGAGGGAGGGGCTTCGTCCCCGTCAAACTTGCGGCCGCAGTCGATGCAGCGGCTGCGCTCGATGTTGCCATGGAGTTCATGCACTTCCCGGCTGCCCGCCCGCCGATGCAGATCATCGACGTTTTGTGTGATCAGTGAGAATGCGGGGAAGAGCGCCGCTGCTTCAGCCAGTGCGTAATGTCCCGCATTGGGCTGCACCCCGCGAATGATGCCGCGCCTCCATGAATACCAGCGCCATACCAGATCGGGGTCCTGAGAAAACGCCTCGAAGGTTGCGAGCTGCGTCGGATCATATTGCGCCCAGAGTCCGCCGGGCGAACGGAACGTTGGCACGCCGCTTTCGGCCGATACGCCTGCGCCCGTGAGCACCGCGACATGCCGGGCTTCAGCCAGTGCACGCTCCAGAGAAGGCGAAATCATACTTGCCGAAGTGGATGAGTCCATAGCTGCTCCGTTTCGTTCATCGACAGCTGCTGCGCCCGTGCGTCACGGATGCAGCACAAAACGTTTCCAGGGCGCATTGAGCACGGCCTGCCGGTTGATGATCAATCGATGCATGCCGCCGCTCTGCCACAGTGCGGTGTGGTCGGCGTAATGGTCGCTGAATACCTGTCCCGATTGACCGGTTGTCAGGATAATATAACTCGAATCAGGAGAGGCAAGATCAGCGATGAAGCGCATGGACGGACCGACCGAGGCGTTGTACGGGTCCGAGAAACTGAACTCCCCGCTGTTGATCGTGGTATTGTTTCCACCCACAGGGAAGGGTCCGACGTTGAACACGCGATCCAGAGGGGAAACCGATCCGAGTGGATGACGGAATGTCACCTGATGGAGTTTTCCCCAGGTCCATCCGCGCATATCGGCGCCGAAACGACTGCGCAGCTGCATCACTGCCTCGGTAAGACTCTTGATGAATATATGCTGCCTGGTCTCCCTTCGCGGCGTTCGTATGTCGTCGAACACCGTCGTGCCAGTGTCGGCCAGCAGGCGGGGAAAGACCCTTGTGGGAATATTCGAGAGAAAAACATAATTGCGAAACAGCGAACTATCCATCTCGTCTTCGAAGGTGTTGTGCAGCAGCCGCACGTAGGCAGTGTTGAATATGCTGGCCTCTACCGAGGAAACATGCATGCGGCAATCCCACCGCGAAAGCAGATTCATCGCACGCGTAAGGAGTACCGGACGAGTCGGCCAGCTGCGCAGGGCTTCCACCATGGCATCGCGGATGGTGTCGGCCGCAACAGACAGCACGTCCATCTGCATGAGTTTGAAATCGGATGCGCTGAAGGTCGACTGATCCTGCAGCAGCTGCCGGATTCTGCGAATGCGTCCGTCGCCTTCCCAGAGGGACGAAAGGTGATATTGATAGGCATCTACGATTCGATTGTTTGCAGTGGCCAGCACGCTGCCCGGCGGATTGTAGCTTCTCGGTAGTTCGGCGAAGGGGATCATCCCCTGCCATGGCGCCATAACTGTCGTGCCGTCGTTGGGGAGCTGGGGCGATATGCCTGCCGCGCGCAGCGGGATATGGCCTGCGGCGGTGTAGCCGATATTCCCATCCACATCGCCAAAAATAAAATTCTGTGCCGGCACGCCGAAGGTGGAAAGTCCTGCGAGGAAATCCGTCCAGTTTTGCGCATGATTGATTCGGTAGAGGGTGAGAATTTCATCGCTCGCATCCTGCCCGGACCAACGCATGCTCACCGAGGGTGCGGGCGTGAAGCGGTCCGGCTTTCGCAGAACGCCTTTCTGCGGATACACGCCGGTGATAACTGGTCCGTGAATGGTTTCGTACACCTGGATGACCACCGGCAGGCTGTCTTTCACAAAAATCGAATCGGTGCGTACCCGGAGCGGAAGCACACGGTCATTGATGCGGTATGTGGAATCGCGGTAATTGATATTCTCCACAAAGAAATCGACGTCGTCGGCCATGAGGTTTGTCATGCCCCATGCGATGCGCTCATTGTGACCGATGACAATGCCGGGCGTGCCCGGAAGGCTGACTCCGGCGGCGTTTAGGCCCGGTGCGTTCAGATGCATCACGTACCATTTCGCCGGCTGCATGTAGAGTAAATGCGGATCGTTTGCAAGCAGGGCGCTGCCACGCGACGACCGGTCATGACTCACTACCCAGCTGTTGCTGCCGATCGCCGACCCGGAAGTCCCCGACAGCCGCTGTGCTGCAGCCAGCGCATCTCGCATTCCATCACCTATCGCAATTTGCGGTGCATAGTCAGGAGGTAGAATCAGCGGGGCATCGTCGGGATAGCTGGGGAAGAGCTCGCGCGCCTTCTCTTCGCCGAGCTTCTGAACCAGTTCGCCCAGCGTAAGATCCACCCACCACGAGAGCGCCAATTCCCATCCCATAAGGCGAGCCACGATCAGGGAATGAACCGGTTTCCATTCTTCGGGACTGTATTGAAGCAGGTCGAATTCAATCGGATAGCGGCCAGCCATTTCACGGATGTAGGCATTCACACCCTTGGTGTAGGCCTGAAGGATCTTGCGGGTCTGACCGGATACTGTGCGAAGAAGGCTGTCTGCGAGTTGAGTTAAGCCGATGGTGCGCATCAGGCGGTCGATGGGAACGGTTTCAGCCCCCAGAACTTCGGAGAGACGTCCCATGCCGTAGCGCCGCATGATGTCCATTTGCCACAGCCGATCCTGCGCGTGGACGTAGCCGGCAGCGACGTATGCGTCATATTCCGACTCGGCGATGATATGCGGAATACCGGCAGGATCACGTATTATCTGCACTTCCGCTGAGACTCCCGCGATGCTCTCCTCGCCTTCAATGGTTGGCAGCGACTTGGTCATTATATGATACAAGCCGAGCGCTCCGATGATCATGATGATCATCAGTGCGCCTCCTATGCCGATAAAGACGATGCGTTTATTTTTTCGCTCTGCCATCATGGAAAACTAGCATGGATGCAAGCGAAATCCAATCCATTACCCTCGTCACGAAACATTGATGCTGCTCCTGGATATTGGTAGCACAGTTATGAGGCAACGAATGCTTCTGTGCATGGCGCCTTGCAGCATCTTATTTCAGTAAATGCGCGGAGTAGAGGCCGGTTAAATGGGAGCGGAAATGATGAGAAATATCCGTACCATTAGCCATTGCGCGTTTATTTCACTTTTTGCATTTTGTGTACTTGTCAAACCTCACCACTTACCAGCTGTGAATACACCTGTGAATATACGCATGGTTCGTAGCCTTGTAGTTCTCTTCCTGTTCATTTCGAGCGGGACATCTCTTGTAGGCCAACAGGATTTCGCTGAACGCGTCAATCTCGGCCCAATCATCAATTCAGAGTATCACGAAGTGCTTCCTGTGATTGCGCCTGATGGGAAGACTTTATATTTCGTGCGCAAGGAACATCCCGACAATTTCGGATCCTTCCATAAGGATGATATTTGGTTCAGCCAACTCCAGGCTGACGGAACCTGGGGAGTTGCTCAGAACATTGGCGCTCCGCTGAACGACGCCGGGTTTAATTTCGTCTGTACTGTTATGCCCGATAACAACGCGCTGCTCCTGGGCAACAAGTATTTTCCAGACGGAAGTCAGGACGAAGGCGTCTCGATGACCTTTCGCAGCGACAGTGGCTGGACCTTCCCCGTTAATCTCGACATCAAGAACATCAATAACCTGGGTGAACTTTCGGAATATACCGCGTCACCTGACGGAGAGGTTATCATCATGTCCGTGCTGCGGGCTGATAGCATCGGCGGACGCGATCTCTACGTGAGCCTCAAGAAAGCTGACGGCTTGTGGACTGATCCGGAAAACATGGGTGAAACGATCAATAGCAAGTTTGCGGATATCACCCCGTTTCTCGCTGCCGATGGTGTCACGCTGTATTTTTCCAGCGACCGTCCGGGAGGGTTTGGCAGCAATGATGTTTACATGACGCGCCGGCTCGATTACACATGGAAAAACTGGTCCCAACCGCGCAACCTCGGCTATCCCATTAACACGCCCGGCTGGGATGCTTATTACACCGTGCCGGCCAACGGTGAATTCGCCTATTTCGTTTCGACGAGCAGCGGTTTTGGAAAAGGTGACCTCTTCCGAATTGAGCTGCCCGAAAGCGCTCGTCCTATGCCGGTCATGCTTGTGAGCGGTAAAGTGATTGACGTTGAGGGGCAAAATGTTCCCGCCACGATTGCCTACGAACGTCTGTCCGACGGCAAACAGATCGGGACCGCGCATGCGGATCCGAAAACCGGCGAATATAAAATCGCTCTGCCGATGGGATACGAATACGGATTCCATGCGGAATCCGAAGGGTATTATCCGGTCAGCGCCCACCTTGATTTGACCGATCTCTCGAGCTTCGACGAAGTGCAGCGCGACCTGACTCTCGCCCCGCTCGAACGGGGGTCGTCAATTCGACTCAACAATGTGTTTTTTGATTTCGACTCGGATGTGCTTCGCGACGAATCCAGTCCGGAGCTCGACCGGCTTGTTAAAGTTCTGAAAACACATTCGACCATGATCATTCAAATCGACGGTCATACCGATGATTACGGTCAGCACGAATACAATATGAACCTGTCCCGCCGACGGGCGAATGCCGTTGTCAAGTATTTGGTGTCCCAGGGCGTTGCCGCCGTTCGTTTGATTCCACGCGGTTTCGGAAAGAACCGTCCCGTAGCCACCAATGAAACCGAAGAAGGACGCCAGCTGAACCGGCGTGTCGAATACACCATCCTCCAAAACTAATCAGTATTTTTAGTCAACGGCCACGTTCCCATTTCCAAAAAAAAGAAGCACATGAGCAAGCTCGAACTTACGCTGTCTGATCATAAAGACTGCTATCTCACCCTTTCTCACAATACCGAAGACCCGTCAACATGGATTATCCGCCGATGGAAGTCCGGACTTTTCGGGAAGCGTATGACGCTTGCGAGATGGTTCCTTACTCAGGGTCAGGCTGAGGCCTATGCCGCAAAGCTTGTCAAGGAAAGCGGCGCAAACCGCCGGTCGTCTTAGGGGGGGGGAAGCATGGACGACATCTATTGCTATTCCATCGAGCATGTTCGCGCGCAGGCCGAAAAGGGACTCGCTACGCTCGGGTATTTTGAAATGCGTTTTTACGCAGAAGGCGGCAAGCCTGCACGCGAGAAAACATCGGATATCGAGCTGTTCTATTACTATCCCTCCGGCGGCACAATACGTGATCGCAACCTGAACATCGTGTTTTACGAACCCAAACTCGACAAGTATCACACTTCCAGCCGCGGCGTCTGATGCAGAATCGCCGTAAAATTGCCTCATGATAATTGCCGCACTTCAATTTTGTCCGGCGTTTCTCGACGTGGACGCCAACCTCAAGGCACTTGAATCACATCTCGGGTCTATCGAAGCCGATATTGTGGTGCTTCCCGAGCTTTGCACAAGTGGATATTTTTTCCATGATGCAGAACAGCTGCAATCGGTGGCAGAGGAGCAGGACGGACGCAGCTTGCGGTTGTTCCGCGATATGGCGACGGACAGAAACATGGTTGTCGTCGCAGGCTTCGCCGAGCGCGATGGGGAGGCGATATACAATTCTGCGGCGACGGTGTTCCCTGATGGCCGCGTCGAACTGTACAGGAAGGTGCATCTTTTCGCCGAGGAAAAGCGCTATTTCACGCCTGGCAATCTGGGTTTCCCGGTGCTGAGGTGGGGCGATCGTCTGCGGCTGGGCGTCATGATCTGCTACGACTGGAGATTTCCGGAAGCGGCGCGCACTCTTGCACTCAAGGGCGCACAGGTGATCGCACATCCTTCGAACCTCGTCGCTGCTCCGCGGCTCTGGAAGCCGGTGATGCGCACACGTGCCTTCGAAAACAAGGTTTTCACCATTACTGCCAACCGGAATGGGGAAGAGCGCCGCGACGACGAGCGGCTGGTATTCCACGGCTGCAGCCAGATCGTCGCACCCAACGGCACAATACTCGAGGAGGTCGATGAGCTGTATGAAGGATGGCTTACCGCAGAGATCGATCCCGCAAAAGCGGACGAGAAATCGTTTTCGCAGTGGAATGACATCATGGCCGACCGTCGGCCGGACACGTACGAATTATAGGATCAGTGAATGAAGAATTGGCTTCTGCGTACACTTATTGAGCTTGTAAATCGTACCGTTAAGTTTTCGACCGAAAATGAAGCGCCGCTGCTTGCACTCATCGAACAGCGAAAGCCTTTCGTGCTGGTCTTCTGGCACGGATCCATGACCTTCCCATGGTGGCGAATGCGCCGGCATAATGCCGCAGCACTTGTCAGTCAGAGCAAGGATGGACAGCTGCTCGCTGATCTTCTCGGCAATTGGGGCTTCACGGTTCTGCGGGGATCAAGCAGTCGCGGCAGCAAGGATGCGATGACGCACATGCGGAGTGCCGTACGTGATGGCCATGTGCTCTGTGTTACGCCTGATGGTCCGCGGGGGCCGTATCACGAAATGAAAATGGGTGCGATCCGTGTCGCGCAGACCATGGGCGTGCCGCTGATCATGATGAGTGTCGGATACCACCGTTTTCGCAGACTGCGGAGCTGGGACCGCTTCGAGATTCCGATGCCGTTCACTCGCGCTCGCGTATTGATCAGCGATCCAATCACTATCGATCCGGAATTGCTCGGAGAACCGCTTGATGAAAAACGGCATGAGCTTGAAAAAATGATGATCGCGCAGTATCGGGAGGCGGTGCTGGAAGTGTCATCGATCATAGATTCCGCGAATTAAAACTGACGGTTCCGAATCCCTGATCCGCTCCCTGGGCAGGAAATGGTATGAAGCGCGCACTATCTCACATATATGGAATGGCAATCCATCTGCGCAATGCCGCCTTTGACCGCGGGTTGTTTCGCGTTCGGAATGTGCCTGTGCCCGTCATCTCAGTAGGAAATATTACTGCTGGCGGCACCGGGAAAACTCCCGTGGTCGAGTACCTGGCGGGACATTTTCTGCGGCAGGGTTTGCGTCCCGCAGTCGTCACGCGCGGCTATCGCCGCGAATCCCGCGGCAGCCTGCTGGTTTCTGACGGTGCCGGAACTCTGTCGTCTGCCCGGCAGGGTGGAGACGAAGCAGTGCAGATCGCAGCCAAATTCAGCGGCCTGATCGTCATCGCTGATGAGGTACGCAGCCGCGGATGCCGCCGGGCGGTGGATGAATTTTCTGCCAATATCATTGTTCTTGACGATGCCTACCAGCATCGCGCCGTTCACCGCGACCTTGATATCGTTGTAATCGATGCATCGGAAGATTTCAACGCACAATTGTTGCTGCCCGCTGGCCGACTGCGTGAACCGCTTGAAAATCTTCGGCGAGCGAATGTCATTCTGCTGAGTAAATGCGAGGCGGAGACAGCCCTCGAAAAGCTCCACCATGCGATTGCCGCCTACACCCGGGTCCCGGTATATGCCACGCGGTTTGTCCCACGGAAACTGCGCCGATTGGGCAGCGACGAAGTGTTTCCGCTCGACGCTCTGCGCGAAACTCCGCTCGGATGTTTTTGCGGGATCGGCAATCCCGGCGGGTTTCGAAGAACTCTCGACGGACTTCAGACAAGTGTGGCTTTGTGCCGCGATTTTCCGGATCATCACTGGTACAGCCGGGAGGATCTTGACGTTTTGAACGAACAGGGAAATGCCAAAGGGGTGGGAGCGTGGATCACAACGGAGAAGGACGCCGTGCGTCTGAAGGATGGTGAGGAGTGGAGGCGTCTTGGTAGGGTGTATTATCCGGAGATGGAGGTAGAGTTTTCAGGCGATAGTCGGGGATTCAGCACTATGCTTGACGCCTGTTCCGCACGCGGCAGCGAGATGCGGTAGCGGAGTATTCCTGTGCACTGATGACAAAAGTGCGCCGTTGGGTTCGTTTTCAGCAGATCAACCGTGATTTCTCCCTTACAGAATATGCAGCGGCCGAATTCGCCGCGCTTCATGCGTTCAAGCGCCAATCTGAGCTCGTTCAGTTGCGGATCAGCCCTGAAAGCTAGCTTGGCGCTGAGTGTCTCCTCTGAGAGGTCCATCGCGGGATCCTTATAGAGGTTCTGCAGGATGTCTGCAATGCGCTCCAGGATTATTTCACGAACCATCGGTATCTGCGAATCCACCGTGTATCGCCTCCGTTACGTCTGTCGATTGGACGAGAACGCCCATTTGTTTCGTCAGACCAATGTACTAGGAACTGTATTGTGAAGAATTGAAATGTGGTTTGAATTGTGTTAGGAGTCAAGTCAAGAACGGATGCACTAAAGCTTGCAATGCTGCGGTGGGCTATTTCATATAGATCATCAGGACGGAAATATCGGAGCTGCTGACGCCTGATATGCGGGAGGCCTGTCCGATGGAGCGAGGCAGCACTTTCATCAGCTTCTCCCGCCCTTCACTTGAAAGGGAGTGGATGCGGCTGTAATCGAAGTCCTTCGGGATGAGCATGCTTTCCGCATGCCGAAACTTATCCACTTCGCGCTGCTGCCGCTCGATATATCCGAGATATTTTGTTTCTATCTCGATTTGCTCAACGGCGCGAGGGTCCGCGAGGCTCGCAGCCACATGCGCTCCGTCTGCGATGCCATTGAGACGCAGCAAATCTTCTGCCCGAACTTCCTCCCGACGAAGAATTTTCCCAAGAAATTCGTTTTGCGTGACCGGGGGTGAATTGACGGATATCAGGTAGGGATTGAGCACTGCAGGACTGGCCGTGCGAGCCTCGAGCATTTCGCGGACGGCATGAATCAGCGAATCCCGGGTGCGCATCGCGCTGTGAACCTCGTCAGGTATGAGCCCCAATCGGTGACCGTAGGGCATCAGCCGACGATCGGCATTGTCCTGCCGCAAGAGGAGACGATATTCCGCGCGCGACGTAAACATGCGGTACGGCTCGAGTGTGCCCTTGTTGACAAGGTCGTCTATCAGCACTCCGATGTATGCTTCGCTGCGCGAAAGTATCAGCGGTTCTTCGCCGCGCAGGACCAGCGCCGCATTGATGCCCGCCATCAGTCCCTGTGCAGCGGCCTCTTCATAGCCTGAAGTGCCGTTGACCTGTCCCGCCAGATAGAGACCGCGAATCGCCTTCGTTTCCAGACTGAGATGCAGCTGATGGGGGGGGAAGAAATCGTATTCTACCGCATAGCCCGGCCGAATCATTTCCACCCGATGCATGCCCGGAACAGTGCGGAGAGCCCGGAGCTGTATGTCGGCTGGAAGGCTGGATGAAAATCCGTTTACATATACGATGTCGGAATCCCGGCCCTCGGGCTCGAGAAACAGGTGATGGCTGTCCCGCTCAGAAAAGCGGACAATCTTATCCTCAATGCTCGGGCAGTAGCGCGGGCCTGCTCCGTGTATCCGGCCGGTGAACATCGGAGAATCTTCGAAACCCTCTCGCATCACATCATGGGTGTCGGTGCTGGTATGAGTGATGTAGCAAGGCACCTGTTCGAAAGACGGCATAGGCGACTGGAAGGAAAACGGCTCAGGATTTTCATCGCCCGGGGCGAGTGCGGTTTCATCCAGATCGAGACTTTGGAGCGAAACGCGCGGCGGTGTGCCGGTTTTCAAGCGGCCGCTTTCCAATCCGTAGCGCAGAAGCGTTTCGGTGATGCCTGTGGCAGGATGCTCGCCGAACCTGCCGCCGATGCTTTCTTCAAGACCCGTGAACATGGTGGCGTTGAGGAAGGTCCCCGCACAAACGATCAGCGCTCTGCAGATGATCTCATCGCCTGAGGACGTCGTCACACCCGAAACCCGATCATTCTCGATATGAAGCAGCGACACGGAACCGGGAACGACGGTGAGCCCGGGTGTGGACTCCATATAGCGGCGTGCCGCGTCTGAATACGCGTCGCGGTCGTTCTGGCTTCGAGGCGACCAGACGGCCGGTCCCTTCGAACGGTTCAGCATTTTGTATTGAATGGCGCTTTGATCCGCGATCAGTCCCATGAGGCCGCCCAGGGCATCGATTTCACGCACCAGATGCCCTTTCGCAGTACCGCCAATGGCCGGGTTGCAGGACATCCGTCCGATAGCTGCGGCCTCCATCGTAACCAGCGCAACAGAACTGCCCATGCGCGCTGCGGCGCTGGCTGCTTCAACGCCGGCGTGTCCACCGCCGACGACAACGATATCATAGGTTTTGCTCATACCAGACCTAAAACATACGAATCAAAGGAAAAATTTCATCAACGCTGCAGGTGTTGAGAATCGCGTTCTTTATAAGTATTTCGTGTCCGAAAGGATAAAATTTATCCCTGCGCGGCGGCGCAACCTTCAGACATTCTTACCGTAACAACACCAGGCTAAAGACTTAGGGAGAAAAAAATCCTCACTCATTACACCCTCCTTCGTCAATCAGTAGTGGCAGGTATGCGAGATCACCTGCCATTTTTTTTGTTCGAAACCGCATTCATCAATTGAATCAGATCCCCTTCGTAGCCATGAGCATCCGGCGTCGATGGGTTTTGCGCGTGAGAATGCTGACATGGACACCGCAATAATTAAAATGCAGTGAGGCGTCCCGGTAAACGGACGCCTCACTATTATTCATGACGTGGACCTTCATTCGCAGTCAGAACCGCTTTCGGAAGAGAAAGTATGCGCGTTCAGGCGCTAGATTTCGTAGCTGTCGCCCTGGGATGGGATTTCAACATTTTTCAAGCCCAGCTCATCCTGCAGGGCGGATTGGAGCTTCTGCTCCTGGTCGTAATCTCCGTGAACGATAAACGTGTTGCGGAGCCGCGCAGGATTGAAGCGGCGATGGTAATCGAGAATCTCATTGCGGTCGGCGTGGGCAGACAAGCTGTTGAGCACAACGACTTCCGCATTCAATTCATGTTCCTCACCGAATATCGTCACCTTGCGCTCGCGTTCCACGATACGCCTTCCGAGCGTGTATTCCGCATTGTAACCGGTGATCATTATAGTGTTGCGGGGATTGGAGATGTTGTTGCGCAGGTGATGCAGAATGCGGCCGCCTTCGCACATTCCCGAACTTGAAATAATCATCATGGGATCCTGACGCGCGTTGAGCTCCTTCGATTCTCCCACATGCATGGTGTAGTGGAGATTTTCGAAGCTGAAAGGATTCTGATGCGTCAGTATTGCGTGCCGGGCCTCGGTATCCATGCATTCGGGATGAATGCGGAAAATCTGTGTGGCGTTGACTGAGAGCGGGCTGTCGACATAGATCTCGATTTCGGGCAAGCGGCCCTGCTCCCTGAGTTCGTGCAGATGATAGACGAGCTCCTGCGTACGTCCCACTGAGAATGCAGGAACGATGATCTTGCCGCTGCGCGCGACGGTACGTTTGATCACATCTTCAAGTGTATCGAGTATGACCTCGTTCGGCGCGTGTACGCGTCCGCCATATGTGCTCTCCGTGATCAGTATGTCGACATCGCCGACGTGCTCAGGATCCATGAGAATGGGACGATCGGGGCGTCCGAGATCGCCCGTGTAGCACATCTGCAGTTCCCGTTCGCCGTCGCGAATATCGTAGAGACTGATCGCAGAACCAAGGATGTGGCCGGCGTCATAGAAGGTGACATCGACATCCTCGGTCACACGCGTTTTTCGCCGGTAGCCGACGGTTTGGAACTGTCCGAGCACCTCAATGACATCGTCGGCGTCATAAAGCGGCTCAACTGGCGGGAGCCCTTTTTTCTTATGCAGCTTGGTGACGAATTCGGAGTCCTTCACCTGCAGAAAGGCGCTGTCGAGCAGCATGATGTTGGCCAGGTCACGGGTTGCGGCCGTACAGATAATCGGACCTCGAAAGCCGTGTTTGAACAGCATCGGAATCTTTCCGCTATGGTCGATATGCGCATGCGAAAGCACGAGCACATCGATGGTAGCCGGGTCAAAGGAGAAGTCATTGTTTTTGTCCCAGGCTTCGGCGCGGCGTCCCTGGAAAAGACCGCAATCGAGAAGAATGCGTTTGCCGTTGACCTCGAGAAGGTGGCTGGAGCCGGTGACATTGCGTGCGGCCCCGTGAAAGCTGAGATTAATCATGCTCAATCCTCGGGTGTGGAATTCATTAAATACGGGACGGCGAACGACCGCTCCCGGAAGACAACCGGTGATTCTGGCGACTGCATTGCAGGCGGCCCGGTCTCACCGATATGCGTTTTCAGTAACGGGCCAGTTCACGGCCCGCGACGACAATTTCTTCTACGCCGATGAGCGTCGCCTGCTCAAGGACCTTCGCAAATCCGACCGGCGTGTCCAGTGAAGCGACACGACGCACGGGAGCGTCAAGATATTCAAAAAGATGTTCCCCGATGTGGGCGGCGAGTTCGCCTCCGAATCCGCCTGTACGTCCGGCCTCGTGAATGACCAGCACTTTCCCTGTCTTTTTTACCGTGGCGGCGATTGCCTCACGATCATAGGGAAGAATGCTGCGGAGGTCGAGCACATCGCATTCCACGCCTTCGCCGGCAAGACGTTCAGCCGCGCGCAGGGCGAGATGCACGGTGTTTCCGTAGGTGACGATGCTGAGCGTATTACCTTCCCTGCGCAGGCGCGCACGTCCGATGGGAACGCACAGCTCCGGCCGAGGATACCGCGTCTTCGCCCATGCGTGATTGTACAGATACTTTGGTTCGAGATACACGGTCACTCCGCGCGTGCGGAAGGCGCAGCGCAGAAGTCCTGCCGCATCCTCCGCGAAGGCGGGCATGACTATGCGCAAACCGGGAATGTTGGCGATGGCAGCTTCGATACTCTGAGAGTGGTAAAGGCCGCCTTGTATGTACCCGCCGGAGGCAAGGCGCACGATGATATTCGGTGTGAATTGTCCGTTGCTCCGCCAATGTTCGTGCGCAGTGTTGACGAGCTGCTCCATCGCCGGCCAGAAGTAATCGGCGAATTCCGCGCCTTCGACCACAACCCAAATGTCGTCGCTGTAGCGGCAGAAGCCGTTTGCGGTACCGAGAATGAAATCCTCCGCGATCGGGGCATTGAACACGCGGGCGTTGCCGAATTCCTGCAGCATGCCTTTCGTCACATTGAACACGCCGCCCTTGTCGCGCGAAGCGACATCCTGTCCCCAGAGAAACGTGCTGGGGTTTCTGCGAAATTCCTCATGAAGCGCACGGTTGATTGCGTCGCGGAGACTGACTGGTTCTTCTTCCGCCTCGTGCTTCTTCATGATGCGTGCAAAGTCGTCGTTTGAAAGCGGACAGACATGCGTATCGTCGGCGTAGACGAAGCGTGTGACGGACGACCCTTCGGGCTCGGGCGCTGCTTCAGCCCGCAGGCTTTCTTCCTCCAGGTGCCGGAAATTCTCCGCCTCGATTTCGGCGATCTCGTCCTCGCTGCAGATTCCTTCGGAAAGCATGAACGCCCGCAGCCGCCTCCGCGGATCGCGGCGCTGCACTTCGATGAGCTCTTCCTCGCTGCGATAGAGTTCGTGACGATCTGAATTGCTGTGGGCGCCGATGCGCACGCAGTCGGCGTGCACCATTGCCGGACCCTTGCCTTCCCGCGCATAGGCGCAGGCCTCCTGCATCACTTCCCAGGAATCGAAAATATTTGTGCCGTCGCAGTTGAGCACGAGGAGGTTTTTGAAGCCGTGGAAATTGTCCGCGATATTCGTGTTGGCGCTCTGTTCGTGCACAGGCACCGAGATGGCGTAGCCGTTGTTCTGCAGGACGAACACAACCGGCAGTTGTTCGCGGCAGGCGCCGCTGAGGGCTTCATAAAAATACCCTTCCGATGTCGCCGCCTCTCCGCTGCTGTAAAAAGAAATCTCGCTTCCGTTAAAGCGCTGGATAGCTCTTGCGACACCCACCGCGTGAAGGGAATGGCTGCCCACGCAGGATGAAACGTTTTGAATGCGTATTGCAGGCTTTGCGAAGTGATTGCTCATGTGGCGTCCGCCGCTTGCGGGGTCCGTTGCCTTGGAAAGCCCGTTGAGTACGATATCCTCGACGGTCATCCCCGCTGCCAGCACGGTCAGCATATCGCGGTAGTACGGGAAGAGGAAGTCGCTTCCGCGGTGTACGGAAAGCCCCAGCGCAAGTTGAATGCCTTCATGTCCCGCACAGGGGGCGTGATACGACCACCCCTTCGACATCTTCAGGTAGCGGGCCGCTTTCTCATCGAGACTGCGGCCGAGATGCATCACCCGATACCAGTCCCGGACGGTCCCGGCAGGGACATGCGCAGGGCGCGTTCCCAGCGGAAAGAGTTCGGGAGAGTGGAGAGTTGTATCGTTCATGCGTGAAATCCTGTCGATGATGAAATAGAAAAATAGGACATCGCGCGTGTTGATCCAACCACAGCTTCGAACGGATCTTACCGTAGCGCAACCTCCAGCCCCGGCCGAAGTGCTGAGATAGGGGAATGAATAAGGGTCACCTGCATTTCACCCCTATAATTACTGATGAAAAAGTATGTCAGGCATTGAAAAAGTGTTTGACACGTAACAAAAATTCTTTATGTTTGATCGAGCAGTTCATCACACTCACTAACACAGGAGGCACCATGGCGAAAGTAGCTGCGAAGCCTATGACGAAAAAAGAGATCATCGACTTCCTTTCCGAGAAGACCGGTCTCAACAAGAAGCAGACCGAAGAATTCATCGCGACATATAATGATCTGATTTACAAGCAGACCAAAAAGACGAAGGAATTCGTCATGCCTGGCTTGGGCAAGTGGGTTACTGCACGGTCGAAAGCACGCACAGGCCGCAACCCGGCCACTGGCGATGCGATCAAGATCCCTGCAAAGAACGTACTTAAGTTCCGCGTTGCCAAGGCAGCCAAGGATTCGATTCTCTAACAAAGTCGGGCCTAATCGCTTTTTCACAAGGCGCCATTCGTGGCGCCTTTTTTCTTGCCTTTTTTTTCTTTGAGGCATGTCTATATTTATGAGATGATCCGCAAGGGAACAGCGGATGCAAGACAACATCAAATACAAAGGAAAAGGGAGCCATGATTTCCACTGTATTCAGTGCGACCACGCACGGCATCAACGCATTTGTAGTCGGTGTTGAAACACACATCGAGAGTCAAATACCCGGATTCATCATCGTTGGTTTGCCCGACAATGCGGTCAAGGAAAGCCGTGAACGGGTTTCAGCGGCCATTAAGAATTCAGCTTACCCCTTCCCTGTGCGGCGGATAGTCGTGAATCTCTCGCCGGCTGATGTACGCAAGGAAGGATCCGCCTTCGACCTGCCTCTGGCCATCGGCATTCTCAGCGCCACGGAGGCACTGCAAGTGCAGGACATTGAGAGCACCTTGCTCCTCGGTGAGCTTGCGCTCGACGGCAGCATGCGGCCTATCCATGGCGCGCTGTCCATCGCGCTGGAAGCGAAGAAGCGCGGCTTTCGCCGCATCATCCTTCCCGCGGTCAATGCGCGTGAGGCAGCTATGGTCCAAGGTATTGACATCTATCCCTGCGAATCGCTGCGCGAGGCTGTCAGCTGCATTCAGGGGACGCATCCTGATTGCAAACCCTACCGCATCGATATCAAGGATCTGTTTCGCGAGGAGCAGGGAAAGAGTGTTGTGGATTTTTCCGACGTGAAAGGTCAGGAAAACGTAAAGCGCGCGCTGGAGGTTTCGGCTGCCGGCGGACACAATATCATTCTCATGGGCCCTCCCGGCTCAGGCAAGACAATGCTCGCCAAACGCATCCCTACGATTCTGCCGCCGCTTACGTTTGATGAGGCGCTGGAGACGACGAAGATTCATTCCATTGTGGGTCTGCTTTCACCGCAATCGGCGATCGTCGCATCACGTCCCTTTCGTGCACCACATCACACGATTTCCGATGCAGCGCTGGTGGGCGGAGGCGTGGGCTATGCGCGTCCGGGTGAAATCAGTCTTTCACACAACGGAGTCCTTTTTCTTGATGAACTGCCGGAGTTTGCACGCAACGTGCTGGAAGTTCTCCGCCAGCCATTGGAGGAGGGGACAGTGACCATTGCCAGATCAAAGATGAGCATTGAGTATCCTGCAAATTTCATGCTGGTTGCGGCAATGAACCCTTGTCCTTGCGGAAACAATGGGAACCCCCGCCATGCATGCACGTGCACGGAGCAGCAGGTGCAGAAGTACATGGGACGAATTTCCGGCCCATTGCTGGACCGCATCGACATTCACGTTGAATGTCCGCAAGTGAAATATCAGGAGCTGGCAAGCGACAGGCGCGGAGAATCCTCCGAGCGTGTGCGTGCCCGTGTGGTTGCAGCAAGAGAGCGGCAGCTCGCCCGATTTGCCTCGCGCCGCGGCTTGCACTGCAACGCAATGATGGGAACCCGCGACATCGGGCAATACTGCAAAATCGACGATCACTGCCGCGATCTGCTCCGAAGCGCTTCACAGGCATTGGGTTTCAGTGCACGCGCCTATGATCGCATTCTCAAAGTCGCCCGAACCATAGCCGATCTAGGTGCCAGCGATCGGATTCTACCTGAGCATGTCTCCGAAGCCATCCAATACCGCGATCTCGACCGGCGCGTCTAGCTTCAGCGCGTCTTCCGCCCCGGAGGTCGAAGACTCGCCGTGGCGAGGGCGGCATTCGCTAAACCCCGGGCGCAAGCCAGGGGACTGTAGGCCGGGATAACACGATCACCCACCAATGCGTCGGGTAACTCGTTCGGCGATGATCAGGAATGCGAAGCGTGGGATTCCGAATATATATCGACGCCAGAGACGCGCCGGTTCATGCAGCAGCCGGTGCAGCCATTCGAACCCCGCTGCCTGCATCCATCGGGGAGCACGTGCGTGGGTGCCGGCGAGGAACTCCAGGAAATTGCCTGTCGCCACTGTCAGCGGACAGCCAACCTCGGCCAGATTCTGTTCGATCCACTCGAATTGCTTTGGGCTCCCCAACCCGAGAAAGAGGATATCAGGAGCGAAAGTACGCAGAGTTTTGACTAAGGCAGGATCAGCGACGTCGATCTGTCCATGATGCGTTTGAACGACGCAGTCCGGGTACCGATCGCGAAACATCGTTTGCAGGATTTCTGCCGCTTCCGCACTCCCGCCAAGCAGGAATATTCGGCTCCCGTTTTGGAGCGACTGCATGAGTAAGGCGTGGTGAAAATCCGTCGCATTAACGTTGGCGGGAGATTTTGCGCCTGTGGCGCGAAAGGCCAATCGAACAGCGATGCCATCGCTGATGTTCAATGCTGCGCGGTTAAGCTGTGAGTGCAGCCAGGGTTTCTGCCGCGCATCGAGCAGTACGTTGAAGTGAGAGTAGGCAGTGAAGGAGGGGTTGGGCTCGCGAACGGCCGCAAGGGCCGCAGCGAGCAACTGTTCGTAAGGCGCGTTATGCACGCGCACAGCGAAGAGACTTTGTGTCCGGATGCCGGTTGTCATCTTCGCGGGGTACAGGTATTAATTCTCTTCTTCTTCCTCGGCGGCATCATCTTCCGCACCGAACCAGCCAAGGAGAAGCGACATCAGCATGACGCCATTCATATCTTCACCTTCCACGAATGTTCCGTCATACTGTGCGTCGGCATGATCTTTTTTCAGCATCTGCCACTTCACGTTGCCGTCTTCGTCGAAAGGATTTTCCTGAGGCTCGTAGCCCAGCAGCTGCAGCTTCGCAGCAACGAGGCCCTTCAGCAGGCCCTGTGCATCGAACCAGTGCGTGAGAATGCGCTGTGCCAACACCGGTGAGAGATTGGCTTCATCCGAAATGACCGGGAGCAGCATCGAAATGGGAGCGCGGGAGATGTTTCGGAACCCATGCAATTGATGCTTCCCGGTTGCGAGTCGCGAGAGCGCGGCTTTGTCGGCTTCAAGTGCAGGGCGCACAACAGAGTGCCGGAATGCGCGATCATCCATCAGTGCGAACACGGCGTTGGCGGGATGGGACTGCAGTTCCTCATTATTTCTTGTCATTGTTATCTGCGAATTCGTGGGACAATACTATCTCGTTTGATAATGTACCGCTTTTCAGGGAGTTCTGCGAGTGTGCGCGCTGCATGGATAAAGTATGCGCCTTCTCGCCCCTCATGGGAAATCGTATTGACGGAAGAGGAATCTGCTGGTCTGCTGCAGAAAACTGCAGTGAAGCGAATGCGAATGCTGCCTCGCCGTTGAGAGTTGTATTGACGGGAATGAACTTGCTGGTCCGCTACGAAAACCTGCGGGCAGAGAAAAACACGATCGCAGACTCTATCTCAGATATCGATCTCATCGATATCCGAATTCAGAGGAGTGTACTTGATCGGGAATGTGATGAAGAATGCGGTTCCCTGACGGTCGGGACCGTCAGCCAATCGTGACGGCGACTGCACTTCTATCGTTCCGTTGAACTGACGGATAATATGCAGCACAACGCTCATTCCGAGGCCGGTGCCCTCGATGCCCTTCTGTTTTGAAACGCTGGAACGATAGAAATCCTGGAAGATTTTCTGCTGTTCTGCTTCTGGGATTCCGATGCCGCTGTCGGAAATTTCGAGGAGGATGTCGTCGTCCTGTTTCTGTATGTGGATTTCAACCCGGCCGTCCCGCTCGGTGTACTTGTGTGTATTCGATATCAGGTTGGAAAGAGCCAGCTTCAGCAGTTTTCGCTCGCCTTCGATATAGATATCGCTGTCGCTGTTTATCCATGTGGAAAAGCGGAGCTTCTTTGCGACAAAGAGAATGCGCATTTCCTGATAAATCTCATCGATGAGCTCGGAAAGATTGACCTGAGAAATTTCCGGCTTCGCGGCGAGCTTGAGCTGTGTGAGCTGGAGAATGTCGTTGACGATGGCGATCGCGTTGTTCAGCCGGATGCGGGAACGTTCGAGGGGACGCTCGAAAGCATCCGGAACGCGTCCCAGAGACCCGTCAAGAATCATGTTGAGATATGTCATCGCTGCAGCGATCGGCGTTTTCAGATCATGGACTACCGACATGACGTACCGGGACTTCGCCGTCTCCGCTTCTTCAAGCTTTTTGTACGCGATGGTCAGCGAACGCTCACGAAGATAGAGTTCCTTCGAGATGGAGTTCGCAAGATAATTGCTGACGTAGAGAATCAGGGCGAGCACGGTAATATGGGTAATTACATAAAGCTTGCTGGTGTATTGCGCTGCGGCGAAATAGCCTTCGAGAGTGTAGTGCGGAATGCTCCCATTCATTTCGAGAATCGCGCCGATACCGATTACCAGCACCGTGAATGTTACGAGGAGAGAAACGACATGCCGCGGTAGAATCAGGCTGCCGATAATGACATGGAAGATGAAGAAATAATAGAATGGCGATTCGACGCCGCCCGTCAGGTAGATCAGCACAAGCAGTGCAATGAAATCGCAGCACATCTGCAGTAAGGCGTAATGCAGTCCGTTGAATGGCGCAAAGCCTTCGGACAGTGATGGATGCGTGCGGTGGAATACAAGATTGTAGAGCAGAATCGCGCAGGTCAGCATCCCGATAGAGAGTGTTTCCAAATGCAGCGACGGGAAAATATCGCCGACCAGGATCAAGCCTACCAGCATGGAGATGACGAAGTACCTGAGATATATGAGCCAGAGATTCCGCCGCTTCAGCGTTCTCCAGAACTCATCATACATGATCCATTTTGGGACTAGCTCGAACATGTATCGCCGCTTGTGATTACTCCTAATCGAGAAGATAATCACAATACGCCCAACGTGCAACGACAAGGGGATGCCATACTCCGGTATCCATCATTCCGATCCGCATTCCCGCCGCACAGAATAAAGTGAAATAAATCACAAATTATGGGCTTTTGTATTGTAAGTCAGTGAACGCTTTGCGAATTTGTATTCCAGGACTCGTCAGAAGTCCGGGACAGCCGTAATGCGAGGCCCGTCCTCCCGTCTCACGCGAAGCAAGGGTTGAATGAACTGCGTAGTAACGACAATTCCCGAACGCTGCAAGCGCTGCTACTGCTGCGTACGTGAGTGCCCCGCCAACGCCATTCAGATATTGAACGGCCAGGCTGTTGTGCTTTCCTCACGCTGCGTCGGCTGCGGCAATTGCCTCAAAGTATGCACTCAAAATGCGAAATCGGTGCGGGACGGCATTTCCCCAGTAAGGGAAACGCTTAGGGCCAGCGAGCCGGGAGAGAAGGTCGCTCTCGTCGCCCCTTCGATTCCCGCCGCATTTCCGGAAGTCGATCCACTTCGCCTTGTGGGAGCAATACGCGCACTCGGATTCACACGCGTTGCGGAAGTCGCTTTCGGGGCCGATCTCGTGAGCGAGGCCTATCGGGACCACATAGCGCAGCGCGACGATCCTGTTATTACCACGCCTTGTCCGGCCATTGTGGAGTACATCGAAAAATACCGTCCTGAGCTCATTCCCAATCTCGCGCCCATCGTTTCTCCGATGATCGCCGCAGGGATGGTCATGCGTGAGAAATATGGGGATGATGCGTTCGTCGCATTTATCGGTCCCTGTGTCGCAAAGAAACTCGAGATTCTGGATGCGAATGTGGCCGGAGTAATCGATGAGGCGCTGACCTTCGACGAACTCGGCGCACTTTTCGAAGCGGAGGGAATCAATATCGCCTCGCAGCCGGAGACGGAATTCGACGAACCGCGTGCCTTTCTCGGACAGATCTATCCTGTATCCGGCGGACTGCTGAAGAGCGCAGGCATCAGCTCCGATGTGATGGACGAAGAAGTCATTGTCGTCGAGGGCCGGCAGAACTGTCTGAACATGATCAACGAGATAGGGCAGGGCAAGGTCAACAGCAAGCTTATTGATATCCTGTTCTGCGAAGGCTGCATCAACGGACCGGGAATGAGCAGTCCCCTCAATTATTTTGAGAGGCGCGAGCGCATAATCTCGTGGGTAAAGTCACGCCACCGGCGGCTGGATCAGGCAGAGTGGCACGACTCGATCGAACAATACCGGCATCTGGATCTGCAGCGCAGTTATGAAGACCACCACATCGAGGAGCGGATTCCCGAGGAACGGGAAATTCAGCATATCCTCCTCACGATGGGGAAGCGCGAGATCGAACAGCAGATCAACTGTGCGGCCTGTGGATATGAAAGCTGCCATGCGCTTGCCGTTGCCGTCGCGCAGGGGATCGCCGAGAAAGAGATGTGCCTGCAGTACACTATTGACAACCTTGAACGTTCGCATCGGGACCTCGCAGAAGCACAGGCGCAGCTCATTCACACAGAGAAGCTCGCGTCGGTGGGACAACTTGCCGCCGGCGTTGCCCATGAAATCAACAACCCCCTCGGCACCATAGTTCTGTATTCCCATCTGCTGCTCAAACAGCTCAAGGAAATTGATCCTGCCCGGGACGACATCCGGTTTATCATCGCCGAAGCCGAGCGCTGCAGGAATATTGTCGGGAGTCTCCTCAATTTCGCAAGGCAGGGGAAAATCGTCATCAGCGAAATCAATGCAGCAGAACTCATCGAATCGATCGTCGCAATGATTCGCAAGCGCGAGGAATTCGGCGATATAATCATTGAACGCAGCATCGACGAAACACTGCCTCAGCTCTTTTTCGATACCGATCAGATGAAGCAGGTGCTTTTGAATATCGCAATGAATGCCTGTGAAGCAATGCCCGACGGCGGCATCCTGCATATCACGGTTGAGCATGCGGAAACCCCTCGCGATATCGTTATCCGCATTTCTGACAACGGTGCGGGCATTCCGAAGGAAAATCTCTCGAGGCTGTTCACACCGTTCTTTACAACAAAGCAGATCGGGAAGGGCACGGGACTTGGTCTGCCCATCGCCTACGGAATCGTCAAGCTTCATCATGGCCAGATCACCGTGCAAAGCGAAGTGATGAAGGGATCGACGTTCACCATCACAATGCCCGCAGATCTACGCGATTATCCCACGGCGTCGCAGATGTCGCCCCGGGAACTCGCTGCGGCGCTCGGTCCCACTCCGCATAACGTGCATCCGGGGAGATGATGATGGAAGAACACAAACCGTTGCTGCTTGTCGTCGACGACGAGCTCGGTATGCGCGAAGGCATTCGCCGCATCTTCACCCTTGAGGGCTATGAAGTCACCGTTGCAGAAAATGGTAGCGAGGGAGTTGCGTGCGGCTCGGAGCGGGAGTTTGACGTGGCGCTGATTGATCTGAAAATGCCGGATGTCGATGGATTGACTGTGCTGCGGCGCCTAAAGGAAAAGTATCCAGACACCGAATACATGATGATCACGGCGTTCGCCGGCATCGACACGGCGGTCGAGGCGACACGGCACGGAGCGTATACATACATTCCCAAACCCTTCACACCTGATCAGATCGTTTTCGAAGTCAATCGCGCGTTGGGTAGGCGGCGTCTGACGATCGAAACACGCGAACTCCGTGCGGAACAGGAACGGCGTCTGCTGGAGATCAGCCAGGAAAAAAGCCGCCTTCGCACCATCATCAATTCCGTCAACGATGCGCTTTTCGTCACCAACCTTGAGGATGAGATTGTGCTCGCCAATCCGCAAACGCGGGCGCTGTTCGACTTTCCCTCCAGCATCAAAGCGGGGGATAAGATCAGTGAAATTCTTCCCGTCGAGGTGATCGAACTCATTCACGAAGCGCAGGATAAAACTCGTCAGGGAATTGAACTCGTGGCGCATGAATGGGAAATGCGGCCGAATCTCGAGCTTGTGGTGAACATGAAGACCGCCCCGGTCAAAGACGCAGCCGGCAACATTCTTGGATTCGTTACAACGATTCAGGATGTCACGCAGCTCAAGCGGCTCGATGCGCAGAAATCCCAATTCGTCTCCATGGTCGCGCATGAGCTCAAGGCGCCAGTGGCGGCGGTGAGCGGCTATCTCGAAAACATGCACAGCCGTATTCTCGGGGACGACCTTTCGCAGTACGATAAAATGGTTGACCGCTCCCTCGAACGACTGCAATCCCTCATCGATCTCGTCAACGACCTGCTCAATATCAGCCGAAGAGACCTCGGTACCATTCGTCGTGAAATAGTCGCAGTCACAGTGCCGGTAGTAATCGAAAACATTCGTGAACTTTTGCAGGGAGAAATGGGAAAAAGGGGGATCACTTTTTCTTCGGAGTATGAGGATAATCTTCCCACAATCGATATTGACCGCGATGAATTCGGCCGGGTCATCACCAATCTGCTCAGCAATGCCATTAAGTACAATCGGGAAAACGGCGCGATCATCGTTCGCGCACGACGTGAGAACGGCTCGCTGCGCATCGCAATCATAGATCGGGGAATCGGTATGAAAAAGGAAGACACGGAAATGCTCTTCCGTCAGTTCTATCGCATCAAGAACGATGAAACGCGTTCGATTCCCGGGACCGGCCTCGGCCTTTCGATCATCAAGCAGATCGTCGATTCCTACCACGGAAACATCAGTGTGGAAAGCTCCTGGGGAGAGGGCAGCACATTCACAGTTCGCCTGCCGCTGAAGTTCGTCGAAGAGACTTAGCCCGAGTTCTCCCAAAGAAACCCACAGACGACTGAGACCGAACGGTCACGGCTTTCCGACCCCTACATTGCCACACGCGTGATCGTCACACGATTCTCGCGGGATTGCTCCATGTCGCAGATGAGCACGACAGCGTTCTTGCGGCGTCCCGCAGAGATTCCGGTGATGGTAAGTTTGGCGCCAGTTGCCTCAATCGTGTATACCCCGTTCAAATTGCAGCCAGTGAGCTTGCTTCCAGCTTCGGTCATTCCGCAATCCGCAATATCAATGTTGTTGAAGCTTTGATTGCCGCCCTGCAGAAGCGCGGGCTTGAGATAGTATCCTACTGCGGCCGCTGCGAGGTTCAGACAATCCTCCGTCACGGCATCCTTGCTCACCTGCTGGGCCTGTGCTCCCGAGGTATTTATAAGAAGTATGAAGGTGGCAGTGATCGTGACGACGCCGAGGATGGTCAGAAGAAGTAGTTGTTTCATCATGGATATTCTCCAGAATTGTTACGGTCAATCGAAGTTGCTTTGCCCACCGGCAATCGACATTTGAACTATCTCTGTCTCGTCTGAATTTTGCAAGAATAATGCCAATCTCACGATCGAAGCAGTATTTCGCATTCCACGCTCCTTTTTAGGGGAGACGTCATCCTTCGCTGACTGACCCGTTCGGAATCCGCACGCCGCAGTCCCGAAACAGTAGGAATACCGTACAAGCGGTTCGGTGTGCCTGCTTACATGTTTTTGGCAGGTCACAATACGAATAATTTGACCAGCCGCACTCCACCCTGCAGGTTTTCTGATCTTATTTCAGTTTTCTCATCGAAAATTCTTCAACTCATCCCCACATAATCAATGGGATTAGCCCCTTTTCCATCCCTATGAACTATATCATTACAACGAATATATCGTCATACTGGTTCTGAATAGAAAGACATCATCATGAAGCAATTTTAGACTCAGGAGTGTGTTATGACGAGTATTTTTGTTAAAAAGCTGATACAGCGGTTTGCGCGCTGCATAAGCTTGCCGATAATGGCAGGACTGATGGCTGCGTTTATAATACCAGCTGTCGCATATTCGCAATCGCCTGCACCGCTCGATCTTGGATGTACCGAGACTTTCGCAGTTCTCGCGGGATCTACGGTCACCAGTACCGGCGCCACCATCATCGATGGAAATGTAGGATTGAGCCCGGGATCCGGGATCGTCGGGTTTCCACCTGCAACCGTAGTAAATGGAGCCATACATGTCAACGACGCACTGGCGAACAACGGCAAAGGTTGTTTGACTATCGCGTATAACGATGCCGCAGGACGGACTCCAGTCCCCACCGGCACGTTTTTGAACCCCGGATCCGGTAATATCGGCGGACTGACGCTCGTCGCGGGTCTCTATAAATTTACGAGCGCTGCCTCAATAACCGGCTCCGACGTCACTCTTACCGGCAGCGCGACTGATGTCTGGATTTTCCAGATTGCCAGTGACCTCAATGTCGGGAACGGCGTGCATGTCGTCCTGGGCGGAGCCGCGCAGGCGAAAAATATTTTCTGGCAGGTTGGAACTTCAGCGACGATCGGAACGACCGTCATCATGAAGGGGACAATCCTCGCGGATCAATCGATCTCCCTGAATACCGGAGCAGTTCTGGATGGACGGGCAATGGCGCGTATTGGCGCGGTCACACTGGCCGGCAATGTCGTCACCAAACCGCCTCTGGATATTACACCTCCGACAGTTGTATCCACGGTCCCTGCTGACACTGCGACGCTTGTGTTCGTCAATCAGACGCTCACCGCGACGTTCAGCGAACTCATGGATCAGGCGACGATCACGTCTTTGACCTTTACACTCAAGCAGGGGCTCAATCCGGTCCCCGGTGTTGTTTCCTACGCCGGACTCATTGCCACATTGAATCCGACAAGTAATCTTCTTTATAACACAATCTACACTGCCACGATCACAACCGGCGCCAAGGACCTTGGCGGCAACGGGCTTGCCAGCAACTATGTCTGGACCTTCACAACCGGCGCTGCTCCGGATACAATCCCCCCGACGGTGATATCCACGATCCCTGTCAACCTCGCAATAGCAGTGGCGAAAGACCAGAACATCACCGCGACGTTCAGCGAACTCATGGATCAGGCAACTATTTCGGGCACAACCTTTACCCTGATGCAGGGGGTCAATCCGGTACCCGGTGTTGTTTCCTACGCCGGACTCATCGCCACATTGAATCCGACAAGTTATCTTCTGTATAACACAATCTACACTGCCACGATCACAACCGGCGCCAAGGACCTTGGCGGCAACGGGCTTGCCAGCAACTATGTCTGGACCTTCACGACCGGTGCTGCTCCGGATACAATCCCCCCTATGGTGAGTTCGACAGACCCTGAGAATAATGATACCGCGATCTTTGTCAATCAAAGCGTGGCTGCGACATTCACCGAAATTATGGACGCTGCGACAATCACGACTTCGAGCTTCACCCTGAAGCAGGGCGCGACGGTTGTACCGGGAAGCGTAAGTGTTGTCGGCGTCACTGCAATCTACAACCCGACGAGCTTCCTTGTGTACAGTACTCTTTATACTGCCACGATAACAACGGCTGTAAAGGATCTGGCAGGTAATGCAATGGTCAGCGATTATACCTGGACTTTCACCACAGGCGCTGCCCCAGATACCATCGGGCCAATTGTACGATATACAATCCCGGCATATAATGCAGTGAATATTCCTGTCAACCAGCAGATCAGCGTAGCCTTCAGTGAGGCGATGGATCCCCAGACGATAACCTCGGCCTCCGTCATTATCGATTCAGGTTCGGTTCCCATAGCCGGCACCGTTACCTACGTTGGCGTCATCGCGCTATTCTCCCCGACGAGTTTTCTCGCTTACAATACGCAGTACACAGGTACAATTACAACGGCTGTCACTGACCTCGCGGGCAATCCCATGGCGCGCAGCTATACATGGCATTTCAGAACCGGCGCAGCACCAGACACTATTCCGCCTGTCGTGAGCTATACTATCCCTGTCAACGGGGAAACACAGGTCCACATTAACCAGAGAATGGCTGCAACATTCAGCGAGGCGATGGATCCTGCAACAATCACAACAGCCAGCTTCCTTGTTAAAGCCGGAGCAATTCCAGTTCTGGGCAACGTGACTTACGTCGGTGTGACTGCTACCTTCAATCCGATCGGCTACCTCGCATACCACACAGAATATACTGCGACGATTACCACCGGAGCGACAGACCTTGCAGGCAATCCACTTGCTGCGGATTATATATGGGTCTTCAAGACTGGTGCGGCGCCGGATACTATCCCGCCCACTGTCACTTCAACAGTCCCTCTGCACAGCGCCGCAGCGACGGTACCGATCAATCAGATCCTTTCCGCGACTTTCAGTGAGGCGATGAATCCGCTGACGATCTCCACGACAACCTTCCTTCTCAGCGAGGGCGGTAATCCGGTCATGGGGACAGTAACCTACGCAGGATTTACAGCGAAATTCAATCCATTGCTTCCGCTTCTTAACCTCACAACGTACACGGCCACCATTACGTCCAGCGTTAAAGACCTTGCCGGCAACAAGATGGTGACGAACTATGTGTGGAACTTTACAACAAGCGTAGTGAAGGACACAACGGCGCCGACTGTGAGTTCAACTGACCCGGTCAATGCAGCCAAGGGCGTCCACCCCAATCATAGGGTCATTGCAACCTTTAGTGAAGCGATGGATCCTCTTACAATCAACGCCAGAACCTTCACGCTCAACTTCGGGCTCATCCCCATACCAGGTGTTGTTACCTACGTAGGTATCACCGCCACATTCACACCGTTAACGAATCTGGCGAACAACACGCGCTATACCGGCACTATCACGACCGCCGCCACCGATCTGGCTGGCAATCCGATGGCGAACGATTACAGCTGGAGCTTTACAACTGGAACCTTCCCTGACACGATCGCGCCCACGGTGATCTCGACCATTCCAGTCAATGCAGCAACGAACGTTCCCAATAACCAGAAAATTGCAGCGATCTTTAGCGAGATCATGGATCCGTTAACAATCACAACTGCATCCTTCACCCTTATGGAAGGATTGACTCCGGTGGCAGGAACGGTCAGCTATGTCGGCGTTACTGCAACCTTCACTCCGACGAATGCGCTCGTACACAGCACGATATATACTGCCCGGATCACTAATGCTGTCCAGGATGTGGCCGGCCTGCACATGGCAAGCGACTATATCTGGTACTTCATTTCAGGGCCGGTTCCTGACACGACCGCGCCTTACGTGCGGTTTACCATTCCCCACAACAATGATACGGACGTACCGGTTAACCAGAAGCTGGCTGCGACATTCAGCGAAGCTATGGACCCGCTGACAATCACGAACATGACCTTTACGTTGAGTGAAGGTTTGATGAATGTTCCCGGCTCGGTGGTTTATCGCGGTTTGACAGCCACCTTTACACCGAATACCGGCCTCACCTACAACACGACATATACCGCAACGATTACAACCAGTGCGATGGACCTTGCCGGTAATCCACTTGCAGCTGACTACGTGTGGACATTCGACACTTATGTCGCCAGCGATCTGACCGCCCCGACTGTGGTTTCCACGGATCCGGCGAACTTTGAATCGGGTGTGGCTGTGAACAAAACGCTGTCTGTCAAATTCAGTGAAGACATGGACCCGTTGACCATTACGAGTACTTCCTTCACGCTGTGGAATGGAACGCTGCCGGTGATCGGCATGATAACCTCTGTCGGGACGGACGCCTTCTTTAACCCATCGATGCATTTGGCACCCAACACGACCTACAATGCCACAATTACGACGGGTGTGACTGACCTCGCGGGCAATCCGCTCGCTATGAACTACAACTGGAGCTTCACAACCGGTGCACGACTGCCTGATCCGCTTACGATCGATCTGGACTGTGCCAACACCTTCACGATTCTTGCCGGATCGACTGTTACCAGCACTGGCAATACAATCGTCCATGGTGATCTTGGTTTAAGTCCTGGTACTGCAGTTGTCGGCTTCCCGCCTGGACAGGTTCTGAATGGTTCAATTCACATCAACGATGCGCTGGCAAACAATGCCAAACTCTGCCTCACGGTAGCATATAACGATGCCGCCGGCAGAACCTTGAATGCCATCATTGTCTCCGACGGAGAACTTGGCGGAAAGACACTCGCCCCGGGACTCTATCGATCCGCCCCTGGATCGTTCGGAATCACGAACTCTGATCTCACGCTCGATGCTCAGGGTAACGTCAATGCGGTCTGGATATTCCAGATGCCTTCATCGACTCTCACCGTGGGCAATGGTCGACAAGTCATCCTTGCCGGTGGAGCGAATTCCAAAAATATCTTCTGGCAGATCGGTTCTTCCGCTACTATCGGTACGACTGCAGATATGAAGGGTACAATGATGGCTGATCAATCCATTACGCTCAAAAACGGTGCCGTATTAAACGGCCGGGCCCTGGCAAGAATCGGTGCTGTGACAATGGACAATAATACTGCCATTCGTCCCGACATTATTCTCGCCATCAGAGATGATCTCGTGCCTGCTGATTACACGCTTTCGCAGAACTATCCCAACCCGTTCAATCCTGTCACACAGATTGAATACGGTATTGCGAAACCGGGCATGGTAACTCTGAGAATCTACAATACGTTTGGTGTTGAAGTCGCGACGCTAGTGAATTCTTACCAGGAAGCTGGCAACTACACCGTATCCTTCAATTCAAACGAGGCAACACCCCAGCTCACAAGCGGTATGTACTTCTATCGTCTTGAGGCCGGGACATCGATTTCAATGAGCAGGAAGTTTATCCTCCTCAAGTGACCGAGTGACGAATCGGTTTAATCCGACCCGTCAAGACTCGCCCTAAGAATGGACGAAAAGAGCGGGGGAGGCAGATTCAGCTAATCGCTGATAAGCTTTCCCCGCTTCTCATTTTCGGAGTCCATGCAGCAGGTTTTGTACATTATTATTTTTTGGATACAGTCATGAAGACGAACACAGAAATACTCACGCATGCGCGCAGTCGATGCTCACGCTACGTCGTCGATTCTCTACTGGAACCGAACTAGGCGCGCTGACTCTTGGCCCCGGAGTCTACAATGCCAACAACGGTGATTTTGGAATAAACGGCACTCTTACGCTCGACGGCCAGAGCAATACGAATGCCGTTTTCATTTTCCAAATGGCCTCAACGCTTATAACCGCTGCAAGCAGCCAGGTTGTTCTCATCAGCTGTGCTAGGTGGTCCAATATTTTCTGGCAGGTAGGCAGCTCTGCTACGCTGGGTGCAAACTCGACGCTGGAAGGAAGCATACTGGCCAACGTCTCCATAACAGGGAATTCGTACGCGACGGCGCATGGCAGATTACTGGCAGGAGCCGTGGCACCGTCCGGTGCGGTAATCTTGGACAACAATACAGCTCTGCCGGTGGAAATTGTGTCTTTCACCGCAACGGCGAATCGCTTGAGCTGTGAATTGCTCTGGACGACGGCAACGGAGCTGAATAACCATCCGAATCCGTTTCCCCGGAGCACGACAATTGAATTCGCCCTTGCACGGGCGGGTATGGCAGTTGTAAAAGTATATAACATCCATGCACAGGAAGTCGCATCCCTCTATGAAGGAATCGCCGAGGCCGGCAGATTGTACCAGGTCCGCTTTGATGCTTCGCAGGTCCCGTACGGGATGTACTTTGTGCGTCTCAACGCAAACGGTCAGACGCGTATGCAAAAAATCGTCTATTTGAAATGACGCGCAGCCTCGGCAAGACCGAAGTGTTCAGCGTGTATTATTTTCTGTTGGCGCCAGACCCGTGTTTTTGAAGCGGGCTGCGCGGCAGCAAGGCAAAGTCGACGGTTATTGCATAGATTATCATGCACGCAAGCATCACAACTGCTGCAATCCAAATTCGCCAATCACGATGAGCGCGTTTCCAGTAGGGAGAAGTCATCTTGATCTCCATCAGCTAATCGAACGGTTTTGTAAAGAAGTTGCTTCAGGACTGCCGTGATCTTGTAAAAGGATATGCGGAATTTCTCAACTATCAATCGGTCCGGAGCGAGGCGGATCAGTCCTGTGACTTCCGTGATCACGCGCCCGCCCGAGGGTGCTTTCGATCAATCTCGTCAGCTTCTCTGAAGCGCCATCCACTGCCTGCTCCACGGTGCCTGCATGATGAGTGACCACGATGGGCGGGCGGCTTTCGAGGCGGGCTTCCATGACGCAGCGCTTGCTGTCCTGGCCGCTCTTCTGGCTGGCATCGTCGCTCAAATGCACTTCCACGCGAGTAATATGATCGCTGTTGCGGATCAGGGCGTTCTCGACGATGCTCGTGACATGAGCAGACAGCGCCTCGCGGCCTTCGATGTTATGGTCGGTATTGATCTGGATCTGCATGTAATTTCCTCGTTGTGATTGTGATTGCTTCAATTTATTTCAACTTCAAAATTCGCGCGTCAACGGCAACGATCACCGTGCTTGCCGGTCAGACTACTTCCGACACGTTCCAGCTACCATGCTCGAAAAATCGCTCCCCCGAGAAATCACAACCCTCAGCAAATGCGGGTACGAATCACCGACAGTTTTCTCCGGTACCCCCGGCAAAAACCAACGTGTGCAATCCGCCAAGATCAACGGCCGATGTTCATATCTATAATAATTATTCCAGGAAATGATATATCCTGTCAACAGGGCCGTGAGTAAATGTCATCATTTACCCTCCGTTCATCGCATATACTCACCATTGATAAGGTACACTGCATCAAATTAAGTTCTTTGACCCCATGAAGTATTATACGATCTATGAAAAAGTTTGCATAATTCACATTATACATCTCAGAGGAAATCAAATGCCTCCCCCCTCTATCCTAGCGGTTGGGAGTTCCGGATGTTGACGGTCATGTACGAGTACACGCGGGGACGTCGCTGGTTTTAACGCGATAGGGTGATGACGATGTGCATCGAGCCGGGGAGGCCGTGGGAAAACCGGTACAGCGAGTGATTCCACATGCATGAAGCCCGGATCAGATCTCTTTTTGTCTCTACCCTGAAATACCGTATTTTATCCTGACGCGTACGATCCGATCGAAGCGGATCCGGTAACAGAAGTCAACCACTACAAGCACACTGCCGACGGTCAGCTAAGTCGTAGTTTTTATTATGCTCCCGTAGCTCAGGTGGATAGAGCATCTGCCTTCTAAGCAGAGGGTCGCAGGTTCAAGTCCTGCCGGGAGTACATTTTTGAAGCTTTTCACGAGGCTTCATCCGTCGCGTGACAGACTTATTGTAGCAATCCTGTAGCAATTTTCTGTGGGGCCATATATGGATGAATTTATGAAGGAGGCAGTGCTCCAGGCTAGGAAGAGTCTTGGGGAAGGCGGTATTCCGATCGGTTCGGTGCTTGTGAAAAATGGTGCGATGATTGCCGCTGGCCATAATAAGCGCGTCCAGGAAAACAATCCGATTCTCCACGGGGAAATGGACTGCCTCAATAATGCAGGACGAGTAGGGAGCTATAAAAACACGACCATCTACTCCACGCTGATGCCCTGTTATATGTGCGCAGGTACGATTGTCCAGTTCAATATCAAGAAAGTTATCGTTGGGGAATCAAGGACTTTTCCAGGCGCCCGCGTTTTCATGGAAGAGCACGGTGTCGAAGTTATAGATCTGGATCTCCCGGAATGTATCGATATGATGGACGGATTCATTGCGGCAAATCCTGAAATATGGAATGAAGATATCGGCGAACTCTGAAATGTCACCCCTCCTTTTTCTTTTCGTAGTTCTTTCCGGTGCCGTTACAGGCATGCTCGGCGCTCTGCTCGGTATCGGCGGCGGCATCTTCCTCATCCCGGTTCTCGTCATGGGCTTCGGTCTTCCGATGCATCAGGCGGTGGCCGCGAGCGTGGTGACCATTATCGCGACCTCGAGCGCAACGGCCTCAGTGTATGTCGATAAAGGGATCAGCAATATCCGATTGGGAATGTCGCTCGAAGTCATGACTACGTTCGGCGCGGTGCTGGGCGGGGTGACTGCGAATTATCTTCCAGGCGATGTACTGCAGAAAATATTCGCGGTGTTCCTGCTGTTGATGGCCGGGCTTATGTGGAACAAGACCCGGAAGCACAGCGCAGCGCAAATTGCCTTCGATCCTTCGGCTCGAATCACAGGAGAGTATTATGACGAGGCGGAAAAACGGATCGTGCGTTATTCGGTTCGCCGGTTGCCTGCAGCCATGATGGCATCTCTCGTGGCCGGAAATTTGAGTGGCCTCCTCGGCATAGGCGGGGGACTGATCAAGGTCCCTGTAATGAACATGCTTTCCGGAATTCCCATGAAGGCCGCCACAGCGACCAGTAATTTCATGATCGGCGTGACTGCAGTCGCCAGCGCTTTCATCTACCTCTCCTACGGCCATCTGAACCCCCTTTACACCGCCGCAGCGGTCCTTGGAGTACTTGGAGGGTCCCAACTAGGCACTCGCCTTGGTACTCGCCTCAGCAGCCGTACAATCATGTTTGTGTTTATCGTTCTCATTCTTGTGGTTGCGGTGAGGATGATGTTTTCGTAAGGACGTAAGGACGTAAAGACGTGAGGACGTAAGGACGTAAAGACGTAAAGACGTAAAGACGTGAAGGCGTGAAGATTTTTTTTGGAGGATGAGCCTTCAGGCTCGTCCCGCATAGAGAGGACGAATGGCATCTACACGTGAACATATCGTGAGCCGTACACTGATGGCGGGAATTACCGTCAGTGGTGCGTTACTGATTATCGGCTTCGTGCTGTACGCGGCACAGCCGTCATGGTACATTGCTGCAATCCCGGTTGCCGATATCGCATGGCTGCAAAAGCTCTCGGTGCTGCCGTTGCTGACCGTGCTGCTCAATCCTTTTGTTTTTCTCTATGCCGGAATCTTCACGCTGATGCTGACTCCGATTCTTCGTTTGTTAATCACGGGCTGGACCTTCTTCATCGAGCGCGATTGGCACTATGTCTCAATCACTCTGACCGTGCTGACTGTAATCAGCATCAGTATCGTGTTTGCTGTCAGCCACTGAATAATCGTAATGTTTCACTTCCAGAATAACCTGTGAGTCTCCGTCTGGTCCTGTCTCAACAGTCTCATACAAAAGCGAGTGATATTCGATGGGATTTCTGCAGAAATTATTAGGGGACAAGGGCGAGAAGCGGGAAGCGAATGACAAGGAAAAGAATAAGACCGAGTCTCTGCCGCCGGGACGCTCATCGCCGGGCTGGCTCAGCGACAACACGATGCTTGAACTCCTCGCCAGATTTTTCCGCGGAGCGGATCCGTGGACATTTATCGGAAAAGAGCATTGGAATGATGTACTCGGCGCCAAAGTTGAACATGTCATCGAGCGCCTGCGAGTGGATGGCGCACTTGTGCAGGCACCCTTGGAATTGACACTGCGCCACCGCTATTCCGCAACGGATTTAAAGTACCTGCTCAGCGATCGAGGTCTTGATCAAGCGGGGACGCAGGAAGAAATGATCGAACGACTACTCGCGTCCGATCGGGAAGGAGTTGCCCTTCTCACAGCGGATGCCAACGTCCTCGTTCTCTCAACCGAGGCTCGAAAGGCAGTCATACAGTACGTAAAGAGGGAACGGGAGCGGCGGGAAACGGCTGAGAGAAAAAGCCTGGTGGGTTTGCTGCAGTACGATTATTTACGTGCGGCACTCGCTGCAGGCGAATACCAGAAGAATAGCGTGTTTTCGAGAGGTGTTGGGCTCACTTTCAATAACGACGATCAGCACGAGAATGTCCAGCTCCTTCAGAAGCTGTTCGAAAAAACACCGGCGCTTCTTGACGACATCAGCCGCAAGACACTCGATGCCTTGCGCCCGCCTGCCGGAATGGCTTTTCTCTGGAGCAGAGAGACCGCGGCAGAATGGATTCCTGAAGATCTGATCGTGGATGGTCCGTGGGATGCGGATACGGTTTGCAGCATGCTGCGGCGGCATGCGCAATACCTGATGGATTTGGAGAAGTACCGTGACGACAATCAGAATGCTTTCAAGGTATGGTCGCAGCTGGATAGCGACAGCTGTCCCGCTTGCCGCAGCTTTCACGGGGAGGTCTATTCTCTCGACACCCTCCCGGAACTTCCCCATGTCGATTGCAAATCAAAACGCGGCTGCCGCTGCACGGTGGTGACTTTCGCACAGGCATTTTAGACCTGACCGCGCATTCGTCCCAAGTGGAATCAGTATAAAAAAAACGGCCCCGAATTCGGAGCCGTTTTTTTTACTATGAGTACCGGATCAGCGGTAGGCGAAGATCATTGCGTAGACGATCCAGATCACCATGCTGAATCCAGTGATCAGGGCCGCCCAGCCGAAGATTCGGATGGCGCGTTCGACAACAGGCGGATACCCTTCGACCATATAGTCGTTGAGTTTTCCAGACTTCACGAGCTTCTCGTACTCTTCCGGCTTGTCCATTTTCAATTCGAACAGAGGCATGCGTCCGGTGAACACTACAAAATCCATCGGGAATTTTTCGGGGCGGAGATGCGTGTTGAAAAAATGAACGGTGAAGATGAAGCCGGTAGCAAGCAGCGCTTCATCACTGTGAATGATAGTGGCAACGTTGAGAAATGATCCGGGCATGAACTTTGTGAAGAACTCGGGGAACCACAGGGTGAGTCCTGTGGAGCCGATCACGAAAATTCCCCAGAAAACTGCGAAGTAATCAAATTTTTCCCAGTAGGTCCAGCGCCCGTATTGGGGACGAGGACCTTTTCCCATGAACCATTTGAGCGAGTCGATTAAATCATGCCAGTCTTTTTTCCCGGGGATCATGCTGTACTCGCCGAACAGCAGAGCCTTCCAGCTTCCGTATTCCTTCCGTTTGGTAACGGAGAGATCGTATATGTGGGCAACAAAGATGCCGAACATGATAACGGCAGCGGCACGGTGGATGTAGCCGGCGAATTGAAACCCGCCGAAAACGTGGGACACAACGCTGGCCCAGCCGGTATAGGAAAATTTAAGCGTCATGCCGGTGAGCGCCAGGCTGATGAAGCTGATGATCATCAGAATATGCAGCAGACGCTCCAGCCGCGTGAAGCGCTGGAACTGGCGTGGAATATTTACAGTCGAAGTTTCAGGCATGACTCAGACGTTCTCCTTTCCATTTTCATCCGGAATATCATCGGGCAGAGCCCCTGCATTCCCGGCGATTGTCTGTTTTTTCTGGTGTGAAGCTGCGTGCTCGTCAGCTTCCATTTGCTTGAGCTGCTTGCGCCACTGCAGTGCGCGCGGCAGCCAGAGAATGGTGTGAATGCCGCCAATCAGGAAGGTGACGACCAGTAAGGAAGTCATACCCCAGAAAGCCCAGAACAGATACGGGTATTTATCCGGATCATGATGTGTGGCATGAGTGAGGTATCCGGCGAATTGACGGTTGGCGCCTGCGTGACATTTCTGGCAGGTCTTAACCACGTTGTCATGACTGAGATGCGACTTAGGATTGCTGATAGCGAGAATGTCATGCGCACCGTGACAGTCGTAGCATTTCGCAGTTTTCGTGTAGCCGAGCTGCGAGACCTTCCCATGATAAGTATCGAAGTAGGTCTCGGCAATTTTCTCGTGACAGCGGCCGCACTGATCCATGATCTCAAGTTTGAAGCCCTGTGTGTCAGCGCGTCGGATCGTATGAGCGCTATGGCAATCATTGCAGGTCGGGAGTTGTTTATCCGTGCTGTTTACCAGACGGCTGTGAATGCTTTGTGAGAACTGCTCTTCGATTCCATGATGGCACTTGCCGCAGGTGGAAGCGACGTTTTTCGGATTCACACTCGATGCAGGATCCTTGCTGGGCTGTACCTCATGCGCTGTGTGGCAGTCCGTACATTGAGCTGTGACGACGAGTCCGCTCTGCAGCAGTCCCTTGCCGTGGATGCTCTCGATGTAATGTCCGACCACGTCTTCCTTATTGGCAACGCGTGCCGCACCTTTCTTTCCTGCCCGATGGCATTCGCCGCAAAGAGTCGGAACTCGTGTCGGAAAGGTTCGCGAGTTGGGATTGGTTTTCCCGAGTACGCCGTGAGTACCGTGACAGGAGACGCAGGCAGGAGCAAGGGGATCTTTTTCGGCGAGCTTTTTTCCGTGAATACTCTTGGCGTACTTTTCCGCCATTTCCGGATGACAGCTGGCACAGTCTACCTTTTTCTCGATTGTGTCGCAGGAGCGTTTGTGCGATGAATTGACGCCGGAGTGGCACTGACTGCAGGAGACGGTTTTATGACGGGAATGTCCGATTTCCTGATAGTCGACGTACATCGACTTGCCTTCACTGCTCCGCAGGTCAGGCTTCTGATGACAGGTAAGACATTGCGCATCGGCCATGCCCTGATCGTAATACACGCTGCGGATTTTATGCGGCTGATGGCAATCGACACAGGCCGGCATAAGATGCGGCTGTTTTTCCCAACGCTCGCCTTTGATCACTTTGACGTGGACCTGCTCGATTTGCTGATGGCAGGTTGCACATGTCTTGGCAATATTTTTTCGTGCGATGGAGGACGCCGGATCGGTATGCGGCAGCATTTCATGTGCCGTGTGGCAGGAAATACAAGTTGCGGCAACTACCAGACCTTTCTTCAGCAGGCCGACGCCATGGATACTTTCGGTGTAATTCTCAAGGATGTTGTCCTCATGGATCACTCGCTGCTTTGTCACCGGAGTACCTTCCTGATGGCAGCGTCCGCAGAGGAAGGGAATATTGAATGCGCGGACAGGAGACTTGGGATCGGTCTTCTTCAGAATGTTATGATTGCCGTGACAGGAAACGCAGGTAGGCGCGAGAGGATCGCCGCGTTTCGCGGCCTTGCCATGAAGCGAACGCATCTGTTTTTCAGCGACTTCTCCATGACAGGTTGAGCAATCGACCGGCTCGAGATCGTCGGCATGCGGGAGATCTTCCGGGTTCACATCCGAATGACACATGACGCAATCAAATTCGCCATGTACGGATTTTTTAAACACTTTCTCATCCACGTAAACAGCACGGGACTTCCCCTTCACGGTGCCGCGAAGATCCTTGTCTTCGTGACACGCGAAGCAATCGGCGTTGTCCTGTGCAAACGTCGGGATGGTCAGAGAGAAAATAAATATCGCAGCCAGCAGAACCGGCAGGGAACGAGTCCCTGCCTTACTGCCGCACTGAATGTTAAGAAACCTTTTCATGAAATTTCCTTTCGAACGGATTGATGCTCAGCGAGAGGATCATTCACCGCTGGTCGGTATATCAATAATGTCGCTGTCCTTGTCGTCATGCTCGCCTTTTTCATTTCTCTCTGCACGGATGCGTTCAAGCTCCAGAGGATGCTCGTCTTCCATCTCCTCTTCGGTTAGCGAGCCCTTGAGCCATGCAAGGTTCATCGGGTAGACGTCCGGATTGAAAATGACGAAATAGATATGCCAGACGAGAATAGCGAGTGTAGCCAGCCATGCCTCGTAATAATGGATTGAGCGGGCGACGTCGTATCCCAGCTTCGTAATAATGCCGAGGAAATATTCGTCGAACCACATGATGACACCAGTGGCGCCCATGACGATGTTGCCCCATACCAGCGCCCAGTACTCGCTTTTCTCGATATATGAGAAACGATCGAATTTCGGCTTGACTTCGGAGAAGCCGAGATTATACTTGAGCACGTCGATGGCGTCGGTGGCATCCTTGAGGCGGGGCAGCAGATCCATGAACAGCTGGCGGCCGCGCTGGGTCATAGCGAGATAAAAAATATGATACATGCTGGCGCTTATGATCACGACGCCGGCGATGCGGTGGATAACCGATCGGGCGTCGAAAGCGTAGCCGCTGATATCGCGGATGCCTTCAACCCACCATGCTTCGGGGAAGCGCAGCATGAATCCGGTGATAACCAGCAGGAAGAAGCTGGAAAGGAGCGAACCGTGTTGGAATCTCTCATTCAGCGTCATCCGGATATGCAGACGCGCGCTTCCGCCATGGTGCGGCATATGTCCACGGCGCATCTTCAGCTTGTTGATGGCCTTGCGGCGGAAATCAAGCACGTTGTGCAGCAGCATGCCGCCGATGATCACGATGATGAGAAGAATGTAAATCGTGGCGATCCAGTACAGGAGGGGTTCGTCTGCTTTATTCTCTTCAGTTGAGTGAATTTTTCCAGTGGAGAAGCGGACGTTTGCATTCGGGTGGCAGGTCCCGCAGGTCTTGACGAGATTCGCTTTATTCACCTGAGACCGCGGATCCTTCGATGGCAGAATATTATGGACGCCATGGCAGCTGGCGCAATTAGCCACTTCACTCGATCCGCCTGTAAGGGCGAGGCCGTGATAGCTGCCTTCGTAACTCTTGGCCTGCTTCGAACTGAATCCATATTTTGCGGAAAGTGCGAGTGAACTGTGGCAGGGTGCACAGACCTGGCGCGAGACGTTTTGCGGCGCGACCGGAGACTTCGGATCAGACACCTGCAGAATGTTATGTTCACCGTGGCAATTGGTACATCCTGGTGAATTCAGATTCCCACGCGCATTCGCCTGACCGTGAATGCTCTCTTTGTATTCAATTGCTATGGCGGTATGACATTTACCGCAGTCATCTGCGATATGGAGTTTGTTTACTTTCGAATCCGGATCGAAACTGCGCTTCATTTCATGGCTGCCATGACAGGACACGCAGTTCGCTGCCTTGCCATTGCCGCCCAGAAGCGCAGCGCCGTGCACGCTTTTCTCATAGGACTGTATGAATGCGGCCGTCGGGCCCATCCGTTTGCGTACGTCAGGGTTGTCAGCGTGACATTGGAGGCAAAGATGCTCCTGAATTTTCTTGGTATCCACTTCGCTGAGCTTTCCCTGATGGCCAGTTACATCCTGCGAGTGGCAGGAAATACAGGTCGGTGCACCCTTGAAGCCCTGCGCGAGCGCTTTTCCGTGCTCTGAGCCCCCAAAAGTTGCCGCCACGTCGGGATGACATTTGGCGCAAGTGTTCGTGAGGTTGTTGTAGTGAAACGGTGAGGCCGGATTGTCAAGCTTGATCACGTCATGCTTGCCATGGCACTGCTTGCAGGCATTCTGCAAAGTCCCGTTCCGCTTGGCATTCGCGAGCTGCACCGAATGGAACTGGTGCTTGACCACTGCGTCCTGGTGACAGCTGGTGCACTGCACTGGTATGATGGGGTCCTTGTGCGGGATGTTCTCGGGATCAAAACCAGTATGACACGAGACACAGCCGAGCTTGGCGTGACTCGACTTCTTGAGAATTGCGTGATCAGCGTACAACGAGACTTCTCGTGCGTTTCTCTCGGTGGTCAGTTCTTTGTCGCTGTGACAGGCGAGGCAGTCCTCAACAGATTGTGCGAATGCTCCGGTCGTCATCAGGACGAGGAGCGTACCAATCCAAATCAAGGACGAAAATGTCTTTTTTTTGGGCATAAAAAAAGTTTCCTTTCGGAGGGGGAGGGATGTGCGTCTATTTTTCTCGAAAAAATTGCTTGCTACAAGAAACAGTTTCCTCTGCGAGAAATTGTTACTTAAAAATCGAAAATCGCGGGCATTTTTCCAATGCTGCCCGCGATTTTTTGCTACGGGAACTGAAGACCGGAATCTATGAATTTCGGCCAGTTTTCACTTTCCATGGGCGAAAGCAAATTTATACGCCGAGGTGACAGGTCGCACACGGCACTTCGCGCCAGGCTTCATCGATATCTGCAGGATGCACGAACTCCATTCCGCGCATGTTTTGCTGCGGATTCTTTGTGGGTCCTTGCACTACGATCGTGTGGCAGACGTTGCAATCATTTGTCAGCACTTTTCCTTCATCCGAAACATGCTTGTTGTCATGACAGCGAAAGCATCCCATATCGAAGGTGTGTCCGATGTTGTTCGGGTAGTACTTCCACGACACCCGCATTTCCGGGAAGAAGTTTCTCATGTAGATGGACTGCACCTGCTTGATGCTGCGATCGATGTCATTTTTCTTGGACGAAAGCAGGCCCGGAGAATGTGTCTTGATTTCGCGGCGGATGAAGCTGGCGATCGAACGCGTTGCTTCTTCCTTATTCGCATATTCCTGAGTAAGTGCGGCAGATGCCAGCATGCGGATATTCGGCAGCGTGCTGTCGATATGGTTGAGCGCCATGGCGTCGTTCACCGTCCTGAAAGGCGGATAATAAATGTGGGAAGGACGATTGTGACAATCGATGCAGTCCATCGTTCGCTTCTCGAATTTGCTGAGCGCTGCGTCGCCGCTCTCAACTTCGTTCGACCGGTAGATAGTGGTTTTCCCCGTCAGGTCTGTGGCTTCGATCCAGGGAATTTCCTGACGCTTGTCGTCGCTGGCGATGTAATGCACTTTGTTGGCGGTATTCATGTGCCAGTGAATTCCGGTGGTCGGTCCGAGTTCGCTTTGGCCGCCGCCGATTTTCAGATTCATGACGATCGTCCACGGTTCCGAAACGGTTGTGTCGAGCGGAAAATATGTTTTCGAAAGTTCCTTGACGCCGGTAAAAACATTCGGCCAGTGGCATTTCTGACAGGTCTCGCGTGCAGGCCGTAAGTTTGCGATCGGGGTTTCGATGGGACGGCTGTATTTATCAAAAACCACAGAGTACATCTGATAAGAACCTGAAATCTTTGCTTTCACAAACCAGTCCGCACCTTCACCGATATGACACTCGGCGCAAAGCACGCGGGCGTGGGGTGAATGCTGATATGCCACAAACTCGGGCTCCATCACCACGTGACAGATCTCCCCGCAGAATTCCACGGATTCCGAATAGTTGTAGGCCTGATACGTCCCTGCAGCGGAAAGGACGATGAGGAGCATGGTCACAACAGTAAAAATCATGAGAGCTGTGCGATGCGACGGCTCGTTGAAATCCAGCACGATGTATTTTCTACTAGCACCGCCATGCTTACGCAGACGCCGCCGCTCGAGAAGAGCTCCGATCGGGATAAGAAACAGCCCGAGTACCATGACGGCAGGAATGAGCATGTACGTGAATATGCCCAGGTATGGAGATTGCGTGTACCCGAGTACGTCCATGAGAAAAAATACGATGACAGTCCCGAAGGCAACGAGCGCAACGCCGGCACCGATCAAGCTGACAGGGTTATACAGATTCTTTGGGAGACGGGGCATAGTATTCTCGCGAGTGATACGAAGCATCAATCTATTAATATTTGATATTCGCGTCAACGACTCCTGAAAATGAATTACAAGATTTTGCATTCGATGCCGATGTTTCGTAGAATGCGGGCAAAGAACAAGAATGGAGGATGCATTGATGAAACCCTGCGGATTTTCAGGCAGATTTTCGGGTTTGAGTCAAGGTGTTGTTGCGATTGCCTTTGCGCTTTTTTTGTCAGCAGGCTGCGGAGGCGGGAATGAATCCGCCGTCTCTGATGAGAGCCGCGATGCTGCGGAAGGCCGAGCCAAACGCGCGACGGAAAAATTAATCGGACGATTGATGGGAGAAGTCCAGAAGAGCGTCAAGGAGGTTGGTCTCGCCCGAACAGTGACTCATTGCTCGAACCGAGCGCAGGAACTCAGCACTCTTGTAGGAGCGGAGGAAAGTGTCGTGATTCGCCGCGTCACTGAAAAACCCCGCAATCCACTCGATGCGCCGGATACGTTCGAACGCCGCATCCTCGCGCAGTTCGCAGCGATGGCGCAGCGTGGAGCGATGGATGAATCCACCGTCCATGTTGAGGTAGTACGTGAGAACGGGCGACTGAATCTGCGATTTCTCAAACCGATCACAATCAGGAAAGCCTGTCTCGGATGTCACGGTCCGGCAGATTCCATCACACCCGAGGTACGTCAGGCCTTGCGTGATAACTATCCGTCAGATCTTGCAACCGGGTATGCCGAAGGCGACCTGCGCGGCGCGGTCTCTGTGCTCGTAACTCTTGAGGAAAAATAGGAACGTAAGGACGTGAGGACGTGAGGACGTAAGGACGTGAGGACGTAAGGACGTAAGGACGTAAGGACGTGAGGACGTAAGGACGTAAGGACGTGAGGATGTGAGGATGTGAGGCCGTGAGGCCGTGAGGATGTGAGGATGTGAGGCCGTGAGGCCGATCAGAAATTGAAGGTGAAGGCGAGCATTGACTGAAAGTGAAGGCTGCCGTATTCGCCGAGACCTTTCAGAAAGCGGAATTGTGCGTCGATGCTTCCATGATCATATTCGAGCAGCGCGACATTGATTGCCGCAAGCCCTGCTGGAATAACGCGGTCTTCTGTCAGATTGCCCTCGATCGGCAGATCTGAATCGATGCGTGCGTCCTGATACTGCAGCCCGCCGCCGAGCAGGAGAGTAAGCTTCGCTACAGGTCCGAACGCTACAAATACATTGCCGCCGATACCCCAGAGCGATTCAATCGCGTCGACAAGCGCATCCTCACCGACATAATGCACGTTGGGGTCATCATACAGCGCACGTTTGTACATGCGGTAGTACCCAACCTCCGCGCCCGCCCAAATACGTACGATAATTGTATCAAGCTCGATCATTCCCTGCAGGCCGAACGCAACTCCGCCGTTGGCTGTCAGATTCGTGTTTTCAAACCTGCCCTGATAAATTTCCGATGGCTCGGACATCCCGTTGTTTCCGGCCATGAGCGAGACGTTGATAGCTACGCTTTCCTTTTTCGTGCGCTTAAGCTGAAAGGGACTCTGCGCCTGCATGGCAGTCGGCAGCATCAGCGCAATGATAAAGGCGATAAGGAGTAGGGGGCTCGTGCGTGGTACTTTCTTCATTCCCGTCATTTTACATTGAACAGTCTTTTCAGCACATCAGTCAATTTCAGCGTTCCATAGACAAAATCCAAGGCAGCGACGGTTCAAAAATCCTTCCCTGCCTGCTCGCTGCCCTTCGTACATGCGTCAATGCACCCAGGACGGAAGCACTGTCGGATCAATTGCGAAGACCTCCATTCCTATCAGAAACATCATTCCCGTTACAATAACAACGCCGACAATGTTGAGCAGCAGGCCGGCGGTCGCCATCTGGCGGATTGTAATGAAAGAGGATGAGAATACGATCGCATTCGGGGGAGTCGCTACCGGAAGCATGAACGCAAAAGATGCATTGAGTGCCGCCGGGACCATAAACAGCAGTGGATTGTATCCGAGCGTCACTGCGGCCGATGCGAGCACCGGAAGCAAAATGGTTGCAGTCGCGGTGTTGGACGTCAATTCTGTCAGAAAGGTCAGCAGGGTGCAGATCAAAACAATGATAAGCCATAGAGGCAGGCCCTGCATGCCCAGGAGGGAGTTTCCGAGATACATCGTCACTCCGCTCTGCCGCATCCCTTCCGCAAGAGCAAAGCCGCCGCCGAACAGCAGCAGAATTCCCCACGGGACGCCGCTCTGGATTTGCGGCCAGGTGAAAAACGATCCGTTCTCTTTTCCAGGGAGGAGAAAAAGAACTACGGCAGCTGTGATCGCGATTGTGGCGTCTTCGATGTCAGGGAATATCATGGTCAGCCCCGGAATATGAAGCGACCCGATAATAATTGGAGTGCGGAATATCCAGCAGGCGGCAGTGAGCAGGAACACCACAAGTACCATTCGCTCGCCGCGCTGCATCGGTCCCAACTCTTCGAGGGATCTGCGCAGAGCGGGACGCCCCGCAGCACTTCCGCTATCTTTACCAAGCCTTGTACCCGGGAGGACGCGAACAAGCAGGAACCAGCAAGTGGGAAGGAAAATGGCTGCGACAGGCACACCGAACATCATCCATTCCACAAACCCGATGGCAGGGGCTTTGGGGTATAGCTTCGAGAGGACGCCGGCGAGCACGATATTGGGCGGTGTCCCGATCAGGGTGGCGATGCCGCCTATGCTCGCCGAGTAGGCCAGCCCAAGCAGCAGGGCTACCGCGAACGCGGAACTGCCGTCTGGTTTAGTGCTGCGTACCTCCTTGATCACCGCCAACGCGATCGGCAGCATGAGCACAACCGTGGCTGTGTTGGAGATCCACATCGAGAGCAATGCGGTGGCAAGCATGAAACCCAGGACGAGACGGGAAGGACCCTCACCCACAACGAGAATCACGCTCAAGGCCATGCGGCGATGCAGTCCGCTGTGTTCCACCGCCAAAGCCAGCACGAAGCCGCCGAAAAAAAGAAAAACCAAATGATGTCCGTACGGAGCTGACGTATCCGCCATAGACATTACGCCGAGCAATGGAAACAGGACAAGGGGGAGAAGGGCTGTGACTGGGATAGGCAGGGCTTCTGTAATCCACCAGATCGACATAACGGCTGCTACTGCAAGCACAGCTTGTCCTGCACTGCTGAGACCCCCTGGAGCGGGAAGAAGCAATATCAGGATGGCCGCTGCGGCTCCGCCGAAAAGTCCCGTCAGACGCAGCCGTAGGGATGCTCTGGGATTTTGAGTCTTAGCCATGATCGTTTGAGAAATTGGAAATGAGAAACGATGAGACTACATCATTGAAGAGTATCGGGCGTTCAAGACAGCTGAGATGTCCGCTATTTGGCAGCACGTGCAATTCCGCCGCGGGCTGCTGCGAATGCATACGCTCGGCTTCTGCGGGGGGGATCAGCGTGTCTTCCGCGCCCGCTATAAGACAGACGGGAATAGTCAGGCTTTCAAGAAGCGAGGTGGAATCCTCCCTGCGGGCCATTGCCTCAAGCATGCCCGCCGTTCCCTCGACAGTGGCTGAGGCAAGCATATCGTCGAGCAAACGGAGGATATCGGGCGCACTCTCACGGGTACTGGGACCTAACAGCTTTTCCCTCATCCCAGCAAGAAACTCAGCCAGTCCGCCTGTACGAATGCTGTTCGCCTGCACGAGCCGGTTGGCGGCCGCTTCCCGGGAGTCCGCACCCGCGCGCGTGTTGGAGAGAATCAATCCCAGTACTCGCTCCGGATGGCGCCGCTGCAGGGCCAGGGAGATGTAGCCTCCCATAGAACATCCGGCAACGACAGCGCGGTCGATCTGAAGCTCGTCGAGCAGTTCGACCGCCAGGTCCGCGCAATCATCGATGCTCGTACCTGGTACGTAATCTCCGCCCCGTCCGAATCCCGGCAGGGAAAATGAGATCACCCGAAACTGATGACTCAAATCCCGACGCTGCGGCTGCCAGATCGAGGCGTTCAGGGGGAAAGCATGAATGAGCAGCAGAGGGAGTCCGCTGCCGTCGTCTGTGTAAAATGATGGTAGCATGTGCTGGGACTCCGGGAAGAGGTGCCTGGATGGAAACGAGGTGCCGGGAAAAATTAAGAAGGAGGCCGCCGGGAGAGCGGCCGCCTTCGGGAAACGATTAGTGCTTGGCGAAGGGCACGTTGCGGATGTGCTGGTAGGAAACGACAAACTCGAGATAGCGGTCAAGGCCGCTTCCCTGCACGAGCTTGCTGGTAGCATCGCGCTTGACCAGAAGACGGAAGTAGTAGTAGTCCGTGCCGCGCTTCAGTCGTCCATAAATAACCTTGCCGGCGGTAACGACGGCATAGGTAATTGTGACCTGAGGCGAGGTGTAGGTTCCGGTTGCGGGCGGGGTCGTCACGTACTGCTCGTCGAGGTCGTCGCTATTGTAGGACACAGTGGAAAATTGTGTTTCCATTCCCTGATTGTTTGCCGCGCTCGGGCTGCGGATTTCAAGGAAATTGGAGCCCGCGTCGGGTGCGTACACAAAGAGATCGCCGCGAGCTTTGAATTCCGGACCTGATTGTGGAATGACTTCGCAGATCCCACTTTCGTTGAAAAGGTCGACTGCGCTGTTGAAATTGACCGAGGTCGTTGAATAGACGCGGATTGCCTGGCCGGTCTGCTCGACATTGCGGCGGACGGCTGGTGCCCATTCAATTGAGACGGATGATGTGCTTTCCTTATCGAGGGAAGTGACGGCCGCGACTGTGATCTTGTAGCGCGTGCCGTTCAGCAGATTCATGACGGTATGGCCATCGCCTTTCGGCGCGTTTTCGAAGAAGGACTCGTTAGTCTCTTTGTTTAGCACCGTAACCCGGTATCCGCCGAAATTATCCTGGCTCTCGGAGGCGGATGGCGTCCAGTTCAGAATGATGGCTTCGCTTGCAGATGCGGCGCGAAGATTTGTCGGTCCGGTTACGTCTGCGTCAATCGGACCGGTGCTTTCCTCGGTACAGGCGGCAGAAAAGGCCAGCAATGCAACGACGAAAAGGACGCGGAATTTCTTGAAATCCATGGAGTATCCTCGTGCTGATTGGAATATGGCCGCAGGGTCCTCAGACGGACGCACCCGCAGGCGGAGAGTTGGTTTTGGGGCAAGATAGAAAATTTCGGGGAGCAATGAAAAACGGCAATACCCG
>JBATDG010000096.1:0-20370 GCA_049663345.1 Bacteroidota bacterium
GGCGCGCGGGAAGCAGCACCCACCGAACCGAAGACGCGGAGCCAGCGCTCCGCGGTCCCCTTGTGCTTACACGGACAATCCGATGTGCTCGCCACGGCGTAGTCCCGCATCGCGGGATGGAGACGGGTCCCTTTGTGCCTCTGTGCCTCTGTGCCTCTGTGCCTCTGTGCCTCTGTGCCTTTGTGCCTTCTTATGCCTTTCTGCCTTTTTCTTCGTATCTTACTTACTTGCACTCACCACACACATAAATACAATGACAGAACAAGCCCCATTACCGGATGGTGAAGTGCTCTTTGAGCCCGCCAATCCGCTACCTGATTTTTCATTCGAGCATTTGCCCGAGGATATGCGCAAGCGCGTCGAGTCGCTGGGGTGGACCACACCCACACCGGTACAGCGCAAAGCGATTCCGTATCTGCTTGCCCGGCGCGATATCGTCGTGCAGTCACGGACCGGCAGCGGCAAGACCGCCGCTTACCTGCTCCCTATTATTCAGACTATCGTGCATGAGAACCTCTGGTGCCAGGCGCTTATTCTCGCTCCCACGCGAGAACTCGCCAAACAGGTTCATGCCGTCCTGATCGAATTGACCGAAGGCACGGATGTGAAATCCGCTCTGATCTACGGCGGTGTGCGCTACGGCAATCAGATCCAGGATCTGAAAGACGGGGCGCAGATCGTCGTCGGTACTCCGGGACGCATCCTCGATCACGTGTATCGCGGCACGCTCACGCTGATGCAGCTGCAGACTCTCGTGTTCGATGAAGCTGATGAGATGCTGTCGATGGGCTTTTATCCCTCGATGCGCAAACTCAAACGGCAGATGCCGGACCGCCGCAACACCTACATGTTCAGCGCTACGATCCCCTACCACGTCGAACAGCTGGCGAATGAATTCCTCCGCAATCCCGGCCGGCTCAGTCTCAGCAAGGGCAATCAGTCCGTCAGCGAACTCGAGCACCGCTACTATCTTTCGCAGAGCCTGCAAAAAGACCGCGCATTGATTCGCATTCTCGAATATGAAAATCCGGAATCCGCGATCATCTTCACCAACACCAAGCGCAACGCGGAATACCTCTCCGCTTTCCTCAAGAATTACGGCATCGACGCTCAGCATCTGACCGGCGATCTGCCGCAGGGGAAACGCGATCGCGTGATGGATCGGCTGCGAACCGGCGAACTCCGCTTCCTGATCGCCACCGACGTGGCCGCGCGCGGCATCGACATCAGCGACCTTAGCTATGTGATTCTCTACGACATCCCTGAACACGTGGAAGTGTACGTGCATCGTTCCGGCCGCACGGCGCGCGCCGGGAAGACCGGCACCGCGGTGACGCTCTGCGAGAAAATCGAGGAGAACAAACTCCTTGCTATCGCAAAGCGCTACGGATTTGTGGTGGATCAGTTCGAATTGCCGACGGATGACGAAATTCAGCAGAGGCTGACCGAACGTCTGATCGTGCGCCTCGAGGATCAGCTCAACGATATGGCGATGATGGACCGCGAACGCGTCCGCCGCTTCCTACCTATCGCCGAGCAGCTCGGTACCGATGACGAAATGCGCACGCTGATTGCCATGCTGCTCGATCAGTCCTACCAGACCGGACTCGCCTCCCGTCTCTACGACGGCCCGGTGAGAACTCCGAAGCCTGAGCATGGAAAGAAGTCGGAGCATGCGGTCGTTGTCGAAGGCGACGCAGCCGCCAGCGAGGAAGAAAAGAAGAAGAAGCGCCGCCGCAGTGGAAAGAAGAAAAAAACATCCGAGGATGGTTCGGAAAGCTGACCCGCAGGCGAATTTCAGAAAGCTGACCCGCAGGCGAATTTCGGAAGCTGACCTGCAGGCGAATTTCAGAAAGCTGACCTGCAGGCGAATTTCAGAAAACTGACCCGCGGCGAATTTCAGGAAGCTGACCCGAAGGCGATAAATAGAAAACGCGTCACTCGTATCGAACGATGTGACGCGTTTTGCGTTTCGGTAGAAATCGGAATCGGCCGTCAGGCAGTCTTCTTCTGTTCTTTGATCGTGTACACCGGCTCGGCGCCGCTTTCGATCGTGTCGCGCGTAATGAAACAGCGGACGACATTCTCCCGGGACGGAAGATGGTACATGATCTCCATCATCGCGCGCTCCATGATCGCTCGCAGGGCGCGTGCGCCCGTACCGCGTTCGAGAGCCCGGTCGACGATGGCTTCCAATGCACCGTGATCGAATTCGAGAGCGACACCCTCCATTTCGAACAGCCTCACATACTGCTTCACCAGCGCATTCTTCGGCTGCGTGAGAATCGTGAGGAGTCCTTCACGCGAAATCGGGTGCAGAGAGGACATCACCGGAAGCCGCCCGATCAGCTCGGGGATGAGCCCGAAGCGCAGCAGATCATCCGGCTCAACATGCGTGAGCACGTACTGCCGCTCGGCTTTGGTCATCGTGTGCACATCCGATCCGAATCCCACGGGATTCTTGCCGATGCGGCGCTGAATAATGTTTTCGAGTCCTTCGAAAGCGCCGCCGCAGACAAAGAGAATATCCCGCGTGTTGATATTGATAAGCGGCTGCTCTGGATGCTTGCGTCCGCCTTTGGGAGGAACGCCGACGATAGAACCTTCGAGAATTTTCAGCAGCGCCTGCTGCACGCCCTCGCCAGACACGTCGCGGGTGATGGAAACGTTCTCGCTTTTCCGCGCGATCTTGTCGATTTCATCGATGTAGATGATGCCCTGCTCCGCTCGCTGCACGTTGTATTCAGCGTTCTGCAGCAGGTGGACAAGAATGGATTCCACATCATCGCCCACGTAGCCGGATTCGGTCAGCGTGGTAGCGTCGGCGATGGCGAAGGGGACGTCCAGAATGCGCGCCAGGGTGCGTGCGAGCAGCGTCTTGCCAGTCCCGGTGGGGCCGATAAGCACGATGTTGCTCTTCTCGATTTCCACATCCGAGTCGGTAAATATCTGCTTCGACTCAAGCCGCTTGTAGTGGTTGTACACGGCGACGGCGAGGGTCCGCTTGGCGGACTCCTGACCAACCACATAATCATCCAGCGCCTTCTTGACCTGTGCGGGCTTTTTCAGTCCGTGGCTTTTCATGGCCGGCGTCGAAAACGCAGCTGAATTGCTGCGGAGGATGTCCACCGAACTCATCACACAATGATTGCAGATGTAGACGTTCGGTCCGGCAATAATGCTTTCGACATCCTTCGAGGATCGTCCACAGAAGGAACACTTTATATTGTCACTTTTCTTCGTCGTGCTCATGCAATATCTATATGGTTGCGAGTGCTAAGTACTTCATTGAAAATACAAAAAATACCGTTCCCGCCGAAATGCACGGAGCGGAGGGAGCCGTGGAAAAGAAAACGGAGGACAAGCTGCAAAGCTCATCCTCCGTAGGATTTTTTTGTGGACGAGCCTGAAGGCTCATCCTCCAAAGAGGTCAAAGAGGTCGGAGGGAGTGCACATGGACGAACCTGAAGGCTCATCCTCCAAAGATATTATCAGAGTTTGCCGATAGCGCGGAGGAACTCTTCCTCCACCATCTGCAGGCTCTTCAGATATTCGATACGTGCCTCAGCGATTTCAATTTCACGGTTCAGCGCATCACCGAGAATCGGGGTGCCGAAATTGGATGCTTTCTCTGCGACGATCTTCGGCGCAGCGGTGGACTTCACTGCCGGCTTCGGACCGCGCTTTGCAGTTGTTGCTTTCGGACGTCCTGGCTTTTTCTTCGCGGGTGCGGCTGCGGGTGCGGCGGCAACTTCTGCGACGACTTTTTTGGGACGACCCATCTTTTTCTTCGCAGGTGCAGCGGGAGCAGCAGCAGCGGCTTTGGGCTTGGGTCCCGGCTTCTTTTTCACAGGTGCGGCGGGAGCAGCAGCGGCTTTGGGCTTGGGTCCCGGTTTCTTTTTCGCAGCTGCAGCGGGAGCCGCGGCGGCTTTGGGCTTGGGGCCCGGTTTCTTTTTCGCAGTCGCAGCGGGAGCAGCAGCGGCTTTGGGCTTGGGTCCTGGTTTCTTTTTCGAAGCTGCAGCGCTCGATGGGTCAAACGAATTCTTGAATTCTTCGAAACGTGCCAGCACACCTGATGATACATTCTTCGTCTCACCTGATTTAATCTTCCGCAATGTGATATAGTTAATACCACTTTGCAGTCCGATCTGACGCAGGGAAGTCTGCTTTTCCAGCGCAGCAATTCCTTTGCGCATTAATTCAGTATTGTCCATGAAAACCTCCGGGAAGGGGTAGATAGTGGGTAAAGATAATTGAGAATATAAACAATGGTAGTTGAGAATAAAAGGATAATATTAATCCGACGGATGCGCTGCGCCGAATCCCCGGTGATCAGAGCAGCCGTGAAGTAGCCCATCGACTCCACGCATTATCGCATCCACTCTACCGAAGTCAACATCGGATCGTATGCGGTAGCCCATTGACTGCAATTCCGTATTTGTCTGCGGAGTAAACGCATCGTCCTCCGTGTATACCATATCCGGATACCACTGATGGTGAAATCGCGGCTGAGCGACGGCACGGTCCAATGGCATATTGAAGGCAAAAACATTCAGCAATACCTGCAGCACAGTAGTAATAATCCTTGATCCGCCCGGACTCCCCAGCACCATTCTTACAGTATCCCCTTCCATCACAATAGTCGGCGTCATTGAACTGAGCATGCGTTTTCCGGGTTGGATGCTGTTTGACTCGTTCCCCAACAGCCCGAATTGATTCGGCGTTCCCGGACTCGCGCTGAAATCATCCATTTCATTATTCAGCATAAACCCGCAACCCGGAACGACATATTTCGAGCCATACGTGCTATTGATAGTAGTCGTCACGGACACCGCATTGCCCCAGCGATCAATAATCGAATAGTGCGTGGTATTCGTACCTTCGTTTGCCGGCAGCAGGGATTTCCGGATGCTGCTGCTGGGAGTTGCGGCGGCAGGATCAATGGATGCATACAGGGTATCGAGATAATCGGGTGAAAGCAGATGCTGCAGGGGAATATCCACAAACGCCGGATCACCGAGATACATAGCGCGATCGGCAAAGGCGCGGCGCATTGCTTCAATGATGAAATGTGCGGATTTGGGGTCCCGCTGCGGATTGCTTCGTGCCGGACTCCGTTCGATAATTCCGAGCATCTGAAGCAGGGCGAGACCGCCGGAGCTCGACGGCGGCATGGAAAGAATATCATATCGCATATATTTTCCATGCAGAGGCCTGCGTTCGATGGCGTGATATTCTGCAAGATCTTTTTCAGTTATAATTCCGCCGTCCTGTTGCATTGCTTTCGCGAAGCGCCGGGCAGTTTCTCCGGCATAAAATCCATCGCGGCCTGCGTCGCTGATGCGCTGCAGTGTTTCCGCCAGTTCCGGCTGACGCCAGATATCGCTTTTCTTCGGCAGCCTGCCATCGGGAGCAAATATTTGGAATGTGGAAGGATAGCGTTTGAATTCCTTTTCATAGATTTGAAACCCCTTCGCCAGCCGCGGATGCAGCGGGAAGCCATCCTTCGCCAGCGAGATCGCGGGATGCAATAATTCCTCACGGGATTTCGATCCGTATGTATCCAGCGCGAGCAGCAATCCATCCACCGATCCCGGGACGCCCGCAGCGAGCGGTCCATACAAGGATGCCTCCGAATTCACCTCTCCCCCGGCAGTGAGATACATATCGCGGTGTGCGGCGGCGGGCGCCGTCTCGCGCGCATCTATCGCACTTTCTCTGCCATCCGCCATACGGATGATGATATAGCATCCTCCGCCGATATTCCCTGCCGAAGGATATGTTACCGCCAAAGCGAAGCCCACAGCTACCGCTGCATCCACTGCATTTCCGCCGCTGCGCAGTACTGTCGCTCCCACTGCGCTCGCTTCCGGACTCGCCGATACAACCATGCCGGATTTGGAATGTATTAGTTTCCCGGCGTTGCTTGGAACGGATTGAGCGTTGAGTTGCGTGAGGAGGAGGGTGCAAAGGAGAAGGGGAATGAGGGAAATGGGGGGAATGATGGGAATAAGGGAAATGGGGGGAGATGGTGATCTGCGCGGCATGGGGTTTTCGGGGAGTATGGAAATATCGGTTGATGAAGAAATCCGGGACAACGGATTTAAGGGGGCAATGGAATTAGGGAAAGATGGGAGTATGGAAATATCGACCGACGGAGAAATATGGGACATGGGATTTCCGGGAATATGCGTATGTGTCAACATATTAAATACGGAAAGGCCCCGCAAATGCGAGGCCCTTCCGAGCGGCAGAGGTAGGTAGGTTGGCAGGCAGGTAATCTGAGGCAGATTTTATTTGACGAGATGCATGCTGCGCGTCTGTATGACGCCGCCAGCTTCAAGGCGGTAGATATAAACGCCGCTTGTGAGTTCAGTACCATCGAAGCTTGCTTCATGCTGTCCGGCGCTGAGCCAGCCATTCTGAAGCACCGCGATTTCAGTACCGAGAAGATTATATACGACCAGGCGTACCTGTCCTGCTTCAGGAACGGAGTAGCTGATCATCGTCGACGGATTAAAAGGATTCGGGTGGTTTTGCTTTAGTACCGGACGCTGCACAGATGCCGCAGGATTAGTTTTCTCAATTGCGTCATCGGCTGATTTATCGTCTATAGCATAGCGATCCATGATCGCTGCCGACCAGCTTTCACCGGCATGATGTACATCCGCGCTCATGAAAACCGCGGTACCGGCGATGGCGGAAAGATCCAGTTCCTGCACCGCCATTGCGGCTGCGGAGGCAAAGCCATCCAGCGGCATGCTGATTACACGGAGGGCTTCACCGGTTTGCGCGTCATTGACGCGAAGCAGAATTTCCGCCTGCGTATCGGAATTATTCATTCCAAAGCGTTCGACATCCATCAGCAGTTTTTCGCCTGCGGAGGGAGTAAACACTTCGGTGCGCATTTTTTCGGCCAGCGTACTATTTACGCCGATCACCAGAGAATCATGCGCTTCGTTCCACTCGATATCTCGGGACGCATTACCCGCGTTCAATCGAGGATGTGCTATTCCGAGAGAGGCAAATGCTTCATCGCTGCTCAACAAAATCTGCCGCATGCGCAGCAAATCGCCGGAGGCCGGCTTGGCAAGATTATTTTGTGAAGAAAGCATATGCCATGTGTAGGGCTGCTGTGCAGTGTAGGAGAAAACGTCCAGCAATTCATCGGATGCAGATGCCCAGACCGTCATCGAAGGATCCCATCCCTCTACATGATTCTTGATGCTGAGCGTACCGTCCAGCTGTACCACGCGGACCTGTCCTTGAGCATCGTTATATGGAATACGCAATGAATTGCTTTTACTTCCCTGGATCACGGACGCCGGCTTCGCGGCAACGCTGGGGCTGCAGAGGCCGGGAGCAAGGGAGCTTCCGCCGATGAGCGTCGCAGTTGTCTGCCAGGTCGGACCGAACAAAGTGGGGAGTCCGCGTTCACGAATCGCGAACATGCTCTTCATCGTATTGCCGAGCGGGTTGGTCGGCGTACCGACGTTGCTGCTATTCACCGGCCAGGGTGAGAACCAGTTCTGCACATCGTATGCCACATGTACGGTTCCGGCTTCCGTCACTGCAACGGAAGGCGCATGTCGTGCGGGATAAGCGATGCCGACTGTGCCGGTTCTTGGATGCACGGTTTCGATAGTGGTTGCTCCGCCCGGCTGCCATCCGAAAACGGTGAACGGATTCTGGCGCCGATCGATGGTGAGCTTGACATAGAACACCGATCCATGTTCCAGCCATGCGATATGGAAATCGTGCTGGTTGGAATTCGGTGCCGGTATCATCGTACTTCCTGCGATGCTCGGAAATCTCGGCTGATCAATATTGCCGGGCTGTCCCTTACCATAAGCGAGCACTTCATTGTCGATAACCGGCTTCAGACCGTTGATAACGGCGAAGCGGAGCACAAAGGTATCCTCCCAAACCACGCAGATGGCCATGCCCGGTGCGGGTGCTCCCGGATAGTCGCTCAGCACGGCAATAGCGGGCGTGCATTCATTCTTCATCGTGATCGGAGCGGAATAGATAGTTTCCCATCCATCCTTTCCCTTAATATTCACCAGCACCGCGTCATCAGCGACGAAAGTAATCCACGCGCTTCCGCCGACCGCTGCCAGCGAAGGACGCGACGCCTTCTGCGAATTATCGCTCACGCGTTCCTCGCGCGACCACGTCACTCCGCGATCAGTACTTTTCACGTACCAGATACGATTGCTGCTTTCGTAGACCGCGTGATACGTGCCGTGCGAATCCTGCGCCACCTTCCGCTGCGAATTCACACTCGTCGGCGGGATATTGAGATCGCTCGTCCTGTGTTTCTTATAATTCGCATTCACAATCGCCGACTTATCCATAAAATCAACGATCTTCGTGTCATATTCCTGCCCATTTGTAGACACGGGAAAAGTTGGCAAGCTGGAGTTTTTGGGATCTTCGAACATTCTAGAATAGATGTTCTCCCACTCCACAAAGGCGTAGTCTCCCACCTCGAGCAGCGGCCATTTATGAGTCTTTGAATATGAATCTAAGATTCTGGACGCGCGAATCGAATAATAATCTGTCGGCGGCTTATTCACATCATAGATACTCAGGAAGATCCCGCCATTCGCATCCGCCGCCGGCGTTGGCTTATAGCTCTCGAACTTATCCGGCTGCTCAAGATTCCATGCAGTCGACAACGAAGGATCGACCTGCCAGGGGTTTTTGAAGAGGGGATCGGGGAAGGTTGTGGAGGTCCCGTATTCGTCTGAAACCAGAAGCGTAGGTACTTGCACCATCTGGCTTTCAAAATACGTGCAATAAATGTTCTGCTGATCTTCAATGATAAAATCATCCAACTGATGCGATGCAGTTAACTCGCGCTTTGAATCAAACCAGTTGATAAACTTAGCACTCGTAACTGCATGCGGCTCAATATGAGATCTAAGCGATAGCTCTTCGCCAGCCTGTTGATCGAATCGTGTTCCAGATGCAATTCCAGTTATCGGAAAGGGTTGCGATGTCGTCGGTCGCTTATAGAAATCGGAATACCCTACAGTACCTATGTTCTTGACTAAGAAACTTTCCGGCATATCCAGCTGATCAACAAACCACTTCATCAAGGTTGCAACCGCGCGGATGGCGTATGGAATTGTATTATCCCTGATGTTCATCATCAGCAGATTTTTATCATTGCCGTACGTCGATGGGATATTGTGGCGATTGGGTATCCCAGTTGCAAATTCGGGTAATTCCTGAAGACTTCCTGATCCATCAACATCGTCGCTAGCAAAATTTGCCGCAATCGTATTCATTGATGACATTAGATATTCAACGGGGTCTGTAATGTTTGCTAGTGGAATCAAACCCGCCTGGATCCTTCCTGCAGTCCACCACTGATTAGCCTCCTGACCAATCCAGTTCTCATAACTGTCTTCATCCTCCAATGCGATATGAATTCCAAGTTTCATGAGGTTGTCATCGCTGAAATTCCCAACATGCATATCTTTGTGAGTATGCGCAGGAACGCTCATATCCGAAAGAAGATGCAGCGCTCTGCCAAAAATCTCCCAGACATAACGATTTCTTTGCAGTTTGCTCAGCACGACATCCGTGGGACTATTCATACCAGGCGCCTGAACAGAGCATTCGCCAGTATTATAGAGCTGAGCCAGTGTGTTATAGCGGTAGTACACTGCTTCAGTTGAAGAACTTCTGGTCGGTAGTGTAACTGCAATCGATCCATATTGATTGAGTAGCTGCTCTCCCTCATTCCACCAGTAATCACGTATCGCGATTGCCCCATGTGGTTGAAGCATGCACTGAATTTTGTCGAGGGCATCATGTGTTGGTGTTATCCAGAAGCTTATCTGATCTGATACAGGAATCTGGGTTGGAAGATATTTCCAAACTCTTACACCTGTTTTCCGAATTGTCAGATTTGAGCTTCCACTTTGCCAAAAATGGCTCGCGGAGACAAATCCCTTGCGAAAATCCATCGAACATCCTACCCCCGCCAAAATTATGCTCTTAGCGAAGCTGCTTGAAAACGGTGCAGTCATGTCGAAAGCAGGTTGAAGAGCCGATTCCGGGCCACCATAGCCAAAGACCACATCTTCCTCATCTTCCCTATACACACCGCACATAAGGGACTCTGTTTCCCAAGGTTGAGTTCCCGTTTCGTATGTACCGATACGCTGGTTCAATTTGGCGGCGCTGGCTGGAGTCTCTCTCTCCAGCAAGGAATAGGCCTCTTTCAATATCCGTTGATGCATACCCTGAGTATGCTCGAACCTGGGTTGAGTCTGAGCTTGCAGGATGACTTGCAGCATAACTAACCAGTAGAATAAAATCAGAACCAGATACACTGATGTCTTTCTCATGACATCCTCCCATGAATGTGTTGAGTAATGTGTCCCTAAATGTCGTCCAGGAATCCTTCCCTTAGAGTCGCCTACCGCGGACGACTATGCAGTATTGATCAGGGGAAAATGCGACGAAATAGACCTCCTTCCCGGAAACATCTACATCTCGCATGTGAAGTGAAGCGGGATACGGGATTGATATTTGCATCCAGGTCGCTCCATTGAAGTGAAGAAACTCATTCGCTTGCATCATGACGACTACATTGTTTTCTTCGTCATGATCCTCCTCAATAATGTGATCACTCGCCTCAAGCACCGGTCTTGCATATTTGTGATTGTTTCTATCTATGCGGAAAATGTTGTGCCCTGAACCATAATGCAGATCGCCATTCTGAAACCAAATTGCAAACGGATCTTTGCCTGAACAGTCATGATACACCTCCGCCTTTCGGTCAGGCGTAATTCGATAGATATGGCCCTCGGGCGAGTTTCGCGCTCCAGCCCCTACAAACATTGTCCCATCCTCCAGGCCGACCACATCCAGGCAATCCTCGGCTTCAGATGGTATGAGTACTTTTCTGAAAGCTGGGTCATCATACCGATAATAGGCACATGATTTGTCTACGCTGACAACACAGGCGTACTTCGCGTCGGCAGTTGCCCAGGTTTCAGCAATCCCGCCACCGAAGGTGAATCCATCATACCCATGGGTCTTCCACTTCGCACCATCCCATTGAAACGGGGATCCGCCGCAAACCCATAGATTGTCTGCGCTCGTTGCGAAGGCATCATCCATTTCATACCAAGATTCGTAGCCGGAGCTGTTGAATCCGTGATACGTCCATTCGCTGCCGTTCCAATGAGCAACATTTCCGATTGGCTTGGGGTCGGGGTTTCCCAGCGAGTCATGTTTGAAGAACTTTCCGGTTACCCAGATGTCCGTGGGGGACAATGCCGCAACCGATGTTATGGAGGAAAACTGCACTGCCACTGTATCAAACTCCCATACAAAGTCGTGGCTGGTGGTGTCGAGGACGGAGGATTCAGGGTCGGGTTTTGGAGTGATGATCTCTATATCATCCTGGCAGCCGCTTGCGAATAGGAGTGCGATCAGGAGCGGTATTGCCAGGTACAGGGCGAGAAGCGTTTTCATGATTTCCCTTCAGTCGTTGTGATTTTCCCTTTTAGGCGACGCCCTTCGCTGAATACTGCTTCCCCGTTTCCTTTCCAGGCGCCGCCGATGCTGCATGTCTCCCTGAATGACGCATTCCCCGAACGCGTCTGCGTTGTCTCCCTATATGAGGCGCTTCCCGAATGCGCCTGTGCTGTCTCCCTATTCGACGCGCTTCCCGAACGCGCTTGTGCTGTCTCCCTATTCGACGCATTCCCCGAACGCGTCTGCGTTGTCTCCCTATATGAGGCGCTTCCCGAGTGCGCCTGTGCTTTCTCCCTATTCGACGCATTCCCCGATTGCGTCTGTGCTGTCTCCCTATGCTTGGCGTTCCCCGAACGCGTCTGCGGTGTCTCCCTATGCTTGGCGTTCCCCGAACGCGTCTGCGGTGTCTCCCTATGCTTGGCGTTCCCCGAACGCGTCTGCGTTGTCTCCCTATGCTTGGCGTTCCCCGAACGCGTCTGCGTTGTCTCCCTATGCTTGGCGTTCCCCGAACGCGTCTGCGTTGTCTCCCTATATGAAGCGCTTCCCGAATGCGCCTGTGTTGTCTCCCTGTTAGACGCGCTCCCTGCGCGATGCTGAGGGTTGTCCCCGCTCAGCGGTCTCCCTGCGATTCGATTGTCTGCAAGGGAGGGGAGACCTGGGGCCTCCGCTTCCGTGCGTGCGTTTTCCCACATAGGCGGCAAGGACACTCCGATGCTCATTGCACCGACAGCCACGACGCCGCTCCCTGTGACGCGTGCTCCCTGCTTGCGTCCGGTCGTTCGTGCGTGTCCTGCTGTCGCCAGTGGGTGTGAAATTGATCCGCCTGCTCCCGCGGTCCGCAGATTGCCTTGCGGAATCCGCAACTTGTGCGAAATCCGGTATGCTGAAATCCTGACGACGTTCCCCTGGTTGACAGAAACCCCGTCTGTCTTCCTGTCGTCATTCTGTGCTGCGAACCGCGGGAACTCCCCGGCGGCGGACACATTCCAGGATCGCCGGCTGCCTGCGGCGGCGGAACGGCTGCCCCGCTCCCTATCCGGCCCGGTTCCCTTGTCCCCGGCTCCCTTGCTGCCGTGCGCTCCGCTGCTGCTGTGAGAATGGAGGCGGCGTTCCAGGAATGTGTGTAATGCGTTCATTATCGGATTATTACAGTGGTTGCTATTGTTCTCGTGTCCGGGGTAAGAATACACAATTCATTCCCTGATGTCAATAGCCTGTTTTGCCCCAAATGCCCTGAAATGTTGGCTGCAATGACCCTTCACCACTCACGATACTGTTTTTTGACATCTTATATAGGGAACTAAATACATACATTGGCGAAAATTATTTTTCAAAAAAGTGCATTTTTTTTGAAATTGCGGTTGACAGAATGGATTTTTTCCGTTTTCACTGTATTTGTGGATCAGTGGAACCGTTGAATCTGCCGTAATATTCAGCGTGGAGAAAGGCGGTCGAGTCAATAGGGATGCCGTGATTCGGGAGGTTGTGTAAACCGGAACGTCGCGGATTCCGCATTTGCGACAGTCCCCGGCGATCACTATTATCGTGTATTCGTACCAATTCATCCGGCAGGAGCTGTAACCAATGCCACGCTTTCGCTACGCCCTAGTCACACTATTCATGCTGCTTCCCGCTGTCGTCAGCGCCCAGATGCAGCTGTATATAGACTCCCTCGACATATCCGCCTTCCCCGATATCCGCATGGTCGTGCGAGTGACGGACGGCAATTCGTACGTTCGCGGATTGAAGATGTCGAACTTCACCGTCTTCGAGGACGGCTTCGTTCAGCCCATCACCGCCGGATATTGTCAGGACACTCTCACACGGGGCCCCGTCTCGGTTCTGCTTTTGATGGATATCAGCGGGAGCATGGGTCCTCTATACGCAAACGCCATCGTGGATGCCCAGCGTGCAGCCAAATCCTTCGTGGACCGCCTTTCGGATGCGGATGAAATCGCCCTGGTCAGTTTCAGCGTGCAGACCTACTACGATCAGACCTGGACCAACAACCGCACATTGGTGAAGCAAAAGATAGATCAGCTTCGTACGCGGACCGGAACTGCCCTCTGGGATGCCGTTATCACTGCATCCAACCTGATCACTCCGAGGACAAAAAAGAAGGTCATGATCCTGCTTGCCGACGGACAGGACGGCGCTTCAACTAATTCTGCCTCGCTGGCAATTTCATACGCCATCAATGCGGGCTGCGTCGTGTATACTATCGGACTGGGGAACGACGTCGACGAACAAAACATGACCATGCTTGCGTCAATGACCGGCGGCCGCTATTACCATGCGCCGAATGCAGCGGACCTCGACCAGATTTATGCGGAAATCATTCAGCAGCTCGAGACCACCGGTGTGTGTCAACTCAATTACCGCTCGCCCATCGACTGCTGGAACGGCGATTTCGTCACCGTGGAGGTCGAAGCGACTACTCCCCGGGGCGTCGCGATGGGACGCGTAACCTACCAGCTTCCGTATGACACCACCACGTTTTCTTATGTGAATGTCTCCATGGGACGCGAATACGTCGTTGAGGCGGGTGAAGAAATTTCCATTCCGGTAGAACTGAATCGGGTGTCCGCAGACCGCGCACCCACGCGATTCTCCTTTAGCGTCGATTATGACAATACGCTGCTGCAGCTCAGCAGCGCGAGTGTGGCGGGACTCACCACAGGATTCACCATCACATCGACACCTACCTTGCGCGGCAGCGACATCGCCATCGTCGGAGGACGGGCAATCTCAACTCCCGGACCCCTTTGCGTGCTCACCTTCCGCGCGGCGTCCACCTTCGAAAGCCGAAAAACCGAAGTCGCAGTCTCCGCTCCCGATGTGCAGCAATTCTGCACCGTCGCCTCCTCCGACAACGGACTCATCACCATCAGCGGCACCTGCGAACGCGCCCTGCATCAAAGTTCCGGCTCCCTCACCCGCACATATATCGTAGGAAACAGTCCGAATCCCTTTACCGTCAGCACCATCATCACCTACCACGTCGGCAGTGAAGATCATATACGACTTTCCGTACTCAATCTTATGGGTACGGAAGTAGCCGAGCTGGTCGACGCCACCCGATCCCCGGGAAATCATAGCGTTCAGTTCAATGCCTCGGCGCTGCCGAGCGGCTCATACATCGTAAAGCTCGAATACGAAGGTGGTAGCGATGTGCTTAAGGTGACTCTGTCGAAATAACGTGAGGACGTGAGGACGTTAGGGCGTTAGGACGTTAGGGCGTTAGGACGTTAGGGCGTTAGGACGTTAGGGCGTTAGGACGTTAGGGCGTTAGGGCGTTAGGACGTGAGGCGTGAGGACGTGAGGACGTGAGGCGTGAGGACGTGAGGCGTGAGGACGTGAGGCGTGAGGACGTGAGGCGTTAGGACGTGAGGCGTTAGGACGTGAGGCGTTAGGACGTGAGGCGTTAGGACGTGAGGCGTGAGGACGTGAGGACGTGAGGACGTGAGGCGTGAGGCGTGAGGCGTGAGGCGTGAGGGCGTGAGGGCGTTGCTCGAAGGTGGATAGTTTTGGGCGATCGATTAGGCTTCCAACTGGTCATATTTCGTTAAGCGAAACCGAAGCATTTACTCGCGCTGAAAGTCGAAGACTCGACGTGGCGAGCGCGGTCTATTGCAGCCCAGGGCCCTCGGCCCTGGGACACGCGCGCCCTCCCTCCGTCTCCATGCGCGCCCTGAAAGTCGAAGACTCGCCGTGGCAAGGGCGTCCCCCGAAGACGGATGCGGACGTTTGGCACGATGTCCATTCAATGCGTGCGTGCCCCGCAACGCGTGCGAGCCATTCGGCTCGTGCGCGAAAACCCCTCAACATCATCCGGTGCTTTGACGTAGGACCGAGCCATCGGCTCGGACCCAATCACGGGAATAATCCCACACCCAAACCGGGAACAATCCCGGGGACAAACCCTGGCCCAATCCCGGTACATCCCCGCAAATGCGTGCGTGCCCCGCTACGCGTGCGAGCCATTCGGCTCGTGCGCGAAAACCCCTCAACATCATCCGATGCTTTGACGTAAGGCCGAGCCATCGGCTCGGCCCCAATCCCAGGGACAAAAAAAAGGGCCAAGCGACCCCCGTCACATGCAGTGATACCGGCCGTTGCTTCCTTCCGGACCTGGCGGGGTTGGGTATCGAGACATTGCGAGGGACTTGGCCCAGCAACTAAAATACGATTTCAGTATTCGCGGAGCAAATCAGGAAGAACGTTTGTCTACGGCAGCTTTCACCACATCATAGACGAGAGAAGGGGCGTAGCCTTTGCGCTGGAGGAAGCCGGCGAGGCGGCGTTTGAGGACCTCCCCTTCAATGTTGGGATGCTTTCGGCAGTAAGATTCCGCCAATGCGCGGGCGACGTCCGCTTCCTCTGTCTCTTCGAATGCGTCGGACAGGACCTGATCCGCCACCTCCTCGGTAACGCCTTTCGCGCGGAGTTCGCGGCGAAGCATGGAGGCAGAGCGCGGACGCAGCGCCAAACGGTCGCGCACCCACATGCGGGCGAACTCGGCATCGTTGAGCAGATTCACGCGCCGAAATGTAGTGATGACTTCCTCTATCACATCGTCCGGAAATCCCTGCCGGTGGAGACGCTGCCGTACCTCGCGTTCCGACCGCATGCGCACAGCGATGAACAACTCCGCATTGCGCTTGGCCTGCACTGCATTGTCGAACTCCTCGATCTCCTTGCGCAGGCCATCATCCAGCGTCATTCCCTTGCAGAGTCCAAAACGAAACACCGCTTCGTCATTCATACCGAATGCGAATTCGCCGTCGAGAAATATCGATACCCGATGGCGTCTTTTCTTCTGCCGTTGAATGGATGTGATGATCATGATTTCCCCGTGAGATCTATGCGGATCATCGAGCAAAGGTGCAGCTCCGGGAAAAACAAAGGAGCGCCGGATGCCGATGATTACGATGGCCTTTGCGAAACGCGCTTCTAAGAAGAGTGCGGCATTCGTTGGAAGTTGCGTTCCGAATTATTGGGCGAGCGAACTAAATCGTGCGCGCACTGAATCCGGATACATCGCACCGAATATACCGACGCCGTTCTGGATGTTGCTGATGTCGGGACGATCCTGCCGAAAGGATACAGGATCATCGAAGCCGCGCGTCAGCTTGTAGTAGCTGTAGAGATACTGTTCAAGTGAGTAGGCAATGCCCACGACGTCGGCACCGGAGACGCTGTCCTTCTCCAGCAATTCGGAGTGGATTCGCATGAGATTGCCTCTGGAGAACGTCAGGGATTTGTCCCTGGTAGGCTCCGGATATTCAAATTCATCCGTTGCAGCGATGACCCGGCTGGGCACTTCGCGGCGGACCTCAACATTTTTTCCACCAACAAATTTGTTGCCGACGACCCACATACGGAAATAATAGCCGTTCGCAGGATACGCGGTGTTCTCAACCGCACCGAGACGCACGCCACCGTTCACCACTTGCAGCTGTGCATAAGCCCGGCTGGGCACCTGCGCCACTGCCGTGATTCGTTTGTAGTTGGGGACGTCCACCGTCAGCGTGTAATCGGTCCCTTCCGTCACCACCAACTCGCGATTGATCCAGACTTTCTTCTGCGAACCGTCGCCAAGCGTGAACAATGTGTCGTGAAACACATAGCGCTTTTTGTTCGTGGCGATCACAACATCCGCCTGGGCGACAGGATCCGGAATAATCGCCGCGTCGGGGTTTGTGCTTTCAGCATCGAAGGTCCGTTCCAGCCGCACCACCTGGTAGGCAGCAGCGCGATCGAGCACGCTGAACACAACGATGCGTTCCTCATAATCCGACTTCGGAGAAAAATCGTTCTCGCAAGCAGTGAGGAAGACGGCGGATACAAAAACGATGAGCGGTAGAATGCGAAGCATGGAATTCCTGGGAGAAGAGCAGCCAGTGATTACAGGGAGTGGGAAAGAGTTCGCGTAGGAGAAAGAGTAACCACAGATTACGCAGATTGCACAGATTGATTTTTCAACAAATCAGTAATCTTAAATTTCGCAAAACCCTCTGAATACATCAAGGTAAATTTCAATACAAGCAAGAATAATCCGGACACTCCCGAAAAGGAGGAGCCTGAAGGCTCATCCTACAGCTTCTCCCTGCTCTTACCCTGGACGAGCCTGAAGGCTCATCCTCCAGCGTAGCTGCCTGCCTGCCGCGCCGAAGTCCCGTGAAACGGGACGAAGGCGGGCGCCTCGGAATACTACTCCCGGATAAACCGATAATACGGGTAGAAAATCGAGTCTGATACCATGCCGCCGAAGACGCCGAGTCCGCCTTCGATGAAGGAAATATCGGGCGAGTCGACGCGCATGCTGAGCGGATCGTCGAAGCCGCGGACAATCTTGAAGTAGCTGTAAAAATTGGTTTCCAGGCCATAAACCTTGGCGAGGACCCTGCGCGCGATGATGGAATCTCCGGGCTGCTGCATCCCTTCACCGATCCAGCGAAGCATGCCGGCAGAAAAGCGGATGTCCTCAGCGCGATTGGGAGACGGATATTCCCTGGTGTTGGTGGCCGGGAAGTACCGGAGAGGAACTTCCTCGCGCTGAACGAGCGTGTCGCCGGAATTCCATTTCGTCACTTCCACGAAGAAGCGGAAATAAAACGCTGCCGGCTTTTTTACGAAGGTGTTGATGCCGTGATAGATATGAATGGCGTCCACGCCGGTGTCGGGACGTATTAAATCCGCCCGCACATAGAGCCGGGACGGAAGCGTGATCAAGGAGCTCACTACAGGATGTCCCGGGATGGTGACCTGCAAACTGTACTCCTTTTCCGGCAGCGGATGGAAGTCGCGATTGATCCACGAACGAACGCTTCCCCCGCCACTGGTTGTGATCAGGGTGTCGTTGAAAATGTATGTGCCGCCTCCCAGGATGCGAACATCAGCCTCCGTCACTTCCTTGTCGGTCAGCGGTTCCGAGATGCGTCCGAGCTCAGCGTCGTAGCTCCACTCCAATCGAACAACCTGCATTGGCTGCGATGCGTCGAGCACCGCAAACACAGCGAGCTGTTTGTTGAAGTCGGATTTGGGAGAAAAATCATCCTCGCACGCGACGCCCAAAAGCGCCGCGGCGAGGGTCAGCAGCAGAACTGCTCTGCTCATACAAACTCCGTAATGGCATTCGACGCACCGACTGAATTCCCGGCAAACACTTTCCGGAAAATTCTCAGCCGGTCATTCAACTATTATTTCTTCTTTCCTTTTCCGCTGGTTTCTTCCACGGAATCATCCGCTCCGTCATCGAATTCGTCCGCATCGCTGGCAGCGCCCTTCCCGGGGTCGGAAGGAACGAAACCAATACCGAGTGCCTGCTTGACGTGGGCCTCGATCTTGTCGAGCAGCTCGGGCGTTTCCTTGAGGAACTTTCGCACGCCTTCGCGTCCTTGTCCAAGACGCTCGTCGCCGTAGGAGAACCAGGACCCGCTTTTCTGAATCACACCAGCTTCGACGCCGATGTCGAGCAAATCGCCGATTTTCGAGATGCCTTCATTATAGATGATGTCGAATTCGGTTTCCTTGAACGGCGGCGCCATTTTATTCTTCACCACCTTGATGCGGACCCGATTTCCGATAATGACGCCCGCATCCTTCAGCACATCCTTTCGCCGAATGTCCATTCGAATCGACGCGTAGAATTTCAGAGCATTGCCGCCGGTCGTGGTTTCGGGACTACCGAACATCACACCAATTTTCGAACGCAGCTGATTGGTGAAAATCACAGTCGTCTTGCTTTTGCTGATGGCGGCGGTGAGTTTGCGCAGCGCCTGCGACATAAGGCGGGCCTGTGTACCCATCGTCGGATCGCCCATCTCGCCCTCGATTTCCGCACGCGGCACCAGAGCGGCGACGGAATCGATGATGATGATATCCACCGCATTGCTTCGCACCAGGGTCTCGCAGATCTCGAGCGCCTGCTCCCCGTTTTCCGGCTGTGAAACCAGCAGATCCGAAGCATTCACCCCAATCTTGCGGGCGTAGCCGACGTCCAGCGCATGTTCGGCATCGATAAAGGCCGCCGTGCCCCCGCGCTTCTGCGCTTCGGCAAGAATATGGAGACAGATTGTCGTTTTACCGGAGGATTCCGGACCATAGATCTCGACGATGCGTCCGCGCGGAATGCCGCCGATACCCAGGGCGAAGTCGAGGGAAATCGACCCTGTCGGAATGGTCTCCACTTGTGCGATCACGCCGTCTCCCAGGCGCATGATCGATCCCTTGCCAAAATTCTTCTCGATCTGCTGTACCGCAAGTTCGAGAGCTTTCATTTTTCCATCGCGTTCGTCAGACATGTTAAAACCTCAGATTGGTGAATACTTCCCCGTAGTCATTCCCCGGGTGTCAGTGAAATATGAGTGCGTTCCTTGTGAATCGCTCCCTTTGGCATGAGCGTGCTTTCCATGATGCTAAGCCATGTAAAACGAACCGGTGAAGACTGAAAACTACACGCTTGCAGCGCATTTTCCAAACCCGCGGTTTCAGCATTCAAAGCTATAAAAGCACGAATCATTTCAGATATGGCGTTTGGTTCAGTGATGGCAGCTACATAGACATTTGTATAATAAGAAAAAGATTCATCCAACGCAACAAGGGCGGCGGGTGGGATGCGACGAACCGCAATCCCGAGCAGAGGCCCGCAGGGCCGTCACATTCCAGACCGGGGCGTTAGCCCCGGGCGTAAGCGCGAAACCGCAATCCCCAGCGTAGGCCCGCAGGGCCGGCACATTCCAGACCGGGGCGTCAGCCCCGGGCGTACGCGCGGAACCGCAATCCCCAGCGTAGGCCCGCAGGGCCGGCACATTCCAGACCGGGGCGTCAGCCCCGGGCGTACGCGCGGAACCGCAATCCCCAGCG
>JBATDG010000097.1:0-12980 GCA_049663345.1 Bacteroidota bacterium
ATCCTATATCGCGCCGCGAGCGGCGAAGCCGCGAAGCGGCGCTACACTCGGTGCGCGATGCTGTCAGCGAGCTTCGGATCGGCCGAGGGGATGGCGCGATGCGCGGTGTAGCGCAGCCAGAACATCCACATTACGAGTCCGCCGATGCCGAGCACGGAAGTCAGGTGCATCCATGAGAAATGGACGCCGGGTCCGAACGTGGGCATGACCAGCCAGAACATGTCGACGAAATGCATGACGACGATGAGCGAAGCTATCAGGCGAAGGAGAATGGTGTTCCGTTTGACCCGGTAAAACAGCAGCGTGAGGAAAGGCACGATGAAGTGCAGGAGGATCAGCGCCATGCTGACTTCCTTCCAGCCATTTTCCCAGCGCGTGAGAAACCACACCGTCTCTTCCGGAATATTGGCGTACCAGATCAGGTAATACTGCGAACCACCGATATAGGCCCAGAACACCGTGAAAGCGAAAATCAGACGACCGAAATCATGAAAATGTTCGATTGTGACCACGCCTTCAAGCATTCCCTGACGCCGCAGCATCTGGAAAATCAGCAGCATGATGGCCATCGATGTGAGGAAGCCGCCGATGAAGACGTACACGCCGAAGATCGTCGAGTACCAATGCGGATTGAGGCTCATCAGCCAGTCGAAGGCAGCAAAGGTCGCCGAAAAGGCGAACAGCACAATGCCGCCGGCGCTGATCTTCCGCATCGAGTATGTGTGCGCCACATCGCCGTCAGTATCCTGCGCTACAGAATGCCGGTGCAGGATCCATGCAAGCACGATCCAGATTGCGAAGAAGACAAAGCCACGGATGGCGAAGAACGTCGTATTCAGATACGGCGCTTTCCAGGCCAGTATACGGTCAGCTGCGACTTCCTCGGCATGGGACCAATGGAAAAGGTCGTGCATGCCGAACAGCAGCGGGATGAAGCAGAGCAATAGCACGGGCAGCGCGAGCGCGAGCGCTTCGGCGGCGCGTCGGGTTACCACGCTCCAGACCGCGGCAGTGACATGCTGCAGCATGACAAAGAATAATGCGCCGAGGGTGATCGTGGTCCAGAAAGCGAATGACGTCAGCCATGCGGCGAAGAACATATGCGAATCGGTGAACGCGCCCACGACGGTAAGAGCAGTGAAGAGTATTCCAATGCCCAGCGCAATGATGCCGAAGCGGCCTTTGTCCGTGAACGTGTAGGTCTGAGTATCGAGAGCGGCCATAGCGTTTACTGTGCTGTTTCTGTCGTGGTGGATTTTGTTGCCGTAGAAGCCGGAGTCTGCGCTGCATTTGGTGCCTGCGCTGCATCGGGTGCCTTAGCAGCATCGGGTGCCTTAGCAGCATCGGGTGCTGCTGCCGGGGTTTGAGCGGCGGAGGAAGCCGGAGCACCGCGCTTCTGGAGTTCGCGTACATGCGCGACGATGCACCAGCGGTCGCGGACAGGAATCTGCTGACGGTATGACGGCATGTTGCGGATACCGTTCGAAATCGTTTCGAAGATATTGCCGTCCGTCATGTCCTTGATGCGCTGTTCGTGGTAGGATGTCGGTGGAATCGGATACTTGTATTTGGGATCGGCCATGACGCCCTTCCCATCGCCGTATTCTCCGTGGCATACCTTGCAGTAGATCGCGTAGCGCAGCGCTCCGCGCTCAAGATCGGCGGCCTCTACCACGAAAGGCATTGCAGCATAACTTCCGTCGTCGTTTTTGCCTGTAAAGAAGCCTGCGTCTTCGCGCAATTCGCCGCGGGCTACGGCGCCCTCGGGGGGCGTCCGCATGGTCTTGCCGTCGGTAAAGAATCCGCTGCTGTGCTGCGGCAGAAGCTTCTGCTGGGAATCCATATTCCGGTTGAGGTGAACCGGCGGTTCGCTCGATGTATTGCCGCGGCATCCCGCGAGCAGAATTACCGCAGCGGCGGTCAGGAGGATGCTGGTTGTCGTGTTTCGTATCATATTCATTCTCCTCGTACCAGCTCGATGTTTTTTCCGCCGATGGACGCGAGAAACGCGCGTGTCTTTTCTTCCTCGAATTGTGCGTCGCCCGCTTCGATGCTGATCAGAAAGCCGTCGTCAGATGCCTTCGCCAGCGATTCGGAGAAGAACAGCGGGTGATGCAGGCGCGGCAGCCGGTTGAGGGCGAACATTCCGAAGACCGAACCAAAAGCACCGAAAAGCACAAACAGTGCGAAGGTGATGATGATGTAGGCCTGCCAGCTGAACAGCGGCTTGCCGGAAATGATCAGGGGATAGGCCTGCGTACTTACCCAGGTCTGCAGACTGAAGCCGATCGTGGCCCCAAGTATGGCCATGCCGCCGGCGATGAAGCCGACAGGGGAACGCTTGAGCCCCATCGCGCCGTCCATCCCATGAATTGGAAAAGGAGAATGGCAGTCGAATTGCTTATATCCTGCGTCGCGTGTGCGCTCCGCTGCGGAAATCAGGGCTGCGGGATTGTCGAATGCGGCTATGAATCCGTGGGTTTTCATGCGGCACCTCCCTCATGGACCTTATCATGCGCATGGCCATGTTCGTAATGATGCGGATCGGCTTCGGGCAGAACGCCCTTTACCTCCGACATTGCCATCAGAGGCAGGAAGCGCAGGAAAAGCAGGAAGAGAGTGAAGAACAGTCCGAAACTTCCGACGAAAGTCATGATGTCCCAGATCGACGGTGAATAATAGCCCCACGACGATGGCAGGAAGTCGCGGGAAAGGGAAGTGACCGTGATCACGAAACGCTCAAACCACATGCCGATATTCACAAAAATCGACAGGGTGAACATGAGCGGAATCGAGCGGCGGATCTTTTTAAACCAGAACAGCTGCGGGGTGATCACGTTGCAGGTGAACATGATCCAGTAGGCCCAGGCATAATTGCCGAACCCCCTGTTTATGAAGGCGAACACCTCGTAGATGTTGCCGCTGTACCAGGCGATAAAAAATTCCATGATGTAGGAATAGCCCACCATCGAACCGGTGACCAGGATGATCTTGTTCATTTTCTCGAAATGATCGATCGTAATCAGATTCTCAAGACCGAATACCTTGCGCGCGATAATCGCGAGCGTAAGCACCATGGCGAAGCCGGAGAAAATCGCGCCCGCGACGAAATACGGCGGGAAGATCGTGGTATGCCATCCCGGCACGAGGCTGGTCGCGAAATCCGTGCTCACCACCGAGTGTACGGAAAGCACCAGCGGCGTCGCCAGTCCGGCGAGCATCAGATACGCGAGTTCATAATGCTTCCACTGCCGGTTGCCCCAGCGCCATCCCATCGCCAGCACGCCGAAGACCGCCTTCTTCACCTTGCTCACCGCGCGATCGCGGAAGGTGGCCAGATCAGGTACGAGTCCGACGAACCAGAAAAGGAAGGACACGGTGAAATACGTGCCGACCGCGAAGACATCCCACAGCAGCGGGCTGCGGAAGTTCGGCCACATCGACATCTGATTGGGGATCGGGAACATATAGTAGGCGATCCAGATGCGTCCGACGTGAATGGCTGGAAAAATACCCGCGCAGATCACGGCGACGATCGTCATTGCCTCGGCGAAGCGGTTGATGGCCGTCCTCCAGCGCTGCCGCAGCAGAAAGAGGATGGCGGAGATCAGCGTTCCTGCGTGGCCGATGCCGACCCAGAACACGAAGTTGACGATGGCCCAGCCCCAGCCGACGGGATTGTTCAGTCCCCAGATGCCGGTTCCTTCGTACACCAGCCATCCGATCGAGCCGCCGAGAACCATCGCCAGGGACACAGAGACGCCGAAGAGCAGCCACCAGAGAGGCGGGGTGCGGGTCTCGACGATGCCGCTGATCTTCTCGGTGATGCCGTTGAAGGTCAGGCCTCCCTGCACCAGCGGCGCCTCCTCGAGAACGGCGGTTGCCGTTTTGACATTTGTTGTGTTCACACTCACGTTGCTACCGTGTTGGTGGAATATGTTTTGTTTGTTCTTTTCATTCTTCGTTTCGTAAAGCGTTAGGACGTTAGGGCGTTAGGACGTTAGGGCGTTAGGACGTAAGGACGTTAGGACGTGAAAAGGTCAAAGGGTCAAAGGGTCAAAAGGTAAAGAGGTAAAGGGGTGAAGCCGGTTGTGAACACACACTTCTTATTACATCCTACATCCTACATCCTATATCCTACATCCTACTGCCGCCTTCCAGGCGTGGATTCGGATTGCGCAGCCGGGCGAGGTAGGTGGTGCGGGGACGCACGTTCAGTTCGCCGAGCAATGCATAGTCGCGATCACGCTGCTTCTCTTTGGTCACGCGGCTCTCGGGATCGTTGATGTCGCCGAACACGATGGCCTGCGTGGGACAGCTTTGCTCACATGCCGGTACGATGTCGCCATCCTTGATCACGCGTCCGTCGCGCTTGGCGGCGATCTTGCCGCGGCTGATGCGCTGCGTGCAGTATGTACATTTCTCCATGACGCCGCGGAAACGGACCGTAACATCCGGATTTTGCGTCATCTGCACGGTCTCGGGCATGTCCTTGGTGTAATTGAAGAAATTGAAGCGGCGCACTTTGTAGGGACAGTTGTTTGAGCAGTAGCGCGTTCCGATGCAGCGGTTGTAGGTCATCACGTTGAGGCCTTCCTCGTCGTGCGAGGTGGCGGCAACAGGACAGACCTGCTCGCAGGGCGCCATTTCACAATGCTGACAGCCCACGGGCATGATGCGAACGCCCGGCGCATCGTCTTCTCCATTGAAATACCGGTCGATGCGGATCCAATGCATTTCGCGTCCGTTCAGCACCATTTTCTTGCCGACTACCGGAATGTTGTTTTCACTCTGACAGGCGATCGTGCAGGCGCCGCAGCCGACGCAGGCATTGAGATCGATGGACATTCCCCACTGATGTCCTTCCGTATATTCGTGATCCTTCCACATCGAACGGAGCACAGGCATTTCCACCCGCTCCTTGGCGAACTCCGGATCCTTGCGATACTCCTCGAGCGTGGATTCGCGGTACAGCTGCGGCAGGCGTTCTTCCACACCCTCGCGCGCCATTTTCTCAAGATCGAGGCCATGATGATCCTGCACGCAGGCCATCTTGTGTTTTGAGAATGCGGGTCCGACGGTCAGCTTCGTGCTGTGATAGAGATCGGCGCTGCCGCGCAGGCGATAGCTGTTGAAGCCCGCGCCCGTACCAACGCGCCCGGCGTTTTTCCTGCCATAGCCGAGGGTGACAGTGACGCAATAATCGGCCTGACCGGGCATGACCCACACCGGCATTGGCGTTTCACGGCCGGCACAGTTGAGACGCACGAGGTCGCCGTCGTTGAGGCCGAGCTCGTTTGCAGTGTTGCGGCTCATCAGCGCCGCATTGTCCCAGGTGAGCTTGGTGACGGGATCAGGGAATTCCTGCAGCCATCCGTTGTTGGAGAATCGTCCGTCATGAACGGCAGGGGAAATGCGGAACGTCAGTTCCATATTGTCTGCGGAAAGCACCGGCGCTTTGAGCAGCCCGGGCTTCATGATCGCGGCGGCAGCGGCTGCATTCACGGCAGGAGACTCGAGTGCGATATCGCGCGGAAAGATTCCATCATGGAGAATGCCGCGCCAGGCGCGTTCGCTGAGTCCCGGCGAAAGCTGCTGCCAGGTGGATTTCACCACGTCATGTCCTTTTTCCAGCTTGCCGCTCGCGAGCAGCGTCAGCAGTTCCACGTCGCTGATGCCGTCGCTGTACAGCGGGTCGATCAGCGGCTGGATGACGCCGAGGTGTCCGTGCATGCTGCTGACATCGCCCCATGCTTCAAGATAATGACGCAGGGGAAGGTGCCAGGTGCAGGCCAGACCGGTTTCGTCGCGATGGAGTCCGATGTGTACGGAGGTCCCCACGTTTGTCAGTGCAGTGCGGAAGTCCACATCCGCGGGAGCGTCGAAAACCGGATTGCCTCCGAGTATGACAAGCGTTTCGACCTTCGAGGCGGCCATGGCTGCTGTGAGAGAAATTATGGAAGCCGGATCGGATTCGTTCGCGAACGGCTGTGCGGCATAGCTCACGGTGCGGCCGGTGTTTCCCAGCAGATTGTTGATGATCGCGACAATGGCGTGCACTGCCGGATCCTGTCCGCGTCCCGCTGCGACGATTGCGCTTCCCCGGTGGGAGGACAGATCCTCAGCAACAGCGTCGACCCATTGCGTAAACACTGCGTCTTCGTTGGAAGCATCCGCCAGCAGCTGCGGGGGGACGGAAAGTCCGCGCGCACCGAGTGTGCGCAGCAATGCGGCGGCGAATGCCGGGATGCGTCCCGCCGGAAGGCGCAGACGATGGTCGGCGAGCGAAGTGGTTTGCGTGATGCTCGGCTCGACGACATACAGACGGTTCATTGTGTCATCGGGCTTCTCTACGCGTCGGCGGGATGCGAAGCCGCGCGCGTTTTCAAACGCACCGTATTCGCTTCCAAAAATATCGGCGTCCAGCGCGACAACGACATCGGCCTGTGCGAAATCATACACCGGGCGCAGCGGACGGCCGAAAGCCGCACGATGTCCCTCGAGCTGATTCGCATCGCTGACTGCATCCCAGGTCGCGACAATCGCAGCCGGGAAGGCGCTCCGGAAGGCATCGAGCTGACGCTGCAGAGTTGGGGAGGCCGATGGCTGACAGAGCAGGCCGAGGCCGGCGCCGCCGGTTGCCGCATATTTGACATGCAGCGCGGTCCATGCATCGACAAACCCCTGAGTGCTGGAGGCGGAGGCGTTATTGTACGCCTTCTGCGACCGGTCAGGATCGTAGAGTCCGAGCATGGATGCATTTGCCCACACGTTGCTCGCGGTTCCAGTATGCGCATCGAGCGTGTTGCCCATGACCTTTACCGGGCGTCCCTCGCGGGCGTGGACGAGCAGGCTGTAATTTTCCGTACCCAGCGGCATCGATGTAGCGTATTGCAGCGCGTTGCCAAGCGTGATTTCTTCCGGCCTGGAAACGTAGGGTACGATTTCCTCTTGCGGCCTGCGGCAGCTTGTGAGACCGGCCAACGCCATCGATGCTCCCATGAGCGTCATGAAGGTACGGCGGTTCATCGAAGAGGCCAGTTCCATCGTTCCTTCGGGGAACTCGCGTTCCACAAGTGCGCGGTATTCCGGCGTATCAGCTTTGTCGCGCAGACTCAGCCAGTAATCTTTGCCTGTATTCATAGAGGGTGCGTCAGCGTCTTGTTTCTGATGTTTCATCGGTGGCATCCCGAGCAGGTTATCGGGGGCTTGATTTTGAATTGCGCCTTGATCGCCGCGGCGCGTTCGGATTGGTCCGCAGGCGGGGTCCATCCCATGACCGTCACCTCGTCGAGCGGACGCAGATGCTGATCAGGATTACGGTGACACTCAAGGCACCAGCTCATGCTCAGCGGCTTGGCAAGTTCGACCACTTCCATTTCCGCGATGTTGCCGTGGCAGCTCTCGCAGCCGACGCCCACACGCAGGTGGGCGCTATGGTCGAAGTATGCGTAGTCCGGAACTTTGTGAATCCTGATCCACCGCATCGGCATGCCTGTTTCCCAGCTCGCACGGAGAGCGGTGAGTTTCGGACTGTCTGGTTTGATGAGGGTGTGGCAGTTCATGCAGGTCTGCGTTGGCGGCACCATGGCTACGGCCGAGATCTCCACGCCGGTGTGGCAATAGCGGCAGTCCATGCCCATCTGCCCGACATGCAGCTTGTGGCTGTAGGGCACAGGCTGAACCGGCTGATAACCAACATCAGTGTACTCCGGCGACCAGTAATACCATATCCCCGCGATCGCGAGAATAACGAGCATACCACCGGATAATGCGATTCTCCCGGGTACCTTGTTGACCCACTCTGGAAAGATTTGCGCCAAAGTTTATCCTCTATCTCTGTATTAAGGGGAGATGTTTACGGCTCTTGTGCGAGGTCCATGAATGCTGTTGGCAAAATCGTCGCTGTGATGAAGCGAGACATTAAAGAGAGTTCAGTCTTAATTGGAAATAAAGTTAGGAAAAAATTCTCGAAATGCCAATATGGCATGCAGAAGAAATTTTTCTATGAATGGGGGAAATCTCTTGATTATTGTGGATATGAATGCGATTTTGCACGGACTTTTCTTCCTGTATTTCACTTTTCAAGGTTTGTGTTATGAATCTCTATGTTGGAAATCTGACTTATCAGATGACAGACGACGACCTCCGTAATGCTTTTTCGGCATATGGTGAGGTCAGCAGCGCCAAGGTGATCATGGATCGGGAAACCGGACGCTCAAAAGGCTTCGGATTTGTCGAGATGCCGAACGACGAAGAAGGCGCCGCCGCGATCAAAGCGCTTGACAACACGGAAATCGGCGGACGCAGCATCAAGGTCAACGAGGCTCGTCCTCGCACTGAAACCCCGCGTTCCCGCTACTGAGCTGGACTCAACCACGCAGCAATCACGATATCCCATTTATAAATGAGATTGACGGTGTTCCTCTTCGGAGGGACACCGTTTTTTTCATCTCGTACTGATAGGCTGTCTTCTATTGCCGGTACTGCAAGTTTGCCATTCAGCGCAGCATTTCTCATTTTCACCGTATACAATAATTACCGTGTACACGATCATGCTCCGTTAATGCAGCGAGGAGAACTCATGGACGAACAGATTCCCCCGATTGACGATCAGGATTCCCCTATGCCGGGGACAGTCCCGCAGATGTCGCAGACAGATTTTCAGCACGAAATCAATGTTCTCAAATCACATTTGAAAGTGCTTGAGGAACGGATAGTGTCTACGGAGCGAAGGCAGACGCAGCTGCCTGTCATCCCGAAGACGAATTTGCTCAGCGGGAGTTTCCTTACGCGGGCATTTGCGGTCATGGGCCATTACATGGTCGCCTCAATGATCATCACCATCCCTCTTTTCATCATCATTTTTGTCATAGCCGTCGCTATCAGTCTCAGTTTTTCAGGTATGTAGAAAGGATAGATCATGTTTATCGGACACTTCGGAGCGGGATTCGCCGCTCCGGCGGTTTCCCGCCGTCCATCGCTGGGAACGATGTTCCTCGCCGCACAATTCATCGACCTGCTTTGGCCATTCTTTCTCCTCTTCGGCATCGAGCGCGTCAGCATCGATCCCGGCAACACTGTCATCACGCCCCTGCATTTCGAGCATTATCCATGGTCCCACAGCGGACTGATGGTGCTCGTCTGGGGTCTGCTCTTCGGCCTCGTGTATTTCGCCTACCGCCGCGATCTGCGGGCGAGTGTGCTGCTTGGTGCGCTGGTCGTGAGCCATTGGCTGCTCGATCTGCTCGTGCACGCACCCGACCTGCCGCTGCTCCCCGGCTCCGGGCTCCTCGTCGGCCTTGGGGGGTGGAATATCCCGCTGCTCACCTATGTGCTGGAATTCGGCATTCTCGGCGGCGGCGTCTGGTATTACAGCCGCGTGACGCGCGCGAAAAGCAAAGCCGGGGTGTTCGCCCTTTGGTCACTGGTCGCGTTTCTCGTGCTTATCTATATAGGAAACATCATGGGACCGCCTCCCCCGGATGCCGCCGCCATCGGATGGGTCGGACTCTCGCAATGGCTGCTCATCGCCTGGGGCTACTGGGTGGGACACGCGCGGGAGTTCAAGACGCAAGCCTGACCGGGCAGAGTGCTGCCCGGCTGCTGGACACGAGAAGCAGCAGGAAGGACAAACGCGTCGGAATATCCAACTGCGGTGCCGGCAGCATTGAAAGATATATTTTCGGTCTGCGCGCTTGATGTATTGTGGATATCGGCGTACTTTTCCCCAATGTTTCATTCAAACATCGGGGTTCCCATGCTGCCACGCCACGCCGGTCTTCTCGCCATTGCAGCCGCACTTATAATCTTCTCCGGCTGCTCCGCGCCGCTGGTGCATTACATCGGACATTCATATCCGGAAACCGAGCGTGTGGATCTGTACCTGCTGCAGGACAGCATTCCGCACGGCTATCGCATCATGGGGACGCTGCAGGCGGAAGCCAGCATGGGATATGAAGCCGAGAATGTTCAGGCCTATGTACTCGATTACGCCCGCAAGCACGGCGCCCACGGTGTGATCATTGACGGACTCGAGGTGATCGAGGAGGATCCCGTTCATGTCACCGAGATCACCGAGAAAACCAAAGCAGCCAGCGACGCCAAATCGCAGACGGTGCAGGACTCGGTCAGGGCCCGCGAATCGCGAAGGGGTGGAAGCACAGGCACGGGCGCGGAGCGCACCACCACGGAAACGCAGAAAGACAAGCAGTCCGTCAAGACCACAACGGTGCAGGAGCGCATCGTGCGTCCCCGCCGCATCCAGCTCAACGCCACGCTCATCCGCTACGAATAATCAACAGGGGGGGAGCTGCTGCAGGAGGGTCCCACAGGGAGTGACGTTATGACCAATGAGTCACGATCATAAGGAGAAGACAGTGATAACGAAAGACCCGTCGATGGAAGAACCGGCGTTTAGCAGCAACGTATCCACGACTGGCGTGCAGTGCGGGGACCGGAGTGGGAAGCCAGTGTTTCACTATATGAGCGTGTTTACCAAGCGGTAAAACAATGAAATGTTCGATGTCAGAACGTGTGGGGCAGATAAAGTGAAATCACTGCGATCGACAACGGCAGAATGAATTGACACTTACGCATCCGTTATGTAGATTCTGGCAGATGTAACTCATCGTTAATGACGACCTACACTTTCAGAACCATGGGGGCGATCTTCAATGAGCAATATGGTCAGAAATTGCATTTGTGCGCTTGGATTTGCTGTCGCCTTTGCCGTGTGTGTCATCAATACGGGGTGCGGGGATGGTGATGATGCTCCTGTGCAGCCGAACAGCGGTGAGTTTGATAGCACCCAATATGTCCTGATCCCGGCGGGATCGTTTATTATGGGGGATTCATCCAAGTGGTCCGCCGAATTTGAACAGCCCGTCCACAAGGTGACTATCACAACGCGCTTTCTGATGAGCCGTACAGAAGTGACGCAGGCTCAGTTCGCCGCTGTGATGGGATACAATCCGAGCCACTTCGAAGGGGAGGACCTCCCGGTGGAGCAGGTCAGCTGGAATGCGGCCGTGACATACTGCAATGCTTTGTCGGAGCAGGAGGGCCTGACTCCCTGCTACAGTGATACCGGGGTGAACACGGTCTGCGACTGGACAGCGGATGGCTACAGGCTTCCGACGGAAGCGGAATGGGAGTATGCCTGCCGGGCGGGCACCACGACGGATTATTACACAGGAGACGAAACCCATAGGGACAGTCAGCCGCTGGACTATGCCCTTCACGCTGCTGGTTGGTATAACGGTAATGCGGGCAGAGTGACCCACACTGTAGCTAAAAAACGGCCGAACGATTTCGGGCTCTACGACATGCACGGAAATGTGTGGGAATGGTGCTGGGACTATTGGAGCTGGACGCCATATGACAGATCCGCAACAGTTGATCCGCGTGGACCTGGACAAAGCGATGGACGCGTCAGTCGCGGTGGAGCTTTTAACAGCCTGGCTATCGAATGTCGTTCATCTTACAGGATAGGTCCATTCGGCGATCAGCGGTGGGCGGTCTGGATTCAAGGGTTTCGGGTTGTACGAACATACCGGTGAAGGATCGGACCTTCTCCCCAAATCCTGCTCCACACAAATGAGAGCCGTTCAGTGACTTATGCGTGCTGCGCAAGCTTGACCTTGGGAAACAGCTCTGTCCTAATTGACACTTGCTTATCCGTTTTGTAGATTCTGGCAGTGTGGTTCATAGTGTTTGGAGAGCATGCAACATATGATGAAAAAAGGCCACGTGACTTGTTTCCGGAGAACCGTGCTGCATGGATTCGCAATCACCTTGATCGTTTTGTTCGGCCAGATGTTTTCTGGTTATGCGCAGGGAGGGGTTCACATAGGAATCGACAAGCGCTTGACTGGTGCCTGGCTGCTGACGAAACAGTCAAACATTGTACCCTCGGGTCTTGTGCCTCCTGCTATCAATGGAGTGTACATTCATGATGACGGCAAGATGGAGGGTGTGGGAATTCAGGCCGCCGCAGGGAGGCTCAGTCTGGGAATCCCGTTGACTTGGTCTCTGGGTAAAAGAGAAATTCTTTGGGCGGATTCTACTACACTGCAGTTCACACAGCTGGATGTTCAGACAAAAGAACCTGAAATCGGTGATGGGCATTGGTTGGTAGATGAAGACGTGATGCATCTCAAGCTGCACAACTCCTTTTTTGGGAAGTGGACTGAAGAGTACGTACGCGTTTCCCTTGGAGATTCTGCCGCAGTTCCAGTACATGTACGGTCAAACATACTGGTGAACGGGACGCAATTACATCTTGTAGAGGTTTCATGCACCCCGCCGGGTTCTGTTAACGTCATGCAACTTGATACAGCAACGCATATGACCATACACTTCGAGGGCACGACAGAAGATGGACGGAGCGTCAATATTACCGTGCGTGTGCACAACATCAACGGTCCGGGAGTATATCCTGTGGAGGTGGAAAAACCCTCCGGACTTATGACGGTCCAGGATACGGAGCCGGGAGCCGCGAAGGCAGTAAACGAACTGAGTTCGGGTATGGTGACCATCGAAACACTTGATCTCGAGACAGGGCGCTGCCGTGGCACGCTGGATGTTCACTACAATAAGAAATTTGGAAAATGGCCAACGGTCTCGCCATTGCATGTGACCGGCAGTTTCGACCTGCCAGTCTGGATTTCCACCGAGTATGATATCAAGACCTACCAAGTGAGCCGACCTGCCACATACAAAGAGGTTGTGCCTTGATCGCGTGCCATTCCCCACAGTAAAGTGCTGTTAGGGCTGGCTTTGATAATCATGAGACAACTGCTTTGCTTAACAACAAATGTGTCTCATGGTTTTTGATGACATACAAGCTGTAACCACACGTACGATAGTTAACCAACATAGCTTGATGGTGTGAATTTTGTCAAAGATATATCGTAAAAGCGCTAATAATGCGACAGAACTGAATCTATGCGTGCTAGCGTGTGCTTTTGCCGCATACC
>JBATDG010000098.1:0-8167 GCA_049663345.1 Bacteroidota bacterium
CGACGGGAAGGTCCCCGACGGTTCCGGTAAGAATTATTTCGGGTGCCGGGATGCTCACCTCGCCGACAAGGCCGTTCTCCGGTTGATTTAGATTCGTGACAAAGAACGACCCGGGGAACCCATCGGCTGCTCCGCCTCCCGAAGTTCCCCCGTCGCCGTCTGAGCGATAGGCGATCGACTCTCCGCCCCAGGTGAAATCGTCGGGCATGCGCAAAGCGCCGAGATATTCCACCGCGTCAGGACGCACAAGCGCATTCGCCCCTTGATATGGTGCGGTGCGCACCGTCACTTCCCATGACCGAGCGCTTTCATTCTGCATGACGTCGAGCGCCGCTACAGCAATCTTGTAGTCCGTCGCGGGTTCGAGAAAAACGCATGTGTAGTTATTCTCGCGGGTGTATCCTTCCACTACGCCGTTCACATAAACGAGGTAATCGTACACACCCACGTTATCGTTCGGTGCCTCCCAGGTTATACGGATTTTTGAATCCGATATATCCGTAGCCTGGAGACCGGCCGGTGCGGACGGCGGCGTGATATCCGCATCGTCGTACAATTCGATCCGGTCACAGACGAGATTCTGTTTGTAGTCGCTGGACCCCCATTCGATGGCGAGATTGATGTTGACCATTGCATAGACGCTGTCCGTTTTATGGATACCGCTTCCGCAAATGGCGAACATCGTTTGGCCAGTTTCCCGCGGACCGACCTCCGTCCAGGTATCGCGATAGTCATCGAACCCGCGCATCGTGTACCAGCGTCCATGAGAGGCGCCTCCGTCGGGTTGATCGGCATCGGTAAAGCTGATACGCGAGGTGAAGCGTATGACCTCGTTTGAACGGTTGTACCAGGTGACGACGATGCGTTCAGAAGTGGAGAATTTCCGCGCTGTACCGCGCACCCCCTGAAAGTCTGCGTACTCATCAACAGAAGCATCGGCGACGAGGCCGCCCGGTCCGTCCGCTGTGTGACTCACGACCGGGCTGGTCATGACCGTATTCCAACCGCTAAGGCCAAAGGTATTGCTGCCTGCATCGCCACCGAAATTGACCAGCAGCGTCTGTGCATGCAGTGTGATTCCGCCGCAGACTAACCAAACGAAACAAATGACTACATAAAACGCTGCGACGAATGGATTACGGGACATGATGGCCTCCTTGTCATGGGGACAGCAGTTCGCAACTGTGCGATTGCACATTGGAGTTGCGGCTCCGATAAAACGGTAATGATTGTCTCGCCAATATGACAATTGCCTTCCAGAATTTCAAGACTCACTCTTACAGCACAGTTATGACAAATTCTTGACAATTCTGCGATAGTGCGGTGACACCGGCCGACGCCCTCAGGCCTAACTTTCTCCCGTAACTGCAGCGACCAACGAATTGCAGCAGCGTCCTTCGAGTAACGGAGAAAGACATGTACGAGGCAGTCACAGTAGAGAGCAAAAGCGAGTGGAAGCAGTTTCTGGCGCTGCCGGCGAAAATCTATGCGAAGCATGGCCCGGCAATCCCGCTGCCTGCATTCGAAGTCCGGCGCCTGCTTGATACAGACAGCAATCCAGCTTTGCGCATGCGCACAACACTTCTACTCCTGGTTCGCCGCGATGGCGAGCCGGTCGGGCGATGCTCGCTCGTAATGCCGGGAAGCAGCGCAGAGGCGACTGCTGTCTTCGGTTTCTTCGAATGTCTCGATGATCAATACGCTGCCGACACGCTGCTGAATCATGCGGAGGAAGTCTGCAGAAGCCGCGGCGTCAGAGCAATACATGGGCCGTTCAGTCCAACAACTTCGGGTCAGACAGGAATACAGCTGGATCGCTATGACGAAACGACTGTGCTCTACGAAGCCTGCTCACCGCCCTACTATTCCCCGCTTCTCGAAAAGGCGGGATACGCGCTCGAACAAATAGGCCGCACATGGCGAAACGTCACCCTTCGTGCGGATATGGATGCTCTCATCGCCCGCCTGCCCCATCGTCCTTCGCGCTATCATATCCGTCAGGTCAGTCTCACCGGACTCCAAAGAGGTGTCGACGATCTCGCCCGCGTGTTTGAGATCGCCTTCTCCGAAAACTGGAGCCGCGAAGCAATGAGCGCTGAGGAATACCTCTATGTCGCCCGCTTTCTGCTTCCCGCATGGCGGCCGGACAGCTTCACTATCGTCTGCGACGACGAGCAGCCCGTCGGGGCAGCTGTTTGCTTCCCCGATATCAATGCGGCTTTTCGCAGCGGAAATGGAAGCGCACGCGCAGTCGCTCTTTTCAATGCGCGCAGGCAGGCAGGCAGTTCGCGCTCGCTGCTGATGTTTGTCATGGGTATACACCCATCCTACCAGAATTCCGCCGCCGGGCTGGAGCTTGCCAGACATGTAGCGGGCATCGCCCGGAACTACGAAACAATGCATTCCACCTGGATTACCGAAGGCAACTCCGCTTCGGAAAGGATGGCCAGCCGTTTCGGTCTCGCGCCGTGGAAAACATTCGGCGTGTACAGGAAGAACTTTTAATGATCTCCCATATATCCAACCCATCCAACCCACAAACGGAGGATCCCATGCGACCACAATCTATCCTATGGACACTGCTGCTGCTCGCGACTCTGCTTGCGCCCATCCAGGCCCAAAATGGAGTGGTAAACGGCACTGTCACGAATGCCCTGACCGGCGAAGCGCTTCCCGGTGTGCATATCAGACTGCTGACAGTCAATGACAACAGCTATATCACCGGGGCGTACTCGGCGATGGATGGCAGCTTCAGCATAACCGGTCTCACTGCCGGCCCATATAATCTGGCGACATCCTTTCTCGGATGCCGGACTGATACACGTCCGGTTAAAGTAGCCGCCGCAGCAAAAACCGAGGTCAACATTTCTCTCGAAGAAGAAATGCTTGACATGGGCGAGGTCGTTGTGACCGCGTCCCGGCGCAAGGAAAAAGTGCTCGATGCCCCCGCATCCGTAGCGATCGTTTCTTCACGGGATATTGAGGCCCGTAACGCCACTTCCATGATGGAGCACATTGAAGGCGTGCAGGGCGTCGACATCGCCCAGAAAGGCGTCATGCAGCATGAGTACGTGGCACGCGGACTCAACAATGTATTCAACGGCACCATGCGTACGCTGGTCGACAATCGCCTGACCAACCTGCCGTCGCTGCGAGCGAACATTTCGTATCTGCAAAGTTTAAGCGACGCCGATATCGACCGCGTAGAAGTCGTGCTGGGACCCGGATCCGCACTCTACGGTCCGAATGTCACCAACGGCGTCATAAACATCATCACCAAATCGCCCTTCGCCTCAAGCGGGACCGACGTCTCGGTGACCGGCGGCGGGCAGTCGCTCATGGCGCTTTCGGCCCGTCAGGCAGGCACGCTCGGCGGGAAATTCGGTTACCGTGTCTCAGCCGGCTATACAAAGGCGGAGGATTGGCAATACACGGACACGGATCGTGAGCCGTATCCCGAGGACCTCACCGCCGAACGCTACAATGTCGATGCGCGTCTCGATTACCTCGTCGGAGAAAGCAGCAGTCTGACAGTGAACGCCGGCCGCAGTACCGCAGTACGGGGTCTCGACCTGACAGACAACGGCGCTGTACTGGCACAAAATTTCAGCTACTCCCATGTGCAAACACGTTTTGCGAGCGGCGATTTCTTTGCGCAGGCATACATCAATATGAACGACGCAGGCGACACATATCTCCTTCGTGCAAACCAACCCATCGTCGATAATTCAAAGAAGATGGTCGCAGAAATTCAACACAGTGCGAATCCCGCAGATTGGGAAAAGCTGACCTACGGCGTGGACATGTTCCTCACACGTCCCGAAACCAACGGCACCATTATGGGCCGCAATGAAGATAAGGACAATGTCAACGAATTCGGCGCATACGTGCAGTCCGACACACGCCTCATCGGCGACGACCTCAGTCTGCTTCTCGCCGGCCGCGTGGACTATCACAGCGCTCTCGAGAATCCGGTGTTTTCGCCGCGCGCAGGATTGCGATTCACCCCGGCCGACAATCACAGCATGCGCCTCACTTACAACCAGGCATTTCTGACTCCTGCAATCAGCGATCTCTTTCTTGATATGATGATCACAGATGACATATTCGGAATGGGCGTGGATCCGTTGAAGTATGGCCTTCGCAACGCAGGCGTACCGGAAACCGGCTACACGTTCACACGGCAGGGCGGCGATCTGCAATTCTATTCGAAGTTCAATCCTGATCCCTCCATGGGACTCCCCGTCGGCATGGCCTCGGCCTACTGGGATGGCGTCGTACAGGTCATCTCGGCATCGCCGGAATTGCCGGACGAACTCAAGCAGCTGCTCGCCATGATTCCCGCACCGGACGCCACACAGGTTGGCGGCATGCTTGCACAATTGAATCTCGAGACCGAAGGCTTCGATCCGATCGAGGCCTCGCAGGTGCTGGACATTGCCCGGCTCAAGCCCACTTCCCTGCAGTCCTGGGAATTCGGCTACAAGAGCATGCTCAGCGAACGGCTGCAGGTCGGCGTCGACGTCTATCATTCGCAGTATGAAAACTTCGTTACCCCGGCCCGGGTAGCGACTCCGAATGTCTTCCTGAACGGCGAACAGATTGCCGCGTACCTCTATGGTCAGGCCGAGCCGTTTATCGGCCCTGAGGCTGCTCAGCAGTTCGCCGCTGCCGTTGCGGAAGGTATGGCGCAGGTTCCGATCGGCACCGTCACACCGGATCAGGCTTCCGACAGAACGGAAGTTCTGATGATCCCGATCAATTATGGCGACATCGATTACTGGGGCAGCGATCTTTCCTTCCGTGCAGGACTGCTTCGCAACCTGCAGCTTGGCGGCACATACAGCTACATCAATAAAGTGTACTTCGATGATGTCGACGGCAAGGGTCCTCTTTCCCTGAACGTTCCCCAGCACAAGGCTTCGCTGTCCCTGCAGTACACTGAGCCCTCGACCGGCATTCAGGGATCGGCGCAGTATCGCTTCATTAACGGATTCCGCATGAAGTCAGGCGTGTACGAAGGGACGATCTCTCCCTACGGTCTGGTTGATCTCGGCGTCCGCATACCGCTTCCTGTTCCCACGAGCCCGAATCTCCAGCTCTCCGTGCGCAATCTTCTCGATCACAAGCATGTCGAATATGTCGGCGGCGGAATGATCGGACGTCTCATGACGGCGCGTCTGCAGGTTCGGTTGTAATCCCGACCCACAACCGTTGCAGGGGCGCAGCATGCTGCGCCCCTACACATTATTCTGCTGCGCACATCCACAATATTCTGCTCCGCCCCAACATCACCGTAATCCCGGAATGACGCATGAACTCGAATATTGAAACACCGAAAAAAGGCATTCGCGGACTCGGACGTGAAGCGACAGGCTGGTGCATCTATGACTTTGGCGCAGCATCCTTCGTGACCTCGGTCATGACAGTGCTTTTCGGTCCTTTCATCACATCGGTAACGAGCGCCGCGGCGAATTCCGCAGGTATGGTTCACCCCTTCGGAATAGCCGTGCATTACGGAGCATATTATCCCTACCTGATTTCACTGTCCGTCCTCATGCAGATTCTTCTGTTGCCGCTCATAGGCGCCATGGCCGACTACACGCGGTTGAAGAAACCGCTGTTCATGCTGAGCCTGTTTGCCGGCAGCGCCTGCGTAATGGCAATGATCACGGTAGGACCCGAGAATTATCTTTTCGGCGGCATGCTCTTCCTCGCCGCCAATCTATGTTTCGGAGTTTCGGATGTACTGTACAACGCCTTTCTGCCGGAGATCTGCGCGCCTGAAGAACGCAACCGCGTTTCCTCCTTTGGCTGGGGACTCGGGTATTTGGGCGGAGGCATTCTGCTGGCGCTTCAGTACGTCTTCATCGCACAAGCTGCTGTGTTCGGACTTGAAGAAATGGACGCCGCCCGCATCGCGCTTGCATGCTCCGGATTCTGGTGGCTCATGTTCGGAGCCTACGGCATCTCTCAGCTGCAGACACGCCAGCCGCAGCGCATCCGCAGCGACAACGGGCTGTTGGTTTTCGCTGGATTTCGCGAGCTTAAAAACACGGTCCGCAGCCTGCGCCGCTTTCCTCATACCTTCCTGTTCCTGATCGCATTTCTTCTTTACAGCGACGGCATTCAGACCGTGACATCGATCTCCACGCAATTCGGACAGGAGGAGGTCGGCCTGAGCATGGGTGATCTCGCGGAAGTGATTCTGATCGTGCAATTCGTCGGCGTGATGGGTGCGTTCCTTTTTGAACGCCTCGCCCGGAGATTCGGAACGAAGCGTACGATATTATTTTCGCTCATCGTTTACATTCTGATCACGTTCTATGCCTACGGTCCGCTGCAGACAAAACTCGATTTCTACATCATGGCCTCGGTCACGGCGCTGGTGCTCGTCGGCAGCCAGGCGCTGAGCCGCGCGGCATACTCGCGCATGATACCTGCCGGACGCGAAGCAGAGTACTTCGGCATTTATGAAATCAGCGAACGGGGTACGAGCTGGCTCAGTCCGCTGTTCTTTGGCCTTGCACTCCAATTTACCGGCAGCTACCGCATCGCCGTACTTTCTCTCTCTGTCTACTTCATCCTTGGCTTTGTGCTGCTGCTTCGCGTCAAGTTCGCCAAAGCGGAGGAAGAGGCGCTGCGCTAGTGTGGCAGGACAACTTTTTGTACTTTCTGCCATTCTCAATTTCAGAGTCCGGTCATGTCCAACCTCCGAAAGAAACTCTACAACCTGGTTGAAGTCCCTGAACTCGAGAGCGATAGGGTGGATCGCCGCTACGATTGGCTCGATCACTTCCTGATGGTGCTGATCACAGTGAATGTGCTCGCAGTCGTGTTCGAGACTGTGCCGGAGATCGGCGGACCTTATCGCAGCTACTTCCGCTGGTTCGAAATTTTTTCGGTGATCGTGTTCACGGTCGAGTACATTTTGCGCATTGCGGTCTGTACAGAAAATCCGCGCTACGCCGCTCCGTTCTACGGCCGTCTCCGCTTCATACTCACACCGATGCTTCTTGTCGATCTGCTCGCCATCCTTCCTTTCTACCTCCCCATGCTGATTACGCTTGATCTTCGGATGCTCAGAATCCTGAGAATTCTCCGCTTCCTTCGCGTGCTTAAATTCGGACGGTATTCCCAGTCACTGCAGCTGATCGGTCGGGTTATGAAGGCGAAGCGTACCGAACTGCTCATCACGCTCGTTGCGGTTCTCCTGCTGCTCACACTTGCATCGAGCATCATGTACGTCGCCGAAAACCAGGCGCAGCCGGAGGCATTCTCAAGCATCCCGAAGTCCATGTGGTGGGGCATCACTACACTGACGACCGTGGGCTACGGAGACGTCTACCCCGTAACAACGATCGGGAAAGTCTTTGCCGCCATGATCGCGCTACTCGGCGTCGGCATCTTCGCGTTGCCCGCAGGTATATTGGCATCCGGATTTTCCGAAGAAATCGCAAAACCGAAAGACAACGACGGGCAGATTTGTCCCGCATGCGGCCAAAAAACAGAACGGCGCGAAACCTGAATTTCACGCCGTCTGATTTTTCTCGGGAGAAAGATACAAACCGGCTATATCGCCGGTTTATTTTTTGTTGCTTGCCCTGCGGATCAATCCGCCTTCATCACCATGAATTTGCCGGTGGCGATGACGATTCCGTTTTCGATGATCTGGTAGAAATAACTGCCTGAGGACATTCCTGAGGAATTCACCGTGCAATTTCCGTCATTCGACTCGGTGCGGGACACCAGCCGCCCCTTCTCATCGTGTATCTGGAAAGTAATCGGGTTCATTCCGGTGTGCGTTGAAATATTGATGAAGGAATTCACCGGATTCGGGTAGATCTGGACGAAAGGAATCACGATGCTGCTGCTGCACCAGGTGTCGGAACACACACCTCCCGCTGTGGTGTCGGTCACTGTCAGACATGCGATGTAGCTGCCGCTATGCGCATAATGATGCCACGGATCCATGTTGTGCGAATAGGTCCCGTCGCCGAAGTCCCAGAAATAGTGTGCAGTGGAACTGTTCTGTGCAGGATAAAAGTGCACGCTGTCCGGATTATTCGGCATCGAATAATGCTGGAAATGCGCGTTGCAGATCGGGGCAGCCGGACCCGTTACATACACCGAATCGCACCAGGTATCAGTACAGAAACCGGCGGAG
>JBATDG010000099.1:0-79055 GCA_049663345.1 Bacteroidota bacterium
CGCCGTGGCAAGCTCCTGGGATCGGCGCGCACCAGCGCGCCCTCTTCACGGATCTTCGCCGTGGCAAGCTCCTGGGATCGGCGCGCACCAGCGCGCCCTCTTCACGGATCTTCGCCGTGGCTTCGCCCGCAAGCTGGGACCGTGGAGCGCCTGCTCCACGTCTTCGGCGCGTTCGCGTCAGCGCAGCAGATCCAGGTACGCACCCTCAATCAGATTTTCGGTTGAGATGCCGAGTTTCGCCAGGAGGTCGCGGGCAATGGTTTCGCCTTCTGCTGCGGACTCGCTTTCTTCGAACACTACTTCAAGTTCGAGGAAGCTGCCGAGTCCTTCCACCTCATCGAGATGCACGCGCGTGCGTCCGATCAGGTAGAGCGTGCGGCGCTTGCGTACGCGACCGACCTCACCGTAGGCGAGCCGCAGGGCTCTTCGCAGTGAGTCCGGATTGTCGGTGGGAGAAATAACGTAAAACGATTCTTTCGGTCCCGTCTGGTTCGGACGCTGATAAAAGATGAGTTCTCCTTTTCCGTTTGCGAACACCCGCAGCTTCAGTCGCCCATTCTCGCAATGGAAAAATGTATCGTCCTGCTCGATGAGTTCAGGACCGCGATCCGCCAGCAGCGCAACCGCCGCTGCAAGTGAAGAAAGGTCGTCAATCCGTGCTTTTATTTCAGTGTTTCGGGGCATCTGTCAGGTCCGATATTCGTGAATCAGAACGTGAGAATTTTATTGCTGTCGATCACCCAATCTGCGAGAGCGGACATGGTGGACTTTTCCGCGCCCTCGAAATACGGCTCGTTTTTATAGATACCGCAGCGGGCCATGCATGTCCCGCAGACGAGAACAGCGACGCCCTTCGCGATCAGGTTTTTCAGCATCGCGGATAAGTCCTGATCATATCCATCGGGCATCGTGCAGGCATCGCGGGCCATGTCGACGGCATCATTCATCAGGAATATGCGCACTTCCTCTCCCTTGTCGACAAGGGTCCCGGCAAGGCGAAGCCCGTTCCATATCACATCGGTGCTGTCGTACGGCGGGCGATTGAAAATCAGTAACACACTCATGAGATTAAGCTCCTGTATATTTGTCGGTCTATGATCTTTAGTTTCAATCTGTCTTTGCGGAAGCATGCAAGGAAGCAGAGAATTGACTGATCTCGAAAGCGGATCCATCCGGAAAAGACACCATGATGCGCAGCTCACCGCCGAGAGCGGAAATGATGCGCTTCAATGTGCTGACATACATATCCGACTGCGATTCAAGTTTTGAGACAGCCGATTGATTGATCTGCAGTTCTGCGGCAAGCTCCACCTGCGTGACTGCCAGTGCCTGCCTGATTTCCTGCAGGCGACGGAACTGCACATCCTCTCGTCCTAACTCCTTCTTCCGTCGCGCTATCTCTTCCCTGCGCGAGGCAGGCATCTCTTTGATCAGTTCAGAAAATTTCCGTGCCATTTTATTCGTCTCCTCTGCTTTGTTCCAACTCGTGCACGTGTGCATCGAAAAGCTTGTCCGCCAGGGGAATCATTTGCTCGTACCATCTGCTCATACCGCGTTTGCACCCACCGCCATATCATTCTGCTGTTTCTCAGACAAAGTCTGCCACCATGAAAAGAACACATCGCCGAATTCGACTTCACATTTCATACGTAGCGCCCTGGTCGTATGAATGAATGGATATCACTTTCTAGCTATATCACTGTAAATGAATATAGCTGAGAACAATCATGGAATCAAGTCCACTATTAATCAATATCGCAGCGCCCGAATGACGGCCTGCCCCAGCGGGTTTCCTGACGACCCAGGGAAAGATCGGCCTCGCTTATTTTCATCTGGTCAGCATTGTATTTTCATTTGGTCAGCATTATTTTTTCATTTGGTCGGCTTTATTCTTACATTTGGTCGGCATCATTATTCAACTATCTCAATGAGGATATGGATATCCATAGCCCGTTCCCCCGCCTGATCCTTCCCCGTTTGCGGGAAGCACTCGAGGACACCCCCGTCGTGCTCATCCATGGCCCGCGGCAATGCGGGAAATCGACACTTGCCACAATGTTCGGCGAGGAGCATGGATTTCGCTACCTGACCTTTGACGACGAGAACGTGCTCGCTGCGGCGAAATCGGATCCCGTCGGTTTCTGCAAGGATCTGCCGGAGCGGGCGATCCTCGATGAAGTCCAACGCGTGCCAGGGTTGTTTCGGTCGATCAAGGAGATCGTGGACAGTGATCGCCGCCCCGGGAGACTGATCCTGACCGGATCTGCGAATGTCATGCTGCTTCCGGGACTGTCGGATTCGCTGGCCGGACGCATGGAAGTGCTGCGACTCGCGCCATTAACCCAGGCGGAAATCGCCCGTCTGCCATCGCCGCCGTCGTTACTCGATGCCGTTTTCAGCGCGTCTCCCCATGCGCAACATTTACAGCGGCAGGGCGACGAGTTGATCAGGCGGGTCGTCACCGGCGGCTTTCCCTCTGCCGTCCTTCGCTCGTCGGAGCGGCGCAGGCGCATTTGGTTGGAGCAGTACAGCGAAGCACTCGTTCAGAAAGATGTCAGAGACATCACCCGAATACGTTCCCTCGAAGTGCTTCCGCGACTACTGGAGGTCGCTGCCGCGCACACTGCCGGACTGTTCGTCAGCACCGACCTCGCCGCACCGTTCGAACTGAGCCGCCCCACCATACGCGAGTACATCGCGGTGCTCGAGGCGTTGTTCCTGCTCGAACTCCTGCCGCCATGGCACAACAACCGACTGACGCGGATGATCAAAACGCCCAAGCTGCACATGGTCGATACGGGACTGGCATCCGCATTACTCGCGGTGAACCAGGAATCCCTGCGAACGGACCGGGCGCTGTTCGGCCATCTGCTCGAGTCTTTCGTCTTCCAGGAGTTGCGGCGCCTCGGATCGTTTTCGGAACATCGACACCGTTTCTACCACTTCAGGGACAAGGAAAAGAAGGAAGTCGACGTCGTAATCGAACGCGATGGCGCACTGGTGGCCGGCGTCGAAGTGAAGGCCTCTTCCACGGTCCTGCAGCGGGATTTTCATGGACTCACCAAACTCCGCGATGCCATGGGAGACCGCTTTGTTCAAGGAGTGGTCATGTATGACGGTGAGAATGTCCTCCCCTTCGGAGACCGCCTGTATGCTGTCCCCATCGCGTCATTGTGGACCTGAGGAAATGGGAGAGCGTGGGGAGGTGACCACCCGTAGTGCGTCCACATGCGCAGGACGCGGACAATGCGCTTCTTCAGAAAGACTTCGTACACCAGACGGTTATGGATGTTGATGCGGCGCGAGTACGTCCCGGCCAGATCACCGACAAGTTTCTCGAACGGTGGCGGAGTCTGGAAGGGATTCTCCGCAAGGATTTCCAGCAGCGCTTCGGCGTTGGTCTTCAACCCCGCGGCTGCGAGTTTCTTTGCGTCCTTGCGCGCCTGCGTGGAATACACGATGGTCCAACTCACCAGTCAAGTTCCCGCGCGCTCTTCGACAGCGGTTCCTTCCGGGCGGCGATGATCGATTCACGCATGCCGGGAATGGAGAGAAAGTAGAGAGTTTCCTGAATCGACCGCCAGTCCTCTTCGGCAATCAACACGGCCGATGAGCGTTTCCCGGTGATGACAATGGGTTCGTGCGACTCGGCCGCCTGGTCGATCAGGCGGTACAAATTCGCACGTGCATCCGAAGCGGTGTGTATGGGCATGATGATCTCCTTCTCCATAAACGTACGTTATTTCGTACGCTAATTCAAGTGTGGAACGGGACACTCAATATCGCAGCGGCCGGATTAGGGCCTATCCCGGCGGGTTTCCTGACGACACGGGAGAGTTAGCATAGGTTTATTTTCATCTGGTCGGAAGAGAACTGGTTTCGCCCCACCTCCAGCGAGTCTCTGGTGCTCGGACTCCGACTTTCAAGACGAAGCATACTGCATACCGCTTACTGCGCGCCGAACCACCGGAGCTGCCGCAGGCTGCGAAGGCGGTGAGGCGCACTCAGTCCATGATCTTGCGTTATGAATGCGTCCCGGTCAGGGCTTGTCGCGATCCTCTTCCGTGCCGTCGGCGTAGCGGGCGAAGCGGCCGCGCTCGCGCAGGTAGACGGGGTCGGAGCGATCCCAGGGCCAGCCGCCGAACTGGTTTTCCTGATAATCGAGGAAGGCCTCCCTTATTTCACCCTGCGTGTTCATGACGAAGGGACCGTATTGAACGACAGGTTCGGCGATGGGACGTCCCTGCAGCAGAAGGATTCTGGCAGCCGCTCTCCCGTTGAATAGCTCGACTGCCTGATCGGATTGCAGCTCCGCCGCGTGATACGCGGGGATTTCCTCGCCCGCAACCTGCATTGTGTCGCCTTCAAAGAAATACAGTTTGCGGCGAACGCCGGCAGGAGCAGCGGGCAGGGTCCACTTCGCAGCGGCATCCATGCTGATGATCCAGATCGCCACATCGTTTGCTTCATCCGCCGCCCAGGAATCCGGCGCGGGAGCGGGAGCCTGAGCATCGCCATACCGCCCAGCGACGAGGCGTACATGCGTCATCTTCCCCGATGCATCTGCTTCATGAACCACGGGTATATTTTCAGACCAGAGCATCCTGTAATGTGGCTCGACGAACTTGCTGCGCTTCGGCAGATTGAGCCAGATTTGAAACAGCTCTGCGGGATTTTCTTCGTCCTGTTTGAGCAGCGGAAACATTTCCGCGTGCTGAAGTCCGCGTCCTGCCGTCATCCACTGCACATCCCCTTCGCCGTAGCGTCCTCCGGCACCGAAGGAATCGGAGTGATCGACAAAGCCTTTCAGCACGACGGTCACAGTTTCGAAGCCGCGATGCGGATGCGCCGGAAAGCCGGGTACGCGTTCGCCGTGGTACATGCGCCAGCCGTCTTTGACGGCGAAGTCCTGCCCGATGTTGCGTCCTGCCAGCGAGGCGTCAGGACCCATCTCAGCATTCCCTTTCGGATACGCATCGGCATGATGAACGCAGAAGAGAAACGGATCGATGGTGTCCCACGGAAAGCCGAGGGGAGTGATTGCGAGAAGCGATGCATCATTCATGAGAAGGCCTTTCTATTCAACCACAGTTCCAGGAAAGATCTTCCGCCGGTTTCGACGAAAGGAATCAGGGTATGCGGGTTTTCAGTTATCTGTTTCCGTCACCGATATGGAGACGTATAGGAAGATAGCGGGCAAAACGGACAAAATCATTATCGGCAGTGAAAATGCTCATGTCTCTCCTCGCGGCGACGGCGCAGAGGAGAAAATCGGTGTTCGATCCCTGAATCCCTTTTTCGCGGCAGAGATTGAAATAGTGCGCGGCTATCTCGTAATCTTCCGTTTCCAACTGTAAATCCTCGAACGCCTGAAGATGGCTTCGCAGTACTTCGAATTGCCGGGGGACCCGAATGCCGGAAAGTAATTCCTGGCGGACAGCACCCACCATCTGCACCCGCGACTCCCGGATGAGTTGTTCGAACTCACGGCGTTCCGCTCCATGAGCCATTATACCTCGCCGCCGCAGAGCCAGGGACCAAATACAGGTGTCGACAAGCACCATCATTTCCGCTTCCTCTGCGCCTTGTATTCATAGGCCGGATCGATGTCGATTTTCCCGAACAGGGCGAGAATTTTCATCTGCTGCATGCGTCTGATATACTCAGCCAGCGCGCGTGTAATGGCGGCTTTCTGCGACTTGTGCCCACCGATGCGCATCGCTTCCCGCAGCAATTCCTCATCAACGGCAAGCGTTTGTGTCGGGGCGACAAACTCTCCCCCGCGCTCCGCCATCCCGGATTCTTCCGCCAACCCTGCACCACCCTCCTGCTCCAGCAGCATCAGCACCGCCCGGTTCACAAGCTCCGAGACAGAATCACCCGCCTCCACCGCCGCAATCTTCAGCTTCCTATGCGTCTCCCCCTCCAGATACACTGTAACGCGTTTCGTATCTACTGCCACCACACACCTCCATTCATTGTATACGAAAATGTAACGTTTTAACGTCATAACGTCAAGTCGCTACCACGTCCCGCCATTCCCTTATTCCCTTCATTTCCTTCATTTCCCTCATTTCCTTCATTTCCCTCATTTCCCTTTTGACCCTTTGACCTTTTGACCTTTTGACCCTCCTGCCGCACCGTAGTCTCCGCGAAGCGGGACGAAGGCGGGACCACCGTTTGCTTCTCGCACCCCAGAGTCTTAATTTTACCAAGACATACCTTTTTGCCACTCACGTACCATCCCTGACTACCCACATGTACGAATTCGAATTCAAACCTTATGAGGAAATGACCCCTGCGGACTATGAGACCGTCGGGTTCATGTCCGGCCTTGAGGTGCATCAGCAGCTTCTGACGAAGAGCAAGCTGTTTTGCCGCTGTCCGGCCGGCCGTTACTCACACGAATTTCATGCGGAGATTCTCCGCCACATGCGTCCCACGCTCTCCGAACTCGGCGAGTATGACGGAACCGCGCTGATGGAGTTCAAAACCAAAAAGAACATCGTCTACCGAGTGAACAAGGAGACCGTGTGCACCTATGAAATGGATGACACGCCTCCGTTCATGATGGATGATGAAGCGCTGGACACCGCGCTGGAGATTTCCATGCTCTCGGGTCTGACCCTTGTCGACGAAGTGCATATCGCTCGCAAGCAGTATCTGGACGGAAGCATTCCGACCGGGTTCCAGCGCACGGCGATCTGCGGCATTCATGGGTCCGTCCCTTACGGCGATCGGAAAATCTCCATGATTCAGCTCGGCATCGAGGAAGACTCCTGCCGCGAGATCAGCGATATCGGACACATGCGTATTTATAATACGGATCGTCTGGGAATGCCGCTGATCGAACTAGTGACCGGACCCGACATGCGGACCCCGACCGAGGTTGCGGAAGTCGCACAGATACTGCGCAAGATGATGCGTGCGACGGGACGCGTCCGCCGCGGCATCGGCGCCACGCGTGCGGACACCAACGTATCCGTCACCGGCGGTACGCGCATCGAGATCAAGGGCGTTCCGAAAATCGGCATGATGCCGCTGCTCACCTACAACGAAGCACAGCGGCAGTGGAATCTTCTTCGTCTGCGAGAGGAGCTGAAGCGCCGCGGAATCACCGAGGAGACATTCTCCAGCAGTTCCATCGACATCACACGCATTCTCAAACGTTCCCGCTACACTCCCATCGTCGATGCTCTGAAGCAGGGGCATGTCGCCTCCGCTGTCAAGCTCACCGGGTGGAGCGACCTGCTCCGCTGGCAGACGCAGGACAACACCGTGTTCTCCCGCGAGATCGCCGACCGCTTGCGCGTGATCGCCTGTTTGAGCGTGCTGCCGAATATCATTCATTCCGACAGCATGAGCGAAACAGTCTCCGGCGCCGAGTGGAAGGAAACGAAGGCCGCTCTCGGATGCACAGCCAACGATTCGATCGTGATCGTCTGGGGTGCGGCATCCGATGTCGAGACCGCTGTGAAGGAAATCATCATCCGTGCGAAGGAAGCCACTATCGGAATTCCCTCCGAGACGCGACAGGCACTGCGCGACGGTACCACGGGATTCGAGAGAATTCTGCCGGGTCCCCAGCGCATGTATCCCGACACCGATCTTCCGCCGATCCGCGTCGTGCCGGAACGACTTGTGCGGCTGCGCGAACGCATGCCTGTCCAGCACTGGGACCGTGTGCGCCGTTATCATGAACTCAAGGTTCCGAAGGACGCCATCGAAGGACTCGCACTATCTCCGCTTTCTCCCCTATTCGATGAAGCCGTAACCGAGATGGGTTTCGATGTCACCGACGCTGCTGTGATTCTCTGGCGCTATCCGCGCCGGCTGCGGCGCGAAGGGATTCCGAGTGAAACGCTTTCCATTGAAAATCTGCGCGGCATTCTCGTTGCGGTGCAGGAAGGAAAGCTGACGAAGGACGGCGTGCTCTACGCCATCCGCCGCGCTGTACGGCAGGGTTTCGATTCGATAGACCTGCCGCCGCGTCTTGCACGGAAGGACCTAGCGTCCTTCATCGAGAAAGCCAAGCAGCAGGTGCGGTATTCGAAACTGCATGACAAGAAAAATATTCCGAACCTGACCCTCGACCGAGTGATGGACGAAGTGCGGGGACGCATACCAGGTGCCGAGGTGGCGCTTGAAGTCGAAGCGCATTTCGCCAAGGAGGTACAGGCATGAGCGACAAAGACACATACAAAGGATACAAGGGTCCGGCTCTTGAAGCGATGAAGAAATTCGGCGTCCGTGTCTGGAGCGACGCCGTGCTCACCACGGATGAAGACAGCTTCGAAGGCATCATTCTCCCGCGCTCCGAGACCGCCGACGGCGACCATATCGTGATCAAGATGGCGACCGGTTACAACGTCGGCCTCCGCTGCGACCGCATCATCGATGCCAAGGAAATCGGCTACAAGGAAGCCCATTACAAGATCCCGGAAAAGGCCTTCCCCTACGATCCGAAAAAACAGCGCGTCGTGCTTCTCGGCACCGGCGGCACCATTGCCAGCCGTCTCGATTACCGCACCGGCGCTGTCATCCCGGCATTCACTCCGGGCGAACTCTATGGTTCCGTCCCCGAGCTCGCGGACATCTGCAATCTCGAAACCGAGAAGCTGTTCGGTGTATTCAGTGAGAATATGGGTCCTGAAGAATACATGACTCTCGCCGACCGCATCGGCGAGGAAATCCGCAAGGGCGTACGCGGCATCGTCATCGGTCACGGCACCGATACCATGCATCACACTGCGGCCGCACTTTCGTACATGGTGCAGAATTCTCCGGTCCCCATCGTCATGGTCGGTTCTCAGCGGTCGAGCGATCGTCCCTCCTCCGACGCCGCGCTCAACCTCATTCACAGTGTGAAGACCGCGGCGGACTGCGACATCGCCGAGGTGATGGTGTGCATGTTCGGTCCGACCTCCGACGAATACGGCCTCCTCCATCGCGGAACGCGTGTGCGCAAGATGCATTCCTCCTATCGCTCCACCTTCCGCACGATCGGCGACATTCCCCTCGCGATGGTGAATCGTGAGAAATTCACTTACCTGCGTGAGGACTACAACAAGCGCCGCAACGATCGCGACGTGCAGATCAGCGCCGTGTTCGACGACCATATCGGCATTCTGTATTACTACCCGAACATGAAAGCCGACATGATGGACATGATGATCGACAACGGCTACAAGGGCATCATCATTGCCGGTACCGGACTCGGCCACGTGAACAAGCCGCTGTATCCCGCGCTTCAGCGCGCAAAGGATGCCGGCGTCGCAGTGTACATGACCGTGCAGACGCTCTGGGGCTACGTGCAGATGTACGTCTACGAAACCGGCCGCGAGATGATGGATCTGGGCGTGATTCCGCTTGAGAACATGCTTCCCGAAGCTGCCTACATCAAACTCGGCTGGGCCCTCGGTCAGACCGACGATCTCGAGAAGCTACGCGAAATCATGCTCACCCCGATCAACGGTGAAACCACTCCCCGCGAGCCGTACAACGGCTACCTGATCTTCCAGGGCGGTATCCCGGAAGTGGATGCGTTTGTGGGGACGATCCGGCGGTGAGAAAAAACCGAAGAAAAAACCACCCCCCGCCGCCCGCAGTGATATAGGAGCTTTCCCGTCGCCCTGGAAACGCGGCTTCGGCGCGGCAGGCCGAAGAAGAACACGAAGGTTTTAGTAGAAAAACACTCCCTCGCTATCGCGTGGGAGTGTTTTTTTTAGGATGGGATGGCGTGAGTGGAATAGGCGCGCACCCTGGGATCGGCGCGCACCAGCGCGCCCTTCACGCAAGGCTCAAGGCACGATCCGTCTTCGTCCGCTGGCGCGGACTACGCCGTGATAAAAGCGCTGGACTATAATCGGTCGTGCTCGCCACGGCGAGTCTTCGACCTACGGGTCGGATGTCCTAACGCCCTAACGCCCTAACGATCTTCCGCGAATCCTTGCAACATCTCCGCCGTGAGGTTTGTGGGATGTCCGGTCCAGAGGACGACTCCTTCGGGACTCAGCACGAAGGTGCGGGGGATTGCCCAGACTCCGAAGACCTTGTGTGTTGTGCCTTGTTCGGTGTCTACCGCGACGGAGCTGTGCATGTCATGCGTTTTGAGGAAGGGTTCGACGGTGCTGCGGGATTCCTGGGAAATGGAGATGAACTGGTAGCGGTTGGAGAAGGCATCGGCGAGTGCGTTGATATGCGGAAAGGCCGCTATGCAGGGCTTGCACCAGGTGGACCAGAACTCCAGCACTACCGGCATTCCATGCATCGCCTCACCGCCCTCCGGCGCCTTCTGCAGCCATGACCCGACATAGATTCCCTTCACCGTATCCCCCACCACCGCCGTCCGCGGCTTCTGCTGCCCCACTGCAGAGGACACCATCAGCAAAACAAATACGATGATGGAATAACGCCTAAGCACGTTCACATGCCCTCACATTCGTAATTCGTAATTCTTAATTCTTATTTCGTATTTCGTATTTCGTAATTCGTAATTCCTAATTTCCTACCCGCGCGTTAAAGGCTTGTACTTAATCCTATGCGGCCGGTCGGCTTCGATACCGAGTCGCTGTTTGCGGTTTTCTTCGTAGAGCTGATAGTTGCCGTCGAACCAGACGACTTCGCTGTCGCTTTCGAAGGCGAGGATGTGCGTGGCAACGCGATCGAGGAACCAGCGATCATGGGTAATGACCACGGCGCAGCCGGCGAAATTCTGCAATGCGATTTCAAGCGCTCGGAGAGTGTTGACATCGAGATCGTTGGTGGGCTCATCAAGCAGCAGCAGATTTGCACCTTCGCGCAAGGTCTTGGCGAGATGCACGCGGTTGCGTTCTCCGCCCGAAAGCATGCCGATGCGCTTCTGCTGATCGGAGCCGCTGAAATTGAAGCGCGCGACGTAGGTGCGGGAATTCACTTCGCGATCGCCGAGCTTCATCAACTCATCGCCGCCGGAGATTTCTTCCCAGATCGTTTTCTCGGGATCCAGAGGACGTTTCTGATCCACATATCCGAGAAGCACTGTCTGTCCGATGTTGATGCTGCCCGCGTCGGCCGTTTCATCGCCGGTGATCATGCGGAAGAGTGTGGTCTTTCCTGCGCCGTTGGGTCCGATCACGCCGACGATGCCGCCGGGAGGAAGCGAGAATGTCAGATTCTCGAAGAGCAGCTTGTCGTCGAATCCTTTGGTGAGTCCTTCGGCCTCCACTACAACAGCACCGAGACGCGGACCGGTGGGAATGAAAATCTCGATATCCTCGCGGGCGCGCTCGTGCTCTTCGTCGAGCAGCTTTTCGTAGGCAGAAATGCGGGCCTTGCTCTTGGTGTGGCGTCCTTTGGGATTCATGCGCACCCACGCAAGCTCTTCGGCCAATGCACGCTGACGCTTGCTTTCCTGCTTTTCCTCGCCGGCAAGTCGCGCCTGCTTCTGCTCGAGCCAGGAGGTGTAGTTGCCCTTGAAGGGAATGCCTTCGCCGCGATCGAGTTCGAGAATCCATCCCGCGACATTATCGAGGAAGTAGCGATCATGGGTCACGGCGATGACCGTACCTTCGTAGCGCGCGAGATGCTGCTCGAGCCAGGCTACGGATTCCGCATCGAGATGGTTGGTCGGCTCATCGAGAAGAAGCACATCCGGCTTTTTCAGAAGGAGGCGGCAGAGGGCAACGCGGCGGAGTTCACCGCCCGAGAGTATATTCACTGGCGTGTCGGGAGCGGGACAGCGCAGCGCATCCATCGCCATCTCGAGACGGCTGTCAAGATCCCACGCATCGAGATGTTCGATGCGATCCTGCAGCTTCGCCTGCTTCTCGAGCAGAGCGTCGAAGTCCGCATCGGGATCTGCAAAGCCCGCATTCACGGCCTCGAATTCACGAAGCAGGTTCACTGTCTCCTGCACGCCCTCTTCCACTACCTGGCGCACGGTCTTGTCTTGATCGAGCTGCGGCTCCTGCGCCATCAGGCCGAAGGTGATGTCCTTGTTCGATGTGACCTCGCCGAGAATGTCCTGATCCTCACCAGCGATAATGCGCAGCAAGGTGGACTTTCCGGAACCGTTGAGACCAAGGACGCCGATCTTCGCGCCGTAGTAGAACGAGAGGGAGATGTCCTTGAGTACCGTTTTATTGGGCTTGTGAATCTTGCTCACCCGCACCATCGAGAAAATAATTTTGTTGTCGATCATGGTCTTTCAAAAATTGTGAATCACAGCCATAAAGATACGCAATCGCGGGGCGAGGAAAAATCCCGCTTATTCGGGACCGATTCTTCCAATACACCCCGTTTTTTCGCAAATTAATCCATCGATATCGATATCGAGCGCGATTGCGAGATCGATTGCGATTGCGAGATCGAAATCGAGATCGAGATCGAGATCGGAATCAAAATCGAGATCGGAATCAAAATCGAGATCGGAATCAAAATCGAGCGCGAGATCGAAATCGAAATCGGGCTCGGGCTCGATCTCGGTACTCGGGCTCGATCAACGATCTCGGGCTCGATCAACGATCTCGGGCTCGCAATCGATATCGATATCGAAACACCACATAACAAGCAACGCAAAGAGTATTTAACAAATGCCATCGCTCAGAAAACTGCTCCTCCCCCTCCTTTGCCTCCTGTTCATGGCGGCCACGCGGCTCACGGCCCAACAGATTGATGCGGCGTCGTATGTGGATCCGCTGATTGGGACTGGCGGACACGGTCATACTTTTCCGGGTGCGACGATGCCGTTCGGTATGGTGCAGTGCAGTCCGGATGCGGGGAAGTCGGGGTGGGACTGGTGCTCGGGCTACCATGCGTCGGATTCCGCCGTCATCGGCTTCAGCCACACGCATCTGAGCGGAACGGGCTGCGCGGATCTGGGCGACATTCTGCTGCTCCCTGCAATGACGACGAACGCACTGGACCGCAAATACCGCTCGACTTACGATCATCTCACGGAGATGGCTTCGCCGGGATATTACCGCGTTCTGCTGGACAACGGCATCGATGTAGAATTGAGCGCCACGCGCCGCTGCGGTATTCAGCGCTACGAATTCCCGGATGCGGATTCCATGCTGGTCATTCTCGATCTCGTCTATGGACAGGACGACCGTCCGACAGGCACCGCCCTGACGGTCGTAAGCGACACGCTGATCACCGGCTACCGCTATTCGAGCGGTTGGGCGGTGCGGCAGCAGGTGTATTTCGCGATGGCGTTTTCGCGTCCGCTGAAATCATGGCGTACGGTTGACGGCAAGTGGTCGATACCCTCCGGCACCGCCGAAGCGAACGCCGTTCTCGCCGCGCTGCATTTCGGCTTCGCCGGCAACGGCGATGAATTGCTTATCCGGACAGGAATCTCTTCTGTGAGTGAAGACGGCGCTCTGGCGAATCTGCGCGCTGAAGCGCCGCAGCAGGATTTCGAACGTTATCGCCGCGACGCGCGTGCGGCATGGAACAGCGAACTCGACCGCATTCGCATCACCGCACGCAGCGATGCGCAGCGCCGGACCTTCATGACCGCGCTGTATCACACGATGATCGCGCCGAACCTGTATGGCGATGTAGACGGACGATATCGAGGCGGAGACGAGGCCATTCATTGGGCATCGGGTTTTGAAAACGCAACGGTGTTTTCTCTCTGGGACACGTATCGCGCCCTGCATCCGCTGTTTACCATTCTCGATCCCGCGCGCGTTTCCGGTTGGATACAGTCCATGCTCGCATTCCAGCGTGAAACGGGACTCCTCCCGGTATGGACGCTGCATGCCAACGAAACCAATTGCATGATCGGCTATCATGCCGTTCCCGTCATCGCCGATGCGATACTGAAAGGCATCGGCGGGTTTTCGGTTGAGGACGCCCTCACGGCGATGAAGAGCAGCGCCGAACAGACGAAGGGCGGATTGAAGTATTACAACTCTGACGGCGAACGCTCACTAAGCGAAATCATAGAAATACTTGGTCGAGCGGCGTACGATTTCACTGGGATCTGGGACGGAGTAACGACGGTGGTCAATGGCTTTGCTTCCGCGACGAGCGGTGAGGAAATCGATTACCACTCCGCAATGCCGGACGTCAATCACGCGCTGCTGACCCGGGCAAGCGATATACCCATGCCCATTGAGTGGCAGAGCGCTCCGATTCCTGAGGATTGCACGGGATCGGCGATGCTTGTGTGGCAGGCCGGAATGTCAACCGCCAAAGGCGGACACCGCTTTACAATCACGGTCAACGGCAAGCACAGCATTTCCTTCCGCACACCGCGCAGCGCCGATACGACCAGCGTCGCCGCCGATGAGAATGGGATGACGCTCAGCTTCTCCGCATCGACGGTGGACGAATTCGGGGACCTCTTCGGAACGATGATGCTCGGATTGCCACGGTCCATGCTGCAGCCCGGATCTCCCGTTCATCTGCAAATCGAAGGCATGCAGGCCGGGAGTCCCGACTGGGTGATGGTCTTCACCCGTGCATTCTCCCCTTCGATCACCGTCGCCCCGGGACACGGAAATGCAAAATCAGGCGCTACCCGTTTCCGCATTGTTCGTTTGCAGATTGAGCATCTCGGACTCCCCCGACGTGTCCGCGTGGAAACCGACGGATCGCATACCGCAAACTTCGTCGTCTTTCCCGGCTTCAGCAGTAAGGAGATCATGGTCAACGCAGAAAATGTCGGAGAGCCCATGCCTGTGCGCCTGACCTTCGATGACGGCGAAGTCGTCGAACGCAGCATTACACTGTCGCCGGAGGCAACCCCCTGCTACATCCCTGCCGATGTGGAAAATGAGTCGGTGTCGAAAACGCTGGAGTATGCCTACGACGACTGGTGCATTGCGCAAGTGGCGCAGAAACTGGGACGCACGGAAGATGCCGATCGTTATTTTACCCGGGCTAAATTCTATCGGGACCTCTTCGACAAGGATCTCGGATTCATGCGGGGACGCAACCTGGACGGCTCCTTCCGATCTCCTTTCAATCCGCGCTACGGCACACTCAAACAGCATGAATACACGGAGGGCAATGCCTGGCAGTACAGCTGGTATGTGCCGCATGATGTCCCGGGACTCATCGAACTGTACGGCGGCATAACGCCATTCGCTGCGAAGCTCGATTCGCTTTTCGAACAGAGTTCTGATCTTGAAGGCACGGGAGCGACGGGAGATGTGTCAGGATTGATCGGATTGTACGCGCATGGCAACGAACCGAGTCACCATATCGCGTATCTTTACAACCATGCCGGACAGCCATGGAAAACACAGGCGCTCACGCGCCGCATCATGCGCGAGATGTATCATGACCAGCGCGACGGACTCTCGGGCAACGAGGACTGCGGGCAGATGTCCGCCTGGTATGTATTGAGCGCCATGGGCTTTTATCCGCTCAATCCCTGCGGCGGAGAATACGAGATTGGGAGTCCGCTGCTCGATCGCGCGGAAATCCGTCTCGACGGCGGCCGCAGCTTCGTGATCACAGCAGAAAACAACAGCGATGAGAATGTGTACGTGCAGTCGGCAACGTTGAATGGAATTCCCCTCGTCCGACCGATATTGCATCATGCAGATATCATGCGCGGCGGCGAACTGCATCTCGTCATGGGCGCGGCGCCCTCTTCCCTTTGGTCCGAGGAATAACAGACACGGAGGTGTTTGATGAATACACTGATTCCATTCCTCCTTTCCGCATTGCTGCTCGGTGTTACTGGCGGCGGCGATGATCCCGCCCGGGAGGCGTATTACAGCATCGTTCCCAACAGCTATTGCTGTATGAAAACGTCCGCACCTCTCACGATCGACGGACGCATGGATGAAGCCGCATGGCAGAGCGCGCCGTGGACCAGCAATTTCGTCGACATCCAGGGCGAGCTTGGCGCACTTCCCCGCTTTCGCACGCGCGTGAAAATGCTGTGGGACGAAACGTACTTTTACGTGCTGGCCGAGATGGAAGAAACGCATGTCTGGGCGACACTGAAGCAGCGCGACACCGTGATTTTTCAGGACAACGATTTTGAGATCTTCGTCTGTCCCACCGGAACGAATCATACGTACTACGAATTCGAGGTCAACGCCTTCACCACCGTGTGGGATCTTTTTCTCCCGAAACCCTATCGTGATGGGGGTCCCGCCGACAACGGCTGGGATATCAAAGGACTGAAATCCGCTGTGCAGGTTCGCGGCACCATCAATGATCCGACCGATCTCGACGAAGGGTGGAATGTGGAAGTAGCCATTCCCTGGAGCGCATTCAATCGCACTGCCATGGATTTCGATGGAAAGAAATCCATTGTACCGGCCGCCGCTCCGGTACCGGGACAGGACATGCGAGTGAATTTCTCCCGCGTCGAATGGCGGCAGGATGCAGCGTCCGGCTACTACCGGAAAGTTGCGGGAATGAAAGAGGATAATTGGGTGTGGTCCCCGCAGGGCGTGATCGACATGCACCGCCCGGAGAAATGGGGTTGGGTGTATTTCATGGAGAATCCCGCAGACTGTGCGAATGTCGGACCCGATCCCGAATACGTTTACCAACTCGCCCTGATGCGTGTGTACGATGCGCAAAAAAGTTATTTCAAAAGTCACCGGAAATATGCGTCCTCTCTCGAGGATCTGGTGCTTATGCCGCATCTCTTCAGCGTCAACGGATCACGGCTGGATCTGCGTCCGCGAAAGAAAGGCTTCGTGGCGAGCTACCGCATCCTTCGTGAAGGCAATTCGCGAACGGTGATTTCCATCGACGAAAATTCCCAGCTCCTCACCTTCGAAGTGGTTGACCGTTGAGCGATATCCGATCCATCACTGGTCGTCTCCTCGCCGTTGTTCTTTGCTGTATCGGCGCGAGTGGAACCGTATGCGCTCAGCAGCCGCTGATCCCTCTGCCCGTGCGCTCGGTGATGCAGCCGGGTGCGTTTCATCTGGACGAAAAAACCGTCATCCTCATCGAAGCCGGCAGCAGTGCTCCGGCAGCCACCGCGCAGTATCTGGCGGATATGATAGGACGCGTTTCCTCATTCACTCCCGTGATCGCTACACATCAGGGGGGACGTCCGCCCCAAAACACCATCCTGCTTTCACTCCGCAGTGCGAACGATTCCGTCAATCTGGAGGGCTATGTGCTTCGGGTGATGCCGGGCGGAGTCATACTCAGCGCTCCGACCGAAGCGGGATTGTTTTACGGACTGCAGACACTGCGTCAGCTGCTGCCTCCGCGCTTCGAATCCGCCGCTGCCCGCGACACCGTGCGCGGCTGGGACCTCCCCTGCTGCATGATTCAGGATGCCCCGCGATTTTCCTGGCGCGGTCTTCTCCTCGACTGCTGCCGTCATTTCATGGATGTCGAATTCGTCAAGCGCACAATCGATCTGATCGCGCAGCTGAAAATGAATCGCCTGCACTGGCATCTGACCGAAGATCAGGGCTGGCGCATCGAGATACGGAAGCACCCCGCCCTGACCGCCATCGGCGGGTGGCGAACGGAGAAGGACGGTACGCGCTACGGCGGGTTCTATACGCAGGCGCAGATCCGCGACGTCGTCGCCTACGCCGCGGCCCGGCATGTGACCATCGTGCCGGAAATCGAACTGCCCGGACATTCACTCGCCGCGCTCGCCGCGTATCCGAAGCTCTCCTGCACCGGCGGTCCTTTCGAAGTCGCGAATGACTGGGGCGTGTTCAAGGACATCTACTGCGCGGGACGGGAAGAAACCTTCACGTTTCTCGAGGAAGTGCTCACCGAAGTGATGGAGCTGTTTCCCTCGGCCTACATTCACATTGGCGGAGACGAAGCTCCGAAATACCGCTGGGAGCATTGCGACCGCTGCCAGGCGCGCATGGCGGCCGAAGGACTCGCCGACGAACATGCGCTGCAGTCCTGGTTCATCGCGCGCGTCGAGCGCTTTCTCAACGAGCACGGACGCAAGCTGATTGGCTGGGATGAAATCCTCGAAGGCGGACTTGCACAAAACGCTACGGTGCAATCCTGGCGCGGCATGGAAGGCGCTGTCGCCGCGGCGCGATCGGGACACGACGCCATCGTCTCCCCCACCAGCCACGCGTATTTCGACTATCCCGTCAGCTCTATTGATCTTGAGAAAGTCTACACTTTCGACCCTGTGCCGCCCGAGCTCAAGCCCTCAGAAGCAGAGCATATACTCGGCGGCGAATGCAACATGTGGACAGAACACGCGCCGCAATCCCTGGTGGAGAGCAAGATCTATCCGCGCATACTCGCGATGGCGGAAGTGTTGTGGACTCCGGCATGGCAGCGGCGGTACGATGATTTTCACAAGCGCGTGCAGGCGTATTATCCGCGGCTCGATACACTCGGCGTGCGCTACGGCTTCGAGGCGCCGCCGGTGCGTTTCGATGTCCAGCGCGACAGCAGCGGAAAGGCGCTCCGCGTGTCCCTTCTTGCCGGACAACCGGGTCTGCTGCTCCGCTATATCGAGCCGGGAGAACGCGCGGCGGTGCGGGAGTATTCCCTTCCCCTGCTGCTTTCGGGCAAGGGCACCGTTCGTGCGTTTGCGGAAGGTCCTGCAAAAAAGCGCAGCGACACACTTTCGCTCAGCTATGATCTTCATGCGGGAGTGGACGCCGCCGTCGAACTTGCGCAGCGTCCGAGCGACTGGTATACCGCAGGCGGAGCATCGGCGATGGTCGACGGCATCCGCGGAAGCGATGCTTTCCGCGATGGACGTTGGCAAGGGTATGAAGGCAAGGATGTGGAAATCACACTCGATCTTGGTACTCCACGCATGATCTCCGAACTTTCCGCAGGATTCCTGCAATACAATCCGGCCTGGATTTTTATGCCGAGGCGGGTGACCTTCAGTATTTCGAAGGACGGCCATGCATTCACCGAAATCACGACAGTGGAGAATAGCGCTTCCGATCGTGAGGAGACGACGTTCACCCGCGATTTCACCGCACCTTGCGCAGGACAGCAGGCGCGCTTCGTGCGTCTCCGAGCTGAGACCATGGGCAGTTGTCCCGACTGGCACCCCGGCGCCGGCGGCAAGGCCTGGATTTTCATCGACGAATTCATCGTGCGCTGATACGGCGCGCGCTTTCTCTCACTGATCACAGCAGCCGAACAACAACATGGCAATCCCCAGCAGCGCGACAAATTTACAGGCCGGAACGAGCGGCCGTGACAGCGGCGAACAGAAGTCCTACACCGTCCCTTTCGCCATTGTGACGGGACTGTTTTTCATGTGGGGCTTCACGACCTGCATGAACGACATTCTCATCCCCTATCTGAAAGGCGTGTTCGACCTCAACCACACGCAGGCCATGTTCGTGCAGTTCGCATTCTTCGGTGCGTATTTTGTCGGCTCCCTCCTCTACTTCCTCATTTCCACGCGCACAGGCGATCCGATCGGCCGCATCGGCTACAGGAACGGCATCGTGGCCGGACTCCTTCTTTCAGCGCTCGGGACCGCGCTGTTCTATCCCGCAGCTGAGATGGTATCGTATGGTTTTTTCCTCGCTGCGCTGTTCATACTCGGACTCGGCTTCACCCTTCTGCAGATTGCCGCAAATCCCTACGTCGCCATTCTCGGCAGCGAAAGCACCGCCTCGAGCCGCCTGAACCTTGCGCAGGGCTTCAACTCCTTCGGCACGACCATCGCCCCGCTGATCGGCGGCTTCCTGATTTTCAAATACTTCGCGGGGGCGGATGTCGTCGGAGCGGATTCGGTGAAAGTCCCGTACCTGGTTTTCGCAGGAATGTTTCTGCTGATGGCAGTTGCCATGCGAATGGCGAAGCTTCCGGAGTTCGCCGGCAGCCGCAGCGCCGAACGCGGCGCAGGCGCCCTGCGTCACCGGCACACGCTGCTCGGCATGCTCGCGATCTTCATGTATGTCGGCGCGGAAGTGAGCATCGGCAGCATCATGATCAGCTTCCTCGGCCTGAAGGAAATCGTGGGACTCGAACCCGCCGCCGCCTCGACCTACGTTTCGTTTTACTGGGGCGGCCTGATGATCGGACGTTTTCTCGGAGCGATCTCCCTGAGCGGTGTTCGCGCTTCACGAAAATACCTGATCATGGTGCTCATTCCCGTCGCAGCGTTCGCCGTAATTCTCTATCTTCAGGGATGGCAGATCGCGCTGAATTACGGCATATTTCTCGCGCTCAGTCTCGGCGGATTTTTCATCGGCCGCTCGATGGCCGCACGCACGCTGATGGTCTTCGCGCTCACTTCGGCATTGCTCCTCGTGGTGGCGCTGTTCACAACAGGCACAGTCGCAATGTGGACAGTTATCGGAATCGGACTGTTCAATTCGATCATGTGGTCGAATATTTTCACTCTCTCGATTGCCGGGCTGGGCAAGGACACAAGCCAGGCCTCTTCCCTTCTCGTGATGGCGATCGTGGGCGGAGCCATTCTCCCGGTACTCCAGGGAGTGGCGGCAGACAGTGTCGGCGTTCATGCCTCGTTCATCGTGCCGCTCGGCGCGTATCTTTATATCGCATGGTACGGCTGGCGCGGCTACGCTATCGTTGATAACAAAAAGTAATCAACAGTTTTTCAGGAGAAAATCATGACAGAAGTCATGGCCGGCGTTGATATCGGAGGAACGAATACGGTATACGGACTCGTCGACCGCGATGGCAACATCGTTGCCGAGGGAAAGATGAGTACTGCGGTATATGAAGATGCGGAGGGGTTCCTTGAGTCCCTTGCAATACACGTCCTCGCGCTGGTTGAAGCGGCCGAAACTCCGCTGCAGCTTTGCGGCATCGGCGTGGGCGGACCCAACGGACATTATTTCAGCGGCACAATAGAAGAAGCCCCGAATCTCCCCTGGAAAGGGACATTGGAAGTGACGGACATTCTGTCGTCGCACACGAAGGTTCCGGCCGTACTCACCAACGACGCGAATGCAGCGGCGATGGGTGAAATGTTGTACGGCGCCGCGAGAAATATGAAGGACTTCGTTGTCGTCACACTCGGAACCGGACTCGGCAGCGGCTTCGTGGTCGACGGCAAGGTGCTGTACGGATGGAGTGGATTCGCCGGAGAATTGGGGCATGTCATCGTGCAGGAGAATGGCAGGGCCTGCGGCTGTGGCCGGCGCGGATGCCTGGAGACTTATGTCTCGGCTCCCGGCCTCGTACGCACGGTCATGGAATTACTTGGCGATGCACCGCGCGACAGTGCGCTGCGCGATATTCCGATGAATGCCATGACTGCGAAGCATGTCGCGGAGGCCGCGCATGATGGTGACGCTGTCGCCAGGGAAGCGTTTGCGAAAACCGGACACATCCTCGGGCTTGCACTGGCGAACACCATCGCGATGACGAGTCCACAGGCCATCATTCTTTTCGGCGGACTCGCACAGGCGGGCCGACTCATTCTGGATCCCACGCGCGAGGCCATGGAAAGCATGACCATGCAAGTCCTCAAAGGCAGCACACGGCTCCTGCTTTCTGCACTGATGGAGCGCAACGCAGCAGTGCTCGGGGCCGCGGCCCTCGCCTGGGATGAGGCAAGGAAACCGGCATGAGTCGTCCATTGCTGTTTGTGATCGCAGCAGCCATATCCATTACCGCGATGACTTCACCCGGCTTCGGCCAGAAGCTTCTCTCAGCTGAGGACCATGCGTACTACTCCGAGCTGCTTGCGCAGCGGCGGACCCGCTTCCCTCAACTGGAAGCGGACGTCTTTTCCGTAATGGAGAAGGCGACGCTTTGGGGAGAAAAGGAGGCACTGCTCTTCCTTTTCGCCACATCCCCGCTCTGCGATCTGACCGCTCATGATGGAAGCTTTTTTCTCAGTACCGTCAGAGCAACACTCGAAACCCGGCGGCTCGCGCCCTGGGGCGAGGATATGCCCAACGCGATTTTTCTGCATTTCGTGCTGCCCCTGCGGGTGAATAACGAAGCGCTGGATTCATCGCGCCTGCTGTTTCAGGATATTCTCCGGCGAAGGGTCGAGGGAATGTCCATGCACGACGCGGTGCTTGAGATCAATCACTGGTGCCATGAATTCGTCACCTATGCCCCGAGCGATGCCCGCACGAGGTCGCCGCTGGCGACCATGCTCAATGCACTCGGACGATGTGGAGAGGAGTCCGTTTTCACCACAGCGGCGCTGCGTGCTGCCGGCATTCCTGCACGTCAGGTGTACGTGCCCCGCTGGGCGCATGCCGATGACAACCACGCCTGGGTGGAGGCCTGGGTGGATGGCCGCTGGCATTACATCGGCGCCTGCGAACCCAATGTCGATCTCGACCGTGCGTGGTTTACGGAGCCGGCGCATCGTGCCATGCTGACTGCAACCACGGTGCAGGGACGCTACCGCGGCGAGGAAGACGTGCTGAGCTCCAACAGCATGTACACACGGATCAATACGCTGCCTGTCTACACCGATACCCATGTGCTCACCGTGCAGGTAAGTGATGAGAAAGGCCGGCCTGTGCAGAATGCTGCGGTTGAATTCTGCATCTACAATTACGCGGAATTCTATCCACTCGCATCGCTGCGGACGGGAGAGTCCGGCGCGGCCTCGTTCCTGACCGGATATGGAGATCTTCTTGTATGGGCACATCAGGATCAGCGGTATGCATTCACACACGTCTCGAATGGTATCAGCGATACTGTGCGACTGATTCTCACAAAAAATCATGACCACTCGGGGCAAAGAGTTTTCGACATTATTCCGCCGCCTGAAGTAAAGCTGAACGTCGACGATCATCCTCGTGCGGCTGAGACTGCACGCCGCCTGTTTCTCGACGACAGCCTGCGATCGCTGTACGAGAGTGAATTCGTTGACTCCAGCCGCAGCGCAGCGCTGGCAGAGGCGTACGGATATGCTCCCGACAGCGTCTGGACTTTGCTGCATGCAGCCCGGGGAAATTGGAGAGAAATGGACTCCTTTTTCTCCATCGCTTCGCGAAGCAACCGCGTTCCCGCATTGAGCTACCTCGGCACGCTCGCGGTGAAGGACCTCCAGGATGGCAAAGCCGACGTGCTGCTCGAGCATTACAATGCCGCGCTTACCGCTCGCGATGCTGATCAGCCCTGCGATGAATTGTTCATGAAATATGTTTGCTGTCCGCGCATCGGCCAGGAGGAGCTGCGTCCCTGGCGCGAATATTTGCAGAGCGCCATTGCCGAACACCCGCCCCTCAGCAGCCGCAGTGCTGAAGCTATCGGGGCATGGGTTCGCGACAGCATCCGGATCGAAAGTTCGGAAAATTGGGTTCGCGTCCCGATTTCTCCGGATCGTGTATTCGCCTTACGTTCGGGGGACAGGTATTCTCGCAATATTCTTTTCGTCGCGCTTTGCCGCGCGGCCGGAATCGCAGCGCAGCTGGATCCTGCTGCCGGAACCCCGCAGTATTGGACCGGAAGCGGCTGGCGCAGTGCGGCTCTTGAAGCTGCGGTGGTCATCCCCGAGCCGAGTACGGAATTGCTGCTGCAGATTCCTTCACATCAGCACACCCAGACCCCGGAATATGCCAGGCACTTCACCCTGGCCCGCCTCGACAACGGGACCTATCACACGCTCGATTATGAGGCTAATGCGTTATTTGATCAGTGGCCCGTGCGCCTGAAGCTGCGGCCCGGCGATTATCTGCTCACGAATGGAAATCGGCAGCCTGATGGATCCGTGCTCGCGACGATGGATTTCTTCACGCTCGATTCGGGAGAGCACGCCGAGCATGAAATACACATACGTGACGACGACGACCTCCCGGTCGTACTTTCAGAAATCGATACGTCGCTGCTTCCCGAAGACGGTGCGAAGGCATACGTGCTGATGTGGATTGAACGCGGCACGGAACCGGTGTCCCATGCTCTGCTCGATATCGCTGAGAAACGCACTGCACTCGCTTCGCAGCCCGCCGCCTTTCTCCTCGCAGGAAACGGAAGCATGGATGAGGAAGAGCTGCGGCGCGTTGCACAGCAGTCGCTGCCGCCACGCGTCTCGGTCGCGGCTGACGGTTCTCCGGCGCTGCTAAATAACATCAAAGATCGCCTCGAGCTGCCTGAAGGGATGCAGCTCCCGCTCATCGTTGTCTGCGATGCCCGCGGCAGCGTGACGTTCGTAAGCCGGGGATATTCGATCGGGGTCGGCGCACAAATACTTCGCATACTCGAACGCATGCGTCTCGAAGATTGAAAGCAAGGAGAAGGCCATGTCCCCATCACTGAGCCGTCGGGATTTTCTCAAACAAAGCGGCATGATCGCCGCAGCTGCAGGCACCGCAGGAACGTCCGCGCCGTTCCTTCAGACGGTTATGGCGCAGTCGGCGCCACGGGGCGGGGGACGCCAGCGCGTGCTGCTCTTCCACGATCCCGCATTTCCATTCATCGACTGCGACCCAGTCTCCCTCGACCTGCTTCAAAGCGCTCTGCAGGGAAACGAGCTTCGCGTTGCGGACGCCGACAGCTTCCCGACTGCGCTGCAGCAAAAGGACATCGATCTTCTTATCACTGCTCACGGATCCGCTTTCCCCGAGGATGCCGGCATGCCTCTCCTCGGCTGTCTCGCACGCGGAGTCAACTGGCTGCAGCTCGGCGGCGTGCCGCTGGCTGTGCCTGTCCGCCGCGCTGGTGATGTATGGCAGACTGCCCCGCGCCGTACCCGCTGGCATCGAAAGCTCTGCATCACACAGGCCTTTCCGGTGGATTGCACTGATGTCGAAAAATGGGCCGCCGCGGAAGGGTACAGCGACATCGCCGAGGCAGCAGACTCGATGGAATGCGATTCCGCTTTCGCTCTCTACTGGCGTTTGACTTCGACGAAATATTTTCCGCAGGAAGATGGAAGCGCCGGCACGAGGGATGCGATACTGCGTCCCCTTATCAACGGACAGCTGTCCGACGGAACCGCCATCATTTCACCGGTACAGCTCATTGATTGGATGCACGGCGATTTTGCAGGGGGACGCTGGGTGATATTCACCGGCAGCAAATCCCTTACGGAGCAGACCCTCACGCAGCTCGCCGCATACGCTGGCTGCGGAGCGATTTCACTTACCGTATCGCCCGGCTACGCGCGCTACCGTCCGGGTGAAACACCCTCGTTGAATGTGCAGCTTCAGCGTCCCCACACAGCCGGTGAAGCGCCTTGCGTCATCGAGATTCTGGAGAATGGCGCTGTCATCCGCAGCATGAACGCCGCGCTGAATTGGTCGGAGGCCTTGTCCGTTGCGCAGGCAGAATTGCAGCTCGACGGGATTGAACAGTCCGGCGACAGTAAGCAAACAGAGCAGCGCCCCAGTTTCTTTGAACTCCGTGCACATTGCACCATTCCCTGCGCAGGCGGCGTGAGCACGATCGAGGCGCGGTCGGGATTCTGGCTCGCCGCGGATGCGGCACTTGAGCAGGACGACCCCATCGGCCGCTCAGGCACGATGCTGACGCGAGGAGGCAAACCATATTGCGTCACGGGCAGCACATACATGGCGGGCGACGTACAGCGGAATTTCCTGTTTGAGCCGAATCCCTGGCTCTGGCGGCAGGATTTTCAGAGCATGCATGCTGCCGGAATCAACATGGTTCGCACCGGCCTTTGGTATGGCTGGAAGCGGATCATGCTCGAGCCCGGCCGACATGACGAAGCAGTTTTTCGCTCGATGGATGCCTTTCTGCTCGCCGCGCAGGAAGCGGATATTCCCATCATTTTTTCGCTCTTCGCCTTCCTGCCGGAAGCATGGGGAGGTGAAAACCCGTATCTCGATCCGCGCGCCGTCGCTGCACAGCAGGCATTTGTCGGAGCATTCGCCAGACGCTATGCCGGAGTGCATGCGCTGATCTGGGATTTGATCAACGAACCGTCGTTTTCTTCTCCTTCGCAGTTATGGCGCTGCCGGCCGAACTACGATCGCTTCGAACTCGCTGCCTGGCACGATTGGCTGCGCGGCCAGTTCCCTGCTGCGGATGATACTGCACGGCTGCGCATACTCGGCGACCGGTGGATGAGCGACATCGCTGAGGATGCGTCCCTCCCTCCACTGGCGGACTTCGATGACGGGAATCTCTTCAGCGACCGTCTGCCGTTGAAAGTGCAGGATTATCGTCTTTTCGCGCAGACAGCTTTTGCCGGCTGGGTCCGGAAGATATCGTCGGCTATCCGTTCCGTCGATCGTCCCGATCGCATGATCATGGTCGGACAGGACGAAGGCGGCACGATGGATCGTCCCAGCCCGCAATTCTTTGCGGATGTCGTCGACGTCAGCAGCGTGCACAGCTGGTGGTTCAACGACGACCTGCTGTGGGACAGCATCGTCACTCGCGCCCCCGGTATTCCCCATCTGGTGCAGGAAACCGGCGCGATGTTCTACGAAAAGATCGACGGTACTCCCTGGCGAAGCGAGGCCGAAGTCGCCCGGCTGGTTGAACGCAAGCTTGCGATTGCGGCAGGCACAGGCAGCGCCGGCTTCGTGCAGTGGTTGTGGAACAGCAATCCGTACATGCCCTCGGACAACGAGGCGGCCATCGGAGCACTGCGCGGCGACGGCAGCGCAAAACCGGAGTTCATGGCAATGCGCGACATGGCGCGATTTCTTGAGAAAGCATCGCCCGCGCTTACCGGACGTAAGGAAGAGGATATTGTTGTCGTACTCCCGCATGCCGACCAATTCTCTGTCCGCGGCAATGGAGTGCGGGCAACGCGGGCGGCTGTACGCACTCTTGCGTATAGATGCAGGGTTCCGCTTCGCGCAGTGAGCGAGTATGCACTCACGGCTGACAGCAGTAACGCACGGCTGTTCATTCTCCCATCTCCCGCCGTGCTAACTGAAACTGCGTGGCAGCATCTGCTTGAGAAGGTCCGTCATGGAGCAACTCTCATCGTCACCGGCATCCTCGATCGTGACGACAACTGGCAGCCGGTTTCACGCAGCGCGCTCCTTGACCTCCAGGCGGAGCTTCGTCCCATCGCTCAGACGGAGGAACTCAGGGTTGCGGGAAATACATTTGCCTGCGGCTTCCGGGGTGAAGATCTTCAGCGAATCGAAACCGCTGATGTGACTGGGAAATCCGGAAGCATGCTGCATGAAGCCGCGCATGGGAAGGGACGTTTGCTGTGGTGTCCGCTCCCCGTCGAAATGTGCGATACCCCCGAAGCCATCGCCGCCGTTTATCGGGAAGCCCTGCGCGTGGCCGACCTGAGTGCCGGTATTCATCTGCGTCCCAATACGCCCGGCATACTGGCGTATGCTTCACATTACCGTGATGCAACGCTGCTGACAATTGTGTCGGAACTTGCGGAAGAGGTAAAGATCGCACTCTCGCTCGATGAACCCCGGAGCACGATTGAAGGTAATCTACCGGCGGGACGCGCGATGCTCGTCCTGCTCGATAAACGAGGCAGCGAAGTCATGCGCAGCGTAAATTCGTAAGTATCGTCAGCCGGGCTTGTAGTGCCTTAGAAAACCCCGATGTCGAAAAGCCGCTTTTCCGAGAAGAGAAAGCTCGTGCGTGCTGCAAGGGCGCGTGGCAGTGAAATTCCTGCATATCGTCAGGCCGCTTTTCTAAGAGGAGACAACTCGTGCATGCTGGCAGGGCGCGCGGCTGGGAAGCTATGCTTCCCAGGGAATGCGCATTTTCAGACGGCGCAGTTTTTCTTCCAGTTCCTCGCGCTCCATGTTGGGCTTCACCACTTCACCTTCCCCGGGGAGGAGTTCGAAGGAGCGTGCAAGGTCAATCGCGCCAGCATCATCGCCTGCGCTGATCGCCGCGATTATTTCGCTGTCGAGGCGGGTCAGTTCCATCGCATTGCTGCGATAGTCGAGAAACGCAGCCCAGGCCTCCGGACACCATCGGCTCACGATTTCATTGCCGATAACATCGGCATAGGCACGAATTTCGTACTGCGCGTGAGAATCCATTCGAAGAAAAAGAAAATGCAGCAGGTTGTGCAGATCGACTTTCCAGTACGCCTCGGTGTAGGTCGCGAGCGGAAGGTCTTTCCTTGCCTGTTCGCGCGCGACGCCAGCTTCAATTCGTTCCGTATATATCTTGCGCGTGAGCTCGTGGAGTTGGGTTTCCTGCTCTGTGAAATGGCTGCCGAGTTCGGCATCCGCAAACCCATCGCTTCCCTGCCGGTTGCTGGTCGCCTGCATGCGCCACTCTTCCGGAGCAGTGCGCTGGGCAGCATCGATGGCGAGTGAATAGCGCGTGGAATACTCGTTGACGTTCGCCGTGCGATGGCGGATCCACTGGCGCCACGCATCCATCGGGACGCGCACATGCAGCTTGATTTCGCACATCTCCAGCGGCGTGGTATGGTGATGCCGCAACAGATAGCGTATCAGTCCCCGATCCTGCCGCAGATGCTTTGTGCCCTTTCCGTAGGAGACACGCGCGGCCTGCACGATCGATGAGTCCGTGCCCATATAGTCGACCACGCGGACAAAACCGTCGTCGAGAACATTGAATGGTTCACCAAGGATGGCATCCATTTCCGGAACGGAGGGACGCTCAAGATGTTCGTAAGTACGCTCTTCCATGCTGCATTCGATTGTGAATAGAGTCAATCCATGGAAGATAGTGATTCCATCTGCCTGCACAAAACGCGGTGTGATGCGCGCACTTTTTCGTACATTATGTCTGATCATCAAAGAAAACAGGCATGTCTTTTATTCCGCTCCGCAAAATCCTCATCATCCGGCTCAGTTCCATCGGCGACATTATCCTGACGTCGCCGATGCTGCGCGTTCTGAAAGCGGCGCATCCTGACTGCGAACTGCATTATGTCACGCGCGTGGAATTCGGAGAACTGCTGCAGCACGATCCGCATATCGACCGGCTGATGCTCGTTGATACCGCGGAGGGTGCCGTGGGACTCGAAGCACTGAACCTGCAGCTGATGCAGGAACACTATGACGCCGTTTTCGATCTGCACAACAATTTCCGCAGCCGCTCTTTGCGCAACGGCCTCAGCCGCTATGTTCATCGCATCAATAAACGCGGCCTGCGTCGCCTGCTGCTGATCTCCGCACATATCAACACGTACGGGGAAACCATCCCGGTTCCCGACCGCTTCATCGAAACGGCACGGCGCTACGGAGTGCAGCCGGATGCGCTGGGTCCCAGGATTTTCCTCTCCGAGGATATCCGCATGTCCGCCCGCATGAAGCTGCGCGCCGAAGGAATCGATCCGGGGATCCCGGTGTTGGGACTCTGTCCCGGAGCCAAGCACTTCACAAAACGCTGGCCACTGGAGCACTTCCTCGAATTGGCCCGCCAATTGGCGGCGAACGGCGAACGGCTCGTGCTGTTCGGCGGTACCGAGGACAGCGACACCGCCGCGGGAATCAGGCAGATCGCACCTGATCATGTTCATGACATGACGGGCCGTCTGACATTGCTGGAGACTGCTGCGGCGATGGAATACTGTCGTGCGATAATTGCCAATGACAGCGGCCTCATGCACATGGCGACTGCGATGCAGCGTCCGGTCGTCGCGCTGTTCGGCAGCACCGTTAAGGAATTCGGTTTTTTTCCCTACCACTCCCCTGCCGTCATTCTTGAGGTCAGCGATCTGCCTTGCCGCCCCTGCACCCATATCGGACGTTCCCGCTGTCCGAAAGGACATTTCGCCTGCCTGCAGCAGATCACGCCCGAGCAGGTGATTGAGGCATTGAGCACGCTGCTCCCCTCTCCCGACTGACAATCCGCCCCCACGATACGCTCGTCCCGCCCTATCGCCCTATCGCAACCGTCCGGGCGAACCGACGTGGAAGCCGAAACGCTGTCCCGGTTTTCGGCATCCACCTGTGCCGGACGTACAACCAAGTCGGGAAGGTGGTTCGCCCCTACAGGTTCTTGCCGTCCTCCCGCCCTCCACGCTCCTTCCGCACTATCGTCCTTCCGTCCTAACGAACGGACGAGCCTAAAGGCTCATCCTCCTTAAAAATCCAATCAGTGCAATCCGTGAAATCTGTGGTTACTCTTCCGCACTCACGCCCTCACGTTCCTAACGCCCTCACGTCTTGGCGCATTTTTTCCCACCCTGATTTTCGTTAAATTTGCATTTGTATCTATTCGCGTAGTATTGAGCAATACTCTTGCATTTTTAAGAACGGAGTTTCTCCATGAAAATCAGGAAGGAAGATGCCCTCGAGTACCATAGTATGGGTCGCAAGGGCAAAATCGAAGTCGTCACAACGAAGCCTTGTGTAACACAGCGGGATCTCTCGCTGGCGTACACGCCTGGCGTCGCCGAGCCATGTCTGGAAATCGAACGTGATCCGGCACTGGTCTACGAGTACACTGCGAAGGGCAACCTGGTCGCCGTGATTTCCAACGGAACCGCGGTGCTGGGATTGGGTGATATTGGTCCCATGGGCGGCAAGCCGGTTATGGAAGGCAAGGGCGTGCTATTCAAAACCTTCGCCGACATCGACGTATTCGATATTGAAATTGACAGCAAGAATATCCAGGAAATCATCCGCACCTGTCAGGTCCTCGAACCGACATTCGGAGGAATCAATCTTGAGGATATTAAAGGTCCCGATTGCTTTTATATCGAGGACGAACTGAAAAGAACGATGAATATCCCCGTCTTCCACGACGATCAGCACGGCACCGCGATTATTTCCGGCGCGGCGTTGATGAATGCGGTTGAATTGGGCGGAAAAGATCTCAGCAAGCTGAAGATTGTGTATAATGGCGCCGGTGCATCGGGCATCGCTTGCGCCAAGTTCCACATCAGCCTTGGCGTCAGCAAGGAAAATGTGATCATGTGCGATACCGGCGGCGTTATCTATAAAGGACGCACGGAGCACATGAACGAGTTCAAGGAGGCAATGGCCGCGGACACCGATGCGCGCACGCTTACGGAAGCCTTTGTAGGAGCCGATGTATTTTTCGGACTTTCCAAGGGCGGCTGCGTCAGCCAGGACATGGTGCGCACAATGGCTCCGAATCCGATTATTTTCGCAATGGCGAATCCCGACCCGGAAATCACGTATGAGGATGCGATCGCCGCCCGCCCGGATGTCATCATGGCCACCGGCCGTTCCGACTATCCGAATCAGGTGAATAATGTGCTCGGCTTCCCCTTCATCTTCCGCGGCGCTCTCGACGTACAGGCGACCGCAATCAATGAAGAAATGAAGCGCGCCGCTGCGAAAGCTCTCGCCGATCTGGCGAAGGAAGAAGTGCCCGATATCGTGATGCGCGCCTACGGAGTCACCGAGATGAGTTTCGGCCGGGAATACATTATTCCCAAGCCGTTCGATCCCCGCGTTCTTACCAGGGTAGCCCCGGCTGTCGCAATGGCAGCTATGGAAACCGGCGTTGCGCGTAAGCCGATCGCGGACTTCGACCAGTACCGCATGCAGCTCGATATACGCATGGGAAGGACCCAGCCGATTATCGCACATATGTATACCAAGGCATCCAGAAATCCGCAGCGCATCGTTTTCCCGGAAGGCGATCAGCCCCGCATTATCAAGGCGGCACAGATCGCTCTGGACGAAGGCATCGCAAAGCCGATCCTTCTTGGCGTCGAAGCGGACGTGCGTGCGGTGGCAGAGGAACATTCCATAGATCTTGATGGAATCGAGATCATCGATCCGAAAACGTATGCGCACATCGAGAAATACATCGCCGAATACTATCGTCTGCGTCAGCGCAAGGGCATCACCATGTTCGGCGCAAGAAAGACCATCCCCAACGTGCGTAATTATTTCGGCGCTATGATGGTTCAGCTGGGCGATGCGGACGGACTGATCTCCGGATTTACCGCGCATTATCCCGACACCCTTCGTCCTGCGCTGGAAATCATCGGCCACGACGAGCGGTACGGAAAGGTCTCCGGTTTGTACATGCTCTCGAACAAAAAGCATGAGCCTTATTTCCTTGCCGACACAACTGTGAATATCGATCCATCTGCGGAAGACATCGCCGACATCACGCTGCAGGCTGCTGAGCTCGCGGAAAAATTTGATGTCGTCCCTCGCGTAGCCTTGCTCTCGTACTCCAACTTCGGCAGCAATCGCGAGTCCTCGGCGCTGAAAATGCAGGCCGCACTGAAAATCGTCCGCAATCGCCGTCCGGATTTGATGGTAGACGGTGAGATGCAGGCAGATACAGCTGTTGTCCCCGAGATTATCGCGAATACATTCCCGTTCAGTACGCTGAAGGGCGGTGCAAACGTGTTGATCTTCCCCGACCTCAATTCAGGCAACATTGCCTACAAGCTGCTCAGCCGCATCGGCGACATGCAGCCGGTCGGACCAATCCTCAACGGCGTTGCGAAACCCGTGCACGTTCTGCAGCGCGGTTCCGAAGTCAAGGAAATTGTCGACATGATCGCCATCGCAGTCGTCGACGCAATCAGTAAAAAGGAAGGAAACGCGTAAATACGCACTTTCTCCAATTGTCTCTACTCAGGCCCCCGAATTTCGGGGGCTTTTTTTTGTCCATTCAGGGCGGAACATATTTTTTCCTGCCAACCTGTTCCGCCCTCGCCACGGCGAGTCTTCGACTTTCAGGGCGGTGGGAGAGGTTTGTGGGCGCCCATAACCCAGGGCTTAAGCCCTGGGCTGCAATAGGTCGCGCCTTCAGCGCGAAGATCGAAATCGTGCGCGCGAGAGCCCCGAAGGGGCGACCGGTCATAGCCCAGGCCTTTTATCGCGGCGTAGTCCGCACCAGCGGTAGAAGTCGGATCAGGCCTGGGGAAAGGCGTACCCATAGTTCCTCCTCCCGCCCTGACGCCTTTACGTCTTTACGTCTTTACGTCTTTACGCGTTTACGTCTTTACGTCTTTACGCCTTTACGCCTTTACGTCTTTACGCCTTCACGCCCTAACGACCTCACGCCCTAACGACCTAACGTCCTCACGTCCTAACGACCTCACGTCCTCACGACCTTACGACCTTACGACCTTACGCCCAGGAACAGCAAACCCCCGGGGATCCCGGGGGCTTGATGAAAAAAAATAGAACCGAACCGTGATTCTACCAGTTCGTTCTTTCAGCGCCAAAAACATTGAGAATGCCGTTGACGTGACGGGCGGGATCGATGATGTTGCCGCTGGCATCGATGATGCCGGTGTGGCAACCCGAACAATTGGCATTCTGGATATGGGGAGCTTTCGGCAAAGGACTGCCGCTCGCTTCGTCACCATGGCAGCTTCCGCATTTGTCCTGCTCGGTACCCTTCCATGCAACGGTCTTATTGTTTCCGTTGGTGAAATTGCCGTGACAGTATACATTGGCGCAGGTTGCATCGGCGGCGCTGAACGTCGGCGTACCGACTGTACCGAGAGTCACCGTTGCTGCGAGCGCATTATTGAAATGCACTTCAGCCTCGCCGGGTGTGGTCTTGTCGATATGAAGAGGGTCGGAGAAATTCGCCGGAAGGGTATGGCAGTTGTTGCAGGCGATGGTGGTTTTGCTGTTCATTCCGCCTTCGAGATGCGTCGCGTGGGAAGAATACCACTGCGGATAAATCTTCTTTGTCATCACATCACCGTGGCAAACGTAGCAAGCCTCAGGACCGCCATCGGCGACCGCGTGGCAGCCGCTGGCATTGCAGCTCTGGCCGGTATTCCCGCCGGAGTAATCTACTCCGTGGCAGGCGCGGCAGCCGCTTATATCCCATCCCAGATTATTCATGATATCGGATGCGTGAAAATTATCCGATCCCAGGTGGGAGTAGCCTTCGCCATGCGCACCGAGAATTATGGGCTGGTTCGGAAGATCGGCGGCATCCTTGAGCTCACTTGAGCAGCCGGATAGCAGCGCGAGAGCCATAAGGAAAAGCAGGGATGAAGTGAAGTATGTTTTCATCGCAAACCTCCCGTAACAGCTCCGGTGGAATGGCAGGCAGCGCAGACAGGGTCTCCGCCTTCTACGTTATGACAGGTAACACAGCTTTCGATATCCGTTTCAGCCAGTTTTCCGTGACGGTTGTTTGCTTTGCCGCCGCCGACAAGCACGAAGCCGGCGAGCTGATGCGACTGCGGCACGATACGGACGCCCGTGGCGTCAAATCCGTTTTCGTGACACGGTGCGCAGAAGGTCTCCTGCTCATGGCAAGTTTCACAGCGGGTCGTTTTTGCACGCGCATCGAAACCGTGAGTATAGGCGAATCCAAGCGGATGCGCTTTCTGAACGGTGAGTGCGCGTTCATCGTCCATCTTCTCGCCGCGCGGCCAGCCGTCGATATAAAATCGATCGTTACCGACACCGAGAGGAACATCATTTGTGGGACTGTGGCATTCCTGGCAGAAACTCTGCGAATGACACACAGCACATTCGCGATCGGCTTCGCCGTTCATCGCAAACTTTCCGTGCTCCTGAATGAAACTCGGGACGCGATGATTTTCGGGATGCAGACCGGCGAGCGTCGTGTGGCATGCCTCGCACTGCTTCGTGGCCGGAATGACCTTCGGGTTGTTCGCCGCGCTGCGAATAATGGGTGCAAGAGCATCCGCATTGTTATGGCAGCGTGCGCAGATATCCATCGAAGGAAGCGCCTCGCCTTCATCATCCGAAATACCGACGTGGCATTCCGTGCAGGTCATTTCGAATCCACCAGCGTGCTTCTTGTGTGAGAAATACAGCTTGTGGTTTTTCACCGGGCGTACGTATGTGGCGAGATCCGCGCTTTCATCGAGCGACCAGTAGCCGCGGACATCCGCTTCGTCATGACAATCGGCGCAAACCGATGGCTTCGGGAGCAGGTTGTCGGATGCCGCATCGCTTTCTAGCGCGGAATGACATGTGGAGCATTCAACCTGCTCCTTGTGAATGGCATGAGAGAAAGTGATGCCATCGCCTTCTGCTGCCGCGTCGCGGGGTGAAGAAAGCAGCATCGCAATCCCGACGACCGCGGTTAACAGCAATGTGGTAAAGAGTATTTTCTTTTTCATGCTGTCCTCCTACTGGCCTAAGCCAAATGGATTGGAAAACCAGTAATTGACGCGGGCGAAGGCCCGGATATCGGATGCGTAGATCCGATTCGTCATATACTGGCCCTGCACATCGATCGACAGCGTCCTCACAGGACGGAACGTTGTTCCGAGTACACCGACCCAGGTCGATGCGCGGTCGCTCCAATTTGTTTCAGCGCTGAGATTCTCCGCCAGGGCGTATGTACTGTAGACCGCGCCAATGTGCGGTACGAGCATGCCGTCCATCAACGGATAGGTGAAATGCAGATTGAAACCGTCAAGATCGCCGTCGTAGCTCACATCTTTCGTGTACATGATCGACGCATACTTGTTGGCAGCTCCGAGCGATACACGGAAGGCGCTCTCGTCTTCATACATAACCGTCGAGAAGCGTCCAAGAATTGTCAACTGCGGGAGGACGAGATAATCCACACCGAGCACAGCTTCCTGATGAGCACTCGCTTCGAGAAGCGAGAAATAGGAATTCCATGCTATAACGGGTTCGCGATGAGCGAGATTAAGAGAGATTCCAAGTGTCGGGAGAGCCTGGTATGTCGCGGCGACTTCCGCACGCGACGTCCGCTCGAAGTTGAAATCATAATCGTAGCGTCCGTAAAGCCACATTTTGCCAGTCGTGTGCGCGACATTGACGCTTGCATACTGATTGGCTTTGGACCCATAGTCAATAAAGGTTTCCTGCAGATCCATCTGGGCGTCGGGACGCCATGCATAGAACGCTGAGGTTTCGCGATGGCGGTTCATGTAGCTGAGACCGATCTTGGTATTCTCAATCAGATACAGCAGCACTTGCCCACCGACCTGCCAATTGTTTTTGACGTTGTCGGCAAATTCATACTCGAGCGTTTGTCCGGCAGGTGTGAGTCCGCCGCCATAGACCATGACTTCAACGCCGTCACTGACGTTTGCCTTGACCTGTGCGCCCTCGATCGTGCCGTAGCTGACACCGGCAAAGAGGGATTGGCGGCCGATTTTCACATCGAACATATCTGCAATATTCTTGATTCGCAGATATGCGTTGAAGAGGCGGAGACCGGGATCGCCCTCTACCCCGTCGCCGAGGTCGGAATATCCCTGGAGGTAAGTGTGGAAGGAGATGTCCTGCGTTCCGAAGTTCAATTGAACATTCTCATACGCGCGCATATGCGAGGTAGACTCGCCGCTGGACAGCTGCCGTTCCCACCCGTAAGCCGATGTGACAAATCGTCCGTTCAGCGTCTGAGCCTGAAGCGCAGCGCCGAGGACGATTGTGAGCACCAGCAACCTGATCGCAAATTTCATAGATGCTTCCTTCAGGTCGGTTAATGAATGCAACGGCACCGCGCTGTCTTTTTCAGACAGCGCGGCGCCGAATTTTCAGAATTTTTCTTTTCGATGATTTGTCAAGATGGAAGGATTATTTCAAGTACTGCGGGATAATCGACAGTACTCGCGTGGACAGATCAGCCTTTTCCGTGCGCGATCTTGGTCCACATTTCCTTGAATTTGAATTCCTTGTGGGTCGGGCTCTTGTCGTTGTGGCAGGTTTTGCAAAGCTTCTCTGCGGAACCGCCATCGACTTTCGGGAGAATCATGCCAGCGGCAATCGCATCAGCGACATCTTTGCCCTTACCATGCTTTGCCTTGAATGCACTCGCGGCGCCGTGGCAGCTTTCGCAGCCAACACCGTCGTCTTTTGCAGACGTCTGGTGGCAAGCGAGGCATTCTTTGGTCTCAGCGGCCTTGGTCTTGAAACCCTTGTCTTTTGCGATCTTATCTGCTTCGGCGGTCTGCAGAGTTGCGAGTGCCTTTGCATGACCTGAGCCTTCCCAGGTCTTGTAAGATGTGCCGCCCATTTTGGCGTTGCTGTGACAGGCCTTGCAGCTCTTCGAACCGACATAGTCATTGCCGCCGGAGAAGGTGAATGCTGTCAGAGCAGTGAAGGCGAGAGCCAGAGCGATAAACGATACTACGTTTTTCATGAGAAAACCTCTGAGTTGAACAGGTTTACGAAATCTATAAAGGGTTGCTGAGTTCTCCGGGCATCAATCGGTACAGTTTCATTCTACTTTTCGAGCACTGCGCTTGTTCCTGCAAATCCACAGGATATTAATACTTGCTTGTATCAAAAGTACACACTTTGTGGCTTATCCGCAAGCCATTTCAGCGGAGGAACATCTGCACAGAATGCTGAGCGTAGCTGACCAGCGGTCCGAAATACACACCAAAAAGAATGTTGGGGACAATAAAAATAATTGTCGTTACAATCACAAGCGGACTGAAGGTTATCGGACTTGTATCTCCGTTCAAAGGCTCGCGCAGATACATATTGCGCAGGACTCGCGCATAATAATACAAGGAAACAGCACTGTTGATTACGCCGATAATAGCGAGCCAGATGAAATTGGCTTCGACAACCGCGGAGAACAGCATCCACTTGCCGACGAATCCGGCAAGCGGCGGCAGTCCTGTCAGCGAAACGAGAAATACCGACAAGCCGACGGCAATAACCGGAGAGCGCTTGCCCAGACCACGGTAATCATCAATATGCTCGCTGCCGATGCGGTCGGCCACAACCATCACCACATAGAAAGCGCCGAGATTCATGAAAAAGTAAATGAGGAAATACATCAGCATCGCAGTGAGTCCGAGATCACTCATCACAACAAGGCCCATCAGAATATAGCCAGCGTGCGCTATGCTCGAATATGCCAGCATACGCTTCAGATTATCCTGCCATACTGCAACCAGGTTTCCGAGCGTCATTGTGAGAACCGAAAGCACGGCGATCACGATGTTCCATTCAAAATGCGGCAGGCTGACCCACTTCCCCACGTCGACCATGGAATCGAAAAAGGTGACGTAGAAAAAGCGGATCAGAATTGCAAAGCCGGCGGCCTTGCTGGCTACAGCGAGATACGCGGTGACGGTAATCGGCGCGCCTTCGTAGACATCGGGCGTCCAGAAATGGAAGGGGACCGCCGATATTTTATACCCGAATCCTACCATAATCAGGATGATGGAGAGCAGGAATGGATAAAAGCTCCCGCTTCCATGAACGTAAGCACCGCTGGCGAGGCCCGCCTGAATCGTATAGATATCAAGCGCACCAGTCAATCCGTACAGCAGCGACATGCCGAAGAGCATAAAGCCGGATGCCGCTCCTCCGAATAACACGTACTTCAGGGCTGCTTCAGCAGAACGGTTCAGTTTTTTGCTGAAGCCGGCAAGTATGTACGAGCTGATGCTTACGAGCTCGATGGAAAGGTAGATCATCAGAAGGTTCGAAGCGCCGGTCATCAGCAGCATGCCGAAGGTCATCGCCGCAATGAAACAGTAGAATTCACCTATCGTGTCCTGCTTGCGTATTTCAGCAGATTGCATGGAAAACACGATAATCACAATACCTGTCGCGAGTATCAAATACTTGAAAAACATTGCGAGAGGATCGAGCGTGATCATCGTGCCAAACAGCAATCTTGGTTCAGCACTCAGGAACGGCAGTTGAAGAATCGTAATGGTGAATCCAGCAAGCACGAACAACCCGGTGGTCATGCCCGTTGAGGATTGTCCCTTTCGTCCGGTTGCGAACTCAACGATCATCGCGACCACAAAAGTCAGTGACATCGTGATTTCCGGCCAGAACGACTGGATACTGTTGAAAATTATCTCAATCATGAGGGCTGCACTTGTTTAAGTGTCGTCTTTACTTGCATTTAGAAAGTACTGAGTACTGCAGGAGCCGCACTGGCATTGACAACGTCTACCAGATGTCCGAGCGAGGCCGTCATCCAGTCCAATGCGGGCGTGGGATAGATGCCCAGGAAGATGATGATGATGGCCAGAGGAATCAGGGTGAAGAGTTCGCGTCCGTTCACATCGGTGAGTACCCCTTCCCATTTCTCAGGGAGAGTGCCCATGAATACGCGCTGGAATGTCCACAGCATGTAGCCCGCACCCAGCACAATACCGAGCGTGGAAAGGATGGTCCACAGCTGGCTGGTCTGGAATGCGCCAAGGAATACGAACGCCTCACTGATGAAGCCGCTCATTGAGGGCAGACCGATCGCCGCGAAAAAGGCAATCACAGTGAGGAATGAGTAGATCGGCATCTTGTTGTAGACGCCGCCGAATTCGTTGAGTCCGCGGGTGTGTGCACGGTCATACAGAACACCCACCAGGAGGAAGAGCATTGCAGTGATGGTGCCGTGGTTGAACATCTGGAACACCGCGCCTGTCATTCCCTGCACATTAAGCGCCGCCATGCCAAGCAGGACATAACCCATGTGCGAGACCGATGAATAGGCAATCAGCTTCTTGAAATCCGTCTGTGCCATCGCGCAAAGCGCACCATACACAATATTGACGAAGCCAAGAATCATCATCGGTATCTGGAAATAGAGTGCCATTTCCGGAAGGATCGGGAAACTGATGCGGAGCAGTCCGTAAGCACCCATTTTCAGCAGCACGCCGGCAAGAATAACCGAGATGGCCGTGGGTGCCTCGACGTGAGCATCAGGAAGCCACGTGTGGAACGGGAAAATAGGGACCTTGATAGCGAAGCCGATGAAGAGTCCGACGAATGCCAGCATGCGGGCCGTACTGCCGATAGTGGCAAAAATACTGCCTGGAGCCAGGTTCGCGGGGTCCATCATCGCGATCAAATTGAAGGTGTTTGCTCCGGTCTGCGGGTCAATGGTGCTGAAATACAGGCCGATCATGACCAACAGCAAAAGTACTGATCCGGCAAGGGTGTACAGGAAGAACTTGATCGCCGCATATTCACGACGAGGGCCACCCCAGATTCCGATAAGGAAGTACATCGGAAGCAGCATCACTTCCCAGAAAACGTAGAAGAGGAACATGTCCATAGAAACGAACACGCCCATCATGCCTGCGTCAAGCAGCAGGAACATGGCAAAGTAGCCTTTGAGCGACTTCTTTACGCTGAAGGAAGCGAATGTGGCAAGGAAGGTGATCAACGCGGTGAGTAGTACCATTGGCATCGACAAGCCGTCAATACCGAGGAAATACTCAATGCGAATCTCGCCGAACCATGGCGTTGCGGGAATCACAATCCAAGGCAATCGCTCAACAAATTGCATCGAGGCAACTTCGTTGATGCCGGTTTGTGTGTTGTCAAACGCCATCCAGATAAAAATGGCGAGGAGGACCTGTATGCCCGTGATGATGACAGCCGTCGTCTGCAGGGCACGGATTTTGTCCTTGGGCAACAGGAGCACGATGATCATGCCCAGCACGGGCAAGAATGTGATCACTGTGAGTATCGGGAATTGCATCAATCCTCCGGATGTATGCTGTAACTTCGTTCGTTCGGTGTATCAACGGAAAACATAGAACAGGACAACCACGCCAGCGAGAACGAAAGCGATGTAGGCCTGAATTTTTCCCGTCTGTGTTTTCTTCAAAAGGATTCCAAAGAAGCCGAAGACATAAGCGGTACCATTGACCGCGCCATCGACCACGTATTTATCGAAAAGTCCGCTGATGCGCGACTGCCACATCGTGATCGACGCAACGCCGTTCACGGCACCATCGACGATGTGGGAATCGAACCAGTACAATATTCTTGAAACGAAGTGGACCGCTGGAACCACAATCCATTTCTCATAAATTTCGTCGAAATACCACTTGTTGAGCAGGAAGCGGTGCAGCGGCGCAAACTTCGCGGCGATCTTGTCGGGATCGATCAGCTTGCGGCGGTAGACGCCAAACGCCAATGCGATGCCGCTCAACGCGAGAATCAGCGAAGTGATCATCGCCGGGAGATGCGATGCATGGACCTTATGTTCAAATGCTTCCTGAGAAGGATTGGCTACAACGGCCGTTCCCTCTTCGACTCCTGCTTCTTCGACAACAGCTTCGCCTTGCGTGGTTTCGCCGGACATGGCTTCACTCTGCATCGGGGTACTTTCAACCGTTCCGTCATGCGGGGCTTCACCGTGCACAGCCGCCTCAGCAGCATTCCCCTCTCCGTGCGTCCCTTCGCCATGAGCGTAGGAATACCAATTGGCGCCGGTGACAGTAGCGGGTGCGGGAATAGATTTCACGAACCAGCCTGCGGGACCCGAAAACGGATTGAAGGAGAAGAAAATCCAGATTGAGAGTGTAGCAAGCACAACGATCGGAACCTTCATCGTCATCGGCGATTCATGAATGTGCTCGAAAATATCGGGACGCTTCGATTCGCCGAAGAAGGTAAGAATAACCACGCGGAACATATAGAAAGCGGTCAGAGCGGCGACGAAAAATCCGACCAATGGAACAATGACCGACAGCTCTCCGCGGAGTCCGCCGAACGCCCATGCACCGGCAAGAATTTCATCCTTGCTGAGGAAGCCGGAGAAAAGCGGCACCCCCGAGATGGCCAGGGACGCGATCAGGAAGGTCGCGAATGTCACCGGCATCTTCTTTGCGAGACCACCCATGTTGCGCACATCCTGGGGATCGGAATCGTGATCATGGATTTTATGCAGTCCATGATGCATTGCGTGAATGACGGATCCCGAACCGAGGAAGAGACACGCTTTGAACATTGCGTGTGTGACCAAATGGAAAAATCCGGCAGTGTAAGCGCCGACGCCGAGGGCGAGAATCATGTAGCCGAGCTGGCTGACCGTGGAATAGGCCAGCACTTTCTTTATATCGTTCTGTACAATCGCAATAGTACCTGCGACGAACGCAGTGATGGTACCGATAATGGCGATGACAAGCAGCGCGTCGCCAGACATCATCGGGAAGGTTCTTGCAACGAGGTACACGCCTGCAGCGACCATGGTAGCCGCATGGATCAGGGCGCTTACCGGAGTCGGACCCTCCATTGCATCAGGCAGCCAGGTGTGCAGCGGGAACTGCGCACTCTTGCCGATGGCTCCCATGAATACGAGAATACCTGCAGCCGTAAGCCAGGCTTCGGATCCGAAGGGAAGATGTCCTGCGGCGATATGCGCGAAAATCTCATCGAAGCGGAAGGTGCCGTAGCTTGTGAACAGGATCATGATGCCTATCCACATACCAATGTCACCGACCCGGTTCATAAGGAACGCTTTCGTAGCAGCATAACCCGGACGCGGTTTTTCATACCAGAATCCGATGAGCAGATACGAGCTGAGTCCGACGAGCTCCCACGCTACATACATCAGCAGAAGATTGTTCGTGATGATGATGCCCAGCATCGAAAATGCGAACACGCCAAGGTAGGCGAAGAACCGATGATATTTCGCGTCGCCGTGCATGTAGCCGATCGAGAACAGATGCACGAGCGCGGTAATAAGCGTCACCACGACGAGCATGATCGCTACCAGACGGTCGATGAGGATACCGAGTTCAATCTGCAGAGGGATAGTATTTCCGAACACCTGTATGGTGGTATGGAAATCTACCCACTGAAAATTCATCTGAATCGGCGTCAGCGAGAACCCGTGAATCGCCGGAGTCTCTGGCAGCGCATACACGCCGAAGAGAACGGCGAGGGCCAGGCCAAGATTCAGGAACATTAGCCCGGTCGCGATGACATCGCCCTTTCGCGGGAGCCGTTTCCCGAACGCCAGAAGCAGCATGAACGAGAACAGGGGGATGAAAAGAATAATCAGAACCAGGGTGAGCAGTGTGTCAGCTGTCATGGCTGTATTCGCACTCGTGTTGTTTTCGCCTGTTGCGTAATAATCATTTGATCGAAAGCACTTTGAATTCGATGCGGCGGTTGCGCGCGCGCCCCGCTTCGGTGGAGTTGTTCGCACGCGACTCGTTTTCGCCATAGCCGCGAGCCCGCAAACGCGTATCAGCGATTCCCTGCCCTGTCAAAAAGAGCAAAACCGCTTCGGCGCGAAGGCGCGATAATTCCTGATTCGCCGCAGCATCGCCGCGGGAGTCAGTATGTCCACCGATTTCAACAATAACGGTTGGATTGTCCTTGAGAGTCTGCAAGGCTGCATTGAGCGCAATCAGAGCCTCAAGTGTCAATTCAGCAGATCCTTCCTTGAAATTTACTCCGTCAAGCACCAATGCCTGACCTACCTGCAGCACCGCGGTAGTGAGAGGCACGGTGTCGGGACAACCGTCGTCGTCTTTGTAATTATTGATGGTCTCCGGTTCGCCGGGACAGCCGTCCTGGCCGTCGACAATACCGTCCTTGTCGCTGTCGCGGGAAAATGGATCAGAACCGGAGCTCACTTCAATTCCATCAGTACTGCCGTCGCCATCACTGTCGGCGAGGAGCGGATCCGTATGATAGCGCTTTACTTCCTCACCATCCGGCAATCCATCGCCGTCTGTATCCGCGACAGCCGGGTCGGTGCGCAGTTCGATTTCGCGTTTATCTTCAAGTCCGTCGCCATCGGTGTCCTGACTGCGCGGGTCAGTGTGATGCGCCCGTACTTCTTCAAGATCACTGATTCCGTCTGCATCTGAATCGCTGCGCAGCGGATCGGAATGCCATTGATGAACTTCCTCACCATCCGTCAATCCGTCTTTATCCGAGTCAGGATTGAACGGGTCTGTACCATGTGCGAATTCCTCGCCTTCAGTCAGGCCATCGCCATCGGTGTCAGGATTGGACGGGTCTGTCTTCTTTGCGACCTCTTCCATATCGGTCAGACGATCGTCGTCGCTGTCGGTCTTCAGGGGATCTGTATGGTAAATGTTCAATTCGTCACTGTCGCTCAGGCCGTCGCCGTCCGTATCCGGATTGAGCGGGTCGGTTCCGATGCTTTCCTCATACGTGTCAGTGAGGCCGTCGCCGTCGCGGTCGCTGTGACCGAATAAGTAGAATTGCACGCCGAGAGTGAAGCTGCCCCAGGAGTCCGCGTTTTCTAAGGACTTGACTCGATCTACACGGCCGGCAAGACTGAAATTCTCCTGAACCACATTTCCCAGACCATCCATCATGTCGTTGCCCTCGCCGATCAGAAACCGATAGGTAAGATCGGCATTAATGGCAATTTGCTCCGTCAGGAGAATGTCGAAACCGAAGCCAACGGGAATGATGGTCAGAGTGTTCGCATCTGCCGGGAGAGAAGATTGTCCTTCTACGATCTCGGATGAAACAAAATTCCCATCCTTGTCCCTGGTCACAAGATCAACGTAGAAAGGTTCTTTCCCGAAAGTCACATTGAGCAGGGAATTATTTGCGTTTGCATTCTCATAACGCATGATCCCCGCTCCTGCCGTGATGTAGGGATTCACCCAGCGCTTGGGAAAGAGATTGATCACGAAGCGGAGTTCACTGAACCAGAGCTCATCTTTCTCATAGACGGTGTTGCGCATGCGGGGATTGTTGGCAATTTCACTGAAGTCACCTTCAGGAAAACTTGAGAGCCCACCTACAAGACGCGGGTCGCGAAAGAACTGCCGTGTGTAGACACCCTTGAATTCGTCGCGGAGACGGCGGTTGTATACATAATTGCCGATACCGCCATCAACCTGCACGCCGAGTTCGGAGAGGATATTGTAGCGAGCGTAGCCGTAGAGCAAAGCGCCGTAGTACTGATCGGTGAATTCACCGAAGTACTTCGTGGCGCCGCCACCCGCTCCGAGAATGAGCATGTGCTCGGGATCCCAGGTGTAGGTGATCTTCTGCGCTTGCGCATACATGCCGCATACCAGCAAAAGAATGAATGCCGGAAGAATCCTCAGCTGCAGGATTGAACAAGGACGATATGGACGCAGAATCATCATTCCTTGAGGCTTGTGATCTTGTCCGCTTCGACGGTGTTGTTCAAACGAAATACATGCAGCACGATGGCCAGGGCCACAGCGGCTTCAGCGGCAGCGAGAATGATCACGAACAGCGCCATGACGTGGCCCTGCAGATTCATTCCCTGGTAGCGGGAGAACGCGATCAGATTGATGTTTGCGGCGTTCAGAATGAATTCAATGCCCATCAGCATGAGCACAGCATTGCGCCGTGTCGCGAGGGCGAGTACGCCGAGGCAAAACAGGATCGCGGCGACGATAAGATAGTGGGTGAGTCCGATTTCAAACATGGTTTATGCCTCCTCCGGCTTGCGGGCAATGAGCGCGGCGCCCATGACTGCTACCAGCAGCAGGATTCCCGCGACCTCGAACGGCAGGATGAACGTGGTCAGCAGAAGCTCGCCGAGCTCCAGCGCAGTACCCTGAATCTGAGGCTGCTCGGTAATCTGCGGCATCCATTGGGCACCTGTGATCACAACGACAAGCATGCCGAAAGCGAATGCCACGACGATCGTTGCGGGCAGGGTTTTCATCACACTCGTGCTGACCTCAATGTCTGTCGCACGCCTCGTGAGCATGACACCAAACACGAGCAGGATCATGATTCCACCGATATACACCATGATCTGGGCCACGGCGATAAAATCAGCGGAGAGCAGGACGTAAAGGCCCGCGACCCCCATGAATGTGAACAGCAGTGAAAATGCTGCGTAGATAAGGCTGCGCGAAAAGACGACCACAAAGGCCGGCAATATGGTCAGCGCTGCAAAAACGTAGAAAAGGATTGTCAGTTCCATTGGCTCAAGCGTATTGATTTCGTAAGGCCGCGGTCGCATGCTGCGCCGTGGCGGAATCGCCTGTTATCCGTTATTTTTCCGGCGCAGGAGTTGGGTCCGACGCGGACGCTTCAGTTTCGGAAGCAGCGCTGCCCGGGACCGGAGCATCGCTGTCTGTCGCCGCATCGTTCTGAGCGGCCGGCTGCTCTGCTGCAGCCTTCTCTGCCGCGGCTTTCTCGGCTGCGGCTTTTTCAGCAGCAGCTTTTTTCTTGGCCTCTGCATCCGCCGCCTTTTTCGCATCCGCTTCCTCTTTCGCGCGTGCAGCGTTGGCTACTTTCACGGCGCCTTCTTCAGCGGTCATGGTGGAAAAACGGTAGACCAGGTCTTCGCGGTTGTATTCGGAAAATTCGAACACCGGGGTCATGAAAATACAGACTGTCGGGCAGGGCGGAACACAGAGTCCGCAGAAGCAGCATTTCGCAATGTCGATATCGAACTGCGTGACCCAGAGACGCTTGCGGTTGCCGGTCGAAGTGTCGCCGAGCTCCTCCTCGGGCAGCGCCTTGGCTGTCTCAATGGTGATGCAGTTGACCGGACAAGCCTTCGCGCATTGATCGCAGCCGATGCAGTCATCCATATTTACGTACAGACGGTTCCGTACGCGATCGGGAATATCATGGGTTTCGTCGGGCCACTGGATTGTCACGTTCCTGACGAAGAGATGACCCCAGGTGATCTTCATCCCCACCAACGCGGTGGCGATGCCGTCGTATATGTCTTTGAAGTATCCGCTCATAACGTCGTTGTTTTATCCAATCGGATGGGTATTAGAGAATCACCACAAGAAAACCAACCAACAATGCGATGCCGAAGGAAAAAGGAATCAGCACCTTCCAGCACATATACATGAGCTGATCTACGCGAAGACGCGGGAGCGTCCACCGTACCCAGATCATAACGAACACAAAGAACAGACCCTTGATCGCGAGCCAGCCGAATTGCTCGAGCGCCACAAGCCACGGTGCGTTGAAAGCATCGCCGAGATACACGCCGAAAGGACTGTTCCATCCACCGAAAAACAGGATGGCAGTCACGGCGGAAACGAGGAACATGTTGGCGTATTCGGACATGAAGAACATCGCGAATTTCATTCCACTGTACTCAGTGTGATATCCCGATACGAGCTCGGATTCCGCTTCCGGGATATCGAAGGGCGTGCGGTTGGTTTCCGCAAGTCCCGAGATATAGTACATCACAAAGGTGGCGAGAAACAGCGGGAAGAAAATCAGATTGGCCCAGGAGGCGCTGAGCACCTCACCGCTGGCCAGAATGACGTCCTGCTTCGGACCGCCGAAAACGATCCAGTTCCAGATCGGGCCCGACTGCGCCGTGATGATGTCCTGCAGATTGAGGCTGCCGACGAATATCACGATGATGACGAGCACCATAGCCGCCGGAACTTCATAACTGACGATCTGCGCTACGCCGCGCATCGCTCCGTAAAGGCTGTATTTGTTGTTCGAAGCCCACCCTGCCATCATGATGGCCGCCACGTTGATCGAGCTGATGGCGAGCAGGTAGAAAACGCCGAGATTCAGGTCGGCGCCAACATACTGGCTGCTGAAGGGAATGACGGCGAATGCCGCATACGCTGCCATGAAGGAGAGATACGGCGCGAGATTGAAGAGGAATTTGTCGGCCTTCGCGGGCGTGATGTCCTCTTTTTGGAGGAGCTTGAACACGTCGGCGATGGGCTGAATTATTCCCCAAGGACCGGTGCGCATGGGACCGAGCCGGTCCTGCATCCAAGCCGAGATTTTCACTTCTCCCAGAATGGCGAGCAGCGCGTAGAGCAGGATGAATACCAGAGGCAGCGCGCAATAAAGCACGACTGTCAGAAGGTTATCACCGAGAAAAGATTGGAGCAATGATTCCATAGCGTATGCATGCCGAATATGCTGAATTAACGATCCACTTCACCGAGAACAATGTCAATGCTGCCGAGGATGGCAACAAGATCAGCGATCAGATGACCGCGAGAAATTTCGTCAATCACACTCAGGTTCACGAAACTCGGACCGCGCACCTTCAAACGGAACGGATTGGCCGATCCGTCGCTGATAAGGTAGTAGCCGAGTTCTCCGCGCGGGTTTTCCACGCGGGTATAAATCTCTCCCTTCGCGGGACGAATGCGCTTCGGAATTGCCGACTGCACATCGCCCTCAGCAGGGAAGCTTTCAAGCGCCTGTTCGATGATCCTGATGGACTCTTCCATTTCCCAGACGCGCACCATGTGGCGGTCCCAGCTGTCGCCGAGCGTGCCGGCCGAGCCGTCGCCGGTGATGACCTTCCAGTCAAAACGGTCGTAAATCGAATACGGATCATCGCGGCGCAGATCCCAGTCAACACCGGAACCGCGGAGCATAGGACCGGAACATCCGTAACTTACCGCGACATCAGCCGGCAAAACGCCGACGTTGGCGGTGCGCTCGATGAAAATCTTGTTGTAGTTGAGCAGGTTGTTCACTTCGACGATCGTCGGCCGGATCTGCGCAATGAGCTTGATAACATCACGCTCGAAACCGTCGTAGATGTCATGCGAAAGCCCGCCCACCCACATGTAATTGTAGAGGAGGCGTGCGCCGCAGGTGCGCTCGAAAATGTCGAGGATATATTCGCGGTCGCGGAAGCAATAGAGGAACGGGGTGAATGCCCCGATGTCCATTCCGAACGTTCCGATGGCCACGAGATGCGACGCGATGCGCTGCAGTTCGGCCATGATCACGCGGATGTACTCGACCTTCTCAGGCAGCTCAATACCCATCAGCCGCTCAACCGCCAGCACATAGCCGTGATTGTTGTTCATCGCGGCCAGGTAATCCATCCGGTCTGTGTACGGCACAACCTGGGGATAGGTCATCGCCTCAGCGTGTTTTTCGAAGCAGCGATGCAGATATCCCATCTGTGGGATAACCTTGATGACAATTTCGCCGTCGAGAACAAGCTCAAGCCTCAGCACTCCATGCGTGGAGGGATGCTGAGGGCCCATATTGAGGACCAGTTCGTCTGTTTTTAATCGTCCCGAGGCTATACCTTCCTGCAGGACTTCGATGCTCTCTGTCATACCGATGCGATCCTTTTCAGTACGGTACTTTCATTCCGTTATAAAACTCTGGGACTTGATAGTCTTTGCGAAGCGGGTGTCCTTCCCAATCCTCGGGAAGAAGAATGCGGCGGTGGTCGCTGTTTCCGTCGAAAATCATTCCGACGAGATCGAAAGCTTCCCTCTCATGCCATTCGGCGATGCGCCAGACGCGGTCAACCGAAGGCACATGAGGATTCTCAGCCTGTACCAGCACCTTCAATGTCAATTTGTGCCGAAGCGTCATGGAATCGAGGTGGTAAACGACGCCGAGTGTGCCGTCGGCATTGTCCACGCCGCTCAGACACATCAGTGTATCAAACGATAGCTGCGAATCATCGCGAACCTGCAGAGCGACATCCTTGATCGCCGACGCGTCGACGATGATGCAGGGCACGGACTCATCGAACTGCAGTCCGGCTTCGGGAAACAGGCCGTTCAGATGCTCGAAAATTTCATTGCTCGCGAGTGCCATGCGATCATTTCTCCTTGACGGTTGTGAAGGTGCGCACTTTTTCCTGCAGCCGCATCCACGATTCGAGGAGTGCCTCGGGACGCGGAGGACAGCCCGGAACGTACACATCAACGGGCACCACACGATCGACGCCCTTCAGCACATGATAGCCATGCTCCCAGTAAGGACCGCCGCAGTTTGAACAGCTGCCCATGGAAACGACGTAGCGGGGTTCGGCCATCTGCTCGTAGAGACGCTTGACGCGCGTCGCCATCTTGAGCGTGACCGTGCCGGCAACAATCATCACGTCGCATTGACGCGGACTCGGACGGGGCAGCACGCCGAAGCGCATGATGTCGTTGTGCGAGGCGCTTGCAGCCATCATTTCAATGGCGCAGCAGGCCAGGCCGAACGACATCTGCCACAACGAACACAGCCGTGCCCAGTTGAGAACCCCTTCCACCGATGTCAGAACGATATTGCCGTCGTCGAATTGCTTGCTCAAAAGACCCATGAAAACTCCTTTACGATCTCATTCGCCTTGCGTGATGGGGGCAGCCTGAGCTGCAGCACTGCTTGCGGTGCGCAGCGGCGCGTGGTCGATCAGTTCATCAAGAATCGGCCTGTTCGGCTGGGGACGAATCCATTCGAGATCCCCTTTTGCCCAGAGATAAAAGTCAGCGAGGAAAAGGATAACGATGAAAATTGCACCCGCCACGTAGGCGTACATCCCGAGTTTGTGGAAGACCACGGCCCAGGGAAACAGCAGCACCAGCTCAACGTCAAAAAGAATGAAAATCAGGGCGACGACGTAGAAGCGGAAGTTGAAGCGCATCCATTGCGGGCCGATAGGATCCTCGCCGCATTCGTACGGCAAGGTTTTCTCCGCCGTGGGGTTGTGCGGACGCAGAATTTTTGCGACCAGCAATCCCATGGCGACGAACACCAACCCAAGGATGATGAAGATTAGGGCTTTTCCGAATTCTGTTAGCATTTGTCTCTATCAGTAGTTGCCAAAGACAACAAATCTCGGACAAGCTAGGAAAAAAATCTTTCAGAATCAAGAAATTGTGACAATCGTCTCTTGAAACCTGAAATCGGGCTTACGAGAAATTTTCTTCCGCTGCTCGAGGTTGAAGGCCGTTAAACGGCGGGTATTCATCAATCAGATAAGACATGTAGGCGCTGAGCCGTGAACTGTACACGAAATAGGAAGATATCTGCTCGAACTGCCATTCGGTCATGCGTCCGAGGAATAGGATGGTCCACCAGGTCAGGAACTGGACAAACATGAATACGAAGGCAAAGCCGATGGCGAAAAAAAAGTGCGGCAGCAGCACGAGCCAACGGAAAAACACGGTGGCCCTGGACATACGCTCCGGATACACGACCTGAACCTGTACAGGGTGCTCCTTCCCGGCGCTCCCTGAGAACGGCGGGTACTTGTCCGTCAGATACATCGACCAGGCCTGGAGCCGCGTGACATAGCGGAAATATTCTTCGAGAAAATTCCACAATCCCTTGGGATGCCTGGCCGTAAATACGATAGCCCAAAAAGAGATCATCTGAATCACGCCAGCGACCATTCCATACAGCATTACCCAGAAGAGATGCGGGAATGTGAGAAGTGGACGAAAAATAAGAAGAAGACGGCTGGATCGGTCAGGACGTGGAAGCAGAAAGATTGCTGGATACATTCTCTGGGGCTCCGTCGAGTTGGGATTCCGTTGTGCGAGTCAACAGAAAGATTGGAACTGCATGTTACAAAACCGCGAGCAACTGCACAACGATTGCATTTGCAAGCGTACTGAGGTATTTTTTCTGTTCTTGTAATTTCGGACATCCCGCATGAAAAAAATCGAAGCCATAATACGCCCTTTCAAACTTGACGACGTCCGCGACGGTCTGCAGGAGATCGGCATCTATGGCATGACCATTTCTGAGGTTCGTGGGTTCGGCCGCCAGAAAGGACACACGGAAACGTACCGGGGCGCGGAGTATCAAATCGACACTCTTCCAAAGCTGAAAATTGAAGTTGTGGTGGCCGAACACATGGTCGAGCCCGTCATCGACTCGATCGTCAAACATGCAGCGACAGGACAGGTCGGCGACGGAAAGATTTTCATTCTCCCTGTCGAAGACGCGATCCGCATCCGCACCGAAGAATCAGGCGACGACGCACTCTGAATCGCGGACAGTCATTCTTATTCTCCCCTCTAACTCAGATTTTTTGATCGCCTACAGGTCACCGGGCAGAAGTGTCCGTGCATTCGCGATACCCATCGAAATTCCAATCCCGACAGACTCCCCTAACGATCGGCCCTCGCTCAGTCCGAGCGTGATGCCTCCACTCATCGCATCGCCGCTGCCTACGGGATTCACCGGCTGAATCTCCGGAAGCGGAAGATCAAAGCCCCTGCCGTTTTCCCACATGCGCACGGCAAGGGGTCCGTTGCTCACGATCACGCTCCTTGCGCCGCGGTCCAGCAGGGCGCAGGCAATTTCGCTCTCCCCTTCCGGTGAGTCAGGCAGATGCTGGCCGAGCGCGTTGAATTCCTCACGATTGATTTTCACCACCGCATCCGAACCCGGCAGTGCAGCGAGAAGTGCGGGGCCCTGAACATCGATCACAACCGGTATGCCATGGACGGCGGCCCGGCGAACACATTGCTGATAGAAATCCTGCGGAATCCCGGGAGGCAGCGAACCAGCGAGCAGCACTGCGTCGGCACCGTCGATGCATTCCAATGCGGTTTGAATGAAGGCATCGCGTTCGTCGTCTTCCACCGGCAGCGCTTCCTGCACAAGCTCCGTAGCTCGTCCATCATCCTCAAGCACAGTGACGCAGCTGCGGGTGGCTGCTCGCGTGGGAATAAGTGCAAGTCTGACGCCGAGAAAGCCGAGCTGATCAGCGAGCAGCGCCGCCGTCGCTTCACCGGCGAGCGCACAGAGCGTCACGGATGCCCCTCGCTTCGCTGCGGCTCGCGCGGCGTTCGCACCCTTTCCTGAGGCATGGCGAAGAACGACGCGGCTGCGATGCACCGCACCGGCACTCAGCTGATGTACGGGATAGATTCGTTTGTCGTCGAGCGAGGGAGCAATGATAGCAATCATGAACGGACCTTTTCTCCAGGATAAGCGAATTCTGAAATCACCGCTTTTTCACCGGCATCGCGAAAACAGAGCAGTGAAAATATTTTTGTTGCGGGAAGATGCAGAAGGTGAGAACTTATCATACCCGGCCGGTATGCCCTTCCGGCCGGGTATGTTGCCTCATTGTCAAGGAAGGTAAAAAACGAGAGGCGAATCGAGACAAAATTAGCGAATGATTTTCGAAAAAACAATATGCTTTTTTTTTCACGAACGAAAGCGAGTATATTGCAATCGCTTCGAGTACAATTTCTCGAATCGCTTTCACCGATCGAATCACCATCCATGCGCTGTTCAGCACCATTACCCATACATCTTTCCACTTTTCTCATTCGAGAAGTAAGGAGTCTCTCATGAAACAGGTCCTCGTGTTAGGTGCCGGTCTTGTGGCACGTCCGCTCGTACGGTACCTCCTCGACGAACCCGATTTTCAGGTTACCGTCGCAACCCGCACGGTCAGCAAAGCCGAAAATTTGATTGACAATCACCCCCGCGGCATCGCGATGACGATCGATGTGCAGGACGAAGCAGCCCTGCGCTCTGCCATCGCCCCGGCCGATATTGTCATCAGTCTCATTCCGTGGATTCACCACATGAAGGTTGCGAACCTTTGCGTGGAACTCGGTAAAAACCTTGTCACCACCTCTTACGTCAAGCCAGAAATGCAGGCTCTTGACGCTGCGGTGCGTGAAAAAGGCTTGATTTTCCTTAATGAAATCGGGGTCGACCCCGGCATCGATCACATGGCGGCGATGAGCGTCATCAACCGTGTGAAGAGCGAAGGCGGCAGCATTTCGAGCTTCTTTTCCTACTGTGGCGGACTCCCCGCCCACTGCGACAACAACACTCCTCTCGGCTACAAGTTCTCATGGAGCCCGGTCGGCGTGATGCTTGCGGCAAAGAACAATGGGAGCTATCTCAAGGACGGCAAAATAGTGAACGTCGCTCCAGAGCAGCTGTTCGAACATTACTGGCTGCTCGACGTCCCCGACGGCGGCACCTTCGAGGCATACGTCAACCGTGACGCGCTTCCCTACCTGGAAATCTATGGCATCAAGGACGCGAAAAGCATGTATCGCGGCACTCTGCGCAATATCGGCCACTGCGAAACCTGGAATTATTTCAAGAAAATCGGGCTGCTGAATCAGGAGCATACCTTTGATTTCAGTCAGACCTCACCCCGTGAAGTAATGGCCGCTCTTGTCGACAGCAATGGCGACAACTTGCTCGAAGATATTGCCCGTTTCCTTGAAGTACCCAAGCATTCTGTTACAATCAAGAAAATGCAGTGGCTCGGTCTCTTCAGCGAAAAAAAGCTTCCACTGAAGGAAGGCAGTGTGTTCGATATGTTCGCATACATTCTCGAAAACACCCTGGTGTACGGCGAAGGCGAAGTCGATCTGCTTGTGCAGCATCATGAATTCATCGCCGAATACCCCGACGGGACGAAGAGAAAGTTCACCTCAACCATGGTGGACACCGGCATCCCCGACGGCGATAGCTCCATGGCGCGGACCGTGAGTCTCCCCGCCGCGATTGCAACGAAGCTGATCCTTAAAGGACAGATCAATCTCACCGGCGTGCAGATTCCCGTTCTCCCCGAGATCTACGAGCCGGTGCTCAAGGAACTCGACACGATGGACATTCGTCTCATCGAACGCGAAGTCGCGCTGTAATCCCCTCGCTTCCGCGGAAGACTGGCCTTCATACCCGTCTTTCTGCGAAAAATAATAAACCCTCCGACCACCAGTGAAAACGGTGAATCGGAGGGTTTTTCTTTTCTTCGGACGATGAGCCTACAGGCTCGTACAGGGTGAGGGCGCGGGGAAGATTTTCCGCAGAGTCGCCCGCCTTCGTCCCGTTTCACGGGACTTCGGCGCGGCAGCTATGCTGGAGGATGAGCCTTCAGGCTCGTCGCTTCGATCGTGACATCCGGGAGACTTGTCTTGAAAGGAAGCGGTTAGCTTCCCGCCACAGCATCCACATGCTGCTGCAGATACGCGAACGCAGGTGTGAGCTTGCCGGCATGCGCAATCACCGCGCGTATTAGCGAAGGTGACAGCTGAAGATTCTCGTATGGGACACTGAAATCAACGGCGGCGAGTTCGGGAACCAGCGGAGACAGCGATGCGCCGAAAGCGGCGCTTGCCTCGCGCGGCAGTTCGGTCGGGAGTTTATCCACTGCGAGAATTACCGGACCATTGCCTTCAACGCCATCAATCACCGCACCCGTCAGCGGCTCAAAAACAAAGACAGGATTTTCGGAATTCGTTTCCTTCACCGTCAACTGTACCGAACCGTCAATATCGCAGGTCACGTCGCCGATAACGCGCAGACGCGGCTTCTCCCCTGCGGACCACAGTTCGCGCGCAAAATCCTTCGTCACCAGGCGCGGATACCGCGATTCCCAATAGATGCCGTTAAGCATCATCGTCAGGTACGGGAGGTAGGTTTCGAAGCGTGCGCGATACAGCTCGGGCTTATCATAGAATTCCTGCAGAATGAATTCCGCGCCCTCCTGCACAGGCTCAAACATGTCCTTCTCCCGAAATTCCACTTTGTAAACCACCTTGTTTGAGAACTCGCCCCGGGCATAAAATGCCGCGAGATCGTCGGGACGAATCTCCTGCATCGGAAGCAGGTCGTAGAGATGCTGCGCCCCTTTTGAGACGTTTCCATAACCAGTGATGCCGCACACGAATGGCACAAGCTGCTCGGGAAGTCCATCGATGCGAATGCGTTCTCCCGCTTCGCGGAATGCAGCTTCAGCATCTTCGAGCAGGCCGTATTCCGTAGCGTAGCGGATGCCACTGAACGGCGTGTGGATTCCCTCCGTGTCCAGACGGCGGCCCATTGCCCAGATCGAATCGATCATACCCGCGTACCCGGCGTAGTTGCCGAAAAATACGAGGCGCTTGTCCTGATCATCCTTTATCAACTCGTAATCAATCAGAGTGATGTCGTGATCCAGGATGTAGCGAAGCATGGGCATGTTGTAGGATTGCGCCTTGATGGTATGAGAGAAAAACACGTAGGCCATGCCGTCGAGCATGTGCTCTGTCTGAATTTCCTTCACGCCGAAGACGACATTGCTTTGGGAGAAATCGTCCGTCAGCTCAGCGCCGGCAGCGGTATAGTCCTCGTCCTTGAAAACACGGTTCGGCATGGACTGCACCAGCACCGTAAGCCCTTTTTCATTGGTGAGAGCGGCCACTTGCTCGGGAGAGAGCGGGACGCGTTTCTGAGTCTTGTCTTTAGTTTCTTTTCGAATACCAATACAGTTGATCATGTCGGATCGGTCTCCTTGCGTGCTGTTCCCTGATGAGGAATGATAACATGTAAAATTTCCCTGTCGCCATACTAAAGTTAGCAGCGCCCGGCAGAAAAACCAACTTGGTCGTCCGTTATTCCTATCTGCAGCGCGGCGCGGCGGGACGCGGAGTCCCCGCCGAACCTTCAATCATCTTCCCCGATCATGGCTGGGGTTCACCCGTCATGGCTGAGGTTTCCATGATCAAGTCTGAGGTTTGCCCGTCATGGCTGGGGTTTGCCCGTCATGGCTGAGGTTTTCCTGATCAAGTCTGAGGTTTGCGTCCGATAATCTGCGTGGTGTTGGAAGGGGTATCCCGCCGCAGCACATCCTGCAGTCCGACTTCTTCCATCCACTCCCTCACCTCCGCTTCCGTAAACGTATCGCCGCCGTCCGTAGCAACGAGCATATTCAGTGCGAAGAGAGCGCCGTGCGGCGGACGAATACGATCTTCTTCCATAATGAAATCCTGCACGATCACCGAGCCGCCCGGGTTCAGCGCATCAGCGCATTTGCGGATGAGTAGTCTGTTTTCATCAGGGGAATTGCTGTGCACGATCGCAGATAAAAACACGATGTCATAGCCCGAGGGGAGTTCATCGCGAAGGTAGTCGCCTGCCACCGTGTCGATGCGATGGACAAGCCCTGCCTCCTCGATATACCGCCGGGTTATTGGAATAATACCGGGCAAATCGAATACGGTAGCCCTGAGGTCCTGTTTCACTTTAATCATGGCCATAGCGAAGGCGCCGGAACCGCCGCCAACATCCAGCACTCTAGCGGCATCATGAAAATCGATCAGGTTCACATCGGCAGGCGCCTGTGAAAGTGCACGGTAATGCATCGCCGCAATAAAGGCTTCTCCCCATTCATCATCCCGATCCTCAAGTTTCGTGTGACTGGCAACGGCTCCGGCACGCACGGCCTCTGTCAGGCTGCTCCAGAAATCCCAGAGATGGATGCTGTGCTCAATGTTGCCCATATACGCCTTTTCGCCGCGAACAAGATGCAGGGAAGCTGTCGTTGTATTTGAAAACACAGCTTCCTGCTTGCGCAGCAATCCCATGGAAGTCAGGGCGTTGAGCAGGCGGTCGGTCGCACGGGGATGAGAGCCCAGCGCCTGCGCGATTTCAAGCGATGTTTGCGGGTTATCGTTGAGGAGAGTGAAAATGCCAAGTTCCACAGCTGTAAGAATTATCCGGCTTTGCCGGAAGCCGGCGACAGTTGCCGCCAGTTCGTCAGGACGCATTTCATGGTTCATAACGGCTCCGCTGGTACTGAAGATGCCACAATATGCGAATTCCAGCCGGATTTCGCATACACAAACTCTTTTGACATGACTTTGACATTTCCGTGACATGGAGGACCCGGCGCAGGAATACATTTGCTGCAGAAACAACGCAGAAACTCATCGGAAATACAGTTCAAGCTTACAACTTCAGCCCGAATACATTCCCAGACCAATCATCATCGAAAGGAGCCATTATGAAAACCCGAATTACCACCCTCATTCTTCTGCTGGTCACCCTTTGGGTGAATCCGCTCACCGCGCAGCAGTCACAGTACCTTACCATCCTGCATCTCAACGATACGCATTCGAACCTTATGGCAGGTACGCCCCGCAATGCCCTGCTCGAAGGACAGCGCGGCGGCGTTGCGCGTGCAGCGACGATCATCGGCCAGGAAATGGCCGGCGATGATCCGTGCATGCTGCTTCATGCGGGTGACGCCAGCATGGGCGACGTCATGCACGTCTTCCCTGCCGGGAATCCCGTTGATCCGCGCATCCCGGATCTCGAAATTCTTGCCGGACTCGGTCTGACCGCAATGGCGGCCGGCAATCATGAATTCGATTTCGGATCGCTCGGCCTGCTTGGTGCTCTCAATAATTCCCTCGGCATGCCCGCTGCGTTTCCCCTGCTTTCCGCGAATATCAACATCCCGACCGATCCCAACGAACCGACCAGCGCACTCGCAGCCTGGATTCAGCCGTCCATGATAAAAACGTATCCGGGTTTCACCGTCGGTATTATCGGACTCACGACTCCGATGGCAAACTATCTGTCCGATCCTTTGCCGGTTTCGTTTGAAGAAGATCCCACCGTGATCGCCGGAATATTGTATCAGACCGCGGCGGCCCTCCGCGACGGCGGCTGCAATTACGTCATCCTGCTTTCACACATGGGCATGGCCGCGGAAAAGGCACTCGCGGCGAGCGTCCCCGGCATTGATCTGGTCATCGGTGGTCACGATCATATCGGCACAAAGCATCCCGTCAAGGTGAGGAATCCGCTGGGCGAGGTTGTCTCCATCGTGCAGACAGAAGGCTTCTACGATCAGATCGGACGCATCAAATTGAAGCTGCACAATGGAATCATCAGCATCAACAAGTATGACCTGATCGAGCTTGACGCCAAGGTGCCGGAAGCACCGACGATCAAAGCGCTTGTCTCAGGTATCGCAGGTTCCATTGAAAGCATTCCCGGCGCCGAGCATCTTTTCTCTCCGGCTATCGCGATGTGCACACACACCGTCACCGAAAGAGCGACCGAACTGATGCGTCCCGGACATCATGACACGCATGTCGGAAACCTGGTCACGGACGCCTACCAGAACACGCTGAACGTGGATATCGGTCTTGAGCCCGGGGGCTCCACCGCACAATCGCTCTATCCGGGTCCCATCATCGCCGCGGACGTGTTTCGCATGATCGGGTATGGCGCGAATAAGGATGACGGGCTTGGCTACCACGTTGTGACCTTCGCGTTGAGCGGCTATGACCTGATGGTCGGTCTGGAAACCGCTCTTGCCGACATCCAGACGGATGATGAAATGCTCCTGCAGGTTTCCTCCAATCTCAAATACTACTACGATCCCTCGCAGCCCGTGGGTTCTCGCCTGCAGGCGGTGTATTTCCAGAATCAGCCGCTCGATCCTTCCGCGATCTATACGATCGGAACAAACTGGATGGTCGCCCAATACCTCGAGATGCTCAACCAGATGAAGAATCTCGGTATCACGATTCTCGATTATAAAGAATCCGAGGTCGGGGAATTCGGACTGGTACTGAATTATATCATGTCCCAGCAATTGATTGGCAGCCCGCGCACGCCGGGACGCATCGTCGCCGTGGCGCAGACCTCTGCGCAGACCTCCTCCACTCCTCCCCCGATGGCAAAAATCCACTCAGCCGGACCGAATCCGTTCGTCGACCAGTCTGTTCTGACTTTTGAGACAGTCGAAGCGATGCCGCTTGTCATCAAGGTCTATGACACGGTCGGACGAGAGGTTGCAGTGCTCCGTGACGGTGTTGTTCCCGCCGGCGTTCAGTCTGTCGTCTTCAACGCCGCAGCCCTTCCCTCCGGAATGTATTTCTGCCGGATGTTCCTCCCCGACGGAAGCGTGCAAAACACAAAGATAATCAAATCCCGCTAGTCTTGATCGCATTGATCATGAAGTTCTGTGAGAATTCACATGCAAAGGACAGCCGCGCAACAGCGGCTGTCCTTTGTTTTATTGCACGGATTCAAATATTTTATCGGAGAATCACTATCAAAACAGCCGATACTCCTGAATACCTAACTGACCCGGGCACAGGCATGATGGAACGAAATAATTCTCGTTTCCTTCTACTGTTTCTCGATGTGGTAATACTTGCGCTCTGTATTGCCGGCGTTGAGCAGAGTCGCTTGAAAGCGTGGATAGGCGCAGACCTCGAAACCTTCGCTGCACCGAATGGCGGATTCACCAAGGTGGTGGATTTTGTCAAGGTGGATGGCTCTCCGCTGCAATCAGGCGATACCCTGGTGAGTATCACAGGGTATCCCATCCGGTATACGGAGGATGCAGAGCAGATACTTGATCAATACGAGGTTGGTTCGGTTCGCTCCGTAACGGTAAGGCGGGGTGGGGTTTTGCGCACAGAACGCGTCACGCTGACTCCATTCTATTCGGTTTTCGACATGATAATTCAGGCTGCGGCGATAGCAGTCTTTTTTATCACCGGACTGTTTGTCGTTTCTCAGCGGCCTCGTGACCCGGCATCGCTGCAATTCCACCATATCGCGATTATGATCGCCTGCATCATGGCGTTCACCCGGGGTAACTTCACGATGGAACCCTACGGACTCGGGCATGTTCTGCGTGCTCTGTTCCCGCTCTGCGGCGCCTTCATCTGCAGTCTGATTATCCACTTCGCCCTTGTATTCCCGCGGTCAATCCCGATCTCACGTCCTGCAAAGATTGCACTCTACCTCCCTCCCGCTGCCGTGGCCGCGTGGGGATGCATCTCTTCATTTCAGGCAACCTTACCCTTTGATTACAGTGCGGCGCCGGCGTTCTACAACTCAATGACCGCCGCCAAAGCCATGATGGGATTCGGGACTCTCGCATCGATAGGAATCTTTTCTGTAAAATTCTCCGGGGAGAAAGACAGCGGCCACAGGCGGCAGATCGCGTGGGCAATGAGCGGAACGCTAATCAGCACTCTCGCCTTTCTGCTCTGGGAGATTAGCACGTTAGGGGTACTGCAGACCCACCTTCCTTCCGGCATGATGAATTTCGTCAGAGTACTGAGTATGGATGAAATCATCCTCAACGCTGCACTGCTCGTCACCGCGTCGTTTATGGCCATCGGCATAATACGCTATCGCATGTTCGATATCGAGGTATTGCTCAAACGTGGTACGGTGTACACTATCGTTTTCACCATCCTGATTCTGGTGTATGCGGCGATCCTCGCATTCGCCATCAAACTCGTGGAAGTGCGCAGCGACGCCGTATACTTCACGATTTCCATAGCCGCGCTCGCACTTGACCTTCTCCTTTTCATGCCGACGCGTGGACTTGTCCAGCGTGCAATAGACCGGTTTTTCTTCCGTGTCGATTATGACTTCCGTGAATCCCTCAGAACGATCAGCGAACGGGTTCTCGCCAGCGTCCAGGCGGAAGATGTCGCCGACGTGATGGTATCGGGTATTGACGAACTGCTGCGGCCCGATGGCATCATGGTCATGGTCGTGCAGAATGAACGGCAATTAGTTGTGCGTGGACGCCGAGGTTTTAATCGCTGGCGGTATCAGGGACTGGATGTACATCCTTCCCGCCTCAAACTGCTCCCGACAGATCCGATTGTTTTCCGGAACGTGGTCGAACCGGGAACCAGGGTCGTGCATTCCGACATGGGCTTTGCCCGCCGCTACGGTGTGGCGCTGATGTTCCCTATCCGCACCGAAGACGGCACCGTGGTCGGGCTCCTTATTCTGGGAGAAAAGAAGTCCGGTCTTCGCTTCACGCTTGAGGACATCGACCTCCTGAGGGCGGTTTCAGTGCAGGCGGGATTGCAGTTTGAGCGCTTGCTGCTGCAGCAGCGCCTGCTATTGCAAAAACACGAAACCGATAAACTGCGCGAATTGAATCAGATGAAGTCCTTCTTCGTTTCCGGTGTTTCGCATGATCTGAAAACGCCTCTCACGTCGATCAAGATGTTTGCAGAACTTCTTGATGATCAAATCTCAAAGGCAGATACCGAGGCGCATCGCTCACTGGGGATCATCCAGGGTGAATGCGACCGGCTGGCCAGGCTGATCAACAACGTGCTCGACTTCACACGCATCGAACGCGGCATGATGCAGTACACAATATCGGCCAACGATTTGAATAGAATCGCAGAGCGCGCTTACGAAACGATGGAGTATCAGATGCAGATAGGCGGCTTCGACTGCCGCCTGGAGCTGCATCCAACGCCTCTACCGATCCGGGCCGATGCCGATGCGATTCTGGAAGCAGTAAATAATCTGCTGAGTAATGCGATGAAATATTCGCGGGAGAGACGCGACATAACATTGCGGACCTCGGTCGAAAATCATCAATGCTGCATCGCTGTCGAAGATCACGGTCTCGGGATTCGCCATGAGGAGATACCCCACCTGTTCGAGGCATTCTTTCGCTCCAGCAGCAGCGATGTGCAAAAGCTGGGGGGAGTCGGGCTGGGATTATCACTCGTAAAACACATTACCGACGCGCACAAAGGAAAGGTCACCGTCGAAAGCATACCCGGTGAAGGCAGTACTTTCCGCCTGACATTTGATCTCATGGAGGAAACATGAAAACCGTATTGATTATCGAAGATGACCCGGCCATTCTCGTCGGATTGGAAGCCTGCTTCCGCGCAGAGCACTACGACGTCCATTCGGAATCGGACGGCGGACGCGGCTACGACCAGGCGAAAAAAATGATCCCGGATATAATTATCCTCGATTTGATGCTGCCTTCGAAAAACGGAGAGGAAATCTGCCGTGATCTCCGGGCCAATGGCGTAAATTCTCCCATCCTGATGCTCACCAGTAAAAGTTCAGAAACCGATAGGGTGCTCGGGCTAGAACTTGGCGCGGATGATTATATGACCAAGCCGTTTTCCGTTCGTGAATTGCAGGCTCGCGTAAAAGCACTGCTGCGGCGCGCACCCGAGACGCGTGAGCCCGAAGAGATTTCGGTAGATGGGCTCTGGGTAAATCTGCGAACCCAGGAAGTGCGCCTCGGAGAACAACCTGTCGATCTGACGGCACGCGAATTCGAAGTACTTCGCTTTTTCATCAAACACCGAAATGAAGTCGTGACCCGCGATATGCTGCTCGACGAGGTCTGGGGGTATGAACAATTCCCCACGACTCGAACTGTCGACAATTATATTCTCTCGCTGCGGAAAAAAATTGAACCCACACCATCCGACCCTCGATATATCGTGACTGTGCACACAGCCGGCTACCGCTTTGTCTGCTGACTCAATCCTCTGCATTATCCAGTATCAGTTCCTGAGCTCCGTGTATAAGCCGGAGGAATCCCTTATGTTACTGGAAACAGATTTCTGAAAGGATCCCGTGCCGTCACCCCCGGTTCAAAGAATTCGCATCGCCCTCGTGCTCATGCTCGTCCTGCTCCTGCTGGGGACAAGCGGGTATATGTTGATTGAGGGATACAATCTCATAGATGCGCTGTTCATGACCGTCATCACGCTCGGGACGGTCGGCTACCGTGAAGTGGCGCCGCTCAGCGATTCGGGAAAACTGTTCACCATTCTTCTCATCGTCGGCGGCATCGGCACGGTCGCCTGGGCGGTGGGGCAGTCACTTGAATATTTCATCAATACTCTCGCTGTACGGAGGAGACGCATGGAACGCAGCATCGCGAAACTGGAAAACCATGTGATTATCTGCGGCTACGGACGCATCGGACAACAGGTCGCCTCGCAGCTCTTCGACCGGAAGGTGGATTTTATCATCGTCGAGAAGGATCCGGATATTATCTCGGCACTCGAATCGATGGGCTATCTGGCCGTGGATGGGAACGCCACCGATGACACAGTGCTCAGCCGTGCACGTGTCGCATCTGCTTCGACGATCGTGGCCACCCTTTCGTCGAACGCGGACAATGTCTATGTCACTCTCTCGGCGAGGAATTTGAATACAGGTATCCGCATCATTGCCAGGGCGAGCGATGCGGCGTCAGCGCGCACGCTCCAGCAGGCGGGCGCGGACAAGGTGATCTCTCCCTACGAGATCGGAGGGCGCTACATCGCAAACGCCGTCCTCCGGCCGCATGTCGTGAATTTTATGGAGGTCGTGAATGCCTCCCGCGACAACGTTGCCCAGAGCCTGGAGATCGAGGAACTGGGTGTGACAGCGAGCTGCAGATACGCGAATAAAAAACTCCGCGATACGAATATACGAGCGGAACTGAACATCATTGTGCTTGCAATTCGAACTCCGGACGGAGAATTCGAATACAACCCTTCCCCCGATACCACACTTGCACCGCAGAGCATGCTGATATGCATCGGCATCGCTTCAAACCTCGATCGCCTCGCACACGCCCTGGGACATTCTGACTAACCTGCCTCGTCTTCTGCGAATACGATCAACCGCAAATCTTCATCGACATGCAGCTCGAGATCGCGCGGAGGATTGAGTTTGAGTTCACGTTTCCCACCGTTTGACTGCCTCCTGACGAAACCGATCGCCACCTCCCCTTTTTGCAGCGAGGCAAGCAGCAATTGATCGAAGGTTGCTGTGCTGCCTTTCCCTGCATACAACAGTGCGGATTTGATGTAAATCTCCTTGCCTTCCTCGTCAAAAAGATCCTTCATCACAAGTTCTGTCCGCCTTTCGCGGCAAACCTGGGAGATCATCTTGCTCACCAGGTCGTTGCTGATGATGACATCGCGCATTGTCCCTGTAGATTCGGCCAGATCCTTGTTGCTCACATTGAAGATTTCTCCGACAATCTGCTGTTGGGGCGGATAGGCGATCCCGAGCTTTTCGGCCCGATCGCGCAGCGACCGCAGAAGCAGAAGCGTCATGATGACGCGGGTATCGGCATCTTCGAAATGAGAATCGTCAACGTTCTCATCGAGCACGATAATGGCGTCGAAGTTGGCGGGTCCCAGCTGCTCGACTGTCTCTGATGCGAGATACTCTTCCTTGCGGATCCGTATATCCAATTCATCGCCGGCATCAATTATTGAACAAATTTCGCCTGAGGTCATTCCGGCAGGGATTCCGGGACTCACAATAGTGACGGCGAAAAGCGTGCGCACTGACCGCGCATACGCCGCATATTCCTTGAGAAGCGGAAAGACTTTTTGATTCCATCCGAGAAGAAGAATGTTGCGGATGAGCACGCCTGGCTGTACGCCTTCTCCCGGTGGATCCGCCGCGTCCGGGATATGCAGATTCCCAACACGCATATCTCCTTCCACACGCGCCACGACGATGATGCTGTCCTCAGGAAGAATGCGGAAGTCCTCACCTGCGCGTGCGGGAGCGAGCAGCGGCTCGCCGCCACGGAAGACTCCCACCGGTATGGCGGATCGGAAAGAAAACACCACTTCCTTCCAAGTCTTACCTGCCATCACCCCGGTCGGTGTGAAATGGAATTCATTCTCGTGATGGGATAGCAGCTCGTTATAGACGTCAACCAGCCCCTCCTGTCGGGCTGTCTGAAGAATGATCTTACTGAGATTGTCCGAAGGCTGGATCACGCTTAACCGGACGCTGCGAGCCGCCGCCCTGGCAAGCTGGACAAATGAGGCGACCTCGATTTCTGCAATGATATTGGGAACCGGGCGATCCGTGCCCTCCCGCTGCTCGATGATATGCGCAACTGCCATGATGGTTTTCACCACCTGCACATCACTTGTTCCTTCGCCCGCGTCCTGCCGCAGAATTATAACTTCCCGTGCGCGATCGATGGAGAGCAGCTCGAGATCCTTCAGATCAGTGAGCGATACCTGACGAAGCACCCAACGGGAACGGGAACGGCGCTTGCGAAAACTCTTTCGCAGACGGGCCTCGATTTCATCGATGGGCTTTTCGGAGGCCAGAACATAGACTTGTTTCCCGTTTTCAAGACCCTCACGAAGCTCGTGAATGATGGGACTCACCTTCCCGCTCCACCCGAGAATAACGATATGATCCTCCTCAACCACGCGGGAGGTCCCGCGCCGCACCTGTTCGAGACGCTGCTGGATGCGGGAACCGACGAGTCCTACGATCGCGGCGAAAACAAGGAAATTGAATAAGGTTAAAATGATGGAGAGCACTTGTGAGAACGTGCCGGTTTCAAGCCAGTAGCTCTCCATAATGTGCATGACAACCCACCAGAGCCTTACAGAGGGCCAGTACGGGCCATCTTCACTGCCGTTCTGTACGCCGAAGTCGGGCCCTGGATGGACGCCTGCAATTTCCGCGATCAGATAAAACAGTATGATAACCGCCAGAACGATTATGGCGGACACGAATAACTGGAGTGTGAAACCGGATTGGAAAAATTGATCGCTCCGGTACCGCAGCCGCTCCCGAATACTGGGTTTAGTCATGCTTCTCTTTGACAGTGAGGATATAAGCAAAAATAGGCAATTGCGGGATGCCAGTCCACAGTCGAAGCGGCATATCAGACACCAGAGCAAATCAGATATCGGAGTACATCATGCGAAGATTTGTCGCAGAATTTATGGAAGGATCGCATGACACTTGTTTGTCTCATGCCCGCATCCTATTTTCAGGGTATTGCGGGTGTAACTCAGTTGGTAGAGTGTCAGCTTCCCAAGCTGAATGTCGCGGGTTCGAATCCCGTCTCCCGCTCACAGAAAGGTCCACCCCGCGGCGGACCTTTTCCTGTTTCCTTACGCCCTTACGTCCTTACGCCCTTACGCCAATACGCCAATACGCCCTTACGCCCTTACGCCAATACGCCCTTACGCCCTTACGTCCTTACGTCCTTACGTCCTAACGCCCTTACGTCCTTACGTCCTTAAGCCAAAACAGAAAAAGCCCCGACACAATGCCGGGGCTTTTTCAACATCAAGGAGAGATGTGATTATTTGTTCAGCACCATTTTCATGGTCTTGGAGAAGGTCAATCCCGACTGCAAACCGGTCATGCTGACGGTTGCAATATAGTTGCCGGAATTCAGATTCGCCGCATCAAATGCGACCGAATGTGTACCTTCTTCGATGGAACCGTTGACCAGCGTGGCAACCGTGCGGCCGAGCATGTCGCTCACCGTAAGGATAACCTGGCTGCGCTCAGGAACGCTGTACTGAATCATGGTCGTGGGATTGAACGGATTCGGGAAGTTCTGATCCATGTCGAAGGTCCACGGGTGGAAATTCGAACCGTTCTTCGGAGTGATGGCGCCATGGGTACGCATCCAGTTCAGCTTGACGGCGATATAGTCAAAGTTGTTGACAATACCGTTTCCATCAGCATCCATGAAGCAGCCTTCAGGAGTGTACCAGGGCACGCCCGGCTGAAGCTCCCATGCGTAATAGGTCATCATGTTGGTCGATGCATCCGCACGATAGCGGGCGGGGCCGTTGAGCCAATTACTCTGGAGATTCGCATCGTGAATGTAGGTATTTAGATCAGCGCGGTCACCGTAGTTCACGATGTTATCGTTGTTGACATCACCCGGCCATACCTCGCAAAGCGTCTGTCCCGGAGCGAGAACCATGACGACCTTGTTGAGCATGAAATTGTCGAGCTTGTTGCAGATATCGAAGACATTGAACACCACCTCGAGGTTGTAGAAACCAGGAGGCAGGCTGCTGGACTGCACAACGAACGTGCCGCTGACCTTGTTAGCATTGATATGCACGACGGTGTTTTCACTGTGCACGAGAATGCCGGTCGGGGTATAGAAATTGAAGGTAATTGTTGCGTCGAATTCGCCGATGGGGCGGCCAACTTCAAAGTCGATGCGAACGGGATCCGGCTGTACGATAAATGCCGGTGCATCGAAGCTGATATCGGTCATAGGATCGGTGCAGGCATTGCGAATCTGGATTTCGCGGAAATGCGGGTTGCTCGTCTGACCAATCGGAGCCATCACCCAGTTGGTGATGCGCATTTTATCCGATGTTACTGGCGGGAACGAAATAAGGCGCTCCCAGTCCGTGTAGTTCGTGCCAAGAAAGCTACCAGCACTTGCCCAAGCCGAGCCGGTCCAGTATTGGATCTCAGCACCTAGCATATAGCGGTTATTGATCGCTCCATGGTACAAATAGAGCTCACCAAAATCAACAGGAGAGGGCCATGTAAACATGATCCATGCACTTGAGTTTGTATGCGTCGCACCGGAGGTCCAGCCCCAGGGCAGTGAGCCGGCAGGCGGGATAACGCCGTCATTATAATTGGCGGGTCCATAAACGCCTGAACCGCCGCTGCTGTGCGTACACACGGCATTCACGGCGATATTCGGCGTAGGCGCCTGTGCCATTAGGAGGGAACCTGACACGAGGAGGAAGCTGGTCAAGAGGAAGAACGTTGACAAGGTAATTCGTAGCCTCATAGATGACTCCTGCTTTATTGTGATTGTGGATGGGAATCGAGAGTCGTCGGTCTTCTGAATCTATGGCCTGAATTTACAGTTCAATTATTAGAATCGCAACAGAAATGTGAAGATTTCGCCCGACCCGCAATAGCGCTTGCCGCGATGATCTCTCACGAAACCGAAAATACGGATAATATGGTGCACAATCGGCAGTTCCGGCGATTCGCAGCAGATCATCGAGGAGCAAAAAAAAAAATACCCCTCAGGCAGAAAAACCCGAGGGGTAAAGAACAACACGGAAAAGAAAACGATGAACGTCAGTCCTTAGAAAGGACTATTTGTTCAGCACCATCTTGATGGCTTTCGAGAACGTAAGACCGGTCTCGAGTCCCGCTATGCTTAGAGTGGCGACGTAGTTTCCGGAGGTGAGTCCGGAAGCATCAAACGTCGAAGAATGTACTCCCGCTTCGATGGTGCCGTTTACCAGTGTTGCAACCGTGCGGCCGAGCATGTCGGTGACTGTCAGCGTGACCTGGCTGCGTTCGGGAGTGCTGTACTGGATCATCGTCGCAGGGTTGAACGGATTCGGATAATTCTGATCCATATCGAAGCTCATCGAGCTGAAATTGCTTCCGCCCTTCGGTGTGAGAACGCCGTGTGAGCGCGCCCAGTTGATCTTGATAACGACATAGTCCCAATTGTTGACGATGCCGTTACCGTCGGCATCCATGTAGCAGCCTTCGGGAGTGTTCCAGGGAATCGAGGGCTGAGGCTCCCACGCGAAGTAGGCCATTGGGTCGTCGCCGGCTTCGATCTTGAAGCGGGCCGGACCATTCAACCAGGTGGGACTCATGTTAGCATCAAAGATGTAGCGGTTGAGATCCTTGCGATCGGCGTAGTTGACGACGAGATCGTTATTCACATCACCCGGCCACACTTCACAAAGAACAGTACCCTGGCTGATGAGCAGCGTGGACGTTTCATCGATCACGTCTTCATACATCAGGCAATTGTTCCACATGCTGAACGTCGCTTCCACCCGGTAGTAAGCTGCAGGAAGATTCACGCTCATCGCCCGCATACCCGTCAAGGTACCGAGCGGTTTGTGTACGGTGAACACGTCCGTGTAGGCGGGATTGCCCGAGTTGTCGCCGATACGGTAGAAATTCAGCGTAATCGTAACATCATATTCTTCATCGGGAGGATAGCTGATCTCGTATTTCGCATACAGGGATCCGGGAGTGAAGAAATAACCGGCAGCGTTGCCCTGCGCATCAACCATGGAGATGTCGGCGGAACCCTGCGGCACATAGCAGCCGAAGCGATACGTGAGACCGACAGGCGGCATGTTTGTGGAGTTGTAGGTCTTCGTGATTGCACCGTTCGTAGAGGCGGTGGAACCAACCCAGGAACCCACGCGATTCTGAATATCGCCGGGAGACATGCTGGCGATACCGACATTCACGGGCTGTCCGCCGGCACTGGGATTGAGAATCGTCCCGTACACAAATTCAATCATGTTGCTGGTTTCGTAGAGCTTGACCTGGAAATTGAGTTTGTCGCCCACTCCGTAGTAAGTCATCCAGTCGGTCCACTGAAACGTCATAACCCGGTTCGGAGCGGCGCCCGAAGCGGCGTATGTCATCGTTCCCTGATAGTTGCCATGGAGATCGTCGCCCCAAGCGGAGAGCATTTCGAGATACAGACCGGAATTCTGACAGTTGAGCGGCGGCATGTAATAGGCATAAGGGTAGCTGGTATTCAGAGTAATGTACCCGTTTGTCGTCATGAAGGCAGTGGAATAATAGACGCCATTATACATAAACGGGAACGGCATCGGGACCGCATATGACTCATCGTCATGGTAGCCGCCAGGGGTGCAGACGTTCGTCCCGGTTATCGGTGTATAAGTCCCTATGAACTCAACAAACGGCTTGGTAGCGATTGTCTGGGATTGCACCTGTACAGAGAAGCCCAGCAATAATAGCACTACCGCAGATATAAGAGACATTTTTTTCATAGCTTACGCCTTTTGATTAAAGTTTCACTGCAACTGCGGAATATTATTCACACTGTGAATTTAAGTCTCACTCCAATAAAATAGTATATCGATTCTGTCTATGCAAGCACAAGGCAGTGAAAGCAAAAAAAAAAACTCCTCAGGCCGCGAAGCCTGAGGAGTTGAAAGCATTTCAGAACCGGATTCAGATCGCCGGTCCGTCTATGAACTTATTTGCTCAAGACCATCTTGATGGTCTTCGAGAAGGTCAAACCGGACTCGATGCCAACCATGCTGATGGTGGCGACGTAGTTGCCGGAGGTGAGGCCGGAAGCATCGAATGTCGAGGAATGCACGCCGGCTTCGATGGCTCCATTGACCAGTGTTGCCACTGTGCGGCCGAGCATGTCGGCGACGGTCAGTGTAACCTGGCTGCGCTCAGGTGTGCTGTACTGGAGCATGGTGGTAGGATTGAACGGATTGGGATAGTTCTGATCCATATCGAAAGTCATGGAGCCGAATGAGCTGCCGGACTTCGGTGCGATCACTCCATGTGCCCGCGCCCAGTTGATCTTGATAACGACATAATCCCAGTTGTTGACGACACCGTTACCGTCTGCATCCATGTAGCAGCCTTCGGGGGTGTTCCAGGGAATGGAGGGCTGAAGCTCCCACGCCATGTACGCCATCGCGTCGTCGCCGGCTTCGATCTTGAAGCGGGCCGGACCGTTAAGCCATGTCGGGCTCATGTTCGCATCGAAGATGTAGCGATTGAGATCCTTGCGATCGGTGTAGTTGACGACATTGTCGTTGTTGACATCGCCCGGCCACACTTCGCAAAGCACGGTGCCCTGGCTGATGAACAGAGTCGAAGTTTCGTCCTTCACTTCTTCAGCCATGAGGCAGTTGTTCCAGACATTGAACACTGCTTCCACACGGTAGTATGCCGGGGGAAGATTGACGTTGATCGGACGCATGCCGGTATAGCTGCCGAGCGTCTTGTGAGCGACAAATGATTCGGTGTATGCGGGGTTGCCGGAATTGTCGCCGATACGGTAGAAATTGAGCGTCACAGGGACATCATATTCCTGATCCAGCGGATAGCTGATCGTGTACTTCGCATAGATGGTGCCCGGAGTAAAGTAATAACCTGCGGGATTACCCTGAGCATCTACCAAGGAAATGTCGACAGAGCCCTGGGGCACGTAGCAGCCGAAACGGTAGACGTAGCCGTTAGGCGGCTTAACTGTGCCACCATAAATTTGCGTTGCCGTGGACACGTTCGTGCCAGTGCTTCCTACCCATGAAGTTGTGCGAGCCTGAATGTCGTTCGGGAAGGAACTGCGGATACCAACCTGACCAGCATAGGTTGAACCTGATGTAGTCCAATCTCCATAGACGATCTCTATCATGTTGCTGGTTTCGTACAGCTTGATCTGGAAATTCAGCTTGTCATAGACACCGTAATAGGTCATCCAGTCTTTCCACTGCACGGTCATCACGCGGTTCGGAGCGGCACCGCTCACGGCCCATGTAATTGTGCCCTGATAGTTGCCATGGAGATCGCGGCCCAACGCGCTGACGATATCGTAGTTATTGGGGAACAGCGAGTAGTAAATGTAAGGCTGTGAGCTTCCGAACGTGAGATACCCATTGGTCGTGGCGTAAAGCACCGTATTTGGATTGTTGTTGTAGTAGAAAGTAAACGGAATGTTTACCGCATAACTTTCGTCATCATGATACCCTGCAGGAGTGCAGATATCGGTACCGGTGATTTCAGAGTAAGTTCCCTGAAATTGGACGAACGGTTTTGTCGCAATGGATTGTGCGTTCACCGTCTGCATTACAACACTCGTGAACAGCACGAGCGCAAACAGTAGCCCGAGTTTTCTCATAAAAAGAACTCCTTGGAAATGGTGAGAATCAACCTGTGGATGATAGTTTCGAATCAATTGTATGAAAAATACTCAGGAAGCAGCTTATAAACAACAAAAAAAACGTCCCATCGTTACCGACGGGACGCCTCATCCACGAGGTGATGTCGCTCCATATCAAAGCGCCACCCTTTTGGTTTTCATGAAGGTTTCATCCTTCCTGAGACCACTCAGACTGATGCAGCAGGTAATTTACAACGGTTGTTGCTTCGGGCTGCTGTATCAAAATTCATGCTTCTTGAATAATATTTCAGACTCGTATTCGTTCAGATCAATGTTGTTTGATGTGAATATAATTCACCAAGTGAGTAAATGCAACAGTCGGTAGATTTTTTTTTTAGTATTTCCTGCATGCCCTGTCATTCCAGCATATCACTTCTTGTTTCTCAACACCGAGACCCATAATTTGCTTGTTCATATCAATATCGGAGTTTGCATTGAGTTTGACATATAAGAGCGCAGGAGTGGATATTGATTCGGGCGAAGAGCTTGTCCGGAGAATCGCGACGAAGGTAAAATCCACCCACGGACCAAGAGTACTTACGAATATCGGCGGTTTTGGGGCTCTTTTTGATGCTTCCTTCCCCGAACACAAAGAACCGGTGCTGGTTTCCAGCGTTGACGGCGTCGGCACGAAGCTGAAAATCGCCGCTGCGGCGAACAGGCATGATACTGTAGGACAGGACCTCGTCAACCATTGCGTCAATGATATTCTCACAACCGGCGCGCGTCCGCTGTTTTTTATGGATTATTTCGCGACAGGGAGACTCGATCCCGACGTCGCCGAAGCAGTAATCTCCGGCTTCGTGACTGCTTGTGCAGAAAACGGCTGCGCTCTGATCGGTGGAGAAACAGCGGAAATGCCCGGAATGTATGCGCCGACCGAGTACGACATCGCAGGGACCATCGTCGGCATCGTCGAAAAGAGCAAAATTCTCAATAAGGAGAATGTTCGTCCGGGTGACGTGTTGATCGGACTTCCCTCGAGCGGACTTCATACCAACGGATACTCACTCGCACGCGCCGCCCTGCTTCCGCACTTTGCCCTCGACGCCCAATTCGATGACCTGGGCGGAACTCTGGCAGATGCCCTGCTTGCCGTCCACCGCAGCTATCTGCACATGATCACTCCCCTGCTCGACGATAATCTGGTGCATGCACTTTCGCATGTGACTGGCGGAGGCATCGTCGGAAATACAAAGAGGGTGATCGCTTCAGACTGCGAACTGGATATCGACTGGGAATCCTGGACCCGGCCCAAGATTTTTTCGATGATTCAGGAACTGGGGAAAGTACCTGAAGAGGACATGCGCCGGACATTCAATCTGGGCATCGGACTTATCGTAATCACATCCGAAGAACAGAGTGCAGCAGTGCTGAACCGCCTTGCAGCGGAGCAGCCCGTCGTAATCGGACATGTGGTAAAAAAAGACTGATTCGGCTTCAAACTCCCTGAAGCTGAACTATAGCTTGATCAATACAGCGCGTTGCGACCGCGCTGTATTCGTTTTCACGCCAGATCTGAAGCACTTTGATCATTTCCGCCTTCGACATCCCTTCCCATCGCAAACGCGGATTCCGAATGAATTCGCAAACCAGTGAAGCTACTTTCTCCGCGCCGGCTTTTTGCAGCGACGAGAGAAATTCCAACAGCGCTTGCTGATCGCCATACATACTGGCAATCCGAAGCACGTAGCGCAGTCCCTGATATACCTGGGGGTCATCCGCATGTTCGCTCGAAAGCCGAAGCAGCATATACACTGCGGCGGAATCCTGCGGACGCGTACCAACTATTCGGGCAGCGACACCAAGCGGAATCAGGCGTCGCCAGGCCTTTGCGGATTGCGCGAGCGTCGAGAGTTCGGTGGAGCTTCGCTCAAAAAACTGATCGTAATGCTCGAGAAGCGCGTAGATGATCAGATTGCGTGCATCCACCCAATCCAGACTCATATCGATCAGCTCAATTACCTGCGCTACCTTCAGGGGCTGCTGATTCACGTAGATTGCTGCAAGCATGGCGGCAATTTTTCGCAGATGCACTACTCCGTAGCGGAACCCATGCGACGTGCCGATAATGTTGGCATTCGGAATTCTGACAACATGAAGCGGCGCAGTTTCCCACAGCCAGCATGCAAAATCGAATCCGTTGGGCGGCAGTCCGGCGAAGCCATCGCCCATCGCCTCCGCAATCATACGGGCCATATCCCAGGCAGCTATATGGCGTCCGTCAACTATCGGAGGATGCTCCAGCTGGTCGATGATGTCGGCGAGCGCTTCCTCGAACTCACCTCCCGTGACGAGCAGGCTGTTGCGGATATTTTTATCGACAATGCTGTCCATACATAAACCTATTCGGCGGCGGTCACAAGAGCCGCGGGACGCCAGAGGTAGAGAAAACGATATACTGCTCCGGGATCATGCGATCCATCCTTTTCGAGCAGTCCACTGTCCTGCGTGTGCAGGCGCTGACCGGCACTGTCCAGCACCAGCAGCACCGGGAAACCAAAACGCTGAGGATTTTCGAGGCGCTCGAGGACGTCAAGGTTTGTATTTTCCTTGCTGTAGTTCACTCGAATGAGAACGTAATCCGCATTCATCAGGGAATCGATCCTGCTGTCGCTGTTCATCAGTTTGTCGAGCTTGACGCACCAGGGGCACCAATTCCCTCCCACTTGAACGAGGACATGCTTGCCCGTTGCAGAAGCATATGAGATAGCCGCGCGCAGTTCGCCCGAGGCATTGGCGGACGGATCGTAGAGTTGTACTTTCGACTCCTGCGCATATGTAGACGCAGCGCACAGCAGGAGCAGTGAAATCACCGCAAGACTGATTCTCATTGAGTCATCCTTAATTCCCCGGTTCGGGGCCATGTATGTATGGTAAGGTTAAGCGGAGATGCATGGTTATGATTAAGGTAAAATAGGGCCTTCGCCAGCAAAGGACAAACGACTGCGCATGAAAAAAAACAACGAGGCCGCCCTGAATAAGACGGCCTCGTCGGAAAAAGAATTCGGCGATCAGGCGTTGATGAGCGAGAGCCGTTCGTTCATACGTGCGTCAACTTCGATGACCGCGGGAATGCGGGCGCTTGTTGGCAGCACCTGATCCGAATACAGGATGAAATGGGCTTTCCCGTCATCCGTCGGGAAGCTCAGGCCGATATGACCTTCGGTACCCTGCTGGCGGATGAATGAAAGCATTTCGGCAGAGAGTTCTTCGTACCCTTCGAATGCGGGCGTCAACCCCTCCATCTCGAGCAGTCGGCGCAGAATTGCGACATTGCTCATACCGTTGGCAGGATCACCGATGGGATTCGATTTCTGCCGCTTTCCGGCCCAATTCGTGAAGTGTCCATCGCCCTCCCAATACGCAGCCAACGGAAGGAAGACGTCGGCCGCCTGGGCGGTTTCGGTCATGAACATGTCGGCGACGACAAGGAATTCGAGGTTGTTGATGAAGCCGTTGTAGTCTTCCGATGCTGCGGGATTCTCACCGAGGATCACTGCTGCTCGGATTTTGTCCTCACGAATCTTGCGCGGGAGATTGGTTCCGCCGCTCACGATTTCACTGATGTCCTGCTTCCAGAAGCGGTTGACGGCATCGAGGATGCGTGTGTTTCGGATGCTGGCTCCACCGGGCAGCAGCAGGCGGTCAAAGCCCGCCACGGTCATGCCTGTGTGATTGCATTCGCTGGTGAACAGCGCGATGCCGGAACCCTTAACGCCCAGCTTGCCGAGCATCATCATCAGTGTAGTCAGCGCTTTGAGATCCTCGCTGGACCGATCAAGGCGGCTGTCGAGATTGTACCAGGCGACGATTTTTTTGTCGGGATCAGCAATCAGATCGACGATGGAGCGGATCTTGGCTTCAGGTACGCCTGTCACCAGGGCGACCTCATGCAGATCTTCGTTCATCAGCTGTTCTTTCACCTGATCGAAATTCGTCGTGCGGCGTGCGATGAATTCCTCGTTGATCGCACCACGCTGCAGCAATTCGGACATGATGCCATTGAGCAGCTTTGTTGCCGTACCGCGACGCGGATCGGCCCAAACGGAGGCATGCGCCACGAGATCGATTTCCGCGGAATTGATCACGACAGCTTCAGTGCCGTGACGCATCCGGCGCTTCATGCGCCAGCCCATCACGGGATTGTCGACTGTCGGATTTCCTCCGAGGAAAAGGTACAGATCCGCATTCTCAAGATCCTCCACATCGGCGCTGGCGAGCGTCGATCCGAGCATCTCGTCGAGTGCGTGGTAATCGGCGCCGCTGACCATCTGATGGAAGGAGGTGATATTGTTGGTGCGGAGTGCGGTCCGGGCGTAGCGTCCGGCCAGATACAATTCCTCATCCGTCATTTTCGGAGAAGCGGAAACGAGCACGCTGTCTGCGCCGTAATCCTCGAGAATACGCGCGCGTCCTTTATGCATGGCCTCGAAGGCCTCTTCCCACGACACTTCCACAAGCTCGCCGTCCTTGCGCACCATCGGTTTTTTCGCACGGCTGCCGTCGAGATAATGCTGATAGCCGAAGCGTCCGCGCACGCAGAGTTCGCCGTAGTTGGGACTCACGTCCGGAGCGGCGCCGCTGATGTAGAACAGATCGGCGGCCTTCACTTTCATAGTGACGTTGCAGCCCACCGAGCAGTAGTTGCAGACATTGAAGACGGCATCCATCTGCCATGGACCCGACCGGCGGAACGGCATTTTTTCAACGAGTGCGCCTGTCGGGCACACGTCGATGCAGTTGCCGCAAGCCACGCAGTTGGTCTCATGCAGCGCCTTTTCCATCGCCGGTTTGACGATGGTGCGGAAGCCGCGGTTGACAAAGCCCAACGCGGCCACGTTGAGAATTTCCTTGCAGGTGTTGACGCAGCGGCCGCAGTTGATGCACTTATTCGAATCGATCTTGATGAACGGATGACGCGTGTCGGCAGTGTAGCGGTTGAATTCACCGACGAAGCGCTGCTGATCAACGCCGTATTCCGTGCAATAATCCTGCAGACGGCATGACAGTCCGGCATCGCAGCCGCACTCGGCGCAGCGAAGCGCTTCGGCAAAGGCGTCATCGTCGTTGTAGGCGTGTTCGACTTCCATGAAGCCCTTCAGACGCTCGGCTACCGGGACTTCACTCGCATGATGCCGTTCGGTATGCTGAACGAGAGGAATATCTTCCCGGGTCATTTTGTGGAAGTTGTCCCGCTTGCTTTCGAAGCGGTCTGTCAGCGGAATGATCACGCCCGTCTGGATGTACTTGTCGATTGCCCTTGCGGCCATACGGCCAGCGGCGATTGCGTCGACTGCGTCGGCAGGGCCCGTGACCACATCGCCGCCGGAAAACACGCCGGGGCGGTCGGTGTCGAAAGTGCCGGGCTTAGCTTCGATGGTTTTCCAGCGAGTGACGGCTATTTTTTCGTCGCCGCCGAGGCCTTCGAGGTCCGCCTCCTGGCCGATAGCAGAAATCACCCAGTCGCATTCGAGATCGAAATCCGATCCTTCGATAACCACGGGACGACGTCGGCCTGATGCATCCGGCTCGCCGAGCTCCATTCGGATATTCCGAATCGACTTCATCCTTTTCTCTTCCACGTTGACGCGCACAGGCGCCGCGAGGAATTCCATTTTCACGCCCTCTTCTTCGGCCGCAACGATTTCGATTTCATTCGCCGGCATTTCCTTGCGGGTGCGGCGATAGAGAAGGATCACTTCGTCGGCGCCGAGGCGCAGCGAGGTACGTGCAGCATCGATGGCGGTATTGCCGCCGCCGACCACGACCACGCGTCCCTTGATGTCGGGCTGCGTCTGCATTTCGACCTGGCGGAGGAAATCAACGCCAGTGAGCACGCCTTCCGATTCCTCGTTTTCGACAGCCATCGGCTTTCCAACCTGGGCGCCGAGACCGACGAATACCGAACGGAAGCCCTGATCGAAGAGATCATTGATGCCGAAATCCTTGCCGAGTGTGCGCTCCGTATGCACTTCCACACCGAGGTCGGTAATCCAGCTGATTTCCTTGTCGAGCACTTCCTTCGGGAGACGGTATTCGGGAATGCCGTAGCGGAGCATGCCGCCGAGATGCGGCAGTGATTCATAAATCACCGGACGGTAGCCCTCGAGTGCCAGATAGTAGGCGCAGGTGAGTCCGGCCGGTCCGCCGCCGATGATGGCGACGCGCATGCCGTTGTCTTCCTTAAGCTCCGGTTTCCACATTTCGCCGATCATGTCCTGATCCGCGACATAGCGTTTGAGGAAATCGATGCCGACCGGAGAATCCACCAGCGTACGCCGGCAGTTCACTTCGCATTTGCGGGTGCAGACGCGTCCGCAAACCGACGGCAGCGGAAGTTTCTCTTTGATCAGCGCGACGGCTTCATTGAATTTGCCCATGCTGATCAGGGACATGTATCCCTGAATATCCACATCTGCGGGGCAGTTGAGGCGGCAGGGGCCGAAGCAGTCGGCGTAATGATTCGAGACGATCAGCTCGAGGCAGGTCTTGCGCGCACGGCGCACTTTCTGCGAAGCGGTATTGATCGCCATGCCTTCCTGCACTTTCGTCGAGCATGCGGGGAACATGCGATTCTGTCCTTCCACTTCGACAACGCAGAGGAAGCATGAGCCGAACGGCGGCAGCTTCTCGTCGTAGCAGAGAGTCGGGATGTTATCGATGTTTTGCTCGTGGCAGACCTCGAGAATCGATTTCTCGGGTGAGGCGGTTACTTGCAGTCCATTTATCGTCAGATTTACCATGGGGCACCTTAATCCTTCACTACCGCGTCGAAGCGACAGACCGTGAAACATTTACCACATTTGATGCAGAGATCCTGATCGAGATAGTGCATTTCCTTGCGTTCGCCGGTGATAGCCGTTGTGGGACAGGCGCGGGCGCAGGCAGTGCATCCGTTGCAGAGATCGTTGATTGTATAGGTGAGCAGCGGTGTGCAGACATGCGCCGGACATTTCTTGTCCACGATGTGCGACACATACTCTTCACGGAAATACTTCAGCGTCGTGATCACCGGGTTCGGTGCGGTCTGACCGAGTCCGCAGAGCGAGGCGGAACGAATCTGTTCGCTGAGCTCCGACAGGTTCTCCAGATCATCCATCGTTCCCTGTCCGTCGGTGATGCGCTCGAGAATTTCGAGCATGCGCTTGGTTCCGATGCGGCAGAACGTGCACTTTCCGCAGGATTCAGACTGGGTGAACGTGAGGAAGAATTTCGCCACATCGACCATGCACGTCGTTTCGTCCATCACGATAAGACCGCCCGAGCCCATGATGGCGCCGGTCTTGTTGACTTCCTGATAATCGACGGAAAGCTCGCACATTTCGGCAGGAATACAGCCGCCGGAGGGACCGCCCATCTGCACAGCCTTGAAGCGCTTGTCGTCGAGGATGCCTCCACAGACGTCGAATATGATCGAGTTGATGGTGAGACCCATCGGCACTTCGATCAGTCCCGTGCGGCGAACCTTGCCGGCCATGGCGAACACTTTCGTGCCTTTGCTGTTCTCAGTACCATAGGCTGCGAAAGCGGCGCCGCCGTTGTTGATGATCCAGGGAATATTGGCGAAAGTCTCGACATTGTTGATGTTGGTCGGCTTGCCCCAGAGTCCGGAAACCGCAGGGAACGGCGGACGGAAGCGCGGCATGCCGCGGTGTCCTTCGATCGATGCGATGAGCGCGGTTTCTTCACCGCAAACGAACGCACCGGCGCCTTCCTTGATCTTGACATGGAAATTAAAGCCGCTGTCGAGAATGTTGTCGCCGAGCAGTCCGCGCCGCTGTGCCTGCGAAATCGCCTGCCGCAGACGCGCGATGGCTTTCGGATATTCGGCACGGCAGTAGATATAGGCATCATCGGCGCCGATTGCGACACCGGCTATAATCATGCCTTCGAGCACTGAGTGC
>JBATDG010000100.1:0-4760 GCA_049663345.1 Bacteroidota bacterium
CGGCGATCCTTTCCGCGCAGTCCAGCCCGCGCCCGGCGATCCTTTCCGCGCAGTCCAGCCCTGACCCGGCGCTCCTTTCCGCGCAGTCCAGCCCGCGCCCGGCGATCCTTTCCGCGCAGTCCAGCCCTGCTCCGCCCATCTATCTTGGGGTTTCAGCCGGAATGACGCTGCGCTGGCAGGAGGGCACGATGCTGACTTCGGACGGATACTACGATTGCTGCTCTTTCACCGGAGGCAACGGCGTTGGCTTCGCGGCCGGCGCACGCCTGCTGTATCCGCTGAGCAACAGCATCTTTCTGCGGGTCGGATTGGGGTGGGAATATGCGGTGAGCGATTTTTCTTCAGAACGGAAGAGTTACCCGATTCTCGGTCAGGGCAATACCGTTGAGTACGTGGATTTCCAGGATGATCTCGCCATCACATTTCCCGCCATACAGACGGATGCGGGCGTTGTCCTCATGATCATTGATCCCGGACTGTATATCACCGCCGGACCCGCAGTCACCATCCCGTTCCCTCCGACCTGGAAGCAGACCGAAACGATAACCGGACCCGTGGGTGTGAAATATCTCGACGGCGGAATCAGCCGCGTCCTCTTCGATACAGACATTCCACAGACGCGTCCTTTCGTAAGTCTGCGCTTCGGAGGCGGCGCGCTCATTCCTGTGACCAATGCCATCACCATCTCACCGGAAATGACGTACTCGATTCCGCTCATGGAGATGCAGCCCGATTTCAAATGGTCGGTGTCGGGGATTGAATTGACGATTGTGGCGATGATGCGCTTATAGCGGGAAGCATGCGCGCAAGGCCGTGAAGGAGGCGCCTGGCGAGGGAAGCATGTACGCAGAGCCGTGAAGCCTGCGAGCATTGTCTGAAGGATGCGCTTACATCGGGAGCGGATGCTCTCCGCGCGTGAGATCATCAAGCGATTGGCGCGAGCGGGCAAGATGCCATTTCCCCTGATACACGACGGCCTCGGCGGCAAGGGGACGGGAATTATAATTCGAACTCATGCTCGATCCGTAGGCGCCTGCAGAAAGCAGGGCCACGAGGTCGCCGCGTTCCATCGAGGGGAGACCATAGCGCACGGCAAACGTGTCGCTGCTTTCGCACACCGGTCCCACGATATCATACTGCTGCATTTCCGCATCGCTTTCGTGAAGCGGAATAATGCTGTGACTGGCCTGATACAGCGCGGGCCGCAGAAGGTCGTTCATTCCCGCATCAAGGACGAGAAAATTCCGGTCCTCCGAGGGCTTCACATGCTCCACTGAGGCGACTAGCACTCCCGCATTCGCTACCAGCGATCGGCCGGGTTCGGTGATGAGGGTCCATGTATCGTCGCGCGGACCCAGCACCTCCGCCAGCACTGCGGCGACCTGTTCCGGTCGAAGTTCGCCATGCCGCACGTCGTAGCGCACACCGAAGCCGCCTCCGATATCGATGATGTCCGGAGCGCGGTCGAGCATGGGAGTGATATCGTCAAGCACTTTCAGCATGAGGCGGAGTCCCTGCGCATAGGGGGCGGGAGAGAGAATTTGTGAACCGAGGTGGAACGCGAGTCCGGCGATGCGCAGTCCCGGAAGCCAGGTGGCCTGCGAAGCGAGGGAGCGAATGTCGGCGGAAGAAAGTCCGAATTTATGTGCGGCCTCGCCGGTGGAAATGTAGGGATGTGTTTCGGTCTCGACATCGGGATTCAGCCGAAGCAGGATGTCGGCAACCATGCCGCGTGCTTCCGCGATCTCCGAAATCAAGCGGCATTCACTTGCAGATTCCACATTGAAGAGAGCGATGCCGGCGGAGAGTCCGTCTTCGATATCCGCGTGCGACTTGCCGACGCCGGTCATTGTGATGCGCTTCGGATCCGCGCCCGCCCGGAGCACGCGATGGAGTTCGCCGCGGGAATTCACATCAAAACCGCAGCCTGCCTGCGCGAGCGCCTGCAGCAGCGGGAGAGAAGAGTTGGCTTTCACAGCATAGCTCGTGCGATGCGAGAAACTCGCGAACGCTGCCCGATGCTTCTCATACCGCGCCAGGACGGCGTCGAGATTGTAAAGGTAGAGCGGTGTGCCGGTCTCGCGGACAATATCCGCCACGCGCACGTCGCCGCAGTGGAGCTGCTGCCCACGGTACGAAAAGCCGTCAGCTACGGTCATATCGGGCCTTATCTATTCAAAAATTCCGGGTTCGGAAATATTGGAGAAGAACTCGTCATGCAGTTCCATCACCGCTTCCGGAACGCGGTCTTCATCGATGACGCAGGTGAGATTGATTTCCGATGCGCCATGGCTGATCATGTCGAGTGGAACGTCGCGCAGGCGGCTGAATACGCGCGCTGCGATGCCGCGTTCCGCGCGCAGGCGTTCACCCACGATGCAGATAATCGCCTTGTTCTTCTGCACTGTGATGTCGCCGTATTCCTTCAGAATGGTGACGAGAGCATCGAGGTTCGGGGAATGTTCTATACTGAGCGAGATGCTGACTTCGGAGGTGGTGACCAGATCGACTGCCGTCTGCTGCTCATTAAAGATGTCGAAGATTTTTTTCATGAAGCCGTAGCTTCCTAGCATGCGCGTCGACGAGATGTTGAGAATGCTGATGCCGCGCTTGTAGGAAATCGACTTCACCGCGATGTTGGCGGATGCGATCTGCGCCTTTATCAGTGTGCCGGAAAGCTGTGGGCGGCGCGAATTGAGAATATGCACCGGAATATTTTTTTCGACGGCAGGGAGCACCGTGCTGGGATGCAGAACTTTCGCGCCGAAATAGGCAAGCTCGGAAGCTTCGCGGAAGGACATTTCCTTAATACGCAGCGCGCCGGGCACGATTTTCGGATCCGCCGTGAGCATGCCGTCGACGTCCGTCCAGATCTCGATATCCTCGGCATTCATCACCGTGCCGAAAATGGCGGCGGAATAATCGGATCCGCCGCGTCCCAGCGTGGTGGTCACGCCGTATTCGTTGGCGCCGATGAATCCCTGCATCACGGGTACGATGCCCTTGTCGATGCGCGGACGTATCAACGCCTCGCATGCCTCGCGCGTGGCCTCGAGCAGCGGTTCGGCTTTACCGAAGTTGCTGCCCGTGATCATGCATTTTCGGGAATCCAGAAGTTCCGCTCGCAGCTTATGCTCGCGCAGCGCTTCCGTAAGAATGGCGGAGGACATCCTTTCGCCATACGACATCACGAAATCGACCACGCGTGGAGAAAGATCGCCTGTAATGGAGATGCCATAAATCAGGCTGCGTATTTCCTCGTCGAAGATCTTGAATTGGCGGATCAGGATGTCCTGTTCGCTGAGTCCCTTGATCAGGTTTGCAATGATGCGGTAATGCCGGTCAATGATTTTATCGCGAAGCACCGCTTCGGCTTCAATGCGCTTGCCCTCCGCTGCCAGCTCCGCACAGCGGATCAGCGCATTGGTAATACCCGCAGCCGCGGACGATATCACTATCGGCTGCCGCTTCACGCGCGACTTGATAATTTCGCAGGCATTGGCCATGGCGGTTGCGTCTTCAAGCGACGTCCCGCCGAATTTCATTACGATCATTGTCTTCGTGCGATGGTTCTCTTGTGCACTTGTTTGTGCGTAATCCGCAAGATACGGAAAAAAGCGCGTAAGGGCGAGAGGGCGTTAAGGCGTGAGGACGATAGGGCGTAAGGGCGTCCAAACTGGTAGGGGCGAACCACCTTCCATATCGCACCGAACGTTCGATACAGGCGGGTGCAGCCAACTGCGACTGCGTTTCGGTTCCCTCGTCGGTTCGCCCGGCTGTCATCCCCGGAAACGGAATTAATCCAGACCCAGTAGGGGCGAACCACCTTCCATATCGCACCGAACGTTCGGATGCGATGAATGCGGAAGACACGGATTCCGTCTCGGTTACAGCGTCGGTTCGCCCGGCTGTTGGCGTAGGAACGAAGAGGGCGCGCTGGTGCGCGCCGTTCCCAGTCACCTACGTAAGCAGCATCCCCATCGCGCTCGGTTTCGATTGATTCCGCCCTTTCAGGGCGGAGGAGGGGGAGGGTCGGGTCCGCCCTCAACCCAGGGCTCACGCCCTGGGCTGCAATAGGTCGCGCTTTCAGCGCGAAGGTGCGGAGCAGGCGCTCCGCAGTCCATGCACGTCCTGACGCCCTCACGTCCTGACGTCCTGACGCCCTCACGTCCTGACGCCCTCACGTCCTGACGCCCTCACGTCCTGACGTCCTGACGTCCTGGGCTGCAATAGGTCGCGCTCGCCACGTCGAGTCTTCGACTTTCAGCGCGAAGAGGGCGCGCTGGTGCGCGCCGTTCCGGTCGCCTACGTAAGCAGCATCCCCATCGCGCTCGATTTCGATTGATTCCACCCTTTCAGGGCGGAGGAGGGGGTTTGGGGCCGCTCGCACCCAGGGCACCTGCCCCGTCTTCGCTACGCTCCGACGTGGCACGTGGCCTGGGCTGCAACATTGCGCGCTCGCCACGTCGAGTCTTCGACTTTCAGCGCGAAGAGGGCGCGCTGGAGCGCGCCGCTCCGGTCGCCTACGTAAGCAGCATCCCCATCGCGCTCGATTTCGATCTCGATTTCGATGTCGATTTCGATTTCGATTTCGCCCTCGATTTCGATTGATTCCGCCCTTTCAGGGCGGAGGAGGGTGGAGGGTTGGGTCCGCCCGTAACCCAGGGCTCACGCCCTGGGCTGCAATAGGTCGCGCTCGCCACGTCGAGTCTTCGACTTTCAGCGCGAAGGTGCGGAGCAGGCGCTCCGCAGTCCATGCA
>JBATDG010000101.1:0-20018 GCA_049663345.1 Bacteroidota bacterium
GGCGGCTGCAGCTTGTACGGCAGGGCCGGTTCTGCTAGATATTTCTCCACCCGGAGCCCCGCCGTCGCTCAGGCAGGTCTTTGCCGAGGAATTGATGAATCGCGGTATGGCCGTGCAAACAAGCGGGGACGGAGAACAGTGCAGGATGGATGTGGATGCGAGGGGTATGCATTCGTCTACTGTTTCGACTGGAAATTCTTCCTATCTTCGTAAGACTGTGGTCACTCTCGGGCTTTTAGTAGAAGAACGTTCAGGACGAGTGGCCTACTCTCGCGAACGGACGCTCGAACGCAGCGACACGCTGCAGGGCGATGCGCCTTTCGCATATCATTCATATCTCGATGATTCGACATCCTGGTGGGACGGACTGCTCGAGCCCTTGCTCGTCACCGTCACAGCTGTCGTCATCGTTGTGTTGCTTTTTACCGTACGAGGATCTTCATGATATCGTTTTTCAGAATCGCGCCTCTTCTATGCATCGCTGCTGTGCTTCTCGCCTGCAGTTCCAGCGCTGTCCCCGAGAATCCCACTGCGGAGAATGAGTTCCGGCTCGGCCAGGAAGAGTACCTGGATGGAAATTACCAGGAGGCAGTCCAGCATTTCGAAGTAATCCGGCTGCAGTTCCCGGGGAGTTCCACTGCCGACAGTGCGAGGTACTTCACCGCGCTCTGCCGGTATCAGCGCGAGGAATATCTTCTCGCATCCTATGAATTCAATCAGATCATTCAGAGCGGCAGTTCCCGCGAGCTGATGGCTGACGCATACTACCAATTCGCCCAGTGCTACTATCAGCTTGCACCGAAGGTGCAGCTCGATCAGACCTACACATCGCGGGCGATCGATGCACTGCAGAATTTCGTCGAGGCGTATCCAAAGCACGCGAAAGCGCAGGACGTGGAAAAACAGGTGATCGAACTGGTCAATCGCCTCGCAGAAAAAGAATACGACACGGCCATCCTGTATGAAAAGATGGAAGTCCCTGAGTCCGCGTTGATATATTTCAACACAGTCGTGGATCGCTATTACAACACCGATTACGCTGACGACGCATTCGCAGGGAAAGTTCGGTCACTGCTAGCCATGAAGCGCTACGCCGACGTTCTTTCCGCGGAAAAAGACTTCCTCGAGAAATACCCCGCGAGCGAATACCGCAAAGAGGTTGAAGAAAATGCGGCCAAGGCATCTTCCCTGGCGAGCCAGGCAGGCGAAAGCAAATGAGCGGCACCGACATGAACGCTGATCAGGAACAGAAACCACCCAAGAGCACCGTGCGCGCTTCGCAGGTCGAGATGACGGAACTGGTGCTGCCGAATGATACCAACCTTCTCGGCAATCTGCTGGGCGGACGGCTCATGCACTGGATGGATATCGCCATGGGAATTGCGGCATCGCGGCATTCAGGACTTGTGTGCGTCACCGCGTCCGTCGATCGCATCGACTTCCATAATCCGATCAAACTCGGCCAGGTGGTTGTGCTGCGTGCATCGGTGAACCGTGTCTTTCGAACTTCGATGGAAGTAGGCGTGAAAGTCTATGGCGAGGATATCCTCAGCGGACAGCGTCTGCACACCAACTCTGCGTATATGACCTTCGTTGGCCTCAATGAAGAGGGGAAGCCGACTCCTTCACCGCAGGTGATTCCGGAAACGGATGAACAGCAGAGGCGCTTCGAAGAAGCACTGCAGCGGCGGGATAAACGCATGAATTGATTCGGAAGAATGGAAGACGAAAGAATGGAAAGATGGAAAATTACGGAGTGATACCGAGGTGAATAAGCGAAGCGGACGATGGATTGTGACAGCGGTGGTGATGGTATTCTCCACTCTGTCAGCATTTGCGCAGCAGGATATGCTGCAGGAAATGACGGACATGCAGTTCGTGGATTATTTGCGGCAGTATCGCGATCCGGCGTCGCTCACGGTTGCTCCCGGTGTCGACGGCAGGGCGCAAAGCGGAAAATGCGGATTCGCAGTGATCAGCGAGGCGGCGCGGCGGTTGGAGAATGCGGGCCCGGCCATAGCGGCTGACATACTCGCGCTGCTGCAGCCGCAGGCACGACAGACCAGTATTGTCAGCCCTTCAGGAAAATTCCGGATTTATTATGATACATCCGGTATTGACGAAGCCGCAATGCTCACCGGCGACAGCATCCGCATGCCAAACTCTGCGCATCAATATGCCCAGACAGTGGCCCTGGTTTTCGACAGTGTTTATCAGGCTGAAGTCACGGACATTGGTTTCGATCCTCCGCCATTCGAGGAAACCCTGACCAAATACGAGATTTTCCTGAAGGATTTTCGGGGCTCGCTTTACGGACAAACCATGTTCAATCTGCCGCTGCCTTCCTCGGGAACCGTGCGTCCAACCTACGCCTCCCACATGGAAATCGACAATGATTTTCTCGGCTATGAAACCCGGGGCCTCAACGGTTTGCGTGTGACCGCTGCGCATGAGTTTCATCATATGGTGCAGCTCGGCAGTTATGGACTGTGGATGAACGACCGCTGGATGCATGAAATGTCCTCAACTTATTTTGAGGAAGCAGTGTACCCGCAGGTCAACGATTACATCCAGTACATCCGCACATTCATGCGCTTTACCAGTCGTGCGATGTGGGTCTGGGGCGCCGACGGCTACGAACTTGTGCTCTGGCCGATTTTTCTCGATCAAAAATATGACCGCACCATCATACGCGATATCTGGGTCGGCATGCGGCAACTTGAGCCTATGACCTCGATGCGCGATGCCATACAGGCGCGCGGCGGAGACATGAGTGCCGACCTTTGTTCATGGGCCAATGCGAACTTCTTCACAGGATATCGTTCATCCCAGATTTCGCCTCAGGTCTACGGAGATGCTCCTTCGCTTGCGCGCGCGCAGATGTTTGCGAATATGCAGCTGGTCGGTGAATCGGCTCAGACGAACGGCAGTCTTCAGCCCACCGGGGCGGCGTATATTCGAGTATTCCGAGGAATCGATACAGTGAGTTTTGTTGTGGCGAATACGAGCGTTTCCGCTGCGATCGCACGGAGTCCCGTCGGAGTCAATTTCGAACTGGAAGTGCGCGCTTCGGGGTGGGACGACACCTTCACCCCGCTCGGAAACGGTTGGGCATATCACTTCTCTGCGGAGGAGGCAAACGCGCTTTGTATTTCTGTGCTTGAAGGAGGCAGCTCCAGCGCAGTGGAACGCGACTTGCCATTCCCGAACCCGTTCAACCCGAATGAATTCTCACGCATGCAATTCCCATTGCCGCGCAATATCGTAGAGAACAGGGCTGACCTCTATATTTATTCCGTAAGCATGAACCTCGTCGCGAGCCGGGAGGGCCAGCCGATCGAACTCGATAACAGCTTCGGTGCCTTTGTCGGATACGACGCCCGCACAGAATCCGGAAATACGATTCCTTCAGGCGTGTATTTCTATGTCATCAAGTACGGCAAGGAAAGCAAGACCGGTAAATTTGCGGTGATAAAGAGGTAGGTGTGAAGGTAGTCGCGGAGCAAATAAGTAAAAAATTCAATCGCCGTTCGATCTTCAAGGATGTTTCATTTACGGTGGAGCCGGGAGAAGTGTTCGGCATTACCGGACGCAATGGCTCCGGCAAGTCTACGCTGCTGCGAATCGTGGGCGGACTTCTAAGCCCCAGCGGCGGCAGCATGCACTTCTCCAACGGTGATACGGATGTCTCCCTGGAAGACCTGCACCGTCATATAGGATACGTTGCTCCTTACCTCACGCTCTACGAAGAATTTTCGGCAGAGGAAAACATCGCACTGTATTCGCGGATTCGCGGACTCAAGTACAGCGCAAGTGATGCGCAGGAGCTGCTGGAACGCGTAGGGCTTCCGGTCGACCGCAAGGACCCCATCCGTGCCTTTTCGTCCGGTATGAAACAGCGCATGCGCCTGGTGTTCGCCATTCTTCATAAGCCGCCGCTTCTCCTTCTCGACGAACCAATCTCAAACCTCGATGCACAGGGAATGGCAACGGTCTATGCTCTGGTTGCGGAATTCCGTGCCCGCGGCACAGTGATTATCGCGACCAACGACGCTGAAGATATCGCGCAGTGTGATCGCAGTATCAGTGTGGAGGCGGCATGATCCGGCAGGCGTTCGCGGTGTTTTACAAGGATCTGTCGAGCGAACTTCGCACACGCTACGCCATCAACGCTCTGTTGATGTTCGTGGTTGTTACACTGGCTGTGATCATGTTTTCGCTCGTAGGGGAGACGCTCTCCCCCGGTGCGCTCACAGGTATGTTGTGGGTTGTGATGTTTTTCGCTGCTATGAGCGGGCTTTCGCGCAGCTTCGTCGCGGAAGAAGAGCGCGGCACCACCATGACGCTGCAGCTGCTCGCCACACCTATGGCCGTTTATCTCGGCAAACTGATTTTCAATCTTGTGCTGGTGATGGCGCTGAACCTGTTCATCATAGCGCTGTTCCTGCTGACCATGGATCAGTTTATCGTCCAACAATACGGTTTGTTCTGGCTGATCATGCTGCTGGGCAGCCTGGGCATGGCTTCCGCAACTACGATTATCGCCGCAATCATTGCGAAAGCCAATACGAAGGGAACGCTTTTCCCTGTTTTATCTTTTCCGGTTCTATTGCCACTGCTCATGGCCGGCATCAACGCTACAAAAATCGCCGTCGACGATCGCGCGTGGACCGCTGTCTGGCCTGATCTGCAGCTGCTCGGTTCATACATCGTCGTGATCACAACCGTATCCTTCCTTCTCTTCGATTTTGTATGGAAGGACTGATTTACCGATTTTCAGTCTGCACTTCCCTGTTCCAAACGGATAATACCTCATCCGGTACTGTCTGCGCGGAATGAAAAAAGAGGGAGCATTGCGCTCGTACGAAGCCAGTCTGGCTGCGGACAGGGCCTTGCCAAACAATTGTATTTATACGATTTAAATTAGGATGAATGGAGGGGGTAATCTTTCCATTGTAAGTTTTTGACTTTGTTGGTACATTGTCCGGAATACTTTACGAAGGAAGTTTTTGCTTATGTGGTGGAAAATTCTGCTCTTCATCTGGATCGCCGCTCTGAGTGTCATCGGCATCGTTACTCCAATTGCCGGGGACCTCGGCAGTGTTGCGATGTTCGCACAAATGGACAAAGCGAAAACCATTCCCGTAAAGTTTACCGTGGTGAACAAGGGACGCGCTGCGACCGAGGAAGAGGGCGGAGGCTGGCTGCTTCTCGGACGAGATGCGCAAGGACGGGAGGCGGATTTCCATTTCAGCGTTCGTCCTGCAGACCTTGACAACGCCAAAGGCTACCTCGCCGTCGCACGCTACGACAAAACCGAGCATCGCGTTGAAGTTGAGAAAATTCTGGGCGGCTATCCCTCATTCTCATTTCCGCTTATCCCCGGGCTTGAAGAACGTGCAAAGATTATTTTCTTCCATGTCCCGATGGCATGGATGACCGTGATCGCCTTCCTCGTTTCGATGTGGTACGGCATTCGCTACCTGCGGAAAAAAGACATGGACGACGATTTCCGTTCAGCGATTTCCGCCGGACTTGGTCTGCTCTTCTGCATTCTTGGCACTACGACCGGTTCGCTCTGGGCGAAATTCAACTGGGGTTCATTCTGGAACTGGGATCCCCGGGAAACCTCGATTTTCGTATTGCTTCTCGTCTACGGCGCTTACTTCGCGCTTCGTTCTGCGATAGAGATTGAGGAAAAGAAAGCAACGCTTTCGGCAGTCTATAGTATCATTGCGGCGGCGACGGTGCCGTTTTTCATTTTCATCATGCCGCGCATCATGCCCGGCCTGCACCCCGGTTCCGCTGACGACAGCAACGCGGGTCCGGTGATGAGCAGCGGAGGAATGGACGCCTCGATGCGCGTGATATTGTATTCAATGCTGGTCGGGTATATCGTGTTGTACAGTTGGTTGATGAACATCCAGATGCGCATTCACCGCATCAAACTCAAGCGGGCCGAAACGGTCGCGTAACGAATATCAGGAGCATTTGGCATGTACGAATTTTTGGAACAAAACTCAATTTATGTGGTCATGCTCATCGTCCTGATGACCTGGACCGGAGTATTCGGCTATCTTTTCCGTATTGATCGTAAAGTTAAAGAACTAGAATAGAAAGGACGACACCATGAAAAAGCGGTATTTGATCGGCGGGTTAATCGTTGTGGCCTTCCTCATAGTTGGCGGAATGTCCTTTCTCAACTCATCCGTGGAGTATGCCACGCTGAGCAAGGCAGAACAGAGCGGCAAGAAGGTGCAGGTCACCGGTAAGTGCGTCAAGGACATGAGCACGCATTACGACACCGAAAACAATCTTTTCAGTTTCTACATCCGTGACGAAGACAACCGGATTGCGAAAGTGGAGTTTACCGGCGCGAAGCCCAACAACTTCGATATCGCAACGAGTGTCGTCGCTAAAGGACGCTTTGAAAACGGTGTATTCAAAGCAAGCGAAGTGCTTACCAAATGTCCTTCGAAATATGAAGGCAACCCCGAAGGGCAGCACCCGGATGGTGTGCAGGAATCAGCGCTCTAACGAGCCGGGGAGGCGCATGTGCGCCGCCCCTCGTTTTTTATCATAATAGTCCCCAATGAGCATCTGAATTGTCCGGAATAATCCGGCTGCGCAGCGCGCAGAAAGGAAGCAGCACATGTACGATTTTATAGGTCTTTTAGGCCACGCCGCAATAATCATAGGCTTTGTCGCCTCCGTGGTCGGGTTGGTAGCGTATTTTCGCAGTATTAACAACCCGCGCATCATAGGTTTCGGCCGGACTGGTTTTCATATCACAGTCACCTCGGTCTTCATTGCCGCCGTGCTGCTGCTGATTCTGATCGTCAAGCATCAGTTCCAGTTCCATTACGTCTGGGCATACAGTTCACGCGATCTTCCGCTTGGCTTGCTGATGTCGACGTTTTATGCCGGACAGGAAGGCAGCTTCATGTTATGGACGGTGATGGTTTCCATCATCGGTATCGTGCTTATGATGTACACACAGAAGCACGACAACGAGCGTGAGGTGATGGGGGTTTATACGAGCATCCTTGCATTTCTCATGCTGCTGCTGATCGTAAAAAATCCGTTCGCGCCGATTGACGGTGATGTCATTCCGGCTGATGGTCGCGGACTCAATCCTTTACTGCAGAATTTTTGGATGCAGATTCATCCTCCCATCCTCTTCCTCGGCTTTGCAGCGATGGCGCCGCCATTCGCATTGGCAATCGCCGCTCTGATGCGCCGAAAATATCAGGACTGGGTAATCAGTTCCCTTCCGTGGGTCGTGGGCGGTTCAATGGTGCTCGGACTCGGAATCGCGTTGGGTGGTTTCTGGGCTTACGAAACACTCGGCTGGGGCGGCTGGTGGGGTTGGGATCCCGTAGAGAACGCTTCACTTATTCCATGGCTGATTTCAGTTTCACTGATTCACGCTATGGTCACGCAGAAGCGTACGAAGGGGCTCATACTTACGAATTTCATTCTTGCCATTCTGGCATTCGTTCTCGTGCTCTACTCAACCTTCCTGACGCGCAGCGGTGTGCTGGGGGATGCGTCCGTCCATTCATTCGTCGATCCGGGCCGCTTCAGCTTTACTTTGCTCGTGCTGTTCATGTTCGCTTTTACGGATGTGGGCTTTGCGCTGCTCTTCGGTCGATTCACGAACTGGGGCCGTTCGCTGTTCGCAAACTTCGAAGGATGGAAATTATATGGACTCCTGTATCTGATTGTGATCGGTCCGAGCATTCCGATTTTTGCGCAGGTGAGCGGCGATCTGGTGCCGGTATTCACGGACATGATCAGCGGGGCGAACCCGGTGCTTCAGCTTGTGTATTATCCCATGCTTGGCATCGCACATTTGCTGAATCTTGCCAGCTATCTCTGGATTCCCGCGATAATCGTCAAGGTCTTGATGATCGGCTACGTCTTTTCAGGACGCCTGCACAGCGAGACTAAGTACGAGAGTTTTGCAATACTGTCCCGCGAAACCTGGCTCGGCATGGGTGCAGGTCTGGTTGGACTCCTGACCTTCATCGTGCTTGTCGGCACTTCGATGCCGATCATCCCTCAGGTGATCGTTGACGGGGTGAACAGTGCGTTCAGAACATTTGGTACAGAACTGCGTCTTGGCAATACCGTGGAGCCGGCATTTTACGATGCCATGGGTCTGCCGCTTGCCATTCTGATGACCTTCATGATTGGATTCACACTGTTGCTGATGTGGAACAGCACCAAGCGCAGCATGTTGTGGCGTAAACTGCTGCTGCCAGCGGGACTCGCAATCGCGACCACGCTAATCATAGTATTCGTTGGCGGCGTGTATGATGCGGGAATGATTGTTCTCGCACTTTCCGCATCTTTTTCATTCTACTCCAACGTCGTGATTGGCTACCGCATTGTACGTGGAAATCCGAAGTTCACCGGTGCCTACATTGCTCATATAGGAGTGGCGATGATACTGCTCGGGATCATCGGATCCGGGTTCTACAGCAGCAGTAAGAGCCTTGAGCTCAAGCAGAACGAGCCGGTAGAATGGAGCGGGTATCGTCTTACCTATGTCGGCAACACGCCGTTCTGGAACGGCGAACGCTTCCATTTCAACGTCAAACTCGACGATGCTGCCACAGGCAAGGAAATCGAAACGATCAACACAGTGATGTTCGTTTCGATGTACGGCGGGCAGGAACAGATCATGCGTAATCCGGGCATCGCGAAATTTCTGACCACCGATGTTTATGTGGAACCGCAGGCACTTTATGCTCCGGATCCTGAGGGCGGAAAGCGCTTCAGTTTTGTGAAGGGACAGACGTTCGAATTCGGTGGGTACAATGTGACCTTCTCTGAGTTTGACATGAATAACTCCCGCACCTCGCAGGCCTTCCGCATCGGCGGTGTGTTCCGGATCGAAAAGTACGGCGAGGAAGCTCAGGAACTGATGGTGGCTCGGACGACTGGTCCCGAAGGTGTAGACAATCAGCCAGGCATATCAACAGCCGGGGATCTGCAGATTGATATTATCAACATGTCCCCGAACAAGGAAGATCTCGCTCTCTCGGAAATTGAAGTTCGTTTGAAAAATCCCAATGTTCCACTTGATCCGAATGACTCTCGCGAAACTCTTGTCGTACAGGCGTCGCTGAAGCCGTTCATCAGTTTCGTCTGGGCTGGAATCATCATTATGATCTTAGGCTTCGGTGTCGCGCGTTCACGCCGCGCATCCGATGCGCGCCGTCTCGAATCCTACGATACTCCCTCCGAGACAAACGAATCCTCGATCACGGAATCCCCTGTCGATTCCGGCACCTATCACGATGATCCGGATACCGTCGACAAGGACTGACTGACCTGACGGGCGTGAAAGACCTGACGGGCGTGAAAGACCTGACAGGCGTGGAGGAACTTGAATGTGTGCCCGAGCCAAACGGCTCGGGCACATCGCTTTAATAACGTTTGATGCATCGACTATGCAGAGCCGAGCCAACGGCGTGGTAATGTCACAAGACATCCCGACACACATCGGCGCGGTCCCAGCAGCCCTTTCCCCGCACATTTTTCATTGAAAAAACAAGCGATTTTCCGTAGGTTGAAGTTTGTGCCAGGGAGCCACTTCGCCTACGTCAACGGTACCCTCGCAGCTACTACCTGTCATTTTCAAACAGAGCAGCAGACAGCACATGAACTCAACCCCGATTGACAGCGCCATCGTAAATGAGAAAATTCAGGCGAGCGGACTGAAGAGCATTGGCCGCGCATCCATCCGCGAAATTCGCACATTGATCAATGAAATCGAGCACGCCAGCGGAGAGAAGTTTATTCGCATGGAAATGGGAATTCCCGGACTTCCAGCAGCGAAGATTGGAATCGAAGCTGAAAAAAAGGCGCTGGACGGCGGGTGTGCCTCGTTCTACCCTGATATTCAGGGCATTCCAGAACTGAAAAGCGAGATTTCCCGTTTTGTGAAATTGTACCTGGATCTCGATATAGACGCGAGTGGATGTCTGCCCTGCACAGGATCCACCAGCGGAAGTTTTGTGACCTTCATGGTTGCCGGGCGCATGAATCCGGAAAAGGATACCGTCCTTTTCCTCGACCCCGGCTTCCCGGTACATAAGCAGCAGCTTAACGTACTCGGCATCAGTCATCGTAGTCTCGATGTGTACAACTACCGGGGAGAAAAACTGCGCGAGCCGCTCGAAGCCATTTTGAAGGAAGGAAATATTTCCTGCCTTTTGTATTCTAACCCGAATAATCCGACGTGGATCTGTTTCACGGATACGGAGCTGCGCATCATCGGCGAACTGGCCACGAAATATGACGTTGTAGTAATGGAGGATCTCGCGTATTTCACGATGGATTTCCGCAAGGATTATTCCATTCCGGGACAGCCGCCGTTTCAGCCGACCGTTGGGAAATACACGGACAATTATGTTCTGCTGATATCCAGTTCGAAGGCATTCAGTTATGCCGGGCAGCGCATAGGAATGCTTGTTATTTCCGACACGCTGTTTCAACGCGAAGTACCTACGCTGAAACGATTTTTTACACAGACGCAATTCGGTCGGGCGATGGTGTTCGGATCCGCCTATGCTGTTTCAGCAGGAGTGACGCATTCGACACAGTATGGTCTCACTGCTCTGCTCAAGGCCACCAACGATGCCACGTATCGTTTTATTGATGACGTGAAGATCTATGGCCGTCGTGCGCATTTGATGAAGGAATATTTCCTGGCGAACGGTTTTACCATCGTGTACGATAAGGACGAAGACGAACCGATCGCTGATGGCTTCTATTTCACCGTCGCCTATCCAACCATGGACGGTGTCGCCCTGATCGAGGAATTGCTCTATTACGGCATCAGCGCGATTTCACTTGCCAATACTGGAAGCGAGCGGCTTGAAGGAATCCGGGCCTGTGTCTCCCTCGTGCCTGAAGATCTGTTTCCCGAACTGGAACGGAGACTGAAGGTGTTCCACGAAAATCACCCGATTTCATAAGCATCCGAGCGATATAAGCCTGAAATTTTGTATTTTTCACGCCACGGTTCGCCGTGGCGATTTGTTTGAACTATGAACCAACGAGCACTCATTCTCATTCCGCTCTTTCTCCTCGCCTTTGCAGGATCACTCTGCAAAGCGCAGGTGCCCGAGCTGCGCGCGCGCTGGGTTCCCTTCGAAGGGGATTCCATGCGCATCGAATATTGTTTGCCCATGGCTGAGGCCGTGCGTCCCGCAGTTATCGTTCTAAGCGACAGGTACGGAGCACAGGAAAATGTGCGGTCCACCCTAAAGGTTCTTGCGACAATTGGATTCCGTGCGTTTGCGCTTCCTCTGCAGTCCGCTCCCGAGCAGCCGTTCGACAAAACTCCCTCTGTCGACATTGACTCGACCGATGTAGCGCGCGTCACGCGCCTGGCGGTCGAAATCATCAATGAGAAAGGCTGCGATGGAAAGGTGCTGCTTCTGGGTTTCGATGTGGGTGCCAACATTGCCATTGAGGTGATTGCCCGCTTTCCGTTTTACAAGGGCGCGATGTTGTTTTACCCCACCGGAGGTGCGGCTGCACTGCACCGTCTGCTGGATGCAAAGTGTCCGCTGCTCCTCCGTGTCGCACAGTTCGATCCCGAATGCAGCCTTGCCGATGTGAATTCGCTTCGCGAACTCTTCATGGATCGAGGACAGAATCTGCATGTCTATTACTTCAAGGATGCAAAGCGCTTTTTCTTCAATCCCCAGCATCCCGATTATCACAAACGCAATACGCAGACCGCCTGGAATCAAATCAACAAGTTTTTCCGACTCCAATGACCATGCAATTCAACGAAACCAGACTTCAAGAAATATTTTCACAGATTCAGAAGCGCTTCGTTGCCGTGATCGGCGATGTGATGCTTGACCGCTATATCTGGGGCAGCGTCACCCGGATCTCACCCGAGGCTCCGGTGCCGGTCGTAGATGTGCTGAGTGAGAGCAACCACCTCGGTGGCGCTTCGAATGTCGCGCTCAACATCAAAAGTCTCGGCGCGGTGCCTGTGCTGTTCGGCGTCGTAGGCGCGGACAATAACGCGAACGAACTTCGATCGATCTTCGAAAACGAACACATCATCACAGATTTTCTCATCGAAGACAGTACGCGGCCGACCACTGTCAAGACCCGCATCATCGCGGGCAGTCAGCATGTCGCTCGCATAGATTACGAAAACCGCCAGCAGGTGAGCGAGGATACCACGCGCCGCCTGCTTGACCGGTTGGAGAATCATCTCAGCTCGATCAACATCATCATCCTTCAGGATTACAACAAGGGCGTCATTGGTCCGGATCTGATCCATCAGGTTATCGCGCTCGCGCAGAGTCATGGCATCCCGGTGCTGGTCGATCCGAAGTACAGTAATTTTTTCGAGTATCAGGGCGTGACGCTATTCAAACCGAATCGGAAGGAAACCGAGGACGCATTGAAACTGCGTTTGAGCGACGAAGAAAGTTTTGTGGATGCGGCTCGAGCGCTGCGCACCCGCCTCGGCTGCGAGCATGTGCTGCTTACACTTGGTGAGAGAGGCATGCTGCTTCTCCGCAGCGATGACAGCATCATTCGTGTTCCCACCAAGGCGCGCAAGGTCGCGGATGTGTCCGGTGCGGGCGATACGGTCATCGCATCACTTGCGGTCTCGATGGCAGGTGGAGCGGATATGACGGAAGCCGCGCACATCGCGAATTTCGCAGGCGGGCTCGTGTGTGAAGAAATGGGGATCGTCCCGGTCGACCGGGATATGCTTTACGATGCTGCGCTGGGACGCCTTGGAGTGCTTGACTGATGGGCCGCCTCTGCACACTTGCCGAGATGATGGCCGTTCGTGAGCAGCTTCGCCGCGAAGGTAAGCGCCTGGTGTTTACAAATGGTGTGTTTGATATACTGCATCGCGGACACTGCGAGTACTTGCGGGATGCACGGGCACAAGGCGACGCGATGGTTATTGGCCTTAACAGCGACGCCAGTGTGCGCAGGCTTAAAGGTGAAAACAAACCGATTGTGCATGAGGAAGACAGAGCCGCGGTACTAGGGGCGCTGGCGTCTGTTGATTATGTCCTCATATTTGATGAAGATACACCTTATGTAATCATTTCGGCACTTTTGCCTGACATCCTGATCAAGGGTGGAGACTACGCGCTGGATGACATCGTCGGCCGCAACGAGGTAGAAGCGGCTGGCGGACAGGTGCTCACTATCCCACTGACTGAGGGCCGGTCTTCGACCAACATTATTTCGACTATCATTGAGCGATACTGCAAACACGAACGCTGATTCTCCGAAGCCCAGACCGCGGCGTCCGCTAGTCTTGCGGCTGCTGCGGCTGCTTGCGTTCACCGGCATTGCGCTGGTTGTGCTCCTTGCCGCGCTTATTGGTTTTTCGGAAACAGGGACATTCCGTTCGATGCTTCGGGACTTCATCGTCGATGCCGCCGACTCTTCTCTCAATGCTCATCTCACCATCGAAACCATAGAAGGGAATCTCTTTGCAGGGTGGAAACTCAGCGGAGTCAAGCTTGCAGATGCCGACGGGACCGTGGCGGAAATCGAAAGCATCGTGCTTCGCTATGATATCTTCAGCGCTCCGTGGAAAAGAATTACGATCAAGGAACTCACACTCAACGCACCGCGGATCTCAATAACCAAGGCGGAGGGCCGTGATTGGAATATCAACACGCTTGTGCGGCCGACGGAAGAGGACAGCACCTCGACTCCGTTCGATTGGGTGATCGTAGCAGAGAACATTCGCATTATCGATGGACGTCTTCTGGTGTACGATTCAACACAGACCGGGCCGTTCCGCCGCGACCGTCTTGATACGCAACATATGCTGCTTGAGAAGCTGAATCTCGCTCTCTCCGCCACAATCACCCCCGACGAAAAACTCCTATCCCTGAATCAGGGATCCTGGTTCAATGCCTTAGGCGATGTATCCATGCTGAATCTGTCGGGCGACGTCGCGCTACGTGAGGATGCGGCATCGGTGAATGGGCTCTCTGTACAGACTGATCGATCGGCCTTCATCATCAGCGTATCGGTTGAGGGGGCAGATCTTTTTGGCGAACTCGATACGGAAGTCCTGCGCAGTATGCGCATGAAGGTTGGTCTGGACGCCCCTATGGTTGACGTGCACGATCTGCAATTCTTCTTCTCTTCACTCGATTTCCTCGGGAGCAATGGATCGCTGGAACTCGAAGCGGAAGGGACACTCGACGAATTGAACATCAAGCATTTGCAGATCGATGAACTGGAAAGCAGCCTGGTGTTCAGCGGAACACTCCGCAACATTCTTGATGGATCGAAGATGTATATCGACGTGGCATCCAAGAACACCGTCATCAAGGGAACGGATGTTCCACTCATTCTACCCGGTTTTCCGCTGATGGACGTCTCGGGACTCGGCACCGCCCATTTTACGAAACTCAGCTTCCGCGGCCAGCCGTTGCTTTTCGATGCCGAACTGGATGTGGAAAGCGATGCCGGCGCCGCGGCCGGAAAAATTACGCTGGATGTTACGGGTGACCGTCTCGTTTATGATGGGGAATTGCGTACACGGGGCATCGACATGAGCAAGGCGCTCAACAATCCTCTGCTGCGGAGCGACATCAATGTCCACGCCACGTTGAAGGGAAGCGGAACCCGACTGGGGAGCATCACCGCCGTTCTGAAATTGCAGGCCGACTCGACGCGATTCCAGCGCTATCTGGCCAACTCCCTGACCATGTCCGTGGATGTGCGCAGCGACAGTCTTTCTTTCGAAGTGAGCTCCGCGCTGGGACACAGCGCCCTTCGTGCTGACGGGTCGATGAGTTTTCTTACAGACAGCGTGACGGGATTTCGAATTGCCGCGGAAGCACAGAAACTTGATCTGGCCAAAGTGCTGGATGACGATGCCTTCTCGAGCGACCTGACGTTTGCGTTGAAGGCCAATGGCGACGGGATTGACCTTTCGACGGTATCCGGTGCCGTTGAGGTTGTATTTTCACAGTCGCGTCTTAAAAATATTCAGATCGACCCCGACACCTTCCGGCTGCAGATGCGGCAGCTCGCTGGTCAGCCTGAACTTCTGCTTCTCGAATCTCAGTATGCCGACGCAAGGCTAGTCGGGCAGTTCGATCTCCCGCGCTTCGGTACTTATATTTCGCGTCAGCTCGATTCTTTGGATGCGGCAATTTCCGCGTACGCCTTCCGGCCCGACAGCTCTCACACGGATCTCCCCGGACAGATGCGAGGCCGGCGTTCAGCAAGTCGCGGCGAAGGCAATTCGCTCGCACCCTGGAATTCAGTTTCCCGAAAATCTGTCCGGATTGATCGGGTGGCTCCCGTAGATACGACCGATTTTATGGATGTGCAGTACAGTCTGACATTGAAAAAACCAGACCGTATTGCGCGCTACTTCGATGCTTCCACATTTCTCGTGCGCGGTACCTGGACGGGGAAAGTAGTGGGAGGAATGAATGGGTTCGATGTCGGCGGGGAAATCGCTCTCAGCGATTTCTATTATGTGGATAGCGTCCGCACCTGGCTTGCTGCCGGTGTACGCTGCACGTACGACCTGCGAAATCTCAGACTTGAGAAGACACTCGAACAGCTTGCGATGAGCCTGCGCTTCTCGGCCACCGACATGAATGTCGGCGGGCTGCGATTAAGCCGAACGCAAGTGCAGCTCGATTGGCGCGATAGTGCGCCCTCGCTGCGCGTACGAAGCATGATCGACACGCTTGCACAGATTGACGTTCAATCATCGGCGCAGTATGCCGATCATATACTTGATATCACGACGCCGCGACTGCAAGTGATTTATCGGGGAAACACATGGGAAAACCGAAAGGACATTAATATCCGTCTCGACTCGACAGGAATTGCCGTTCGGCAGTTCGACCTCGGGCATGATGGTATGCAGTTCTCACTTTCCGGCAAGCGTTCGCCTGAAGGAAAAAACAACTTCACCGTATATGCTGACAGCATCGACATAGCTACGCTCGAATATCTGCTGACCGGTGATGCAGCTGCGCTCAACGGAGAAAGCTTCAGCGGAATCGGGTTTGTGGAAGCCAATATCAGCGGCAACGATTCTGCCCCCCTTCTGGCTGCAGATGTGTATGTCGATAGTCTTGGATACCGCGGCGCGCATTTCGGTGAAATGTCCGTAGAAGCCCGCTACAACAACCAGAAGCTGGAAGCGTATTCAGAACTTACATACGAGACGCAGGAAGGAAAAAACGAAAAGGTGTTTTTTGTTTCCGGAAGCATCCCGATTTCTATTTCGTTCGGTGAGGAGCAGAAAATCTCGAAAGAATCTTCCGCCAATCTCCGTTTGCAAATGAGGGAATTCCCGCTCGCGCTGATTGAAGAATTCCTCGGTTTGTTCTCTCCGCTCAGCGGCACTGCCAACGGGGATATCACGGTGACGGGCACTGCGGGCGATCCTTCCTTCAACGGCATTCTCACAGTATCGGACGGTCACGGGCGATTCGTGTACAACAACATGGAATACGACCTCGGACTCCGAATCGAAGCCGTGGATCAGGATATCCGCATTGTCGATCTTTCTGTCGAAAACATTGCGTCGGATTGGGAGGATGGGAGAATGACGGCAACTGGAACGATCTCCACCGAAGCCTTCAGCATTGGCGAATTCAATCTGTCGGTGAACGGGAGATTGAAGGTGCTGAAGTTCGCATCGCGATCTGCAATGCGGGCGCTGTACGGCGATCTCTATGTTTCCACCGGATCGCCGGAGCTCACCTACAGTGGACGGCTTGATCGGTCCAAACTTCTCGGGGAAATCATAGTCGAGCAGGGGAACCTGATATTCCCGCTTGAAGAATCCGCCGGCGCTGTTAATAAATACGCCGACATCACCTACATCACGGTTGATGACACTACGCAGCAGCGGATCACTTCGCTCTCTGCCGGGCGTTTTGCAGGCCTTTCCGGATCGAACAGCAGCGGCGATGGAGAGGCCCACGTTCCCGAGCGCTCGGTGCTTGCCGGGCTGTCTTATGATCTGACAATGCGGACGACGGGACGTCTCCGCCTTGAGATTCCTTTCTCCGTTCTCCAGGAAGAACTGAACGCTCAACTCGATGTCAACAATCTCAAAGTGAATAATTGGGGCGGCAAGGGTATCAAGTTCGTCGGCGAAGTTACGCTCGGACAGGACTCGTACTACATCTTTTTTGGGAAGCGAATGACCGCCAGCGGATCACTGAGATTTACTCGTGACCCGCAGAATCCGGATCTTGATCTCACGGCTATCTATTCCGATACTTACGTCGATCCCCGAACGCAGGTGAGTCGGCGGGTGTACATCACCCTCCGGATTACCGGAACGAAGAAGGTCCCGCAGCTGGCCTACGACATGCGCTGGGATGAGCCGAACGGTGAGTCCATCACCTCAGCGGGCGACGTGCAATCGGACGCATTTTCTTTCATCCTATTTGGCATATTCACAAAAGACATCGGCGGAAGCGACGGACGGCGCAACTCGCTCGTGGAAAAATCGCCTGAGCTCATCAGCCAGCAGATTACGTCCTCTCTTGCTTCCAGCGCCGCAACGCAGTTCCTTTCCCGCGTGGGATTGGACAACTATATCAAGCGCGTGGATTTTGCCGGTCTTGGTTCGCAGGACACCCGCGTCAAGCTCACCAGTGAAATCGGGCGCGCAATCATAACCTACGATGGGAAGATCAACGACCTCCAAAGTTCAAACTGGTCGGTGGATTTCCCGCTCAGCCGCGTGCTGGGCATCCCATGGACAAATCTGCTAGTGCAGATTTCCCGTAAAACCCTTAACGAGAGCTACGAAAGCACTACGCAGTCGCAGCAATCCTCGGTTTGGGAACTCAAAATTCTTCAACGGTTTACATTCTAATTTGAAAAATACATATCGCGACCGCATCCTTACTTTTCTCCTGGCACATGAGGGAAATGCGTATAAAACTAAAGAACTTGCCCGGGAACTGAATCTGCCCAAACAGGGGGAACAGTATCAACAGCTGAAAGCAGACCTTCGGGCGCTGCAGCAGGAGGGAGTGGTTGTCCGCTTGAAAAACAGCCGCTGGATGACACCCCAGCCCGAGGAACAGATAGAGGAGAAGCCGGAGCGGCTGATCGTCGGGGCTTTCAAGGAAGTCCGCCGCCTCGGCTATGTCGAGGCCGATGACCGGGAAATCGAAGTCGACATTTCCATCGCTCGAAACAAGACCGCTGGTGCGGAGAGCGGCGACAAAGTTGTAGTGCGGCTTCTGCCCGGGCGCGGCAGGCATGTCGGGCTTGAGGGAGAAATCGTCGAAGTACTCGGCAGGCGCGGAAGCGCTGAAGTGGAGATGCTTGCCATCGCGCGCAAGTACGGGCTCAGTCTCGAATTTCCGGAGGATGTCGACGAGCAGGCTTTCGCAATTCCAGACACCCTCGGCGAAAAGGACCTTGCAAACCGCATGGACCTGCGGGACCTGGAATGCTTCACAATCGATCCTGCAGACGCCAAGGATTTTGACGATGCAGTGTCCGTCTCAATCGATGCAGAAGGGAATTACGTGCTCGGTGTACACATCGCCGACGTGAGTCATTATGTCCGCGAAGGAACCCCGCTCGACCGCGAAGCCCTTCGTCGCGGAACCAGCGTGTATCTGGTAGAAGGGGTTTTCCCCATGCTCCCCGAGCGGCTTTCGAATCACATGTGCAGCTTGAAGGAGGGAGTTGATCGACTCGCCTACAGCGTATTCATGACCGTCTCTCCCCGCGGTACCGTAAAGCAGCATACTCTCACCAAGTCGGTTATTCGCTCCAGCAAGCGCTTCGCGTATGAGGAGGTGCAGGAGATTCTCGATAATGGCGCCGGACTGCATCTGGAGACTCTGAAAGTTATGGAGCGGCTGGCAGGCGTGCTGATGAAGAAGAGATTCCGTGAGGGAGGGATTGATTTCGGAATGCCCGAAGTGAAATTCGTGCTTGATGACGATGGACATCCTCTGGACATCATCCCCAAGAAGCGGCTGATGAGCATGAGAATGATCGAAGAGTTCATGCTGCTTGCGAACCGGGTGGTCGCCGAGAAAGTGGCGCGCAGCGCTGGTGTTCCGCGGCCGTTCATCTACCGCATACACGATCTTCCCGATGTAGAAAAAACCCGCGAGCTGGTGGAATTCCTCCACCATCTGGGAATCAGGGCGCAGCTGGACCATACCTCGTCCCAGTCCTTCGAGCGGATGCTTGAAAGTGTACGCGGTCTTCCTGAAGAAGATGTCGTCCAAAACGTAACCATTCGATCCATGGCGAAAGCTGTATACAGCGAGCAGAACATCGGTCATTTCGGTCTCGGCTTCAAATACTATACGCACTTCACTTCGCCGATCCGGCGGTATCCCGACCTGATTGTCCACCGCATCCTTCATCAGAACTTCAGCGATGGCGAGGGAAAGCCGCCTACGCTCAAGCGTCTGGGCGACATTGCGCGGCAGAGTTCCATCCGCGAACGTCTCGCCGTCGAAGCCGAGAGGGCCTCGACCAAGATCAAGCAGGTCGAGTACATGAAGAAGCATGAGGGAGAAGAATTCGATGCTGTCATCAACGGCGTCACTCGTTACGGACTGTATGTTGAGATTTATCCCACTCGCGTCGAGGGGCTGGTCCATATTCGCAGCCTGGATGATTATTTCGAATACGACAAATCGCGAATGCAATTGGTGGGCCAGCGCAGCGGGAGACGCTATCGGCTTGGGGATCGAGTGCGGGTTCAGGTTGTCCGCGTTGACAGTATTGAACAGCAAATCGATTTCATTCTTATAGAAGAAGCACCGTCCCAACGCAGCCGCTCTTCCAGGAGCATGGTTATTGACCGGGACTCCGGCAGCGCGAGAAAATCACGAAATTCGAATACCGGAACCCGCAAGGATACCGGAACCCGCAAGGATACCGGAACCCGCAAGGATACCGGAACCCGCAAGGATACCGGAACCCGCAAGGATACCGGTACCCGCAAAGATGCCGGAAGC
>JBATDG010000102.1:0-3948 GCA_049663345.1 Bacteroidota bacterium
GTGTACCTAAATCTGGGTAGAGGCGTCGCTGATATTCGATGGAACGGCCGCGGAACATGTACTGGCGCATACGAGATGTACATCGAAGAGTTGAATGGATATATCGGTGGATGCGACATCGTCAGTTTCGACATCTATCCTGTAAATAGCAGCGATGCAGCGACCAAAGAGAAATTGTGGTTTGTTCCTAAAGGAATTGACAGCCTGAGGAGCTGGTCCTCAACGCCCAAGCCTGTATGGACCTGGATCGAGACAACAAAAATCAATGGCTCCAGCAACCGAAAGCCAACTCCCGAAGAGGTAAAGGCAGAAGTCTGGATGGCCATTATTCACGGGGCGTCGGGCATTGGATATTTCTGTCACTCGTGGACCCCAACTTTCGATGAAGCCGCCTTGCTGCATGACAGCACCATGATAAACAACGTAGCAGCGCTTAATCGAACAATCAGCTCGCTTGCTCCTGTTCTCAACAGTCAAAGCACAACAAATTATACAAGTGTCAACAGCAGCAATGCCGCCGTGCCTGTCGACTTCATGACGAAGCAGTATGGCAATGACCACTACCTTTTTGCCGTTGCTATGCGGAATGACACAACTTCTGCGACGTTTACAGTTCCTGCAGGATCGACTATTGAAGTTCTCGGCGAGAACAGAACAATCACCGAATCCGGGGGCAGATTTACGGATTCGTTTTTCAATTACGAAGTGCATATTTACAAGGTCACAGCCGTCGCATCAGGCATCACTGCGCTGAGAGAGAATGCAGAGATCGTCATATTCCCTAATCCCGCAACGGGCCTCGTTCAAATCAGCGTACCGGCGCGTGTGAGTGATGATGCAATAATCACGGTATATAACAGTCTTGGAATTGCTGTTCTGCGATCACGAAACAGCCAGGTTATTGATCTTTCAGGCTGCGCACCGGGGATGTACGTTGTATGTGTTAGTTCAGATCAGCACGAATTGAAACAGAAAGTACTCCTCCTGCCTTAGGATTCACCGCTCGTCATCGCACATCCGATCACCTGATCAGCACCTTCGCTGCAAAGATACCTGCACTGTTCCTCAGCTGAAGGAAATACATTCCCGCCGGCAGCCCGGATGTTGGAATCGTCGCAGCACTGCTGACATGCTGGGTCAAAAGCCGGCGCCCGAGGGCATCGTATAGCTGCAGTTCGCCTGTGTTGGAGAATCACGCGGAGAATATACGCCTCCGTCAGTGCTGTCCACCCGCACCGGTATGCCGGCATTGAACAGGAAATACCGTTTGTTGTTCGGATACAGCGAATCGCCTATGATCTCCACCGTCACCGTATCAAAAGGAATCCAGTGCGGTTCGTTCGGGGAAAACCACGACACCTGATATACCCATACATCCCCGATATGCACTGGAAAGTATGAGAGATCTGACGCGGAGACCTGCGCGGATGCCACCGACATTGTCAGAAATGAAAGAAATCCCATGACTACGAAAATGGAGCGCTTCCTCATCCTGGCCATATTGCTTTTTCCTCGCTAACTCTGGACCTATTCGTCCGTAACGTACGGACTATACACTGAGGATGCAACCTGACAAATCACTCTTGCGCTGAAACCGAATCCAAACTCGATTTTCCGCGAAGGTACCGGGCTAACAAGGCCATGTGCTTCAATACTTCGAAGGCATTGTGCCGATCGCCGAAGATTGATGACAGGCTCGACCAGTAATGGCCGGGCCTTTTTTTATTCTGTCAGTAGGAAAGCAGATGTCTTGTCGGCGCACCCGAAAATATCTATTTTCAGATGCAGATACCGTTTACAAGTTCCAGTAGCTCCGAAGAATTAATGCGCGCATGGCTTCTCGTTCTCATTCTATTTCTTGTCTCTGCTTGTCAGACTCGGCACCTTCTGGATGAGATCGTTCGACCGAACTCGACAGTAACGTTCGAAAAGCTCGACGGTCCGCGTGGGGATGTGGTCCTCTCCATGGTATCGAATACGGAGGGCGCGCTCTTTGCGGGAACGAGAGGGCAGGGCGTTTTGCGGTCCACTGATGGAGGGGACTCATGGGAGCAGACAGCTTTGCAGGAAGGTACAATCTGGCCGTTGTATACCGCCCCGGGAGGAAGTGTGATTGGCTTCGTGCGTGGGCAGGGTGGACGACGGATTGTTCGTTCGAACGACACGGGCGATTCCTGGTCCCTCCTGCCTGACAGCGTGGAGAAATTCTTTGGAAACGCGGTCGTGCGAAATTGGGGAAAGTACATCTATAGCGAAGGCGGCGGCGGACTGCACCGATCGACGGATGACGGTCTCACTTGGGAGACGCTGAACGCTGATCCTTTTGACGGCGGGATGCGGGGAGAGTATGAATTGATCATCGTGTCGGATACAGTCATGTACGCGGGCAACATCCAGAAGATGTACCAAAGCGACAACGGCGGAAGGAACTGGAAGCGAATACTTGAGGATTGGGATTCCTTTTCCGAGCTTGAACGTGGACCCTCCGGCGGGATACGGCTCATCGCGAAAAAATTTAGTAGTCCTCCGCAGGTATCCTTTCGTTCAGTGAAGCGTCTGCAGCGCGAGCCGAATGGCAGCATAGAAGAAATCCCTGTTCTCCGTCCTGTTCCAATGCGTGGATTAACCTTCGTCCTGAGAAGTGGAACCATGCTTAGCGCATTTAAGATGAATTCTTCAGGGATCTGGCGTTCGGAAGATGGAGGGATCTCGTGGAAAGAGACATCCGTCAGTCGTGATGGTTGTTTCGATTTCTGCCAGAGCCCGGATGGTACGGTCTTCGCTGCGATGCATGGAGCGATACTCAGATCCACTAACGATGGCAGGACATGGGAGGATTGCTCGAGTGATATTTCTCCGCGTTCAATAAATCACCTGTTTAAGGATGCCAACGACAAGATCTACGCAGGTACTGATCGTGGGGGATTGTACATGGCTGCCGATCCGACGACGAGTTGGGGAAAGCCGCTGTATGGTCTTTGCAGGGTCGTCGCGGGGTTTTCATCCTGGGACGGTCATCTCCTGATCGGGTCGACTCCCATCATGGAGAGCACTCTGTATGGGATTAATTGTATTGAGGAATTTTGCGGGGTAGTCCCCGGCTTGACAGTACTCGCTACTTCAGACGCTGGCAAAACATGGACCGGACTTGATCCCTCGTACAGAATGTTTCCCTCGCTGATTGTGGCGGGGAAGAATCGCATGATGTACAGCAACCGCGACAGTGCGAATATCAGCAGCGATGGCGGATGGACCTGGTCGACAGAACCGATGCTCGGAGCCGCGAGGAATATTTTCGCGGCAGCTGAGGGGGTATACATCATCCGCAGCGACACCCTTTATTTTCGGGAAAGCGGGACAAATCAATGGCGTCCGGTTCACATTGCGCCGCACATGACCGCCGTCTGCATCAGTGGGAACGCGCTGCTCTGCACGACGAACGGAGAGCTCTCACGCAGTACTGATGGGGGAGAAAGCTGGGACTCCTGGCAATACACCGAACCTCAGCTTCCGCGTACACGGATGATCCCTCTCTCACCGACATCGGTCGCAATCGTTGGGTGGTGTTCCTGCGCACTACTCAGCACCGATGCAGGATTATCATGGCAGGTGATCCAGGTGGCGCTTGGCGACTACGGACGAGTCAACACCGCGCTCCTGGATTCTCAGGGGCATCTCCTCCTCGGTACGACAGAGGGTCTGTACAGATCTACCATGCCGATGAGATAGGCTCCACGTCGAGAAATAGTGTCCCAAAAGTGTCCCAAACTGGTGGCATCAGAGCACGCTGCGTGGTGTTGCCGGTTCACCGGAGCCAATAAAAACAGGCTAGGCGATACTACACCTAGCCTGGTTCGGTCTTGAGCGGAGAGGGAGAGATTCGAACTCTCGGTACAGTTTAACCCGTACGACGGTTTAGCAAACCGTTGGTTTCAGCCACTCACCCAC